>JBILLT010000214.1:0-4648 GCA_044375925.1 Chthoniobacteraceae bacterium | reverse complement strand
CATGGAGGCGATCGAGTTCAACATCCTCTATAGATGGTTTCTCGACCTCGAGCAGGATGCCCCTGCGTGGACGCCAGAGGTCTTCAGCATGAACCGCGATCGCTTCCTCAAGCACGACCTCGTGCGCAAGTTCTTCGACCGCGTGGTCGCGGCCGGGATCGACCGCAAGCTTTCGAGCAATGATCACTTCACGGTGGACGGCACCCTCGTCCGCTCACTCGCGAGTCACAAGAGCGTCGAGCGCGTGGACGGCAAGGAAGGCGAGGGCGAAAGCGAAAGTGAGAACCCGAGCGAGGGCCAGAACGGAGACGGCAAGGACGACGACGCGGGCGGCGGCAACGTCCTCGCGAAGTCCGAGGGCAGGCCCTCGCGCGACGAGAGCGTCAACTGGCGAGGCGAGCGGCGCACGAACGAGACGCACCGCTCGAAGACCGACTCGGAGGCCCGCTTCGCTCGAAAGGGAAACGGAAGGGAAGCCCACCTCTCGCACAGCATGCATGTGCTGATGGAGAACAAGAGTGGCCTCTGCCTGGACGTGCGGATGGATGCCGCGGACGGCAAGGCGGAGCGGCGAAGCGCTCTCGCGATGCTCAAGCGATTCAAGCGTCGCCACGGCCTGTCGCCGGCGACGCTCGGTGCGGATGCCGGGTACGACGATGGCGAGTTCCTGCTCAAGCTCGAGGAATCGGGCATCACGCCGCATGTGGCGATGAAGCGAGGCCGAGCGAAAGCGAAGGGGAAGAAGGGTGACGCGAGACGGCGAGCGGCCCGTCGCGTCGGGCAGGTGGGTTACGAGCTGAGCCAGCGTGTGCGGAAGCGAGTGGAGCAGGTGATCGGGTGGACGAAGACGGTAGCGGGGCAGGCGAGAGCGAGATTCGTGGGACGGTCGAGAATCGAGATGGACGCGATGGTCGCGGGTGCGGCGTACAACCTGCTGCGGATGACAAAGCTGATGGCGTGACGGCAATCGATCGACGCGGATGTCGCCGACGGGTCGCGAGATCCGAGGCGACACGAGATCGCGCGGGATCGACGCGAAATGCGTGGGTAGAGTGATTTGATTAGCGGCCTGCTAGGTCAGCTCGAGCTCGCAGCAGACGTTCGCTGGGCGATTGCCATTCAAGCTTGGTGGAACCGGCCGAAATCTTGCTTCGAGAGAGATGAAGGTGCACCCTGGTGTTGCGTGCATCGTGCTTGCAACTGAAAAGGCAGACGGCTGCCGCTTCGCAGAGAGAGCCGGCGAGGAGTTCCGTCACGGCCGGAACTTCCTTCAGCATGTCGAGCCGAATCGGCCGAAACCTCACCTGCCGAGGACGACCTGTCGGATTCTTTCTATTCTGTCGCATATGAAACTACAGCGCCTCGTTCCAGGACTCGTGTCGGCGGCGGCCTACCGGGTCGGACTTGCGCTGGTTTCCGGCACCGGCTGCTCGATCCGGTCGAGAGCCGCCCCCAGCGCCTTCACTTGATCTGCGACATCAGACTCCCGCAGAAACGCCACCGCCTCCAGCGCCCGGCGCGCCGCATCAGCACGGGCAGCGCGGAGCCTGCCCACGGCCTCGGTAACGGCTTGTCTCATGCCGTGGCTGACCATGCTCTGAGCTTCGAACTCGTCGCGCTCGATCAGCTGTCTTTTCACTTCGGATTCCTTCGACCGCAGGATCGCGATCTCGCTTTCGATCGACGCTCGAGCGCGGAGCCGCGCCTCCGCATCGACCCCGACGGCGACCGCGATCGAGTCGAGCAGCAGATCCATCGCAAGCGGGTCCGGAAAGACATCGGGATACAGAACGATGTCCACCGCCTCGCGCAGCCGTCTGCATGAGGCCGGATCGAGCGCCCCACAGAATGTGGCGAGCCAACGATCGTTCGCACCGAGGATCGCCCGCTCGACACCCATCGCCGAGCGGGCGCGTGCCGTACGCTCTTCGGCTAGCGCTTGCATGTCGCCGCCAAACCTGTGGTAAGCGGCCGCGTCCTCGCCTATCGACTCCAGCTTGTCACGCACGCGACGGTCATGAAGCGAGGCAAGCTCCTGATCGTAACTCGGCCAAGCCGCAGTCCACGCGGCGTCGTCAGTGACGACCAGCGGCTGATCGCGCCGAAGTTGTGCGACGATCGACCTCAGATCGAGGTCGGCTCGCCTCATCGAGCTTCGAAAGGCCGCAACGCGATCTCGACGACGCAGATTGCGCAACGCATCAACCGCTTCTGCGGGTAGCAGATCGGGCACATCGGTCAGGCGCCGAAAGAACTCGTCCTCCCGCGAAGCGAGCGTCGCGACCGCACGATGGCGGATTCGAACCACGCTTTTGAACTGCTCGACGGCGGCCGGATCCGAGTAGAGCGACGCCGACGTCATCGCGCCAGCTTGATCGACTGCCGGCGCCAATGCCGCCCGAAGATCAGAGCCTCGCTCCTCAAGAAACAATCGGATCTGCGCCGCAACTGCGAGAACCGTCTGCTCATCCCAACCGAGCCGTTCACCCCACGAGGCCGCCGCGGACTCATCAAGAGGCCTAGGCACAGCGACATCGATCGATGAACGAACCTGGGCGTCTGCGGTACGCCCGACGGCAGGGAGCAGTAGCAGCAGCAGTGCGAGCAGGCGAGAGGGACTCGACAGCATCCGAATCACGGGCAATTCCTCGGCGTGAGCGGATTTCTGGAGTTCATGCAGTCGACATTGTCCCAACTAGCGGGGTACAGGCAGGTGTATTCGCCAGTTGTTACGTCCTGGACACACCCAATCGGGACCTTGATTTGCGCGGTAGAGAAGAACCCTGAGTCTGGAAGTGTGTGCCAGCCAGGCGACACTGGAACCGGCCCCTGGTAAGTGACATCCCGCTCTTGCGGCAGGCAAGTGAAGCCGGGGGTACCTCCACAATTGAAGCTAGGCGGCTGCCCGTTCGGCAGAGTTGAGTAGAAGGCCTGAAGACACGAGCGTGGGCCAGCCTCCGAGCAGTTGGTGGACGCGAATGTGCTCGCGGTCATGGAGGTCACGAGAGAGCAGAACGCGACGAGTACGGCTGATTTGATCTGATAGGCCATTTGAAATCCTTTCTACGGGATCGCGCCCACCGCGAGAAACTTCGCGAGTGACGTGGTCGAGCGGTCGCTTCGGCGACCAACTCCGTTCAACTTGTCGTGTGTACTCCACCGGGGTGTGTGGCCCCGAGCGGTCCGGTTCTTCCGGTGCTCCTTCGCCGAGGACTCCACTCACTCGGCGTTGGCTTCTGGTTGTGCATCGGCCGGGTCTTCCGGCGACCAGCCGCGGGGGTGTACTCGGGCCCCGCAGGCCGGGTTGGGATGTTGGGATGTCGGGTCAGTCGTCTGGTCCCGGCCGCCGGTTGCCTCGGGTCGCCTGAGGAGGCGGCCTGGGGAACTTGAGGTTCGGGTGATCCAAGGGCAGTCTGGGCTCAAAGCCCCTGCCGAAGCTCCTTTCTCCCCGCGCTCTTCCTATGCCGACGCCCGGCGCGATTCGCGCGACGGAGTCTTCTCGACCGGGCGATCTCGGCTCTCGGCGGCATTCACGACCGTCGCTACCCCCTCGTCGCTGGACTCAAACTGCTTCGTTGCCCAAGCCTCCACCATGCGGAAGTAGCGAGCACGATCGGGGTGTCGCATGTCCTGCAAGGCGAGAACTCCAGCCAAAAACACCTTCTTCTCGTCGTACCCGTTGGCGACGCACCAACGCTCGAACACGGCCTTCGCACCGCCAAGAGCGAAGTTCTTCTGCCCAAGTTCGGGACGCTTCACAGCCATGCTCGGAAGGCTACGGGTGTTCATAAGTGTTTACAAGTACTGCGCTTGTATAGATTTTCTGGAAAGTCCAGAAAGTCTATTGACGATCCAAGGACCTGCCGATAGCCTGTCTAGACATGAAAGACTTCACGGCTATCGCGGTTCGTCACAGCGACGCTGATTGCTTCCGAGGGCTCGCAAAGTCGCTGCGAATCCCGCATCACCGCCTCTTCGGCGGCCTCGTTCGTTACTTCGGACAGCTCACTCGGGAGCAGCAGGAACTCGAGCTTGGGCTCGCAGACCCGGCATCACCGTCCAGTGGCGACGCGAGCCAGTCTGACAGCCGCACCGTTCAAAAGCAACGCCCCGCCGGCGCGACGCTCAGCCGCCGCCGCGGCGCTGCGTGATGCGTTCGCTGCTCTCCTCCCCTTCCCCTTGGCCCCTCCCGTCCTCGCGATGAACCAGACCCACGAGCCAACTTCGGTCGACGCCACGCAGGGCTGCGACTGCGCTTGCTGCCGGCGAGCGAAGGGCCGTGGCTCGACGAGCTACGCCGAGGGGCGGATGGGCTATGTCGACTCCACCATAATCCCGAATGGGTATCGAGAACCTACCCTCATCGATCGATCGTCACTGACACTCGGGCTTTGGCGGTTCGCGCGGGACCTCACGGCGGAGCTCACCAGGAGTCTCTTTGCAACGAGCATTTTGGACAGCCACATTCTGAGCAACTTCGCGATGGCTCGTGCAGAACCTGTCGGCATGCGCAATTGACAGGCCCCTCAGCGGACCTTTGGCAAAACACCTGAAATTCGAGACCCCCTCTAAAAGCGCGGTACTCTCGCGGCGCCCTCGCGGCACCCGCGGCACCGGCTCGACGCATCGTTTCGCGCGTCGCTTTCTT
>JBILLT010000130.1:0-4657 GCA_044375925.1 Chthoniobacteraceae bacterium | reverse complement strand
GTTTTCGGTAGGGCTCTGGAGGCTCACCCTTTAGAGAGCGCCACGCCCGGGTGCTCCCTCGCGCAGCTTGAGATCCAGCCATCCGCGCTTCTCACGTGCGCCGATGTTCTGGGTACGAGCGTACACAGTCGACGCTACCAGGTCCGGCGCGGATTCTTCGAAGAGCACGCGCATCGGATTGGCTCGATTGAACGCGAAGCGTGATGGCCACTCGCCCGACTTTGCTAATCCAATCCGCCGTTTCTTCGGTCCGCCTGTGGCGGTACACTTGGCTGATAAGCCGTGCGTGCTTCGCATGGATGGCCCACAGCATGGCTCTGAGTTCATCCGCTGGAGATCTGTCGCTTGGGGAATTACCCAACCCGGATGAACCGGAGGTCGCGCAGGCAATCCATATCTCAACGGCACCCCCGCTGATTGCAGGTGTTCTGGCGACCGACCCAGTCGAATCCACGCCGGAGGTGCGGGCCATCGTTTGGGCCTTCCTGCGCCAGGCATGGAATTACGATGCGGCAAACGAGGGCGAATGGTTGGCGGGCGTCGACGAAGCCCTTTCGTGGTTGCGGAGTTCCGTAATTCGGGCGGATCCAATGAAGGTATCTGAGGAGGTGTCTGACGGCTTGGCAGGACTCGCGGCAAACGCAAGTTTACCCGAGTCCGAGAGGGAATTCGCAATCCGGCATCTGGGCGAGTTTCATGCGAATCACCGGTGCGACTCTCACGCCTTGCGGGTTTTATCCGGAGTGCTGCACGAGGATCTGGCCCGGCCGTTGTGCGGCGTTGCGCTCCAAGCCATCGCCCAAACAGCCACGGATCACCCACAGTTATGGGACACGCTCAGGTATCGATCCTTTGCGATCGCAGCCCATCCTGCAGCGCATGTGCGCAACCGCATCGCGGTTTTTGAACTGGTCGCGGCGAAGCGCTGGGTTGAGTTCGGGCCGGTCATCTGTGAACGCCTGTGCATTGCCCAGCGTGTTTCCGAGCGTATCGCTGCGTTTGAAACCCTGACACAGATTGGAGATGACGAAACGCGGCGCTGGATCGAAACCCTGCCCGTCGAGAACAACGCCTTGTGTGCAGCCGCCCGTGAGGCTGCGCGGCAGCGACTGCTTGCACAGCCTGCTTCGCCAAGTTGCGGCGAGTCGAATCCCGACTGATCTGCAGACTACCTCGGCGCCGGACCGCGCCCGGGGAAAGTAAGTTCCGCGATCCCCGATTTGTCGAGCTCACCAAAGCCAAGTGCGGTCATTTTGTCGAATTGCTGCTTGGTTGCGGCGGCAAGCGGCAGATCCAATCCGGATTCGCTGGCCAGCATGAGCGCGATGCCGCTGTCCTTTGCCGCGTGTGATGCGCTGAAAAAGCACGCGTGATCACGGTTTTGCATATCCTCGCCGTCGGTGACTAGAACTCGGGAGGCCGCGCCAGTCTGTGCGAACACTTCGCGAATCATCGACAAATCCAAACCCAGCGCGGCGGCGAGTCCGAGACCCTCGGCAAGGCCTGCGGTATTGATATTCATCACCATGTTCACCAGAGCTTTCACCTTCGCGGCTTCTCCGGCACGCCCGACGTAACGCATACTGGTGCTGAGTCTCTCAAGAATCGGCTTTACGGACTCGAACACTTCGGGTCTTCCGCCGATCATGAGATAGAGCGATCCCTCGCGGGCCTGCGTGATGCTGCTCGCCATGCAGCCCTCAAGCGAACTTGCTCCTGCTGCCGCAGCCGCCGCCTCCACTTCGCGATGCACGGCCGGGGATACGGTCGCGCAGTTGATGAAGACCCGACCCTGCGCGCCGTCTAGCAAAGAGTCGCCCGTCACGCTGAAAATCGAGCGCATCGCCGTGTCATCTGTCACCACCGTAATGATTACGTCGGAAGAGGCGGTGACCGTCTTGAGCGTTGCACAGGCCGCCGCGCCCAGCTCAGCGGCAAGGCTATCCGCAAGCGAACGGTTCAGATCAAACACTGCGCTGACGGTGTACCCGCAATCTTTGAGTCGGCGCGCCATGTTGGCGCCCATGCGGCCGAGGCCGACAAATCCGATTTTTGCATTCATAATGATCAGTCTGGTTGCGCGGCCAGCTTGCTGAGATGCGCTCTGCGGATCAAGAGAAAGCCGAGTGATGTCTATAGACGATGACGCGGCAAAACCGAATGTGGTTTACGGTACGACCCGGCGCACTCCAGCATGGAATTGAATTCGCGGTTGAAGCACGTGAAGAACCGCCTAATCTGAATCCTGAAACACGTTGATTTCGCGGAGCCTCTCGAAGCTATCCAGTGACATGTCTGTTGCAGCGCCAGCGTTGGATTTTACGGGGGGTGGAGCCATCGCGGTTGGCGTCGCAGTTTCGGTGCTGGTTCTCCAGTGGTTCTTGATTTCTTTCTCAGCGGTTCGCGCAATCGACGCCGCGATTCTTTCCGTGCTCGCAGCTCTCGTAAGCCAGATGCGCCGATGGATTGCTCGTTCGAGTCGGGCGGCTGTCCGCATGATTTCCGAGACGGGGTGCGTTCCCGAGTTCGATGGGTTCCGGCGCGCATGCGCGGCGGCCGAAGCCAAAATCGAACAACTCAGCTGCGGTTTGTCCGCCATGCGTTCCGACGAACTGGCCGTGCTCGCGGAGACCTTGCGTGCGATGGTTTTTGAATTCAGCCGCATGGAAATAGCCTTTGTCGAAGCATGCCGTTCGGTCTGCTTGGTTGTGGAAAAGCCCGGGGAGGCGCTCTGCGAAACGCAGAAAATCCGGGCGCGCATCGAGGCAACGTGGCGTGACTACACAGACTTGCATGAACAGAGGCAGCGGGCGGCCCGACGCATCTTTCTCGGCACGGCGGGAGGCGCTACCCGCCCGGCAAGCACGAGCGCGGGCGGGCTTAACCCAACTTTGTAAGGAGCATTCGCGCTCTGGTGAAGCGACCTCACGCCTGGGTGATGCGGCCCATTAATTCCGGGATCGGATGACCGTCGTCGACGATCGGAGTCGGGCGGCCATTGAAATCGGGGATGGCTACCTTTGCACCGTCGATGCCAAGATGATGGTAGATGGTCGCGAGGAAATCATGCGGGCCGCAGGGTCTTTCGATCACGTCCTCGCCGCGCCTGTCGGTGGCACCGATGACGCCGCCGGTCTGGATATTGCCGCCCGCCCAAATGTTGCTGAACGCTCGCGGCCAGTGGTCGCGGCCGGGCTGGATGGTTCCTGCAGCCGCGCTCGCATCTCCGATGCCCGTGCTGGGACTGTACTCGATCTTTGGGGTTCGTCCGAACTCGCCGGTGACTACCACCAGGACCCGTTTGTCGAGGCCGCGCGCATAGATGTCTTCGATAAGCGCGGACACAGCCTGGTCATACGCCACCGAGCGAAAACGCAGGGCATCGAACACGTGATGATTCACGGCGTGGTCATCCCAGTTGCTAACGCGTCCGCACAACGGGCCGTTGAGGCTGCTGGTAATGATTTCCACACCAGCCTCGACAAGGCGGCGGGCAAGCAACAACTGTTGCCCCCAGCGATTGCGCCCGTAACGGTCTCGCGTCCGCGCGTCTTCCTTCGAAAGGTCGAACGCGTCGCGTGCGGCGGGATTGGTCAGAAGCGTCATCGCCTGCGCTTCGAACTGGTCGAGTGCCCCGAGTTCGCCCGCGGTGTCGAAGTTTCTTTCAAGCGTGTCCAAGGCCTTGCGAAGCGCAATCCGGTCGCCAAGCCGGCTTGCCTCCGAAGGATTGCTCAAGCCGATGTTCGGCACCTCGAACTCCGGCCGGTTAGGGTCGCCGGTGACTGCGAAGGGTGCATACGCCGCGCCCACGTAAGTCGGGCCGTTGTATTCGATCACCGGGGACACCCCGACGTAGTTGGGGAGCGGATTGGTGCGCGGCCCTTCTTTCGCGCGCAGGTATGCGGCAACAGACATCCAGTCGGGCAGCCGCGGCTTCGGCTTGTCGCGCGTGTCCGGATCACCCGATAACATTTGCATCGAGCCCGCCGGATGGCCGGCGGCTTTTTGGTTCATCGAACGCAATACGGTGAACTTGTCCGCGATCTTCGCCTGCATCGGCAGCAGTTCAGTGAAATGCAGTCCGGGCACTTTCGTGGGGATGGTCTTAAACGGCCCGCGGTACTCCGATCCGATATCCGGCTTCGGATCGTATGTATCGATGTGCGAGCAACCGCCCGGCTTCCACACCATGATGACCGCTGTGCGCTGTGCGTTCGTTTTCGAGGGAACCGCGGCGCGCATCCGGAGCAGGCCCGGGAGTCCGAGCGAAGCGAATCCTGTTAATCCGATGCGCATGAAGCCGCGGCGGTCCAGGGGGCCGCGGCAGGGTGATAGAATGCTTGAATGCTCCGACATAGGCGTTGGGGGATGGAGTCGTTTGGGATGTTATCGAAACTCGGGTGCAAAAGATAGACGTGAGGGGCCTAGCGTTGGCTGAAAGTGGCCAGCTCTTTGCCGGAGGTGGAATCCCACACGCGCAGGGTGCTGTCCTCGCCTCCCGCCACCACAACGCTGGCCGTTTGGGCGCTGGCCGCTGATTGCATAAACTCAGGCAGCTTCGTCATGGCACGCACCTCCGTGCCATCGTCGGAAACGATCCGCACCTGATTGTCGCCGGAAGACGCGACAAGCTGGTTCGTTGCCCCCATGTACTGCA
>JBILLT010000066.1:0-18614 GCA_044375925.1 Chthoniobacteraceae bacterium | reverse complement strand
CAGCTCGCGCGCGCGGTATCGTCGCGGGGCGCGCTAAAGGGAGAATTGCTTTTGAGGGTTCGGAACATGGGGCGGATCTCTTCGCGTTCAAATGATAGGAATTCGCTTTTGCCCCGTTTCCGCAGCTAATGATAGGAATTCGCTTTTGCCCCGTTTCCGCAGCTCGCGCGCGCGGTATCGTCGCGGGGCGCGCTAAATGACGTTCTTGGCCTTCGCATTCGGGAAATGTCCCACTTTCGGTGCAAGTGGGTTCTTCTTGGGTTCCTCGGCGAGCAATGAACTAAAGGCTACACTGCCAAGGCTAGCGCCCAGGCTGTAAAGGAAATCACGGCGCGTCGGAGCGTGTAATGCGCGGGCGCCTGCACAGGGGAAGAACGGAGTGTTCATATAAATTCAGGGTGATGGTTTATCTAGAGAGAGTCTCCTCGCGGACCTGCCGCGCGGATTCGCTGAGTCGATCCACGACCTCACGGTGCTCTGGGGCAATGTTGGGCGATTCCGCGACGTTTGAAGTCAGGTCGTAGAGCTCGGGTGGTGTGGTGAGATGTAGTTTCCAATGGGTCTCACGGAAGGATTCGAGGGTCCTATTTTTGATTCCGTAAAACGAATAAAGTGTGCTGCGAGGTGAGTGCGCGTCCTTATGCCCAAGCAGCACGGGACTCATGTCATAGCCATCCAATTTACCCGTATCCGGAAGCTTGGCATCGGCAAGTCGCGCGAGAGTCGGCAGGATGTCCAGAGTGCTGACGAACTCGCTGCACACGCGCCCGGCTGGCACATTTCCAGGCCACCAGGCGATGCATGGCACGCGCAAACCGCCTTCGAGGACGGTGTGCTTAGTGCCGCGAAATGGTGCCGCCGTGCCGGGCGCGCCGCGTTCGGGGCCATTGTCGCTGGTGAAAATCACGAGCGTCCTTTCGGCAAGGCCGAGGGCCCGCAATTTATCGAGGATCTGGCCGGTACTATCGTCGAGTTCCTCCACGGCGTCACCGTAGAGTCCGCGCTTCGACTTGCCTTTGAATCTCGGCGAGGCGTCAAACGGGATGTGCGGCATAGCATGCGCCAAGTAGAGAAAGAAGGGGTGCTCGCGGTTGGTCTCGATGAATTTCAGGGCTTCCGCCGTATAGAGCCCGGTCATCTCGGCGGGAATCGCTGGGCGTTTATCGACGCCGTCACCGCGCAGGATGGGCATGCCGCCTTCCTTCACGAAGTACTCGGTCTCCCAATGATCGAGGTTATGCAGGACGCCGTAGTAGCTGTCGAAGCCTTGGTCCATCGGGAGCATGCCTTTGACAAAACCGAGGTGCCATTTGCCGATGCAGCCCGTGGCGTAACCCGCGGACTTCATCACTTCGGCGAGGGTAATTTCACTGCTCGCCAGACCGTTTAGCGCATCGGGACGCAACACGCCGGTGGAGAGCCCAACGCGGCCGGGATACTTGCCCGTCATCAGCGATGCCCGTGAGGGCGTACAGAGCGCCGAGGTGACGGAGAAATCGGTAAAGCGCGTGCCCTGTGCCGCCATGCGGTCGAGGTTCGGCGTCAGGATATCCCGTGCGCCATTGCAGCCGATATCCCCGAAGCCGAGATCGTCGCAGTTAATGAGGATGACGTTCGGCATTCCGGCGAGCAGCGGTGAAGTCACTGCGGCAAGGAAGGGAAGGACGAAACGGAGTTTAGTAGACATACGCAAATTCGTTGGAGTTCAGGAGGGCTAGGCACACATCCGCTAGTGCGCGGGTGTGTCGTGGGACGTCGGACGGTTGGAGGTCTGGTACAAACTCAGCGTAAGCATACAGCTTCTCGTTGAAGGAAAACCTTTCGCCCGTGTTCTCCTCAAATGATAGGAATTCGCTTTTGCCCCGTTTCCGCAGCTCGCGCGCGCGGTATCGTCGCGGGGCGCGCTAAAGGACTTGCTGTCCACCGGCAACACGGGGACGGCGGAGGTCTTCGGGTCGGGCGGGAGAAAGGCCCGGACGTGCATCACCGTGCCGAGCGGAATATCGCGCAGATCCGCCGGTGCGCCGTGATAACGCACGATGCCATACGGCAGCATGGCGAAGGGATGCGGGTCGTTTCGATAAAACTTGCCTGTCCCCTCCACGCGAAGACTCCCGCGCCGGTTCGCGTGATCCACAAAGATAAGTTCGCCACGGTAGGAGTGCGCTTTTTCAAGGGGAGGAAACTTCCCGGCTTCGGGGCGGAAGGATTCGGCGGCTGCGCTGGCCGCGCCCCAGCCGGAAATCAGGAGCAGGGAAACAACAACGAAAAGGAAGCGTGTCATGAGCTGGGGAGCCGGGGAGCTGGTGAGGGTCAGTACTTCGGAAAAATGGCCGGGGTCGGAAAACGGTCGTCTAGACCGGAGCGATGGTCGATGAGGTATTCCTCCCGGGGTGCCGACACATGGGGCCAGCTGGCGGGACGGACACGGACCACTCTGCCGGGCCGGATGCCCTCGATGATGAGGTCGGTCTCGAAGCGGATCTGGACGCCGCTGCTGCCCAAAGGCGGCTCGGCGCCGGTCTTGGTGACCTCGAGGATCCCGCCCTTCGAGCCGATGTGCGAGGAACTGACGATGCTAGACCATGGCTTCAAGGTGTTCTCCGCCGAAGCCATCACCACGTCGACACCCTTCTTGAAATCCTCGTAGAGGCCAGGGTCCATGCCTCCGAACAAGGTGAAGGTCACCGTCGCCCGGCCAAACCTGCCATACTCGACGGCATCCACCCAGGCGGGCATGAGACGGCTGCGGATCAATGCCTTGTGCACCCCCGTCTGCTGGCTGGCGGAGCGCTGCACGGCGGCGTCATCGAGCCAGAGATCGGTGAGGTGGAACTGGTTCTCCACCCGGTTTTCCCAGGTGCCCGCCGGCAGCCAGGTGAGTCCCAGAATGACGGGCTGGCCGCCTAGCGCTTTTTTTCCCTCCGCAGGCCAGGCGCCCTCGGCGACCATGTCCGCAACCCCGAGGCACTCGCGGCCGCGCCAGATGCGGGTGCCCGCATCAAGGGTCATGGTCTGTTCGGCCGCCTTGGTGTCCCCGCCGGCCTTTGGTTCGAGCGTGGCGATGAGCTTCGTCCGGCCCGCCTCAAGGTCCACTTCCTTCAGCTTCCAGACCAGACCCTCGCGCAGGCAGTGGCTGGGTTCGTCTTCGAGGAGAACAACGTGATTCTCTGCGGGCTGCTCCACCGTTGGTTTCTGGACGATCGGCACGGAAGACGTCGCCGGGTCCGGCGCGAGAAAGGCGCGGACGTGCAGCATGGTGCCCAGCGGGATGTCTCTCAAATCCGCGGGCGCGCCGTGATAGCGGACGATGCCATAGGGCAGCAGGGCAAAAGGCTGCGGAACGTGTTGAAAGAACACCTCGCTGCCGCCCTGCACGCGGATGCTGCCGCGGCGGTTGACGTGATCCACAAACACGAGTTCGCCCCGGTAGGCATGCGCTTTTTCAAGCGGAGGGAACCTGCCCGGTTCAGGACGGAAAGGCTTCTCCTCGGCGAGTGCGGAGATTGCGCACACGGAAAGCGCCAGGCACAACGCCCGGAGCCAGTGGAAGTTTGGAAATCGGTTCACAGGATTGGTGGATTGATGATTTTCAAATGCAGCACCGAGCGTAGCGAGACAGACAGCCGGAGGCCACCTGAAGGAGAGGGAAGCCTATCAAGGGGCACAGGAGAATACACGGCGGCGAAACCGGAACGTGGTGGGTTGCCCGGCTGCATCACCCTACCCAGACAAACAGCTTCCTGGTGGAGCCGGTGAGTGCCCTGCCGTTGAGGTCCTTCGTCTCAAGGGGTGGAACCATGCCGCAGCTCCGTTGCAGACAGGCATACGATTTTTCTCCGGCCTACTTTGGCAGGGGTGCCACAACGACGTCGTCGAACCAGACGAGACCGATGGTCTTCAGGTCGCCGGCGGCCTCCAGGCTCAGGCTGCGCAGGGGCTGCTGGTGGGGCAGTTTTAGCGTCACGGCCGGTTTTCCATCCAGCGAGGCGTGCGCCTCGTTGCCCTTCACCTCCAGCACGAGGTTGTGCCACGTGCCGGGAGTGATTCCACCAGCGGCCTTTTCCTCTAGAACGGTGTTCCGGTACTTCCGCGACTCCTTGTCCGGAGCCGGCGCGGTCAGTTCGCGGTTGCCATTCCAAAGGCGCAGTCCGGTCGCGGAGACGTCGAGCGCGAGCACGTGGTTGTCCGTGGCGTCCTTGTCGTGGGGACTGGTGGTGAGGCCGAACAAGCGCAGTGTGCCGCGGCTCGTCTCGGTGACCCTGATGCGCCAGGAGATGCGCGCACCGGTCCCGGCCAGTTTCGCCTGCGCGAGAGGTTCCTTCCAAGAGATGCCCGCCGGGTGTTTCTCCTCCGGGAAGTTTTGCCCCCGCAGCGCCCCTTCCTCCAGGGTCCACCACTCGGGCCGGGCCTTGCCCACGCCCTGCGCCCACGTGCCGTCTGCGAGCCGGCCATAAGGAATCCAGGACTCGAAAACCTGCTCGCCGGTGGCGGAGAAGTCTTCCTTCAAATCCGCCCGCACAGCCAGCGGTGCAAGGAGAAGAGCCGTGAGAAGCAGGGGGAGTGGCCTCATGGTGTGGGCTTGCGGCTCTTGGTTGCTCACTTTGCCGCGCTCAGGGGCAGCGGGCGCGGCAGGAGCAGGTTTTTATGGCCTTGCAGGGCGGCGTGGCATTCGGGACTGAGTCTGGTGAGGCCGGTGAGGTGGAGTCGGCCCGGGTGTTTGGCGAGGGCGCCTGCGGTGGCGGGAGTGAGTTCGCTGAGGGCCTTGAGCACAAGCTCGCCGGTGAAGCCGGAAAGCGCGCTGGCCGACTCCGTAGAGAGATTCTCCAGTCCGTTGAGCACGAGCGTGCCGGTGCGTTTCGCTGTGACGCTGGAGCCGTTGGCGCGGACCTCGTTGCTGTTGCCCACGCGTCTGGCAAGTGACGCGGCCACTGCCGGCGGGAGCGCAGTCAGACCGTTGAGCACGAGCACGCCTTCGTGGGCGGCCAGGGCCTCAGCGGCAGCCGGTGTGAGCGACTCGAGGTTGTCGAGACGCAGGACGGAGGCGGCACCGTCCTGACGCCGGAAGATGACGCCTGGCCGCGTCTTGTCCTCCTCGGTACCGCGGTGTTTGGCGAGTTCGGCGGCGATGGGCGCAGAGAGCTCCGAGACCCCGAGACGCAACTCCCCCCACTGCCGCGCGAGCTTTTGCGCAAGCGGGAGGGAATCGAGTTTCTCCAGTGCGTAGAGCAGCACCTTGCCCGGATGCGCCGCAAGAGCCTCGGCAGACTGGGGAGAGAGGACCTTCAAGCCGTTGAGGCGAAGGTCTGCGGAGCCGAATCCCTTGCCGGGCGCATGCCTCGCCAGCACCGCCGCGACTCCGGGCGACAGCTCCGTGAGGCCGTTGAAGGAAAGCGCACCCTCGTACTTTACGAGCACCTCCGCCACCTCGGGCGTGAGCGTGGTAAGCGCGTCGAAGCTCGCAAAGCCTCCGTCGATGGAACCCACATTCACCGGCTTCTTCGCCACCACCTCCCGGGCCTGCTCCTCGGTGAGAGACGTCAACTTGCTCGAATCCTCGGCAAATGCCGTAAACGGAGACAGGGCGGCCAGGGCAAGGAGGAGACGGAGTGCCTGCCGACAGCGTTCTGGAAATTGCATGTCTGGACGCTTCATTTCCGGGTGATGAGTTCGCTCTCGCAGCAGAGCAACACCAGATCGCGCAGCCGATAGCCGTCGGCGGCGGCCCGCTCAACGATGCGGCGGATGGCAGGACGGTCGGCCGCACCCAGCTCCCGCCCCAGCGCGTGGGTGAGGAGCTTCTCCACGAGACAACCGGCGAACTGCGGCTGGCGCTGCACCAGCGCTTTCTTGAAGGCGATGACGTCTTTGAACTCCTGGCCGTTGAACTCGCCGCTTGGATCAACCGCCAGCGCCGTGTTGTTGACCGGGGTGTAGTGCCCGCGCCAGCGGCCGATCGCGTCGAAGCTCTCCAGCGCAAAACCGGGCGGGTCAATCTGCCGGTGGCAGCCGGCACACGCCGCATTCTCCCGATGTTTTTCCAGACGCTGACGCAGCGTCGTCGTGCCGCGGATGTCCGGCTCGACCACGGGCACATTCGGCGGCGGAGGCGACGGCGGCGCCCCAAGGATGTTTTCCAACAGCCAGATGCCGCGGATGACCGGAGAAGTGTCCACGCCGTTGGCGGTGAGCGTAAGAATGCTCGCCTGTCCAAGCAGCCCGCCGCGGCGCTTGTCAGTGAGCTTCACTTGGACAAAGCCCTGCGAAGGCGAATCGCCCGCGCCGTCCGGCAGAAGGTCATCCAGGTTGAGGCCGGCCACCGGCCTGCCGAGGTCCGCCTCCACGGTCTGCCAAGCAATCCCATACAGCTTCGCAAGGCCCCGGTTTACAAAGGTGTAGTCGGAGTCGAGCAGGTCGGCGATCGGACCATTCGTTTGCAGGAGCCGCTTGAAGAACAGCCGCGTTTCGGTGCGCATCGCCGGCTCGAGATTGTCGTCGTAATAGGTGCCGAAGCCGCCGCCCTGGGGCTTCATCGAGCCGAGCTTTCGCATCGCCAGCCAGCCGTCGAGAAACTCGCTCACAAAGGTGTCGGAGCGTGTGTCGGCGAGCATTCGCTCCACTTCCTTGCGCCGTGCCTCGGGCCTTGCAAGCTCACCGGCCGCGGCGCGGGACATGAGTTGGGCGTCCGGCAGCGAGGACCATAAGAAATAGGAAAGCCGCGAGGCGATCTCGGCCCCGTCAAGCTTGGGCAGACGCTCCTCGCGGTAGAGAAATTCCGGCGCGCAAAGCACCGCCCTGACACCCTGAGAGATGGCTGACTCCGCAGCCTGCTCCGGCGGTGCGCCCCCATCGGCGGCGGTCTTCTCCGCGGACCGCACGAGCTTCAGGATCGGGTCCACATCCCCAACGATCACCGGGCGACGCCACGCCCGCTCTGCGAACGCACGCAGCACCTCCCCCGCCCTGGCCGGGGCGTAGGGCGTGTCGCCAAAGATGGCGCGATGACTCGCCGGCGGCCACTGCTCGTTGAGGGGCCCCTTCACCTCGGCCTTGTGCAGGCGGATACGCGGCGTCTCGAAAAAAATCAAATGCCCCCAGTCACCACTCAGATCCGCAGCCTCGTAAGCGGCCAGCTGCTTTTTGTTGAGCAGGGTGTATTTGTTGTCTTTAACGAAACCGGTGATGCGGTTGTTGCTGGCCGAGGGGCCGTTTGGAAACGAGAACTGCGGAAACTGCCCCGCCTCCAGCCACACGCGGCACTCCAACCAGGAAGGCACATCATCGGGCACATCCCAAAGCGCGACGGCGCGGCCACCCGAACCAACCACATCGCCATAGGCGCCGATGAGCGCATCGCGGACAGCGTCCTTGTTCGCAGGGTCCACCCCGACGAGCGTGCTGAGCGTCAGCGCCAGCCGGTGCGGCTGGCTCGGTTCAATGAGCGCGGTGCCTCCGAACATCTTCTTCGCGTCCATGTCCGCGTAACGAAACTTTGCCTCGGCCAGCACGCGGATGGAATACCAGCCCGCCACGGGCACGCCGTCGCGCAACTCTTCGAGCGGCACGCTGCTGTCGCGGTACTCGAGCGTCTGGTAAGGCTGGGGTTCACGGAGACGCTTCGCATACCACTCCCGCTCGGAATGCCGATGACCTCCCGCTGTTTTTTCAAACGGGGCCGAGAGCGACCAGGTACGCGTCCCGGGTTGTGGTTCAAAATGGACCGCCCGACTGACCACATCCTTCGCCGCGGAGAGGTACAGGCGCATTAGAAAGCTCGAGGTCACCAGCCTGCCTCCATCCGAGGCAAAACCATGCGAGCGGTTGTCCTCGGGGAAATCGCGCGTCGGATCGCGGCGGCTCAAATCGAGGTGGAGCAGGTCCTCGAGCGTGCGTCGGTATTCGGTGCGGTTAAGCCGACGCAGGACCGCGGTGTCGTGTGCGGGCCGGCTTTGAGCGTGGGAGGCGAGCGCCTCCTCCAGCTCCAACACGGCACGGTGGCGCTCCTCGGCGTTCGGCTGCTTTTTTTTCGGCGGCGGCATGGTGCCACGCTCGATCTGCTCCAGCGCCCGCAGCCAGGCGGCGGCCGTGACATCCGTCACCGAATTGCCGAGCGACTCCAACGACACATCGCCCTTGCTGGTGGAATCGTCGTGGCAGTCCATGCAGCGCTCGGAGACAAAGGCGCGCACCGTTCCGCTGAGGGAGACGGGCCTGCCCTGCTCCGCTGCGAAGCCTGCCAACGGCACCACCAGCAGCAGAAGGGCCGCGAGACCCGGTGCAGTGCTTTGGGAACGCTTCATGAAAGTTCTCCAAAAGTCCCCTTGCTCCGCCCAAACACGTGGGTCTCGGCGCCGAAACGCTGCGCCATCGAGAGGTAAAGGTTGCACAGTGGGACACGTTTCTGCTCCGCCTCGGGAAGGATCAGATGGGTGCGGTGTTTGTAGCCGCCACCGGCGAGGAGCACCGGCAGGTTTTTGTTGTTGTGCGCGCTGCCATCGCCCATGCCGCTGCCAAAGAGAACCTGCGTATTGTCGAGCAGGCCGAGGTCCTGGAGCTTGGTGAGAAACCTCGCCAGATGCGTCATCTGGTAGCGCTCCACCTTCCGCATGCCCTCCATCAGCCCCGGGTCCTTGCCGTGATGCGAGTAGCCGTGGTAGCCCTTTTCCTCGATGCCCATGGCCGAGGTGTCGAAAGAGCCGGGCACCTCGATGGTGGCCACGCGCGTGGAGTCGGTCTGCAGGGCAAGCGCGACGAGGTCGAACAGGATCGGCAGTTGCTGGCTGACCGTGCCGTCCTTCGGTTCCTTCGCGTCCACCTTCGGGCGCGGGCGCGAAAGCCACGCCTTCTCCTGCTCGAGGGATTTCTCCACCTCACGGATCGCGGTGAAATACTGGTCCAGTTTCTCCCGATCCCGGCCAGAGACGCGGCTGCTCATGCCTTTGGCCTGCCCGTTCACCGCATCGAGGATGGAACCCTGTTGCGCGTAGTCGACTCCAAGCGTGGAGGACAGTTCCGCGGGATCGTCCACAAACAGCATCCTAAAAACGCGCGACACCTGTTGCACGGGCGGCACCATCACGCCGGTGCGCGTCCAGCACAGTTCCACGCCACCGCCACCTACGGGACCTGCGGCCGTGTTGAGCACCGGAAACCGCGTCTGCCCGGCGATCTGGCGCGCCAAAAACTGGTCGAGCGAGATGTTTCCGTCCGGCATGCTGGAAGCCTCGGCCGACTTCACGCCCGAAAGAAACAGGTGCGTCCCTGCGTGGCCGCCGTTGTTGCCGTGGTCGAGGTTGGAGAAAACGGTGAACTTGCCCCGGAGCGGCTCCAAGGCCCCGAGGTTGACCGGCAGCGCCGCCTGCAGGCCCTCTTCGGAGGGAAAGAAGGCGTCCTGGATCATGCCGAACGGGTTGGCGACGCACACAAACCGCTGCGGCACGTTTGGCGCGGCCGCCCGCGAAAGCGTCTCCAGCCAGGGGAGTGCGACGGTGACGCCCGCCGCCCGGAGGAACTGCCGGCGGCTGAATGAATCTTTGTTCATGAGGGGTTGCGGTTCGTGGTTCTGGAGCGGTGAAGCCTCACTTCACAAACTTCAGTTCCACACCGGGCAGCAGGGCTTTCACCTTGGCCTGCGTTTCTTCGGGGTAGCCCTTTCCGTAGCGGACGAGCGTGAGGGATTTGAGATGCGCGAAGGCTTTCAACTGCGGGAGCACGGCCTCGGGCAGGTCGAGGCCTGAGAGGGAGAGTTCCCGGACCTGCGTCACGCCAGCGACGGCGGTGAGGTCAGCGTCAGTGAACTTGCTTGCGTCCAGCGAGAGACGGCGCAGCGTCGGAATGGATTTGACCGTGTCGATGGCGTCCGCTGCCGGGGAGTTCACGCCGTATTCGAGCGCGATGTATTCCATGGGCAGGTCGCGCAGGTGCTTGACCAGACCGGAGGTGGCCTTCGCACAACTGATCTCAATGCCCGTGAGGTGCTTGAGCTTCTTGAAGTGCTCCGCAGCGCCATCGGTGAGCTGCTTGGAATGCCACAGCTTGATGAATTCGAGATTCGGGAACTTTTCACACACCTGGCCGAAGCCTTCGTCATCGAGGCCGTTGCTGTGGAAGTTGAGCCGCTTGAGCTTCGTCCAGCCCTCGAACTTCGCAAAGAAGTGGCCCGGATACCCGGCGCCTCGGGGCGTGAACGACTCCAGGTTTTTCAGGCCCGCGAGCTTTTCCCAACCCGAGTCGGAGGCCTTGCCAAAATAGGCCAGCTCGAGGTTGGTGAGGTCGGGACACTCGGTGAGCCGTTGGAGCTGAGCCAGGCTCGCATCGCCCAGCTTTCCAAAGCCGCTCACGCTCAGGCTTTTCAGTTTCTTGAGCTTGAGCAGTGGGGCCACCCAGTCGTCCTGGATTCCCGACGCCTCCAGTTTGACCGACTCCAGCGAGGGGATGTGGCCGAGGTGCTCGATGAAGGCGGCGTTGTAGGGGTCTTCTTTCTCCTTGCGCTGGTCGTGCGCTTTGCCGCCCAGAATGTTGGTGCTGACCTGGGTAAGCGTGTCAAAGACCGGGATGTCTCCACCTGCGGCAGTCTTCAGCGCCTCGGGTGTCGTGTTGATCTTCGTGAACGTGCCCGGCGCGCTTTCGAGCGTGCGGATGACGGCCTCGACATGCGGATGCTGGCCGGCGGCAGCGAGAATGGCGGCGGCGTTCTCGGTGAGCGCCTTCTTTAGTCCGGCATCACTGGCGGCAGCGACGACGGCGTCGAGGTCTGTGCGTGAAGCGATCTTGGAAAGATCCGGCGCGGCGGCCAGCAGTCCGGCCACTGGGGCCAGCAGCGCGGTAATCAGGAGGAGGGTGGTTTTCATGGGATGAGTCGGCGGCGGATCAGGGGGTGAACTTTACCTCGACCCCCGGGAGCAGGGCTTTGATGCTGGCCTGGGTTTCGGCGGGGTAGCCGTTCTTGCGGTCCACGAGCTTGAGCACTTTGAGGAAGGCGAAGTCCTTGAGCACGGGCACCCGCTCTACAGGCAACGGGACGTCGTCCAGTTCGAGGCTCTCGAGCTGTGAAAGACCTGCGATCGTCTTTAACTCGGAGTCCGTCACCTTAATCAAGTGGGTGATCGTGACGCGGCGCAGCGTGGCAATGGCTTTGACCACCGGGATGGATGCAGCCGTCGCGAAGTTGTCGCCAAGCTCCAGAAACTCCAACGGCAGCTTGGTAATGTGGACCAGCGCTTCGGGCGTCGCCTTCGAGGAGCCGATGTCGAGGCCTTTCAATTTAGTCAGCTTTGCGAGATTTGGTGCGCCGGCATCAGTGAATTTGGCGTGCGCGAGGCTGATGTATTCCAGGTTTGGCAGATGCTCGCACAACTCCTTCAAGCCCTCATCGTCAATGCTGCTGCCACGGTGGGTCACTCTCACCAGTTTCGTTAAAACGTCAAACTGGGCGTAGGCGCGGCCGGTCATGGCGGTGCCCACGAAGGCGAAACTCTCCAGGCCCTTCATCGCAGCAGCGAGTTGCACCATGCCTGCGTCCGTGAGCCTGCCGTTGTTGGTGAAGCGGAGACTTTTGAGGTTCGTGAGCCTGCCGAGAGGCGCAATCCATTCGTCGTTGGCCTTGGTGGAAATGACGTTCAGCGACTCGAGTGTGGTGATGTGGCCAAGGTGCTCGAAGAAAGCGGCGTCGTAGGGATCGTCCTTGCGCTGGTCGTGCGGACCCGTTTGCGGCACGGCGAGATCAACGAGCTTGAGGCTCTGGCCGTCCTCGGTCTTCTCGACCCTGCCCTTGGCACCTTCCACGGTGCGGATGACGGCCTCGACGTGGGAATCAAGAGCGAAGGCGAGGTTCGTGGCGACGGCGAGGGTCAGACATGCAATGGCGGACAGTTTCATGATTTTGGCTTTAGGGGAACGTGACCGGGGTGCTATTCGCGGCCCTCGAAGCGCTCTTCCTGCGGCAGCGCCTCGACTTTCCAAGTGGCGGGGTAGAAGCGCACGACGCGCCCCGGGCGGTAGCCTTCGAGCATCATCCCGCATTTGACTTTGATCTGCACGCCGCTGCAACCGGGGACCACCGGCACCTTGCCGAAGGTCAGGATGTTGCCGCCCTTGCGATCATTGACGGGGTCGTAGGTCATCAGAGTGGGGAGCGCCACTGCGATCCCGCCCTTGGGTGCCTTCGGATCGTCCTCGGGCACGGAAAACGGCCAGCCCTGCGGCTTTTCATCGGTGCCCTTGAGTTCGTCAAAGAGCTTGGGATCCACCCCGTCAAAGAACGTGATTGTGACGTGCTGTGCCTCGTCATCCACGGCGCTCACGAAGCCCGGGAGTCCGCGCTCGCGGAGGTGGTTGCGGTGGCATTCGAGCTGCTGCGCGGTGGCGACTGCACGGCTCGCCTCATCCAGCCAGATCTCCGTGAGGCGGCCAGGACCGTAGAGCGTGGCCCACGTGAGGTTGAAAAGGACAGTCTGGCCGGGCCGCAATGCCTTGAGATCCGCGATGCGGTCGCGCTGGAACACGCGCGTGCGGGTGAGCAGGTCGAAAGTCTTAGCCTTGCCCTCGCCGGCGCCTTTGGAGTTGCCGACAAGTACGGCGTTGAGCTTCCCCCCCGCGAGATCCACGCTCTCGATTTTCCAGTGCTGCTTCTGCCGTGCGTGGAAGGTGAAATCGTCCTCCAAGCGGAGGCAGCGCCGGAACTCCCATTCGTCGGTTTTGCGCTTGTTCGAGGTTTCAGGCAGCGGCGTCTTGTCGCTGGGGTCTCTCATGTAGAACAAACCATGCAGGTGGGTGCCGAGCGGAATGTCCTGCAGCGCGGCCGGGGCGCCGTGATACCAGACCGATCCGTATGGCAGCAGGCCCGCCTCGAGAGGCAGGTCGTGAAAACCCGCCTGCTGGCTGTCATTGCGGTCCACCCGAATCTGGAACCGCCGTTCCAGATGATCCACCATGATGAGTTCGCCTGAGACCGCATGTGCCGAGCCCTCCGGCGGAAACTCCCCCTCGACGAGTTGGTACCAGTCCGGCTTGTCCCCGGGCTTTCGGTCCTTCGGGTTGGGACGCTTCTCGCCGGCCTTCACCGGTCCATCGGCGTCGGTACGGAACCCGGGGTTGTCTCCGGCATGGAGGACGGAAAGGACGGAAAGGGCGAAGAGCGACGTGAGGAGGAGGCGCATCGGTTCCTTATGCTGGGTTCCTGGTTGCAGCGTTCGGCAGGGCTATTCCCGCCCTTGAAACTCCTCTTCCCGGGGCAAGGCATTTACCTTCCAAGTAGGGGGATAGAAGCGGACGACGCGTTTGGGGCGGTAACCCTCAAGCAGCATGTCCATCTTGAGCTTGATCTGCACACCGCTGCAGCCGGGTTCGACGGGGATTTTCCGCACCTCAAGGATGCCGCCGGTTTTGCGGTCGTTCACGGGATCGTAGGTCATGAGGCTGTCGCGCGCGACGGCGAGGCCTCCGCGCGGTTCAACGGGCGGCGGGCTCCCATCGGCCGGCGGTTTTGCGTTGGGATCTTTGATGGTAAGTTCCTCGAAGAGCGCGGGATCCACATTGCCAAAGAAGGTGACGGTGACGAGTTGAGGCTCGTCCTCGACGGCGGTGATCCAACCGGGCAGCCCGCGCTCGCGGGTGTGCGCGCGGTGTGCCGCGAGCTGCTGCGCCGTGGCGAGTCGGCGGCTTTCATCGTCCAGCCAGATGTCGGTGATGCGGCCCGGACCGTAGAGTGTGGCCCAGGTGATGTTGAACAGCACGTTCTGGCCGGCCTGCAGGTCGTCCAGTTTGGCCAGCGTGTTTCCTTTAAAAAGCCGGGTCCGGGTTTGCAGGTCGTAGGTTTTTGTGAGCTGCGGCGGGGCGGTGGCTCCGCCTGGGGCGCCGGCCGATCCCGCTGGCTGCTGCAGCGACACCGTGAGTTTCAGGGCCGCAAGGTCCACGCTCTCGACTTTCCACAGCTGGTTTTTTCGAGCGTTCACGGTGAAATCGTCCTCGATTCGGAAGCAGCGTTGGAACCCGGCTTCGATGGGCTGGCCTTTGTTGAAAGCGTCCGGATGTTTTTGTGGGGGGGCCTGCGGGTCTTTCAGGTAAAAGCATCCATGCAGGTGGGTTCCCAACGGAATGTCCTGAAGCGCAGCGGGAGCGCCGTGGTACCAGATGGTGCCGTACGGAAGCATCTCGGCATACAGCGGGCGATCGAAGACGCCCCGTTCCTGATGGTCAGCGCGGTCGATTCGAATCCGGAAGGAGCGTTCGAGGTGATCTGCGAAGATGAGTTCGCCGGAGATGGCGTGTTCGGACCCGGCCGGCGGAAACTGACCTTCCACGAGCTGGTACCATTCGGGTGGGGCGTTCGGATCCTTGGGGTTCCGCTTCTTCTCGTCGGCCTTCACGGGTCCATCGGCGTCGGTGCGGAACCTGGGTTTCTCCTCGGCGTGGAGGAGTGTGGTGAGACAGAGAAGGGCGAGCAGGAGACGCATAGGAATGGACCACGGAGGACACACGGTTGCAGCCGGCGCGTTGCCCGGCACCCCCCTGCATCCTGGGCTGTGGAGGCTCTTCAGGCCACGATTTGCGAAAGCGGCCCCACGCTGTCCTGGAAACTGTCCGCCTTCACGTCCACGCGCTGTAGCATGGTGAGCAGCAGGTTGCTGAGGCGGGCGTCTCCGTCGACTGGCCGCGAGCAGATCCTGTAGTGTTCCTGGGCGTTGGTGACGTCGTACTTGGCGATCTTCGGCAGGTTGAAATCCACGTGCGTGCCGTGCTTGTAGCCGAGGGCTTTGCCACCGGCGAGGATCGTGGGAAGGTTGGCGTTGCCGTGGCTGTGGCCGTAGGCCATGCCGCTGCCCCAGAGGACCTGCGTGGTGTCGAGCAGCGGGGTGTCGCCTTCCCTGTGTTCCTTGAGCTGGTCAAGGAAGTAGCTGAGCTGGCCGACGAGGAAGGTATCCGTTTCTGTGAGGCGGCGGAGCTGCTCGGGGTCGCCGTTGTGGTGGCTGAGGCCGTGACGCGTCTGCAAAATACCGATCTCAGGAATGCCGCTGGTGTTGCCCTCGCTGCCGATGCCACAGGTGATGACGCGCGTCGAATCCGTGCGCAGCGCCATGACCATGAGGTCGTAAAAGAGACGGTAATACTCGCCTGCCTCGGCCATGCTCAGCTTGCGCTGGAGCCGCGCCGCTTCGGGGGCCGGGACGGCGGGCTTGGGCACGTTGAGCCACTCGTCGGCGCGGCGCGTGCGCTCCTCGACCTGGCGCACGGCGGTGAGGTATTCGTCGAGCTTGCTGCGGTCTTCGCTGCCGAGCTTGTTGTTCACGCGCTTGGCGTCATCGGCCACGATGTCGAGGATGCTGCCGCGACGGCTCAGACGGCGGCGGATCGTCTCCTTGCTGTCCCGCTCGACGCCGAAGAGCAGGTTGAAAATCTGCTGCGTGTTCCGCTCGGCGGGAATCTGGATGCCATCCTTCGACCAGGAGAGCGAGGTGCCCTCGATGGCCATTTCGAGCGACGAAAAGCGCGTGGCATTGCCCTGCACCTCGGCCATGAGCTGGTCGGCGGAGACGGTATTGCGGAAGGCGCCGCCATCGCCGGGGACGTTCGCACCGGTGAGCCACACCCTCTCGCAGTTGTGGTGCTTGCCGATGACCATCGGGTGATGCAGGCCGCTGATCGGCGTGATGTCCGCGCGGTGCTTTTCCAGCGAGGCAAGCGGTTTTGTGAACTGGTAATCCGCTCCCGCCTGCTCGATCTGCCACGTCAGCGTGTTCACGCCGTTCGGGATATAGAGAAAGACGCTGCGCTTCGGCTTTGATGGCGCAGGCAGGGCTGCCATGGCATCCAGAAAAGGAAGCGAGATGCATGCGCCGAGGCCGCGCAGCATCTGGCGGCGGCTGATCTGCCATTTATTGAGGTTGAGGTTGCTCATGGTGCTTGTGTGGGGGTTGGGTTTGACTAGCGACCCAGGAAAAGGTCCGAGGTGACGAACGCCTCAATGAGGTCTCTGAGGCGGTAGTCCTTCGCCTTGCTCGCGGCGGCGATCTTCGCCAGTTCCTCGCGGTCGCTGAAGGACATGCTGCGGCGCAGGCCATAGGTGGCGAGCTTCTCGATGAAGGTGTGGTTGAACGCGTCGACATCATCCAGAAGCAGCTTCTTGAACCCGGCAGCGTCCGCATACTCGCTCCCATTCGGGAGCTTGCCTGCCGCGGTGACCTTCGGGTTCGCACCGATGCCGTCGGTGACCTCCTCCGTGCGCCAGCGGCCGATGGCGTCGTAGTTTTCGAAAGCCAGTCCCAGCGGATCAATCCTGGCGTGGCAGGCGGCGCAGTTGGCGTCGTGGATGTGTGCCTCGAGCTTCTCACGCAGGGTGGCTTTCGGGCCGGTGGGATTGGTGGCGATCGGCGTGACGTTCGCAGGCGGCGGCGGCGGTGATTTGCCGAAGATGGACTCCATGACCCACACGCCGCGATGCACCGGCCGGTGCCGCGAGCCGTCGCTGGTGAGTGACAGAATGGAGGCTTGGGTGAGCAGTCCTCCGCGTTTGCTTTCGGCAGGCAGGGAGACGCGCTGGAAGTCATTGCGCGGAACACCCGCGTCAGGCAACCCGTAGAACTGGGTGAGGCAGGCGTTCATCATGCTCCAGTCGCTGTCCAAAAACTCGCGCAGGGTGAGCCCGGCCTGAAGCACCTCCCGGACAAAGGCCTGGGTCTCGCCAACCATGCTGGCTTCGAGCGCCTTGTCGTAATCGGGGAACAGCTTTTTATCCGGCGGAAACATCCCCACCTTGCGGAGGCGCAGCCACTGTGAACTAAACGCATTCGAGAAGCGCGCCGAGCGCTCGTCCTTCAGCATCCGTGCGACCTGTCGTGCCAGTTCGCCCTTGTCACGCAGGGCACCCCGCTCGGCGTGCGCCAGCAATTCCGCGTCCGGCATCGTGCTCCAGAGAAAGTAGGACAAACGCGACGCGAGCTCCCAATCGTTGAGTGTGTGGCGCTGCGTATTCTCGTCACCTTCCGCGAGAAAGAGGAAGCTCTTCGAGTTCAGGATCGCCAGCATCCCGGCCTTCACGGCATCGCGAAACGTCTCCTTTGCGTCGAGTTCACTTTTGACGATGGTCATGTAGCCGTCGAGTTCCACATCGGAGACCGGTCGCCGAAACGCCCGCTTTGCCAGCGTGGCGAGGCACTCGCGCACTTGCACCAGGTTGCCTTCCTCGCGCGGCATGTAGTCCTCGCGGAGTTTTTGCTCGTGCGCCTCAATGATCGGCCCCTTCCACGAAATGGAGTCCACGATGAGGAAGGGATACCGTGGCTGGCCCTGCTCGTCGGTGAGCTTCATCTGCCAGGGAATGCGGCCGATTTTCGTGCTGATAAACGGAACGTTGCCATGGCGCCCCGAGCGCGGAGTGTTCGGCGGACCGGGGACGTCGTTGTAAACGTGAATGGTCGGCCGCCCCTTGGGCAAATGCGCGCGGAACGTCACGGTGACAGGCTGCTCCTCGGGCGCGACGATGTCCTGCTCGAACAACACGCGGTCGAGCTTCTCCTCGTACACCTTCAGGCGCGGAGCGCGGCCGTTCTTGGGCTTCAACCCGCTGAGCGTGTAGCTGATCTCATACACGCCCGCCTCCGGCAGTGGGTCCTTCAGCAACGAATAGCGGTAAATGTCCCCCGGCCACATCTCGAAGCGCACCTTGTCGAGCAGACCCATTTCACGCAGCCGTTCGCGATGCCGCACGTCTACCTGATCCTCATAAATCGCAGGCTTCGACCCTCCGAAGGGCGGCTCAGGCTTCGCGCCCTTCTTTGGCGGCACTATCTCAGGGTAGGCTTCTTTCAACACCGTCTCCGCCGCCGCCAGATATTTCTCGATGTTCGAGGGCGACAGCGTCAGCACGGAACCAATGCGCTCAAAGCCGTGCCACTCCTGATCCTCCAACAGGGCGCCCGGGTCCTTTGCATCATACTGCACGCCGAGGAGGTCACGCAGCGTGTTGACATACTCGTCGCGGGTGAGCCGGTTGTAGGTCACCCGCCCGCGCGAGGCCATGCGCGCCTGCTCGCCGTCCTTCATCTTTGCGGCGATCCACTCCACCACCTTCGCGCTGTCCTCCGCCGCGGGCCGCTTCTTCTCCTTTTTGGGCGGCATCTCGCCGGAGTTGATGCGCTCCATGACCTCAAGCCACTGCGGCGTGTTCTCAAAGCCAACCTTTGACGAGAGGGTGTCCAGCCGGAATTCGCCCTTTTGCACCTCCGCATCATGGCATTTGTTGCAATGCTGCTCGAAGTAGGTGCTCACCGCGGGGTCGAGTGTGGCCGCCGGCGCGTCAACAGACATACCGCCAACCGTCGCGAAGATGAGCGCGGCGAAAAGGGATGTGTAAGATGAAAAGCGGAAAGTCATCATTTGCTATAAGTGCTACGCTATGGAGCTGTATTCCTTAGAGGACAGCTACCCCCGAAAACTCGGGGGTGCCACCCGGACTGAATGGTGCAAGGATGCACCGAACCTTTGCAGGTATGCTTGCAATTTCTTCATTAGAATGATAGGAATTCGCTTTTGCCCCGTTTCCGCAGCTCGCGCGCGCGGTATCGTCGCGGGGCGCGCTAAAGGGAGAATTGCTTTTGAGGGTTCGGAACATGGGGCGG
>JBILLT010000065.1:0-18697 GCA_044375925.1 Chthoniobacteraceae bacterium | reverse complement strand
CCTGACCTGATCCAATTCCCTCGCAAGCCGCGCTGCCACTTGTTCCCGCTTTAAAAACCCGGCTTCAACGGCCTCTTGCAAAAAGTAAATCCGATGCGCGATCGCCCACGCCGAAGTGTTTTCCCCATGCTGGTCGTAGCGTGAACCAATGAATTCGGCGCTTTTCATGAGCACTTCCGACAGCTCGAATCCTTCCGAGAAATGCGGTTCAAACGCCCCGAATCCCTGGATCATCGCGTCGAGTTCCTGAATGTTTTGCATTCCGAAAATCAACTGCAATTCGGCGCGTGCGACACTCTGTTTTCTTGGTCCTGCAAACAACGTTCTGCCCGGTTGCCGACCCATAAACATACCCACCGGGAGAGCCAGCAGCTCCGCCATTCTTTTTGCCCTCTCTCCATTCGCGATCAGTTCATCGACCGGAAAGTTCAATGCCTCAGTCCTGCCGGCCGCCTTTTCAAATTCAAGCGCGAGATCTTCGTATCCCAAAAAGCGCGCCCGCCGCACGCAGCTCACCCCGTCCGAATCGGCCGCAAACGGGTCGGCGCCATGGGCGATGAGCAGCCTGATGAAGGCCCGGTTCGGCGTGGCGGAAAGCGCGCAGTGCAGGGCGGTGCGGCCGGCCTTGTCGCGCGCCGCCGGATTCGCACCCGCATTCAACACGGCAGCCGCAGCCTGAACATGAAGATGCTGCGCGCTTGAAATCAGCGGCGTCGAACCGTCGGAGACCGCCGCCCTGTTGGGGTTCGCGCCTTTTTGCAGGAGCGCGCTGATGATCGGCAGATCGCCCCAGCCGGCGGCATAGTTCAAAGGAGTGCCTCCGTGTGGCGTCGCAATCTCCGGATCCGCGCCGCGCTCCAGTAACAAACGAACTGCGGGCCGGTTGTGCGAAACCCCCGCAGCCGAAATCAGCGGAGTCTGCTTCCACTTGTCCTGGATGGACGCGTCGGCTCCCGCCTCAAGAAGCAGCTTCATCGCGGCAGGCTGATGAAACTGCGCCGCGTGATTGAGCGCTGTGTCGCCGTTGACATCCGTTGCATTCAAATCGGCGCCCCGCCGGATCAACTCATGGATAAGATGGATGTTCCCATTCTGGGCGGCCACAATGAGCGCCGTAGCGTGGATCTTCGAATTTGACTTGGCGTTGACATCCACCTGTTCGGCGAGTTCGTCAAAAAGGGCCTTGTCGCCGTTTTCCACCGCCCAAAACCAGCGCGCAATCGGCGACTTGGCGTCCGCCTCCGATTGCTTCCGCCGATTTCCGGCACTCTCCGCCAATTCCAGGGCGGCCGCAGCGCCCGGAACCCCCGCCCGCACCTCCATTTTCAGCAACCACAGGCTGTTCGCCTCGACTTCATACTGGTGAGAAATCGCCTGCTGCGCATGCCTGCGTCCGCCCTCCCAGTCGCCCAACCTTGCGTACAACCGCGCCAAATAATGATCGGCCACTCCGCCTTGCGGGTCCAACGTTGAAGCCAAGATCCTCTCGCGGATCGATCCCTCCACATCATCCATCTCAATCAAGATTTCCGCCCTGCGGTTGTGATAACCGGCGGCCGACCTGTCGGCCTCGGCATTTTTGGCCTCGGCGATCGCACGCTCCCGGCTAGCGGCAGGATCGGATGGCAGTTGCATGCGCGAGGCGTCCACCATTTGCAACGCCTCGTCGCATGCGGCGAGCGCTTCCTGACAACGGCCCAACTGCATGAAACTCGCGGCTAGTCCGTCCAGACTCCAAGGCGCGCGCTCCAGCTTTACGGCAGTCAACCGGTGCTCGTGCGCCTCGTCCAAGGCCTCGAGGCCTTCCAGCAAGTTTGCGCACGTCTGATGAAGAACGCTCGGTCCCTCCCGACCGTTGATCCTCGAAAGAATCGCTTTGAAATTATCGACCCCGAAACTCTGAACCCCGCGCAATCGCGACCAGGACATCTCGGCGTGTTCGAGGGAAACGGCCCGCGCCATGACAGCCGCCATCCACCGCACCGGCAGCACGTCCGGATGCGCACGGCAAAGAGCCGCGATGCCGCCGAGGAAATAGTTCGCGGTCTCCGCGTCCTCCGAAAAATCGATTCCCAACACGCACGCGGCACACAATCCCTCGACGCTGCGCGGCGCAATAAGGACGACTCGGGTCATCAACCGAGAAGCCGACTCCACATCAAATCTGCTGCGCACGCAGGCAGCTTTGAGGAAAACAACTTCCTTTGAATTTGGAAAGCGCTGCGCCGCCAACTCCAACCGGTCCTCGGCATCGCGCTGGCGACCCTCCCAGAGCAGGTCCTGTACGATAGACAACTCCAACTCTCCGGGCGTAGGCGCGCCCGAAAGCGTCGCCCCCGAAAGGCACCCCAAGACGAGCCAGACCATGAACCTTGGCAGCATGCTGGGCAACCTACCCAGCCGCCCGCAGCGCATGCGAGACTTAAGCATCTCTTTGCGCTGAAAAACCACGGATTCAAAAGGCTGCATGACAGTTTTTTAGCCACACGCCCCGCGTCTTCGGCGGCTAATTCCTAGAAGATTCAGGCATTTGGCGTTATTAATCCTGCGCACCCCTTATTCTGACTCCATGGACGAAGCTCTCTCCACCTACAACTACTCGGCGCTGCCCCTTGAAGTCTCGAGAGAACCCATGCCGTCGGATCCTTCGGCGAACCCATTCCGGTTGGTGGTGGATCCGGTGATGCGCATGCGCCTTCGTAAAGCGCTGGCGGACCTGATCGACAGCCATGACGCGGAGTTGGCCCGGTACGTGTCCGATGGGGCGCTTTCGCTCGACAGCTACAAGGAGTATATCGAGCTGTTTGCGCGCAGCCTCAGGGAGACGATGCATTCCAAGGAGGGCGTTGCGTACCTGATGGAGTCGTGCGGTTTTGCGATCAACATGGACGAGATCAACCTCTACCCCGAGACCCGCTGGCGGGTCACGCGGGACTGGTAACCGGCCCCATTTCCGCCAGCAACCCTGCACGCCACTCTGCACTCCACCATGGACGAATACATCACACTCAGCCGCGCGGTCGAGGCCACGCAGATCCCGAGCGGTCACGCGATCACCCTGAAAGCCGGAACACCCGTCTCCATCACGCAATCCTTGGGAGGCTCCTTCACGGTCCACTCCGCTACCGGCGGCGGTTTGTTCCGCATTGGAGCCGCGGACGCGGATGCGTTGGGAATGGAATCAAGCACCCCGCAGGCACGGGCCGAGGGCCCTTTCAATGAAGAGCTCGTCTGGAACGCCTTGCGCGAGGTCTACGACCCTGAAATCCCAGTCAATATCGTCGATCTCGGACTCATCTACAGCATGAAAGCCGAGAGGGTTGACGGCGGCCGGAAGGTGCTGGTGGAGATGACTCTCACCGCCCCCGGCTGCGGCATGGGACCGACACTCGCCGCAGAAGCGCGGCAGCGCATCAGCGTGCTTCCCGGCGTGGCGGAGGCGGACGTTCACCTTGTGTGGGATCCGCCTTGGGGGCCGGATCGGATCTCTCCGGTCGGCCGGGAAAAGCTCGGCATCGACTGAGCCCGGCCTGCCCTCGTCCACCCCCAGCCCATCCCTTTTACCGCCTCAAAAGACGCGCCGAAAAAACCGGCGGCCAGCAAGTCGGTCATCCCAGGAGCCGTTGCCGTCAAGTGCGCCGCGGACCGCGCAGCCCCAGCTGCACCCGCGGCCCGTTGATCCAAAGAAAACGCACTCAGCGCTTCCGATCCCCGATGCACCACAGATGCTTTTCGGAACGCAGAAAAATCTGACCGTCGCTGAGCGCAGGCGACGCATAGGTGTTCTCGCCGATCGCATTGATCGCAACCACGGAAAACTTGTCCTCCGGCTTCACAATCCGGCACTCGCCCGCGTCGTTGAGGAAATACACCAGCCCCCCCGTGCTCACGAGCGAGGCATGCTGGCGGCCGAAACGCTCACTCCAGACGACATTGCCTGACCGAGCGTCGAAGGCATGCGCAAATCCCCGGTCATCATTCAACAACAGCCAGTCTCCCTCAACAAGCGGTGAAGGCACGTAGGATACTCCCACGGCCGATGGCGGATGATAGTGCCAGGCAACGTGCGAATCGGTCACCTTCCCCCGTCCCTCCGGGCGGATCGCCATCACGTGATGCGCCGGGAAGCCGCCGGTCATGTAAAACCACTGGGTTTTCTCGCTGAAAACCATCGACGCGACGAACTGATCCGTCGGACCGTCGATCATCCAAAGCAGCTCACCGGTGTCTGGATCGTATCCCGCGATACATTTTGATCCCGAGAGCACCATCTGCGGTTTGCCTTGGACCACTCGAATCAAAGGCGCCACGTAACTGCGCGTCTGGTTCGGACGCGAGATCCGCCAGAGCTCGCGCCCATCGGCTCGCGCCAGCGCGACGATATACCCCGGACCGTCGTGGTCGCAGTTCACGATCACCTTGTCCTTCCACAATACCGGCGTGCTGCAGAATCCGTGAACACTGCTGAACACTCCGGAACGCACCGACCACGCGCGGTCACCATTTAAGGTGTACGCCGATACTACCGGCTCGCGTCCGTCAAGAAACGCGCAGTACACCCTCTCGCCATCGCACGCCGGAGTGCTCGATGCCCGAGAGTTCTCGGAATGCACCCGCTCCAACGGAGCCTTGAACACCTCGCGCCTCCAAAGCTCGGCGCCGGTCTCCCGGTTGAAACAAAGCAGCAACCGCGACTCGGCCGCCGCGTCGAATCCGACGGTAAAAAGCCGCTCACCGGCAATGATGGGCGACGCATGTCCCGCGGGGCACGGCGTTTTCCAGCGGACATTTTCAGTCGCGTTCCAATGCGTCGGGAAGCCCTTTTCATTCGAAACCCCGTCACCCTGAGGCCCCCGCCAAACCGCCCAGTCGCCGGCACGGGAAACGGTGGAGGCGAAAAACAAAACACAGGAAGCGAGGAGGGGGGCCGGACGCACCCCTGAAGCCAAGCGTCCGCGGCATCCGAAAACCAGCCAAAACTCAGTCGCCGGCATCCATCCCCAGATTCCTGCGGACGCGCTCCTCGGGGGATTCCACAAACATGATGAGCCCCCTGACCACATCCTCGAAACCCAGAAACTCCTGCCGCTCGCGTCGCAATTCCTCCACGGCTTTCTGGTATTCCATCGCGTACCTTTTGGAGTCGATGCCCTCGAGCGGACTGACATCCAGCGAGGGCTCGAGAACGGACTCCATGATCCGCGCAAGCTCCTCCCGCGTGTAATCTTTGAGGAGGATTGCGCAGACCTCGCGCAGCCGATTCACCGCATCCGCAAGCTCTCTCTCCAAATCTGCCCCCGTCCGTTCCTGCACTTCCCCCATGATCGTCATCGTTTTCCCTTTGCCTCCGTTTGTTTTTCTCCAATGCAAAACGCGCGTCCTCCTGCGCGCCGAGCGGCTGCCCGCCCCATTTTTCGTGACCGACTCGCCGCACCCGTTCATCCTTCGCGCTCCGTCCATGAGCCGAAGGCGGTCCATCAGCCGCAGGCGAACCCATCCCCCCACACAATACTAATCGTAAACGCGCTCGAGAACGGCGGCAGCACCCGTCGACCTCCGCAAGCGGCGACGCTCCACCGGCGCCCCATTTTCCACCATCATAATCCAACCGATCCGAATGAAAACTGACTGGCTTCGCACGATTTCGGGCATCGCCGCCCTCGCCACCCTTCCCTTTGCGCCGTTCACAGCGGAGGCCGCCGACGCTTCGGACCCGCTCCGAAAAGCGCGCGAGTGCTCGCCGAGAGGGGGGCTTCCGAACTTCCTCGCCAAAGCCGCAGCGGGCCGTGAACTAAAGGTCGCCTACCTCGGAGGGAGCATCACCGCGCAACCGGGGTATCGCGTAAAAACCCTCGCCCACTTGAAGCGTGAATTTCCGAATTCCAAATTCGAGGAGATCAACGCTGCCATCGGGGGCACGGGAAGCGATCTGGGGGTGTTCAGGATTGAGCATGATGTTTTTGCAGGCAGACCGGACCTGCTTTTCGTGGAGTTCGCAGTAAACGATGGCGGAGCCCAGCCGGTTCAAATCATCAGAGCCATGGAGGGGATTGTCCGCAAAACCTGGAAAAACTTCCCGGAATGCGACGTGTGTTTCGTGTACACCTTTACGGAGTCGCTGTTGCCTGACTTGAAGGAGGGGAACTTCAACAGATCCGCTTCCACGATGGAAACGGTGGCGGAACACTACGGCATCCCCACGATTCACATGGGACTGGAGGCGGTGCGGTTGGAATCCGAGGGCAAACTATCCATGAAAGCCCCCGACGCGAAGGTGGAGCGGGTTTCGGGGGACGAGCTCAACAAAGACGCGCCGATCGCCGTCGGACCGGATGGAAAAATCCCTTTCTCTCAGGACGGCGTCCACCCCTACACCGATACGGGCCACCGTCTCTACACCGAGGCTGTGATCCGCTCGCTGCCGCTCATCCGCGGGGCGAATTCAACACCCAAAGTCCACGCGCTCCCGGCGCCGCTGGATCCTGCGAATTACCAAAACACGGTGATGCTTCCGCTGGAAAAGGCGCTGAAAACCGGACCGTGGACGCAACTGCCGGCAGACACCGGCCTCGGAAAATCCTTCGGAGCCCGGCTGGGTGCAGTCTGGAAAGGGGAACCGGGCGCGGAGCTCTCCTTCAAATTCAAGGGAAGCGCCGCAAAAATCTATGACCTCGTGGGGCCCGACTGTGGAAAAATCGAGATCACAGTCGATGGGAAAAGCTCCACGCATTTGCGCTTTGACCGCTACTGCACCTATTCGCGCCTCGCCACCACGGGAATCGCAAGCGACCTCAATGACGGTGCGGTGCACGAGGTGAAAGTGCGCGTTCTGGCGGATAAAATCGACAAGGAGAGCATCCTGTTTGAGAAAAACCGCCCAGATCTCGCGAAATCACCGGCCAAATACGAACCCACGAACTGGTATGCGGGGGCGATTTTTTTGATCGGCGAATTGGCGCAGTAAGTCGGCGCAGTAATCCAGCATCCATCCGCCCTCGCCAGCGCGGCATCTCCATCCCCAGAACACGAATCCCTCCAATGAAAAACGCCTCCTCCTCCCCCCATCGAGTCCGAGCCCTGCTCAGCGCGACTTTCCTGCTCAGCGCAACTTCCCCGCTGTTCGCCGAAATCCGGCTCCCCCACTTTTTCTCGGATCACATGGTCCTGCAACGAGAGCGCGAAGTCGCCGTATGGGGGGAAGCGGATCCCGGAGCGTCCGTTCAGTTAAGTTTCAAAGGAAAGCAGGCCCGAGCCACCGCGGACGAGAAGGGTTTTTGGAAAGCCGGAATCCAGTCCGGCCCCGCCGACGCCACCGGCGCCGTGCTCACCATATCCGCCGGCAAGGACAAGGTCGAATTAAGCGACGTGATCGTGGGGGAAGTGTGGTTTGCGTCGGGCCAGTCCAACATGGTCTTCCGGATCAGGACCGCGGCGGGCGGACAGGAATTCGCCGAAAAGGCCAATTTCCCAGCTTTCCGTTTTTTTGACGGGCCCAACGTCACGGCATCCGAGCCGCAGAAAGATATCGAGGGCCGCTGGGCCGCCTGCACGCCCCAGACCGTGACGGAGTGGTCAGCTGTCGCAACCTTCTTCGCCACACGCCTCCATCAGGAACTGGGCGTGCCCATCGGGATCATTGAGTCGAGCTGGGGTGGCAAGCCCATCGAGGCCTTCATCAGTCGCGAGGTCCTCAACACATTGCCCGCCACCAAAACGCTCGTCGACTCGCTCTACGAGGCCGAAAAAACATACGATCCAGCAAGCGCCAAAGCAGCCTACGAAGCGTCCGTGGAGGCGTGGAAAAATGCGGTCTCCGAGGCCAAAGCCAAAAAGGATGAGGACTCGGGCAAAAGATTGCGGAAGCCCGATGCTCCCAAACGTCCCCTGCTCACCGAGCGCAATCCCGGGGTAATCTTCGACGCGATGATCCACCCCTTTGTCGGCTACACCATGCGAGGCGCGATTTGGTATCAGGGCGAAGGCAATTCGCATGCGGGATCTGTGCCCTACGACCAGACCCTCCCCTTGTTGATTCAAGATTGGCGCAAGCGCTGGAATGACTCCCTCAGCTTTTATTACGTGCAGCTGGCCAACTATCATCAACCGACCACACAGCCCGGGATCGCCCATGGATGGCCGCTCGTTCAGGACGGCATGCGACGCGTGCTCTCGAAACTCCCGAAAACCGGCATGGCCGTTATCAACGACGTCGGAGAGGCCAACGACATTCATCCCAAAGACAAACGCACCCCGGCAGAGCGGCTGGCCCGCTGGGCTCTGGCCAAAGACTACGGTCGGGAAATCGTTTTCAGCAGCCCACTGTTCAAAGACAGTTCCCTCCAGGGCAGCGACATCGTCGTCACCTTCGAGCACGCGGGCACAGGTTTGAAAGCGAAGGATGGCGGGCCTTTGAAACGCTTCGAAATCGCCGGCGAAGACCGCAAGTGGTTTTGGGCCAACGCGTCAATCACGGGCAAGGACACCGTCCGCGTGAACAGTCCCGAGGTGCCCAAACCCGTCGCGGTGCGGTACGCCTGGGCTGCAAATCCCGAGGGAGCCAATCTTGTCAACAGCGAGGAACTGCCCGCCTCCCTATTCCGCACGGACAACTGGGACGACGTCATCCCGCCGCCCAACGCCGCCACCGTGCGGGCCTCGCAAGTGAAGGAGATGCGGGAGCTCGCTCAAAAACTCAAGGAAATCAACCCCAAGAGCGAGGAAGGCAAGGCGATGAAATCCAAGCTCGATCAACTGATGAAAGATTTCAAAGACAGCGCGCCCACTTCCAAATAAGGGATCAAAAAACGAAGGCGCCCCGCGCGGGACTCGGTCTTTCCAAGGCGCTCGCCGCGGGGGGATGAAATCGAAGACGGACTTGTCATCGGGGAGCCCGCGATTGTATACAATCGAGCGTGAGCATCCCCCTCCGCCCCGCCCCCTCCCGCCGCGAATTCCTGCGCAGCAGTTCCGCCCTCGTCGCACTGCCATTCCTCGAGTCCCTGGGCTTCCGCCGTTTCGCAAACGCCGCGCCCATCCCCCCGCGTCCCAAGCGCATCGTGTTTCTCGGGTTCGGCTGGGGCGTCACCCGCGAAAGCTGGTACCCCGACCCGCACCAAACAGGCGCCGACTACACCCTGCCTCCGGGCCTCGCCCCCCTGTCGAGGCACAAAAAAGATTTCACCGTCATCCAGGGATGCTCGAATAAATTCAGTAACGAAGCCCATTGGGGCAGCACCTTCTGGCTCACGGGAGCGAACCGTTACGCGGAGCCTGGGCGCAGCTTTTGCAACAGTATCTCCGCGGACCAGGTGGCCGCGGCCGTGCTGGGAAAGGACACGCGCTTCAATTCCATCCAACTTGGCACTCCTGATGCAGGCACGCAAGGCCACGGCCCCGGCCTCTCGCTCGCGTGGAACGAACATGGCAAACCGATCGCCGGATGCGACAATCCGGTCGCGGCGTTTCACAAGATATTCTCCGCCGAGGACACGCCGCTCGACCAACGCCAAAGAATGCTCCGCGAGAAACGCAGCGTCCTTGACACCCTCCTCGGAGATCTCACCCGGGTGAAGCGCGGGCTTTCCCACGATGACACCGAAAAGCTCGACGAATACGCGCAGAGCATCCGCGACATTGAAGTGCGGCTGAGCAAAGACGAACAGTGGCTGAAGATTCCAAAGGCCGCCGCTCCGCTGCCGGAGCCCCGCCCGGGGATCGCCGGACGCGAGGAAATCAAAGTCATGTACGACCTCGCGGTTGCGGCGCTCAAAACCGACACCACCCGCGTGCTGACCTACCGACAACCGGTGGACAGCCTGCTCAAGAGCATCGACGTCCCCTACACTGGCCACGACCTGAGCCATTACGAACGATCGCAGGGCGACCGCATGGAGTTTTCAGAGAAGAAAGATGCGGCGCAAAGCACCCTGCTCGCGGGGTTGATTGACAGTCTAAAAGCAGTGAAAGAGCCAGACGGTTCAAGCCTCCTTGACCACACCGTCCTCGTCTACGGAAGCAACATCAGCTCCGTTCACTTTCTTAACAACTGCCCCACTGTCGTCGCCGGAGGCGGCGCCATGCTGAACTTGGGAAAGCACATCGTCCTTGCGAAAGGCACCCCCCTCTGCAACGTCTGGCTTACCCTTCTGAACAGCATCGGGGTTGATCTTGCGCGCCACGGTGACAGCACCGGCCCCGTCAAGGAACTCATCGCGTAAGCCAACGCCGCATCAACCCGAATGAAGGTTGCAAGCTTCTTGCCCATCCTCTGTTGTGCGCTTCTGAACCGCGCATCCGCGGAACAGCCGCCAGTTGCGAAGCTGGATGAAAAACAGCGCAGCTTTCTCGCAAACCACTGCACCGAGTGCCACGGCGCGGAGAAACAAAAAGGCGGGCTGCGCCTCGATGAAATCCCCTTTGTTCTGGATTCCGTGGAGCTCGCGGACCGATGGCAGAAGATCCTCAACCAAGTCAACTCCGGCGAAATGCCTCCCGAAGACGCGCGGCAGCCGGCCCCGCCTGCCAAGACGGATTTCCTCGAGTCCCTCTCCCAAACGATGGTCACCGCCCGCCGCACACTTGGGGATTCGGGTGGGAAATCCGTCGTGCGCAGGCTGAACCGGCGCGAGTACGCGAACACCCTCCGCGATTTGCTCGGCGTGGAGGTCGACACGCGCGAGCTCCCTGCGGACGGAGGTTCAGGCACCTTCGATACCGTGGGCTCGTCCCTGTTTATGTCAGGCGACCAAGTGGAGCAGTACCTTGCGCTGAGCCGCCGCGCCATGGACGACGCCTTCGTTCAGCATGCGGCCAAAGACAAACCGTTGAAGCTACACACCGAACTGGAGCGCGTGGCGGACATCCAGCTTCATAACGGTGCGAAAGTGCTCACGAAAAAGATTGAGCCATACCACAAGTGGATTGCCGCAGTGGACGCGGCCGCCGCCTCGCCTGAAAACGCCGCCAAGACCGCTGAAATCCGTGCTCTGGAGGAAGTGCGCAAAAATCCGGGTCGGTTCTACCGTCACTGGGCGGATCTCAAAGACGCGCCGACTCCCGTCGATTTCGGCTTCAAAGACGCCGCGGAAGGCGAGAGCTTGAAAGAGCAGTTTGAAACCGAGACGGCCAACGTCGCCAAGTACTTTGAACTACCGCACACCGACCGCGGCTCATACCTCTTCGTTTTCATCCTCCGCCCTCAGGAAAGCCTAACGGCACCGAAGGACTGGCCTCCCGGAGAGTACGTCTTCCGAGTGCGCATGGCCTCCCTCGACGACACCCCTGCGAGCCGGCACTTCATCGAAGTGGGGCACCCCACGCAACCCGGCGCGTTTGACATCCTCAGCACACACCAAGTCACCGGCACCATCGCACACCCTCAGACCATCGAAATCCCCGTCACGCTTACAAGCACTGGTAGCCGGATATTCGCCCTCCGCGAAAAGAGACTGAATTCGAGGGAGCACGAAGTAGCGATCGCCGTGCTCTACAGAAACAAACACAAAACTTGGTATCCGCCCGCGATGTGGATCGACTGGATGGAACTCGAAAAAGCCCCGTCCCAATCCGGCCCTGAAGCGAAGGCGCCGGAGCTATTCTTGGAAAAAAGCGCAGCCGTCTCCGAGCAGGAGCACGCCAAACAAATCATCGAGCGCTTTGCGACACGCGCATTCCGGCACTCCGTTCCGGAGACGGCTTTTGTCGAAAGTCTATCGCAACGCTTCGCGCGCCTGCGGGCTGCGGGCGATTCGTTTGAAGCGGCGCTCAAAGAATCGCTCAGCGCGGTGCTTGCGTCCCCGGGATTTCTTTATCTGAGCGAGCCAGGCGCGACAAATCGAGCGCGGCAGATCTCGGACCCGGAGGTTGCCACGCGGCTGTCCTACTTTTTATGGAGCGCTCCGCCCGACGCGGAACTCCGCGAAGCCGGACGCACCGGCACCATCCGTTCGCCGGAAGTGCTGGAGCAACATGTGAACCGAATGATTGCCAGCCGAAAGTCACAAGCTTTCGTGAACGGTTTTGTGCACCAGTGGCTCGGATTGGACCGTCTGGACTTCTTCCGCTTCAACGCCCGTTTGTTTCCTGAATTCGACGACAGCATGAAGATTGCCGCGCGCAACGAAGTCCTGGAGACCTTCGCGCACCTGCTGCGCAGCGGCGGCAGCCTCGCCCGCCTCCTCAAAAGCGACCGGGTTGTGATCAACGGACTTCTTGCGCAATTTTACGGGATTGACGGGGTTGTAGGGGACGAGTTCCGCCCTGTGGCGCTGCAGGCGGACTCCCCGCGCGGAGGCCTGCTGGGGATGTCCGCCATCATGGCGATGGGTGGCAACGGTGAACGCACGAGTCCCGTGGAACGTGGCGCTTGGGTGCTGCGCAAACTGCTGCACGACCCGCCGCCGCCTGCCCCGCCGAACGTCCCGCAACTCAGCCGCCTCGGAGATCAACCGCTCAGCCCGCGGGAACGCATTCTCGCCCATCAGGAGGAGGCGCAATGCCTCCAGTGCCACCGCAAGATCGACCCCATCGGCTTTGGATTGGAAAACTTCAACGCCATCGGCAAGTGGCGCACGACCGAGGCCTACAAAAAGGCGCAAGGCGGCCTGCAGGAATGGCCGATAGACCCCGGTGGCGCCCTGCACAAGGGCCAGACATTTAACGATTACTTTGGACTGCGCGAAATCCTCGCCTCAAAGCAGGGTGCGTTCGCACGCGGGTTCGCAGAGGCGCTTTTTGAGTACGCACTCGGCAGGCCCCCCAGTTTCAACGATGAGGATGCCGTTGCAGGCATGGTACGGGAGGCCGAAAAAAGCGACTACTCGGTCGCGGAGTTTGTGCGGGCTTTGGCGCGCAGCCCAGTGTTTAAAAGGAAGTAGAGCACGGACCGGAAGCTCCTGTTTGCCTGCTACCTTCCATGCCCGGGTGATTCAGCGGACACACAGCTCGGAGGGGTCGCCCTTCTTTGAAGGCGTCGCAACCCCGCGCAGCGAGTTCAAATAGCGCGCCTGTCATCGCCGGGCGCGTTAAGCTCGGCTAAATTCAGCAAAGCGTCAGGCCCCACCGGTTCCCCGGCCATCCATGGCACCCAGGCGGTGCGGCGCGCATGCCGCTCCACCACCTCCGCAACATAACGCCGCTCAGCCGCCGCGCGCTGAACCAGCAGCGGGTCACGGGAGCCGCTGAACAACAAACTTTGATTGATCACCCACGCAAACGGCTCGATTCCCGCACGCCTCAAGTCCGCCTGCAGAGCTGCAGCCTCGTGCACAGGCGTGGCCTCCGGAAGCGTGATCATGAGCATTCGTGTGAAGTCCGGATCTCGCAGACGCTCGGAAAGAAGCAGCACTTCATCGGACTGCGCGGCGCCGGCCTGACGCTGAAGTTGCCTCTGGAAAGCAGCGCTTGCGTCCAGCAGTAGCAGCGTGTGGCCGGTGGGCGCCGTATCAAGCACCACAAACCCCCGAGCACCCCTCGCAACCTCACGCGCGAATGCGCGGAACACGGCAATCTCCTCCGTGCACGGGGAACGCAAGTCCTCCTGCAAAAGGGCGATTCCCGCCTCGTCCAAATCGCGCCGCTGCGAATCCATGACCTCCCGCCTGTAAGCCTCGGTCTCCATCAACGGGTTGATCTGGCTGATGGAAAGCCCCTCCACCGCACCGTTCAAAGTCTGCGCAATGTGGGCGGCGGGATCCGTCGTGCTCAGGTGCACTCGGTGCCCTCGCTTTGCGAGCAACACCGCAATGGCCGCCGCGACCGTTGTTTTGCCAACGCCGCCTTTGCCCATCGTCATCACGACCCCGCTCCCCTGCCCCTCGATCACCGCCACGAGGTCGCTCAGGCTTTCAAGTTTTGGCGCATGCCACAAATGCTCCCCGTTCCGCTGCTGCTCAAACGCCGGCGTGGCATCGTCTCCTACCAGCAGCAGACGCAGCCCGGCGATCCCAAGAATGTTGATGCCACGCAGGGGGACACCGAAGCACGGCATGCTCCGGAGGAATTCCCCGGCCTCCGACAGCGCAGCCTCTTCGCGGTTCTGCATCGCCTGCGAAACCGGATCCGAGGCGGATGCCGCCTCAAAAATTCCGTTCACAACCAGTATCTGGTTTCCCACCCCGATCAATCGCAGCTCCGCGCCCGTCCGCTCTGCCTCGCGAAGCGCGCCCCGCTGCGGACGGGTCACGAGCACCAACGTCGTGGCGGCTGCATCGCCCAAGGCGCGCACGGTCGCCTCATAAATCCCGCGCTGCTTCAGCAGTCCGGCAAGCGGACCGAGACAGGAACTGCCCGAAGTATTGTTTGACAAAAACTCGTCCCACGCCTTCGCAAGCCCCATCAGGCGCAGCGTGTGCCCGGTGGGCGCCGTGTCAAAGATGACGTGGTCGAAATCCGCAGCAGCCGCAGGGTCGCCGATCAGCCCGGAAAACTCGTCGAACGCCGCGATCTCCGTCGTGCACGCGCCCGAGAGCTGCTCCGTCATGTTCTCCAGTGCGGCGGCAGGCAGGACACCCCGCATCGGACCGACCAATCGCTCACGATAGCGCGCCGCTGCGGCCACCGGATCGATATTCATCGCCAGCAACCGCGGCACCCCGGCAACCGCGGTCGGTTTGTTGGCAAGCGCAGTCTGCAGCACCTCATCGAGATTCGACGCCGGATCCGTGCTCACCAGCAACACGCGCCTGCCTTCCTCAGAAAACCTGAGTGCCGTCGCACAGGCCAGACAGGTCTTCCCGACGCCGCCTTTTCCCGTAAAAAACAAGAAACGCGTCGCGCGCGCGGACTCAGGGTTGTACGGCGGCAGTTTCATTTCGGGACAACAGGCGGATCCAAATCGGACGGATTGTGCGCCGCCCGGTACCACTCGGGTCTTTCGCTTTTGTTCGGATAACGGCCTTGGAGCTGCAGCGTGCGGTCCCAGAATATCAATGGAAGCGCCGTGACTCCCTCCGTCTCAAGAACCGCTTTCACTGCCGGATTCTGCACGAATGCGAGCGGCTGCTGCGCAAGATTGTAGCGCTCCACTTCAATGCCATGGCTTCGGAATTGAGAAAGCATCGCTGCAAAACTCACGAGATCGGGCTCGACCTGCGTACCACATACCCCGGTCGCACAGCACATCGCCGGATCGTAAACTTGAATCGATTTCATCCACAGCCTTTGCAAATCCACCTGCACCCACACCGCCGCAGCCACGTCACCCGCCCGCCCCCGGAGCCCGTCAACATCCGCGCCCCACCGCGCCCCACAAGTGAATCGCGTTTCGCGCGCAACGCGTATGCTCAAACCACCTCTCACACGCCGATGCAAAACGGCAAGCGTCGCGCAAAACCAGAACCGCAACTGCCCGCGAAGCCCCTGAACTACGACGCCGGCGCGACCCCAGTCAACGCCATGTAGGCTTTTCTCAAAATCCCGAGATCCGAATCCACCGCAAGCATGTTAAAACCCATCTCCCGATGTTGAGCGATCTCCGCCGCATCCCGCAGGAGAATACCGGCCGCCTTTCCAGCCGCCGCGGCGCTGCCCGCAACAACCTTGAGGCATTCCGCGTACGAAGTCTGCGTCGACTCGGGGCGCATCCTCAAGTCCAGCTGCAGATCCGCAGGTCCAACAAATAGGGCATCCACCCCCTCAACCCGCGCGATCTCGTCCGCGCGCCCCACGGAAGCCGCGGACTCGATCTGCGCGACAACCATCGGCCGCGGCGCGCAATCCGGCGAACGCATTCCGTACTTGTGCGCGCGCACGGTGCGCGAAAACCCGCGCTTTCCCAACGGCGGATAATTCGCTGCTTCCACGGCCGCCGCCGCTTGAGCCGCCGACTCGACACGCGGCACCATGATGCCGTCCGCACCCCAGTCAAGCAGCCGCGCGATCAGGTCCGCATGCGGTGCGCCGACCCGCACAATCGCGGCGGCACCCGTCCCTTGCAAGGCATGCAGCTGCGCGGGAACCGCAGATTCACCGGCACAACCGTGCTCCAGATCGATCAACACCCAGTCAAAGCCGCACAAGCCGGCAAGTTCAACCACCGACGGCGACGCCGTGGAGATCCAGGTTCCAATTTTCGGATGATCGGGCGAGGGCTTCATAAGCTTGATAAAGATGCGCCGGAAACAAGAGCCTCCACCGCGAGGTCGATGCGCGAACGCGTGAAAGAACGTAGATCGGATCCGGAACCGTCGCGGCCGATCAAGTAAAAGTCCGAGGACTTTTCGAAGTAACCGGCTCCGACACGGATCACCGCCTTGACGATCATATTCCTGAGCAAGTGCAGCCAGAACCTCGGTAGAAAACAATCCGGCTCCGCCCGCACCGAGCGGTACCCACCGAGCGCGTGCGAAATAAAAGCTCCATCGTGAAAACAGCCCAGCAACGACAAGTCGTCCGTGGGATCGCCCGCGACAGCATCATCAAAATCGATAAAAGCCTCCACGGAATCCCCCGTGCCGAGAACGTTCCAAAGCGCCAAATCTTTATGCACCAGACACGCGCAGGAAAGACGCAGCAGGTCGCTGTGCCGCACGAGCGCCTCCCGCGCCCGCTGCGCCTCGGACGGGCTCAGAAACCCGTGTTTTTTCAGAAACTCTAGGTGCCTGTCCAAGTTCAGCAGAAAATATTCCCCGTACGAATGCTGGAAACCCTCCAATCCCCCATCCCTCCGGTAACGGGCAAGGTTCAACACCCCAAACCCCTCGGGCTGGATATGCTGCCAGCGTGCCACGGCCTCCCCGATGGCCCGGGCCACGGACGGAACATTTAACCGTCCCGCCTTGGCCTCGTGATTCAGATCGCCGAATGGAACGCGTTGAATGGCCTGCCAAGCAAACGGCACGCGACTGCGCGAAGCGTCGACGGCATGCACCTGCGGCACGCGCACACCCGCCTCAGCGACCCGTCGCATGACTGCGGACTCCAGTTCGAGATGCGCGTCCCCCTCGGGCCCGTCCTCCACGCGGATGAACAGCGGCAGGCCGCAAATCTCGGCAGTCCACGTGAGATGATTACCCTGCGAATTCGTCGTCGCAAGCTCGACGCTGCCCGTCTGAAAGTGCCGGCACAACTCACCGAACAAGGCATCATGCATCGACTCCTGCACGGCAGCCCGCGGGCCCGCCTTTTGAAACGCCGCAGTCCGGTCGCACTTCCAGTAATAAACGCCCTCACGGCTCATGGTGCGTGCGGCCTCCTTCGCCACCAAGCGGCTACGATGCTCCCGAGAAGATTCTGCATCACACCGCTAAACACAGCGGGTACTGCAGCAAGCGGCTGCGTCGGGAAATTCTTTTTTGCGAGCATCGCAGCCATTCCCCCGTTCTGCATGCCCACTTCAATCGCGATCGTGCGGGCGGTGATTACCGGATAACCCAGCAACCGGGCCACAAGATAGCCCAGAAAAAAACCGAACACGTGTAGAAGCAATGCTGCAAGCGTGAGTTTTCCGGCGTTGGCGATCACTGCTTCCGCGTTCTGCGCGACAATTCCGGCGGTGATGAGCACCACTGCGATCACGGACACCGCGGGACCGAAGCGCGCCACATTCTTGACAACAGAAGGAGCGCGCCAGTTGCACAAAACCCCAACGAGCAACGGAGCGACGACCACCTTCAGCGTCGAAAGGCAAAGCCCGAGCGCGTCCACCGGCACGTAATGTCCGGCCAGCACACGGCACCACAAGGGCGTCGTTGCGAATGCGAAAAGCGTCGAGGCCAGTGTCACCGAGACGGCCAGCGCCACGTCGACCTTCGCAAGATAGCAGACCACGTTCGAGGCGGTTCCCGACGGACAACTCGCGACCAAAATCAGCCCGACGGCCATGCCGGGCTCCAACTGCAGCATCCGCCCGATCAGCCATCCGCTCAGTGGCATGATCGTGTAGTGCGCGAGGAATCCGAGGCTCAGAGCACCCGGCGCGCTCAGCAACCGTCGGAAATCAGCGACCGTCAGAGTCAGCCCCATGCCCAGCATCACCGTGCCGAGAGCCGCGGTGATCCACCCGCCGTTGAACCACGCAAAAGACGCGGGATTCACTAGCGCGACCGCCGCACAGCCCGCAAGCCACAGCGGATAATAGCCCGTCACCGCATTCAAGATAGGTTGCATAAAAAATCCCGGAGCGCATGCCCGAGCCCCAGCGAGGCCAAGCCCGATGCGGGCCTACTGTTTTTTCTCTTTTTCTTTCGCTTTCTCTTTGGCCTCCAACATCGCCTTCACGCGCGCCTGCTCCTTCTCAAGCGCGGCGCCGCCTACGGGCATCGGCTCGAAGTACGGCTCGGGCACAACCGCCTCGCTCTTGGGAATCTCGCGCCAGCGCAGATTTTTGAACCACACATCCTGACCGTGATCCTGCAGCGAGATCTGCCCCTTGCGTCCCGTAAGATCGCCGCCCCGGGCCGCAAGAAGCCGCACGTACCACTCCCACTTCGGGTCTGCGTAGTCGAACGACAGCACCCGTTCGCCGTTGAGCCAATGCTCGATCACCGTGCCTTTGCAGAGAATCCGTGCAGTATTCCACTCGCCCACCGGCCGCGTGGCGTCCTTGGACGGCGCCATGCAGAAAAAAAGCGATGCCGCGGCCTGCCGCGCATTTTCGCCGTAGGGACTCCCGCGGTTGTCGAGCACCTGGTACTCCACCTGCCCGGGTCGATAGTACACGCCGCTGTTGCATCCATGGGATACCTTCCAATCAAAGCGC
>JBILLT010000129.1:0-4831 GCA_044375925.1 Chthoniobacteraceae bacterium | reverse complement strand
TGGGTGCCCCAGTCTCGCTCCCCCCGCCGGGATGCAGAGTGCCGGGGTATCCCGATCTGCCGAAGGCACTTCTTGATCTGGGAGACCAACGCCGGCGGATTGCGGAGATGCTCAGGGAACCCGCCACGCTCCGGTACGCGATGGCGAAAGAACACCTTGATCCGGCTGTTCCGGAGAACTTCATCCAGTGGTTGAATCAAAAACAGGCCGGCGTTCAAGCAAAGGGAAAGGACGCGCCGTGGATCTCCAAGGTACTCGATATACTCCCGCGCGAACCAGAACTTCGGGCAGAGACACAAAATTTGAGCTCAAAAATCCGCAAAGCAGCGATCACCCGCTGACGAGAAGGGAACCGGAGCGTCACGTTGCCGCAGGTTTGGACTCTCGAGCGATCTTCCCGGAACATCCGGCAGGCATGAACCCCGGCCTTTCTTCCACGCCCTTGATACCGCGGATAGCGTAGCAATCCGCATATGCGCCGCATGAGTGGTAACCACTCACTTTTTCGCTTTGACAGCCAGCGGCTCGGGAGTGCCTTTGTCGCCCCCATGCTCGATCATTGCGGGATAGAGGCCGCCCCACCAATCGTCGTAAGCGGCAGCGAGCCTTGCGGTCATGTCGGGCTTGGATGAAGAAAGGTCGACCTCGCACTTCATATCGCGGGCGAGATCAAAAAGCGACCAGTGGCCCGGTGCGGTAACGCCCCAGTGAAAAGCGGCGTCGTGTTTGGTGTACGTGGCGCGCCTCAATCCACCCTGCACCTGCCGCAGTGTCGTGCATTGGCTGGAGTATTTCAAACACTCGGCGCTGCTGCACGGTTCGCTGCGCACCAGCAGGTAGTCGCCACTCTGGACGGCTGCCATCGCGTATTTATGATCCGCCGCGAGCCCGCTGGGCCAACGACCGACGTGGTGGAAAAGCAGACGGTCGTCGTGCCACGCAATCGGATCGGCGGCCTCCAAAAGCGGGCGCAGCGACCAGCCATCGAGCTTTGGGGCGAGATCAGCGGGAACCGTTGCGCCGGCGATGTCACACAGCGTGGGCAGCACGTCCAGATGCGCGGTGAGATTTTGCACCGCATGAGGCTGCCATTTTTCCGGCCATTTCCAGAACGACATTGCGCGGGAGCCACCAGGCCACGCGGTTGCCTTGCAGCCACGCATTCCGGCGTTGTACACGTCGAGCCCGTGCGTTCCGCCATTGTCGTTCATCCAGACGATGATGGTGTCCTTCTCGAGTCCACGGTCCTTCAAGTGCCGAGTAATGCGGCCTAGATTGTAGTCGAGATTCGCAACCATCCCGAGAAATTCCGCCTCCTCTTCGTCCACCTTGCCCGCGAAAGGCGCCTTGAAAGCATCCGGGACCTTCACGGGAGCGTGCGGGGAGTACGTAGCCAGATAGCAGAAAAATGGGCTTCCCTTCGCGTCATCAATGAAGGCCATTGCCTCATCAAACAGAACGTCCTCGCGATAGCCCATGCGCTGTTCGCGCTTGCGATTGCGGGTGATGACGGGGTCGAAATGCACCGTGGCGGCTCCCGCATTGGTCGAACACCAGTCAAACCCGCGCTTGTCCGGCGCATACGGACCATCGTTACCAAGATGCCACTTGCCGATAAAGCCCGTCCGATAGCCTGCCGAAGCGAGCAATTGCGGCAGCACGACAGCATCCTTGTTCAGGTGCTCACGGGGGTCGGTTGTGTGTGTGACGCCGTTGCGGAACTCGTGCATTCCCGTCATCAAAGCGGCGCGCGTCGGAGAGCACGACGGACTGACGTAGAACTTCTCAAACCGCACGCTCTGGTCATGCAGTGCGTCCTGATGGGGCGTCTTGAGGAGCGGGTGCCCGTGCCGCCCCATGTCGCCATAGCCTTGGTCGTCTGTAAGGATAAAGAGAATGTTTGGTTTCGGGTTGCCGGCTGCATCGAGCGTAAGCGCTGAAAGCAGTGTCATGAGAAGCGAAACGGTGTGTTTCATGATGGATGGATGCGGGGGGATATTAGTTTTGTCTGATGGAAACAGCAGGCTACGCTCTGGAATGTCACGCCAAATGATCTTTTTACTGCGGGTGATGCTCGGTACTGGAGCGATTATTTTAATTTCCCGCCGACCGGCGTGGTGAATCATGCCGATCCACGTGTGTCGTTCAAACCTCTTTCTTATCTGGATCATTTCAAAACTCTGCAGCGTAAAAACCACCCAAAGTACATCCTGCAGCGGCAGCGGCGCCGTTGTAGGTCTGCATGATAATCCCTCGCAGAATCTTCGCTGCGCTCCTGGGGCTTCAATCCCTTGCGCCTGCTCATTCCATCAACGCGCACGCTAAAGAGCTTGCTCCTGACAACCGAGCAACCCCGTTTTCCAAAGGCGTGCACGAGTTTGAATTGGGAGGCGCCTACCATCTTTCACTGGGCGACCGATCCGAGAAACATCCCGAGTTGAACGACGCTTCCGTACAACTGCGTTACGGATGGATGCTGTCGACTGCACCAGCCGGCGGGCTGCTTGGCGGCAATTGGGAAGCGCTCGCGGGTTTCGCCGGATGCGCCATCACCGACGGACCAGGATCTTTTCTATGTGATGCGGTGGCGCTTCTGCGCAGAAACTTCGCCACAACAACATCCTCTTTTGTGCCCTACTTCCAGATTGGTGCCGGCGGAACTTACAGCGATGCGAGCCGGCAGCGCGTGCAACGGCTGATTGGATCCGACTTGTCCTTCAATCTCCAGTCGGCTCTGGGATTGAAATTCGTCACGAGCAAACGGTCCGCCCTGTTCATCGAAGGAGGCTATCGTCATGTCTCAAACGCGAATACGGCTGCGCGCAACTTCGGCTTGAATTCGATCGGCGTACAGTTCGGATTTTCCCGTTACTTCTAGCCAAAGTGTCAAAGCGGGACGGAATTTTCAGGTTTCATCGGCGGTAACCCCGGACGCTTTGACCTGACCTTTTTGCCGTCGCGTGGCGAAGTCAATCAGTCCCTTTCTAAAGCGCTTTCCTCGGGCGGACTCTGCCTGCCGAGCTGATATCACTTCTGGGGAAAATCCCAGACCCAGTCTCCCGAATAACCCTCTTTTGTCGGCTCGGCGGGTTCGGATGCATCTGGAGTCAGTCCGCGCTTTCCACCGTCATCCCTGCAGTCAAAGCCGACGCTCCAGACTGCGTATTTTCCGCCCGAGGTTTTTCGGTACCCCATCGCCTCACCACTCATGACATCCCGAGGAGGTGCGCTGCCATCAAGCATCTTCAGCGAATCCAGCGAATCCGGGTATCCGCCCGTTGTCAGACGGTGCCGCTCCAACGCACAGGCGATGCGCGCCTGATCGACGATTGCCTGCGTCCAAACTGCCTTGCGGAGTACGCCCGCCAAAGCGGGAGTGACCATCCGCGCCATTATTTGGCTCGGCCTCTTCCAGCCGCCACCCTCTGCCTGGAGGCTCGCGTCGCGTTGCACCCAGGTGTGCAGCGCAGCTTTCAAGCCGTCCTCGCGCAAAGGTTGGATGATATGTTTCAACTCCAATTCCGCCGTAAACGCTGCATTTGCATGAAAAACGCCAGCCGGTATGGATTGAAAAAGCAGCAGTTGAGACCACTGAAAACGATCACCGAAAATCAGCCTTACAAAATCATTGGATATCATTTTCACGAACTTCGCGTCATTCAATGAAACGGCCATGTCTGTTCGGAAGCCGGTAAGCACGACGCGCTTTGGATCAAGCTCAACAAGCGCGGCCTCAATCGCTGAGAAATCCTCAATGGTCGCGGTTTGCGCGTGACATAACTCCCACACCACGCCGCACAGATGCTGCAGAATGTTGAACGAAACCAGGCCTGAAATCAAAAATGGGTCATGTGAGAAGGCAAGGGCGAGGCGCGACATGATCAAAGCGCTCTGCGTTGCGAGGACATTGTCCGATACCTGAGCCGCTGCGGCTGCCCGGAGGGCGAGCACTGAATTGAGTGAGAGAACTGCACTCAAGTAATGGGGAGCAATCGTCATCAGTATTTTCGGCAACTCGCGCGTGCTCCACTCGGGAGTCCAGTTTGCCTTCTCACGTTCGAGTCCGCGCGCCAGTGCCTCGAATAACGCATCCTCTTTGCCCAGCGCTTTGAGAAAATCGCCTGCATGGGTTCCCTGATTTTGAGGCGCGAGCGTCCAGCCATGTATCCTGGTCCATTCGTTGAACGCCGCAAAATCGGTATGTTGCCCCGAGGACGGATTCGGCAGCGCAGTACGGCGTTTGCCATCCTTGGACTGAGGCAGCTTCAATGCTTCCAGTCTTTTGCGTCTTTCCTGGGGCGCTCCTTCTTTTTTGGGCTCCATGGCCAAATCCCTCAGCGGCTCGATGGCGCAAAAGTTCTCTGACTCACTCAGGGGCTTCGGAAGCAACGCATGAAAATTCGAGGTCTCGCCCTGCTCCGACAGCAAGGCCAATACGGCCTTCAAGCGGGCGGCGCCATACCAATTCACAACGCCGCACAGCAGGAAATAAGCGGTGACAAGGGTGAACGCCGTCCACAGTGAGCGGCGGGCCGCAATGCCAATCCAAGAGCGCTGCCGGAAGTATTCGAAAATTTTCATCATTGGAATTCCGGGCCGAGAGTGAAGTGCCTTTCAAATCCATAAGAAAGAGCGGCGATCGATTCGGTTGGCTCTGAGAATGGTTGATTGGCAGGAACGTTTAAAGGAATCGCTCGTGCCACTAGTGACAAATTTTTGTGAGCGCTCAAGCCGAGGAGACAAGTGCAAGTCCACGCTGCTGCCCACCCAAGCGCAAGCCACCGGGGTGGAAGGAAGGCCCGTGCTTGCAGAGCGCCCCCTTCTCTTCGCG
>JBILLT010000132.1:0-4325 GCA_044375925.1 Chthoniobacteraceae bacterium | reverse complement strand
CTCCCGGGCCCATTCCAAGCCCGTTTGGAGCACGCACGCCCGTGGCGAAAACGTCGAATTTCGAGCCGTCTTTTGAAACGCGCATGATCGTTCCATTGTGCTCGGCAATCGGATCCCAACCGCGTCCCCCGCCCTTCACGGGCCCGCCCTTCGCAAAGAAAAAGTTCCCCTTCGAATCCGTCTGCAGATCAAACATGAACTCGTGAAAATTCGGCGTGACCTGCACTTGGTTGTTGAACATCTCATACACATCCGCCTCGCCGTCCCCATTCAGATCGCGCAGGCGCACCAATCCATCACGGCAAGTGAGGTGAATGACATCATCGACAATCCTTAAACCGAGGGGCTGATGTAACCCCGCAGCGAAACGTTTCCACGTGATCTGCTTCAAGGAGTCATCAATTCCAGAGCCGATCCAAACGTCCCCCGCAAAGGTCGAGAAAGCAATGCGCCCGTCCTTGAAGAAATCCAAACCACCCAGCCGCAACCAGGAGCGCCATGGGTTTTCCATCGGCAGCGTGATTGTATCGATCTGGTAGGCCCCAGATTCCTCACCGATTTGCCCCTGCGTCTTGACAGTCTCCGGCCACAGCAGTTTGCCGGGCTTCAACAGCGCGGCGAGGTCCTCAGGCGCCGGAGAGTTTTTGAGGGCTGCGATGCAGCTTTCAATGCGCTCCAAGGTTGTCCTGGAGTGCACAATTTTGAAACGCTCGCCCCCCTTGAATGCCGGCAGCTCCAATCCGACTTTGCCGGGACCGACCAGCTTCCAACGGGCGCCCTCCGGCGTCCCGACAGCGTGCAGCACCAGACGCGAATCCGTCTTCGCAGCGTTGTCCTGCAGCACGATGCACCCATCCCGTTGCTCAAGAACGGCGGCATCGGGCACCTCCGCAACCAAGACAGTGGAAGCCTCCCCTGCGGACCGCACTTCAAAAGACCGGATCAGCGCCGCCCCTTCGCCCTGCCCCTCAATGCCGGGCGACTCCAAAATGTCAGCTCCGCCAACCGTGTAAGAAACCGTCACCCGCTCGCCCTGTCGATAGAGCCCCTTGTACTGCGCCCAATCCTTGGGCAACGGGCCGTAAGGCACTTCCGACGCGCCGAACCCCTTCGGCAGTGCGCGCGGATCTGTAAAACTTCCCGCCTTGCTCCAACCCGGCATCGCCGACGTCCGAAAAACCACGCTGCCTACCGGCCCAGGATTACCCCCATGAGAGCCATTGAAAGCCACGCCCTTGAGATCCAAAAAACCGCCGGTCCAACCGCCTGTGCATCGGAGCAAATCCGTGTCGTAGACCACGGTCCCTGCAAACGGACTGCCGACCCGGATTGCAAGACCCTTCGGAGTTGAGCCCGGATTTTCCCCCGGCATCTGCACGGTGAGATTCAGAAAAGGCCCGTAATCCATGTCCCACTTGGGCCGTGTGCCTTGGGGCAACGATTGGTCTTTTTGCGCGGAACCGGCGGTAGCGGCGGCTAACACAAGAACGCATGAGAGGGAACGGACTAAACGCATAAGTATTCGGGGGTCACTAAATAGCCCTGCCAGAAACCACCCCAGCCTCTGAACGGACTCGCACGGAAACTCCACCAACGACAAGTAGAGATCGCGGCTCTTCTTAGGGGAGCGCCTCTTCTTCGACAAGCGCGCAGGACTTTTTTCTGCCCAAGAACCCTTTTTTTGTGAGTACACTCGCCCAATGTCCACGCCTCCCTTTGTCTATCAGGAACTCTTTGAACTCGGCCCAGACGAAACGAATTATCGTCTCCTGTCGAAGGACGGAATCTCCATGGCGAGCTTCGATGGCAAACCGATTCTTAAAGTTGAGCCTTCCGTTTTGGAGTATGTCGCCCGCCACGCCCTGCACGACTGCTCCTTCATGCTCCGCGAAAAACACCTTAAACAAGTCGCATCGATCCTCGACGACCCCGAGGCTTCGGAGAACGACCGTTACGTGGCGCTGACTCTGCTCAAGAACGCGGAGATCGCTGCGCGCGGAATCCTCCCGTTCTGCCAGGACACGGGCACTGCGACCATCGTTGCCAAGAAGGGCCAGCAAGTGTGGACCGGAGCCGACGACGCCGAATGGCTCTCGAAGGGCGTGTACGAATGCTACACACAGGAAAACCTGCGTTATTCCCAGACCGCGGCGCTGGACATGTACAAGGAGGTGAACACCAAGACAAACCTCCCAGCCCAGATCGACATCTACTCCACAGCGGGCGACGAATACAAACTGCTGTTTGTGGCCAAAGGCGGGGGATCGGCGAACAAGACCTACCTCTTTCAAGAAACAAAAGCTCTGCTCAACCCGAAATCCCTCGAACAATTCATGCTCGAAAAAATGAGCTCCCTGGGCACTGCCGCCTGCCCTCCGTATCACCTCGTCTTTGTCATAGGCGGCACAAGCGCGGAGGCCTGTCTGAAAACGGTGAAGCTTGCCTCCACCAAATATCTCGACTCATTGCCGACTACAGGCAACGAACACGGCCGCGCGTTCCGCGATATTGAACTCGAGAAGCGCGCGCTGCACCTCGCGCAGACCACGGGAATCGGCGCACAGTTCGGCGGGAAATACTTTGCCCTCGACGTGCGAGTCATCCGCCTTCCGCGACATGGAGCAAGCTGTCCCGTCGGAATCGGCGTCTCATGTTCGGCCGACCGAAACATCAAGGCGAAGATCAACCGAGAAGGGATCTGGCTGGAGGAAATGGAGTCTAACCCGGGCCGCCTGATTCCCGAAGCGATGCGCGCCATCAAGGACGATCATGTTGTCAGGATCGACTTGAATCAACCGATGCCCTCGATTCTTGCGGAACTTTCAAAGCACCCCGTCACAACGCGCGTATTGCTGAGCGGACCGCTTGTGGTTGCGCGCGACATCGCCCACGCCAAGCTCAAGGAGCGGCTCGATTCCGGGCAAGGCTTGCCCGAGTATTTTAAAAACCATCCCGTTTACTACGCGGGCCCTGCAAAAACTCCGGTGGGTTACGCGTCAGGAAGCTTCGGCCCGACGACCGCAGGCCGCATGGACAGCTACGTTGATTTGTTTCAATCCAACGGCGGCTCGCTTGTCATGCTCGCAAAGGGCAACCGGAGCGCCCAAGTCACCAAGTCCTGCAAAGAACACGGCGGCTTCTACCTCGGAAGCATCGGTGGTCCCGCGGCGATCCTCGCCCAAGAAAACATAAAGAAGGTGGAGGTGCTTGAATACCCTGAACTGGGAATGGAGGCTGTCTGGAAAATTGAAGTGGAGAACTTTCCCGCATTCATTCTCGTGGACGACAAGGGAAACGATTTCTTCGCATCCGGCTGCGCTGCGTGCGTGCCGTCAACCGCCGTCAAAAAGTAGCCTCTCTCACTCGCCAAGAGATAGCGCAGCCCGCAGAATCAAGTTGAAGACGCACGCCGCTTCCTCTTCGCCCCGCGGGATTCTGCACCCGGACCGAGTATCGGCTTCAAAAAAGGCCCTATCCTGCTCCCGCGTTGAGCTGCGATTTTTTCCGGCGTGCCCTCGGCTGTCACCAACCCGCCCGATGCACCGGCCTCCGGGCCGACCTCGATGAGGTGATCAGCCTCGGCGATCACCGCCGTGTGATGCTCGATCACCACCACCGTGTGCCCCGCGTCAACGAGCCTATGGAGCACGCCGAGCAGGTGCCTGACGTCCGCCATGTGCAATCCGATCGTCGGTTCCTCAAGCAGATACAGCACCGAGCGCGACTCAACCCCCTTGCGAATCCGCTTGTGTTCCGAACGCCCGATTCCACGCACAAGTTCACTCACAAGCTTCAACCGCTGGGCCTCTCCGCCACTGAGCGTCTGACTCGCTTGCCCCAGCGTCAAATATCCAAGACCCGTCTCGCAAAGCAGGCGCAACGGACGCGCGATTGCAGGATGCACCGCGAAAAACTCCTCCGCTTCATCCATCGGCATCGCCATGACGTCCGCGATCGATCTGCCTTGATACAGCACCTCCAATGTCGACGGCGCGTACCGCGTTCCATCGCAGTCCGGGCAGCGCACATGCGCCGGCGGGAGAAAATTCATCTCGATTTTCAATACGCCCTGCCCAAGGCACGCCTCGCACCGCCCTCCCTGCGAGTTGAACGAGAACCGACCAGCCTCGTATCCACGAATCCGTGCCAGCGGCGTTGCAGCAAACAAAGACCGGATGTGATCGAACACCCCGAGATACGTCGCCGGCGTCGACCTAGAAGTCTTGCCAATCGGAGACTGGTCCACTTCATAAACCGCCTCGATGCCTTCAGCGCCCCGCAGTGTCGAGCCGTCACGCAGTTTGAATGCCCCGCCTTTGTGCTTG
>JBILLT010000063.1:0-19062 GCA_044375925.1 Chthoniobacteraceae bacterium | reverse complement strand
TCCCTGTGAAAACCGACAAGACCAACGCGGCCCTCAACCCACGATTCAAAAGAGCTCTAGTGTAAATTCCATTCATAAAATCGCCTCTCTGTTGTGAAAATGAATCCTCGAATGCGGTCAAAAAAACGGGGCCGTTCAATTTTCGCTCTTCTTGCCGGCATCCCCTCTCGGCTCCAGGACAATCGAAAAAAGCTTGGCGTCAGACGCCGCCACCACGATCTGCTTGCCGATGTTTTTCCCCCGGGAACAACGCCAAGTATATTCCCCGGGCTCGACATCGTAAGAAACCGCGCCGGTCGCAGCGGGGATGCGCATCCGGATCTCGACGCCCTCCCCTGCGGCGAGCACGGTTTCGTAGACATCATGGCCGCCTACGAGGTAGTGAAATTCAGGCAACCCCTCAACCAACCGATACCCCAAAAATCTAACGCGGGCGCTGTCACTGCCCTCAATCTTTAAAGGAAAACCCTCTGAAACCCACCAGGGTTCAGAGCCCAACTCGGCCAAATCACTGCCCTTTCCTTGCCAGTACAGCGTTGCATCCATGAACGGTCCGCGCCATGCATAGCGCAGTCGGCATTCTCCCGCATCGAAACAAATATTTTGCGCGCCGGGAAGCGCGACACCGATCGCCGCCGGCCCGCAATTCGGCAGAAACATCCGCTGCACAAAAGGGCGCCGTCCGCCGCCTGCCAGCGCTTTCTCCATGGTGATCTGCGGGACATTCGAATCCTTCGCCAAAGGCGGCATCGGCACCCCCACGTACAGCGCGCCATACATGAGCATGCCATGACCCGGCACTGTGCATACATAGCCATAAATCCCAGGCTCCTTTGGAACAGTGAACGGAAGCTCAAAACCACCCTCGGGATCGAGCACCTTTCCCGTCGAAGCAAGCACGGATGGATGGTCGGGAACAAAGCCCGCAAGCGCTCCCTTCTCACCAAGAGCCAAACCCGCACTGACCACTTCCTGAATTTTGCCGGGCGCGATCACAAGGAAATTGTGCGGCTGGTGGGACGAATCAAGATTCTCGATCCTGAGTAAAAGGGATTCGCCCGGCTTCGCGCTGAAACGCGGGGGCTCAAACCGCATTCCGTCCGCCATTGAAATCTTCACTTCCCGAGCTTTCGACACGGGCGCAGCGGACACCGCTTTTTGCTCCACGGGGCTTTTCGATGCCGCTTTGTTCCCGGAAACAGGCTCCTTCGAAAATCCGGCGGAGATGACGCCTATGAAAATTTGTGCAGCGATTGGAGTGATCCTTGCCATGCACTGTTAATACCCGATTCCGAGAAAACAAAAAGTCAAAGCTCCGCGAATCAACAGTGCCTTAGCAAGACGCACGCCGGGTCATCCACGCGGGTGAATTGTGAGCTCCGAATCCAATTTGCGGGCGGAATAGAGTCCAAGCGGGGCTAAAGCGGACAACATCTTTTTATGGGCGCGGAGCAGGTCACACAGTTGAAACCGGGGAGATGCAGCACGGGGATCCTCCGAAGCCCAACCGGAGAACCAAACACTTCCGGGCTCCACGTAGAAAAGCAAAAAGCGAGACGATTCGCATGCATGCTTCTAGCGCTGATTGCATCCATCACAGCGCCCGGAAGCTCGGCAAACATTCTTCCACCCCAGAGCACAAACGAAGACCTCACCGCAAGGGAATGTCTGGCGGCAGCAAGACGTCAGCGTCAGGCACAAAATTGGGCCCAAGCCGCTTCATACTACCAGCGGCTTGAGTCGGAATTCGGCGAGGGCCCCCAATCCAACACGCATAACCTCGCATACAGGCTGGAGATGGTCGACTGCCTTCTTAAAATTGAAAAGTTCGCCGATTCAGTCCCGCACATCGAAAGGCTTTTGAAAGAGGCGCAGATCCCGCCGGAAGTGAAAGCCGCGCTGCTTTTACGCAAAGGCGAGTGCGAACACCGTTTGAAAAAATTCGCCGTGGCGCGCGCATCGCTGTCACCTCTGCTGTGCAAGTCTGACTTCGAGCACCCGGGACGCCAGCAAATGCGCGATCGAGCCTTTTTGCTCATCGCTGAATCCCTGCTTGCCGAGAACCTCAACAAGGACGCGATCGAACACTTGTCACGCGATCTCCCGCTTACCCAGGCCGTCAAATGCATCGGTGCGAGCCTCAAGGCAACTGCCTGCCTTGGATTGCACCTTCCGGAGACGGCGTCGGACATTCTTGCCGCATCCGCAGCTCAGATGCGAACCCTGAACATCATGGCAACCCACGACTCGCTGCTCTTGCAGACTGCCGGACAACTCGCGCACAGAGGAAACCCGCACGAAGCAATTCGGTGCATCCTTCGGACTGCCAATCCCAACAGCAGCGCCCGCGCCCTCTCTGAACGCCTTGAGGACACTACCGCACAGATGTTGAATGCCAAACAGCGCAAAGACCCGCGCGCACTGAAAGCGCTGTCCGAACAGCAGGCGGTTCTCCGGAGCCAAATCCAGTTGGCGAATACACAGAAGGAATTGCTGGCCGAAACTGTACTCACAACCGCCACATCCCTCCTCTCAACCTCATCGCCCCGAGAAGCTGCCACATTCCTGAAATACTTCGTGGATCTGCAATTATCCATGCCCAGTCATCTCGTTGCCGCGCACCAAAAAATGCGTCTCGGATGCCTGCTTAAAATGGAAAGATGGGAGGAGGCAAAAAGCGCCGCCGAGAAACTGGAAGGAGAATTGATCGACCCAAAACAGCATCACGAAATAATGCTTTTCAAAGGCATCGCGATTGCCAAAACACAACCCCCCGCATCCGCGGTCACTGTCTTTGAGACCATTCGCCAAAGATCCGCCGACCCCGAACTGACCGCCCGCGCAACGATACTCTGCGCATCCACACAACTTGAAACAGGAGACTACGCCGGCGCAACCTCGACTGCGAAAAGCTTTGCCGCATCCAAACCGAATCACCCGCTTTGCGACACGGCGCAGTACATCATCGTCGCCGCAAGCCTCGCTGCGGGGGACCACCTCAATGCGGTGGCAGCCGCCGACCGTTATCTGAAGGACAAAACAAAGGTCGAAAACCGAGAATTGGTGGAATTCTACAAGGCAAAAGCGCTCTATTCTCTAAACGAGCCCGCGGTTGCCAAGGCGGCGCTCCGCACGTACATCAGCCGTCACCCGCGCGGTGAGAAAGTTCACGAAGCCACGCTTCTCCTCGGCGATGCCTTGCTGTCAACCGGGGATGCAACCGAAGGAATCGCGACGCTTCAATCGATTCCGTCCAACGCCTCCAGCCTGCACGATGAAGCACAGCTCAAGGCTGCGCGGGCCCTGCTGCTAACCGGACAGCCTGTCGCCGCCGCGGACGCACTCACAACGTTCATCAAGCACAACCCGCAAAGCCGCAGAATCGCGGACGCCGGCAAAGAACTCCTCGAAATAAGCCGTTCAGACCAGACAAGCCTCAGCGCAATACAAACCATCCGCAGTCTTCTAGAGCACAAAGCAGAGGATTGCCGCACAAATTCCCCGGACCAACTTATCGAACTGTTGTTGAATCACCAAGAGGGTGGGGCAAATGCGCTTTGTGAACGCGAAGCAACGCGCGTCAACCAAACCAGGACCCAGGGTTACATTCCATGCGGTTGCACGATTGCCAAGGCATGGGCCCGTTGGAGGAACTCAAAAGCCGCGTTGAATACTGCGGAAAACGGCGACTCCGAAGAGATTGATCAGGCTGTGAAAACCCACCCATCCGCCGCCCCGGAGAAGGTTCTGTTCGAAATCGCCCTTCATCATTCAAACGCCGAACGGACAGAAAACTCGTCGGCAGCTTGGCGCGAACTGCTCAGGTGGCATCCGTGCAGCAAATTCAAAGACGCCGGCCTCCTTCACACAGGGCTCGCAGAGCTCGAACATGGACGCATACCAGCCGCTCTGAAGCAGTTTTCGCGTCTGGAAACTGAATGTCAGGGGTCCTCATTGCTTCCTGAAATGTGGATCAAAAGAGCGGAGATCTATCGCGGCTTGAATGATGGCGAAAAGCGCCTCGATGACTTGATGCGGATTGCCTCTGCAAAAAGGGCGCCCATCCAGATCAGATCGCGGGCTCTTCTGGAAATAGGCGCGCACAAAATAGACAACCATCAGGATGCGGAAGCTTTGGCATACCTTCAAAGGGCCACTCTCTCGGCGTTATCCCAGCCCGAGATTGCCGCCCGCGCATACGAACGCATCGGGTTTGCCTTGGAACGACTCGGCAATCCTGAGGCCGCAGCGAAGGCTTACGCAGAGGTTTTGGCCAACCCGGACCTCCGTGAGACAACCGCCGGGTCTGAGTGCCGGCGCGCCGGCACGGCAACACCGAAGTGAATTTAGGTGCGCGGCAATATCGATGGGGTGAATGGCTTCGAAAATATGAAATTAGCGTGGACGGCTATTCTTGCGCTTTTGTTCAGGGTTCAATCCGCCGGCGACGTCATCACGCTCACCAATGGGAGCCGCATCGAATGCAACATCCGGCATGTCTCGCCCACGGAACTCACGGCGGCGCCTCAAAACTCGCCGATTCAGACTTCCGATGGTCTTCGCTTCCATCTGAGCGAGATCCGGGACGTGTCTCTGTCGCAGAGTTCCACGGATGCAATCAAGGCTGCCGCGACTGAGGAAACGCTCGCAAAGCTGAAGGAGATGTGGACGACAATGCACCCTCTAATCGTCAAGCCAGGGACTGAACTAGCAGAGGCAGGACTGAGGCTTGCGGAGGAGGCTATTGCCAAAAATCCCGTCAGCGTCACCACCGAGGAGGCATTTGCGATCGTCCGGTTCGTCAAAGCGGCCGGGACTCAGGATTCGCACAAAATCCAAGCGGCGGGACTCGAGATGCGGATTCTGGCCGAATTGGGAAGGTTCGAAGAAGCCCGGATGGAATATCAAAAATGGGAGGACGCACACGCTCCTCTTCCGCTCAGAGTGAGCGCCCAGCTGGCTGCAGGGCTTTGCGGTCATGAAGAGATGCGGCTTTTTATTTTTGAAAATCCCAGATGGCTGGAGGATCGACGCGTGCACAGGGAGCGCTCCGAAATCTACGAGAGGACATTGGACGCCTATATGTTTGCCGCACTTTTTGGCGACACACAGAACGGGGTTGCTCAAGCCGCACTTTATCACGCAGCAAAATTCATGACGCTCTGCGGCGAGCAATCCGAGGCCACCGGGATCGCTGGCACTCTGCGCGGGCGTTTTCCAGATTCGTCGTATGCTAAGAAAATCGAACAAGAAATCAGGGCGGCCGGTGAGTCGCATCCCCCTAACCATCCTAGCGCTCGTCTGCCTGCTTGCAATCCCTGAGACCATGAACGCAAGCGATGCCGAGCCCGCCACAAGAAGCCTGCTGGATCTTTATCATGAAGGCGGCTTTGTGATGCACGTCATAGCGTGCTGCTCGGTGCTTGGAATGGCTTTAGCCGCTCATTGCGCCATGAGCCTGAGAAAGCGAGCGATGTTGCCGGTCCAGCTGATCCAGCAACTGAACGAATTGATTTCACTGCGAGACCTGAATCAAGCGTACAAGATTTGCGAACTGCACCCAGGCCCGCTCACCCGAGCGCTCAAAACAGCGCTGATCCGCGCAAACTTTCAGCGTGACATGTACAATAAACCGGCAATGTCTGAAGCGATTGCGGACGAATGCATGCGGGAGGAAACGAAGATGATGGTGACCGTCAACTACCTCAACACTCTCGCGGTGATCGCGCCGATGATCGGACTGCTGGGCACTGTTTCTGGAATGGTGAAAGGGTTTGCGGCGCTGAACGCCGGCAAGGCTGACGCAGGAGAGCTTGCGAAGGGGATCGGCGAGGCGTTGATCGCAACGGGAGGCGGCTTGCTGCTGGCGATTCCGGCAATGCTAATGTTTTTCGTGTTCAGAGGCATGCTCAGCAGCAACATGACCGACGTGCACGGCGCGCTAAGCCACATGCTGGACAGGTTCACGGGCGAGGCCCACGGCACCCCTCCTCCTTCCCAGGTGACGTGCTGATTAAACCCATGGCACTTCTGCAAAGCGCGGCAGACACACAACAGGCAATTAAAAATTCATTTTGAATGACCCGACGCCGCAGCCAATTGCTTTTGAACGAGGAGGTCGGGCTTCAAATCGCACCAATGATTGATGTGACGATGCTTCTGCTTTTTTTCTTTATGCTGTCGACCACGCTCGCGCACAGGCGGGATGCCGACCGGATCGAGCTCCCCGTTGGCAAGAGCGAAGAAGACCGGCAGCCCAATGAAGACCCATTGGTTATTTTCCTCTCAGGCAGCGGGCGCATCGTATTGAACGGAACATTGACCAGTTTTGAGAAACTCGGCTCTGAGATTTCCAACCGCTCGCGATCTGCCGCCACCCGAGATCGCATCGTAGAAATCAACGCCGACTCCGCGACTCCCGGCGCAACAATCAAACGGCTGGTCGCAGCGATCAGCGACGCCGGCATACCGGAGATTTCGTACGTGATTCGAAAGGAATAATATCTTAAAATGAGACGAAGAGAATCAATCCAAGTTGAACTGCAAATCGCCCCCCTGATTGACGTCTGCTTTCTGCTCCTGTTCTTTTTCATGGCGACCGCAAAGCCGAAATCCGCTCAAGCCCACATTGATGCGGCGATCGCGAGCCTAGGCACCGCGGACGATAGTTTCCCGCCAATCGAAGAGCAAAGGATTCAAATCCTCGACAGCGGGCAAGTGCTCTGGAACGAGGCGGTGATCGAGCGGCGGGAAAGCAAAGAACTCGCTGTGCTCTCAACCGGCCTTCATCGTTTAAAATTTCTCGCAGACCGGTCCAAGTCGTCCGTGTCGGTCGTCATCGACCCGGCTGACAAAGCGCCTTACCAGAGGATCATTGACGTGATGGTCGCGTGCCGAAAAGCGGGTGTGACGGCCATCACTCTTGCGACGGAGTTGTCGGGTGGCGGTTAGATGGGGGGGGGGCGCACCGGCATACGGAATGAAAAAGGAGTCGCGACGTCGAATCGCACCGATTTTTTTATTCAGCATCGCGGTCCACATTGCGGCGGGGCTCATCGCGGGCGTGATCGTCGTTGTCAGACGGCTGGCTCCGCCTGAGAAGGTGCAAGTAACGGCGAAAATGGTTTCGATTCCGGCGCCTGATAGAACTGCGGGCGCCGCCGCCTCAGGCAACGAAGGAACCGGTGCCGGCGCGTCGCTTCAACGTGGACTGGCTGCGAGTGCAATCAAAGAACTTGCATTCAAGAGCGTCACCTCCCCGCAAGCAGCGCCCCAGAGCAGGGATCCCGCGGCTTCGACGCTGGTGAATGGCTACCTCGGCGCCACGGGCGTGGGATTCGGGCTTGGAAACAGCGGAAGCAGTGCTGGAGGCGGGGGGAAAGCGGAGCAGGCTGCGCCGACTTTCCTAGGGGTGAAGGCTCCCGGGGAGCGTATCGTGCTGATGTTTGATATTTCAAAAACAGTCAGCAACGCTGCGGCCAAGGCGGGGATGCCCATGGAGCGGATTCGCGAGGAGACCATCCGGCTCGTTGAGAGCCTGAGCGTGAACGCAAGGTTCAACATTGTCCAATTCGCGCGAAACTACGCGCTTTTTCAGCCGAAACTCGCCTCGGCTTCCCGCACCAACAAGGAAGCTGCACGCCAGTGGCTCAACCGGTTTTTCGGGACGCACGGAACACTTCCGTCCGGCATTCCTTCCACCGTCAGCGGCAGTCCTGGATTTTTAGTCGCGCTATCCGAGGTGTTCAAGCTGGACCCCGACTGCGTCATCGTGATCACCGATTGCGACATGCAGCGGGGAACAGCGGCAAATGCGACCATCCCTCTCGAGGAGATCGAGAAGACGATCGCGGAGCTGCAGTCAAAGCGAGGAACGGCTGCAAGGATCCAATTCATCGGAGTGGGCGCAAAAGAAGCGAACGCAAACCGGCTCAGGCAGATTCTCGCGCGCCATGGGGGAGGGGGAAGCTACGCCGCTCTAAAAAACTGAGCCCTCACGCCGACGGCGCCCCGAGGCATCGCGCCCAGTCGCTGCTATCCCCCTTTGCGATTGGCGCGGGCGATTTCGGATGCCTCCTTGGCATTCGAGGTCACCGCAGTCCAGTTTTCTGAGGCAATCAGCTCCTTGGGCGCGAGCCATGACCCGCCGATGGCCGCAACGAGCGGATCCGCGAGATATTTGGCGGCATTCGCCGCGTCAACTCCACCGAGAGGAATGTATTTCACGCCCAAATGTGCAAACGGCGCGGCGATATTGCGAAGGTACGCAAGCCCGCCGGATGCTTCGCAGGGGAAAAACTTCATCAACCTGCAATTCATTTCAAGGGCTGCTTCGACATCGCTGGGAGTGCAAATTCCAGGAGCAAAAGACAGACCGCAAGATGCAGCGGCACGAAGGACGTTCTGGTTCGTTCCGGGGGAAACTCCGAAAGCCGCGCCCATTTCTCGAACTTGCTTCACCTGTTCCACGGTAAGAATCGTCCCGATCCCAAGCGTGATGCGGGGGCAGTGTTTGATGATCGCGCGCGCGGCGTCCATGGCAACGGGTGTACGCAGGGTTAATTCAATGCAATCCACACCGCCCTCGATCAAGGCATGGCATAGCGGGACAGCGTGCTCAGTTTTTTCAACGGAAAGAACGGCAACGACACCGGATGCGGAAATTCGTTTATGAAGGTCAGGGCAGAACATGGGGTTTATTAAACGGGAGCCGAAATCTGACGGTTCCCAACGGGCGTTGATGGAGATTCCGAGAGTGCAACACCCGCGGAGGGTTGGTCACGGTTTATGTGCGGCGGCGACAGCGGGTGCCGCCAACAGGAATGCATACCTGCCATCCGAAAACCATTCGCCGTTCCAACCGGAAGCATTGAGCCGGCCGGACGTGCCCGCGCCCGATCCAATTCCGACGGCATCCCTGTGGACCACCCAGAGAAACCCTCCGGCGTCATGCAACGCCAACTGGGCTACATTCGAGTCACGCCACTTCAAGATGCGGCCACCCACGGGCCGGATCCCAGCAAGGCGCGCGGACATTCGAGCCCCTTCGAGTCCGCTGATGAACAGCCAGTCCTCAATTTCGCCCGGGACGCCCTCAAACGTTTTTCGTCCGGGCTCGGTCCAAGGTCCGCTTGAAACGACAAGTTCCCCCATCAAGCCCTGCACTTGAACCGGTTCGCTTTCCATCCAACGTTCCCAGCCAAACCACCCGAGAAAAACCAGGGCGCCGGTGAGCACCGCGAACACCCCAAGCACCCGCTCGAATCTGTTTCTCACCCTGGGCGCCGACCGCACCGCGGATCCAAGCAAATGCCGCTCCAGCGAATTGAGCGACATCGTGGAAAGGCAGTCCCTGAGTCGCACCTCCAGATGCTGGTCTGATCCAAACTGCGACTCAACCTGAGCCGAGAGTCTTTTGACCTCCGCGACTCGCAACCCAAGCACCCTCGCGACTCCCGAGGGTTCAAAAATCCCCATGCAAATGAGTCCTCTGGCAGCACGTTCGGCGCGCTGCCGGTCGCCAAGAAAAGCCTCCATTTCCGCCGCAAGTTCCGACTCGGACGGATCCGCCGGCGACTGTCTCTGGGACTGAACCCAGCACCATCTGAGGGCCCACTGCAGAATATGGGACTGCTCCCTCCACTGGGACGCCCTTGCCTCAACCTCGGAGATGGTCTCCGCCATCAACTCCAAGGCAACCGAACGCCTGCCACTGATGATCAGGGCAAACTGAAACAGCTGGTCGATGGATTCGGGTGCGAGGAACTCCATGTGTCGTGCCGACATTAAAGCCCAAGTCGCCCGCGGGCGGCAACCCTTCCCCGCCCGATCCCCCTCCCCACGGCTTCGGATGAAGAGTTCTCACAAATCTCCTTTCCCGAACGAGGGCGGTGCGTTGAAGTAAAGGCCGCGCTCTGAAGGCCCGAGCGGCGTTCCAAAATGACTTTGACCTCAGCCAACCCATTTGAATCCGCAAGGGGTGACTTCCCGATCCTTTCACAGGAGGTAAACGGGCATGACCTGATTTATTTCGACAATGCGGCCACCACTCAAAAACCGCGGGCGGTTCTGGACGCTCTGATGCGCTATTACGAGCGCGACAATGCCAACGTCCACCGCGGCATCCACACGCTCAGCTCAAGGGCTACGGAGGCATTTGAGGGCGCCCGCGCAAAGGTGGCCCGTTACATCGGCGCGGCAAGCCCGGACGAGATCGTGTTCACGAGGGGCACCACCGAGGCGATTAATCTTGTGGCAGGCGCTTGGGGCGGCGCGTTCTTGAAGCCCGGTGACGGTATCCTGCTCACTGAAATGGAGCATCACAGCAACCTGGTTCCATGGCAACTGGCAGCAAAAAGAACCGGTGCTCACCTGCGTTTCATCCCGCTAACCCCCGATGGTTTGCTCGACCTCGAAGCCATCGACTCTCTGCTAACCCCAGAGGTGAAACTGCTGAGCCTGACGCACATTTCAAACTTTCTGGGCACGATCAACCCGGTTCGCCAGCTTTGCGCCAAGGCGCGCTCGGTGGGCGCCGTTTCGGTTGTGGACGCCGCTCAAAGCGCCGGCCATATGCCGCTCAACGTCGGCGAAATCGGCTGCGATTTCCTCGCTTTTTCCGGACACAAGATGTGCGCTCCCACCGGAATCGGTGTGCTTTACGGCCGCAGCGAGGTGTTAGACGCGACCCCCCCATGGCAGGGCGGCGGAGAGATGATCCTCTCGGTGCGCTACGAAAGCAGCACCTACAAGTCAGCCCCGTCCAGGTTCGAGGCCGGAACCCCCAACATCGCCGGGGCAATCGCGCTGGGGGCGGCCGTGGATTACTTGGAATCCATCGGGCGCGGATCCATCCAAGCCCATGACTCGGGCCTCGCACGGTTGGCATATCAGAAAATCTCCCAACTCCCCCATTACCGTGCGCTGGGCCCCGCGGAGGACCGCGGAGGGTTGGTAAGTTTCGTGCATGATTCGATTCACCCGCATGACCTTACGGCTTTCTGCGATCAAAAGGGGCTTGCGCTCCGGGGCGGTCACCATTGCAACCAGCCGCTGATGCGCAAACTCGGCTTCCCAAGCACGAGCCGCGCGAGCTTTTACCTGTACAACACGGAGGCGGAGGTCGAGCGGATGATCGGCATCCTGATGGAGGCCAATGCTTTTTTCAAATGAACACGGAATTTGAAGAGCTTTACCAGCAGATCATTCTGGATCACTCCAAGCGCCCGAGGAACCGCGGGACCTTGGACGATCCCGCTGCGGTTCATGTGGAAGGGGATAATCCTTCGTGCGGCGACGAAATCCAGCTGCACGTCAAATTCGGGGCCGAGGGTCAAGTAGAGGACATCAAATTCACCGGCGTGGGCTGCGCGATCAGCCAGGCATCCGCATCCCTGATGACGCTTAAGTTGAAAGGCAAGTCGCGCCCCGAAGCGGAGGAAATGCTCAAAGCCTTCACGGATCTGGTGACGAAAGACCAGCAGGAGGGGCCGCGGATGCTGGGCGATCTCAGGCTCCTGGGTGGCGTGCGACGTTTTCCACAAAGGGTAAAATGTGCGATGCTTGCGTGGCGGGCGTTCGAGCAAAGCATTGCCGAGTCGCCGGGAATCCAAAGCGTCTCAACCGAGTAATCATGCGGAGCACTCGGACGGGAGCGATTCCCACGGAAACCAAAGAAAGAAAGACCCTTGCACGCATTTGGAAATGATGGCATCGTCAACCGTTAGGAAGACTAACGTTAACCCGCAAGAGTCGTGCATGCGCCTTAACCTCCCACTTACCAAGAGCCGTCAAATGGCCCTCCAGCGCCCTGCCTCCGAGTCCGCCGCCTTCGCAACCAGCCGCGGCGGCGAGGGCTTCACTTTGGTTGAAATCGCGCTGGCCATGGCCATTTTCTCGTTTGCGCTGGTGAGCATGCTCGGCCTGCTTTCGGTCGGGTTGAAAAACTCACGGAAAGCCAGCATCCAAATCGCAGCCGCGAATGTCCTATCCACGATTGCTGCAGATATTCAAGGCGCACAGTTCTCGAATGTTTCCAATGGTGAGTATACTGCAACCTCCCAAAAGCTCAACATCAAGGCGACCGTAATGGCGAACGGGATTATTCAGATCACATACCCTGAACCATTGGTTGTGGACGAGGCATGCTCACCGGTAAATCCAGGAGACAGCCAAGGACTGGTGAAAACCTTCCGGGTGACGCTCTCCTCGGCAGAACCCAGCGTCCGGGCAATTCGCGTGCAAATTCTCTGGCCCTCAACTATTTCCGGCAACGCGCAGCCTGAAGGGTTACTAAATTCCCTCGTTGCAATTCCCTCCCCTTGAAATGAACGCATTTCACAATACAAGATACCGGCTATGTCTCGGAAGGAACTGTGGCTTCACCCTGCTGGAACTCATGGTGGCAATATCCATCCTTGTGATGCTGTGTGGATTGGTCATGCAGTTAATGGGCTCGGCCACACGCCTCACCAGCACGTCCAAGCAATCCTCGGACTGTGATTCAGAAGCACGTTTCGCCCTCTCGCAGATCGCCTCGGACCTAGGGCGCAGGGTTCGCCGCCCGGATGTCGACGCTTTCCTCGGTAAGACAAATGGAAACGACCGGCTTTTTCTTTTCAGCGAAACCGCAGGATGGGCTCCAAATGATCGCAACCCGAGCACGGTGTCACTCGTTGGATACCGCATATACAATCCGCCGGGCAGCAGCACTTTCCAGTTGCAAAGATTTGCACGAGCCCTGCCGTGGACCTCTGATGGCGGGCAAGGCCTGCCCTTCGTCGCTCTCGACGATGCCCGCCTGCCGGTGGCCAGCACGACTTTGGCCGGTGTGGACCAAAGAGGAACCGGCGGATCCTTCCCGAGCGTGATCTCCGGAAACGACAGCGAAAATAACTTCTACCAACTGCTGGCTGAGAATGTGGTCCGTTTTGAAGTCTCGCTGCTGCGTAAACCGGACCCACTGAACCCGACATACGGGGTCCAAGCCGTGGTTCCCGATGATCAGGTGCTCAGGGAACTGGCCTCCTACGGCTTCACACGGCTCTCTGGAGTCGCGATATCTATGGTCATCGTAGACTCGCAAAACATGGCCAGAATTTCGCCTCAAGACTTTTCGTCACTCGAAAGCTTTACTGACACAAATCCGTCGATGTATCCGCTTTTGCCGATGGACGAATGGCTGAGGACTTTCTCGCAAATGTCATCGGGTTGGTCCAAACCGGTCAGATCGGGCATGAGGTTTTACCAGCGGATCATTTCGCTGTAACCCCATCCGCCCAAGCCAACAGGGCGCCGACCAGAGCAGACCCCGCGTTGAAACCGCAACGCGCAGAGGGCGCCGTGCATCAGATGCAGCGGCGCCCCCTCGGTTCACGCAATCGATTAGCCCGTCCCAGCCTAGAAAGCGTTCTTCCGATAGGCTCCCATCTCCGGCGCGTCAGGATTCACCTCGGGCCCAAAGTAACGCAACACAACCAGCGGCTCGGTTTCGCTCAAGTTCTCAAACGTCACCCCCGCCTTGGCTCCCGCCTCCGTGCAGAAATATTCGTCCTCGGTCAATTCTGTGAACCGAATTAACTTCGGACTGTTCAAGGTCTGCCCGTTGATCTTGCCAACGCCCTGAACACAGATCAGTCCGTATGCGCCATTGTCACGGATTGTGCACTTCGTCTTCGGCTCAACGGTAAGTTCCTTGGCGGTGAAAAGCTGTTCACCCTTGATCCGGCCGTACACGATCCATCGGTCCACAAAACCCTCCTTGCGCGTGTCCGCAACAGGCACGGGCTCGAGGTAGTGGTTGTCCTTGAAGTTTTCGTCGCAATTTCCCTCCCAGTCCAGTTGATCCACGATGAAATCGATGTCCCGGTGCCTGTCCTTCGGCATGTCCTTTACGAGCAGCTCCCAGGGAACATAACGGCCTTCCACCAAGTTCTGGTACATCCCGAACACATCGCTTCCCCATTGCGGCTCGTAAGTGCACAAAGAACCGGGCGCATGCAAAACGCACGGAGGGATCAGCCAACCCGTCCCCGGCTTCAAGCGGTAGGCGCGAGAAAGATCCAGAATCCCGTTGTCCCCCTTGTTCCAGTCTGCGATGCAGCGCCGCACCTGCTCTTTCGTGGTGCCGGGCTCGAGCCCCATGAACGTGTACGGAAAATTGTTTCCAACGTTGTTGTGCTGGGGAGGGAAATAATAAGACTCAGGCTTGCCTTCCTGACCCACCAACTTTGCTTGCTCGGCGCTTTGATGCATGTGGTGGGGAATCGGCCCCATGTTGTCGAAAAACTTCGAGTACACGGGCCACTTACTGTACTTTTTCCAGATCGATTCGCCGATCAGAAGCGCCCCGCACTCTGCGACCGCCTGCTGCAAAGTGAAACGCTCCTTGCCCGCCACGACGTAAGAAAGCCCTTCATCCTCCGTGCGATTGTCGTTAGCGGCGGGGGTGGTGGATGCGAACCAGCGCTCGTCAATGCCGCCGCGGTTCAAGCCAAACGCATAAAGATCATCAGGGTGGAGCTTCAGGCGTTTTCCCGGCTGCAGAAAGGAGCGGGGAACCCAGCAGGGCGCCAGGCGCAACAGACCGCCCGTGGCCTGCAACTGCGCTTCCACCAGCGGGCGCACGTTGGACTTGAGGGTTTGGAGGGAGGTGACGTGATTCATAAGTTTATCAAGGTTCGAGAAGTAGGAAGGGACCGGAGGTTTTTTCAGGCGCGGCGAAAAGAATCAATTCTTTTCACAGGAACAAGCCCCAAACAGCTCTCATCTTGACTATTCAATCTCACACCTTTTGTCTGAACCCACTTATGAAACTGAAAATCCCCCTCCCCTTGATCGTTCTAGCGGTAAGCGTCGTCGCTCATTCGGCAAATCCCAACGCGGCTGCGGCAGATCCTTTGCCTGCCGAGGCTCGCACCAACGGCTTCTTGCTTGGAACCCAGTCCTACACATTCAAAAACTTCACCTTCGAAGAGGCATGCGCGAAGACCGCGTCCACAGGCGTGCGCACCACGGAGCTTTTCCCCGGCCAAAAAATCTCAAGCGCGCTGCCCGACCAAAAAACGGGCCCCGGAGTTTCCCCCGAGGGCATGACGGCCATCAAAGAGATTCTTAAGCGAAACAACCTCACCGCTGTCGCCGTCGGTGTGATTGGCATCCCGAACAACGAAGACGGGGCGAGAAAAATCTTCGAGTTCGCAAAGGAACTGGGCATCCGGGTGATCAACACGGAGAGCACGGAATCCATCGATATCATCGAGAAGATGGTGAAGGAATTCGATATCCGCGTGGGTTACCACAACCATCCGCAGCGTCCGGACAACCCGAACTACAAGGTGTGGGACCCGAACTACATCCTTGAGCTTACGCAAGGGCGCGATCCTCGGATTGGCTCCTGCGCCGACATGGGACATTGGACCAACTCAGGCCTCGCCGCGGCGGACTGCATCAAGATCCTGAAATCCCGGATCGTCTCCAGCCACCTCAAGGACATCGCCCATGGAAGCCGCTCCTGCACGCGCCCCGGCACGGGCCGCGCCAACCTCGATGAGGCGCTGCGCGCCTTGAAGTCGGTCGAGTTCGACGGGCCCATTTCAATCGAGCACGAGATCAACTGGGAGGACAACGTCGAGGACGTCAAATCCTACGTCACGTTCGTGAAGGAACTCAAATAAGCGGACAGACCCGCAAAGCTTCAAGGGCGGCACCCCTCGCCGGGGGCCGCCCTTGTATTTTGCCCCAGACTGGCGCCTACTTCCGCGGTCCCACGCCATCCCTATGCGACTCTCCATCCTCGCCCTCCTTCTCGCCGTCTCCGCCGAATGCGCAGGCGCCGCCCCGGAAACCCCGCCCCTGATCGTCGGCATGGAGCTCGCTTATCCGCCGTTTGAAATGACGGACGAAAAAGGAAAACCTGCCGGGGTCAGCGTCGACCTCGCAGCGGCGCTGGGCGCGCACCTCAACCGCCCCGTTGAAATTCAGAATCTTCCGTTCGACGGACTAATTCCCTCGCTCAAAACGGGACGGATCCACCTGATCATTTCCTCGATGACGGCCAACCCAGAACGCGCGAAGGCCATCGATTTTTCAGACCCATACCTCTCCACCGGGCTCTGCCTCTTGGTTGCCAAAAATTCCCCCATTCAAACGATTGCGGATGCCGACCAAAAAAAACGTGTGATTGCGGTGAAGCAGGGAACCACGGGACACCTGTTCTCAAGGTCCATTAAAAACGCAACGGTGCTAGTCCTCGACCGGGAATCAGCCTGCGTGCTCGAAGTCGTTCAGGGCAAAGTCGACGCTTTCATCTACGATCAGATGTCCATCCTCAAGCATGCCGAGCAGAACAATGAAACCACACGACCGCTGCTCGTGCCGTTTCAAAGCGAATCTTGGGCGATCGGCATCAAAAAAGGAGATGAGACTTTGAAGCGGGAGGTGAATGCGTTTATCCGCTCGTTCCGCGATTCCAAAGGCTTTGAAAAGCTCGGTGACCGTTGGTTGTCCGCACAGAAGACCGCCTTTCAAAAACTCGGGATTCCGTTCGTTTTCTGAGACGTTCCCAGCATCCCATGGCCGGAATGATCTCACGATTGAAACGCGCTTTGATCCTGCCCGAACGTCAGGAAAAAGCGGGGCGCTTCCAGCATTGGTTTAACCTCGCGCTGGTCATCGCGACGGCGATCATCGTCGGTTGCATCGCGCTTGATCGCGCAAACTTATCGTGGCAGTGGGAGCTCTTGACTCCCTACTGGCGCCTCTACATCGACGGATGGCGCACCACCATCGCCTTGAGTCTCTCCGCACTTCTGACCAGTGCGTTCATCGGCCTCGCGCTGGCTTTGCTTCGACGCTCAAACTTCATTGCATTGCGCTACGCAGCCGCTGGAACCGTTGAACTCGTCCGCGGGACTCCCCTTCTCGTTCAAATCTACATTCTTTTTTACATCGTTGCTGAAGCGGTTCATTTGGAAAACCGGTTCGTCGCTGGCACCATCGCGCTCTCCTTGTTCAGCGGTGCGTATATCTCGGAAATTTTGCGGGCGGGAATCGATGGAGTCGGCAAATCCCAGATTGAATCCGCCAAGGCGATCGGCCTGACACAACTGCAAACCTACCGGCACGTTATTTTCCCGCAGGCGCTCAGAGCCTCGCTGCCCGCCCTGGCCGGACAGTTTGTTTCACTCGTGAAGGACTCTTCGCTCCTCTCCATCATCGGCCTGAACGAACTCACCCAAAACGCGCGCAACGTCGCCAGCTTCACCTTCAGTAATTTTGAGAGCTACCTCCTGCTTGCCGCAGGTTATTGCGCATGCACGCTGCCGCTCTCGATATGGGCACGCCGACTTGAAGCCCGGATGCGCTATGAAACTTGATATCCACAACGTCAGCCGCTCGTTTGAAGAGCGCAAAGCCCTGTGCGGCGCATCGCTCTTTTTGGAGGACGTCCGTTCCCTCGTGCTCATCGGTCCCTCCGGAGGTGGCAAGTCCACGCTGCTTCGCATCATCGCGGGACTCGAAACACCCGACTCGGGAACGGTGGCGATCAACGGCAAGACCGTCGCTTTTGACGAGCGCAGTCTGCTTCTGCACCGGCGCAACATCGGAGTCGTCTTTCAAGCATTCAACCTGTTTCCTCACCTGACCGCCCTTGAGAACCTGCTGCTGCCCCTCACCGTTGCGCACGGGCAAACCAAAGCGCAGGCGCAGGACGCCGCACTCCGAATCCTCTCGCGTTTCGGCCTCGAAGGGCATGCCAGCCAAAAGCCGGCATCTCTTTCTGGAGGCCAAAAGCAGCGCATCGCCATCGCCCGAGCGCTTGTCACAAAGCCCCAGCTGATTCTTTTGGACGAACCCACCTCGGCTCTTGATCCGGAAATGACACATGAGGTCCTCGAGATGATCAAAGAGCTGCGCGATCAAGGGCGCGAACTGATTTTGGCAACACACGAAATGGCTTTTGCGAAAAACGCCGCAGACCAAATCGCCTTCGTTGCAGAAGGACGCATTCTTGAGTTTGGGAAGCCCCCGGAGTTGTTCGCCTCACCCCAACATCCCCAATTGCGGATGTTTCTTTCCAAGGAAATTGAAGCGTGACCCAACCGAGCAAATCCACAACCGCCCGCATACGAAGCGATGTTTTTAGAGCTGCTTGAGTACATCATCACCCCCTGCTCCGGCATGGCCCGGAAGATGGGGTTTTTAAAGTCCTCAATCCAGGTGCGCGCCAGATATCGGCGCTGCCGCAACGCATGGCAGCCGCATTTGGAGCGCACTCGCGAGGCCATCTTGGAAGCAGCGCACCTCAGCAAAGGCCGGCGCAAGGCGGTGTTGTTCGGCGCCGGGCTCGTTCATGACATTCCATTGAAAGAGCTTTCAGCGATGTTCGAAGAGGTGGTGCTCGTGGACATCGTCCACACCCTTTCGAGCCGCTGGGAGACGGCAGGCTTCCGGAATGTTTCGCGGGTCTCCGCTGATGTCACCGATACCGTCGCCAAACTACCCGAGCTCGCGCGATCCAACGGTAAATTACCACGGCACCTCCCCCAGCTCTTCCTGCTCGATGATCGGGTTGATTTCACGGTGTCCGTGAACCTGCTCTCGCAGCTCGGCTGGGTGCCGGGATGGTACCTCAAACGCTCCCACCCGAAAGGCGCGGTGCAAGAATTCCAACGCCACCTCGTGGAGGCGCATCTGGAGTACCTGCGGATCCTTCCCGGCCACAGTTCCCTCATCACCGACTACCAATGGCAGACACTCCCGACAGCCGAGGCGCAGAGCCAGCTTGGGCTTTCAGCGTCCGACCCGTGGGAGGTACTTCAGGGATACCGCCTTCCAGTTCCAGATAAGACCTGGGAATGGAGAATCGCACCTGCGCCCGAGCGCGAACTGAATTACGACTTCGTGGCGTCAGTGGCCTTTTTCCGAGACTGGAAATCCAGCTTTCAGAAAAATCCATAGTTTTTCGACCAAACCCAACCGCGCATCGCGGGCGCAGCGATGTAATGGGTGGAGACCGGCGCAATTATGCGTCGCGTTTCCGCGGGCGCGTCGACAGGGGTG
>JBILLT010000062.1:0-19296 GCA_044375925.1 Chthoniobacteraceae bacterium | reverse complement strand
CCCAAGGACAGCAGCGAGACGCCCGCGGTATTGTTGGTGGCAAGCGGTCCGCGTCCAGCGAGGGTGACGCCCTGCGGAAGGGTCATGCCCGCGGTGCCGCCGTCGAGCACGAGCATCCCGCCTGAAAACCCAAAACCTGTTGCACCGCCGACGGAGATCGGCGCCGTCACACCGTTCAGCGCGGTGGAGTTCATGATCGCCAAGATGCCGCTGTTGACAGTGACATCCCCCGTGAAACCGCCGTCCCCTGTGCCGCTCAAACGCAGGACGCCGTCTCCGGTTTTGAGCAGTCCACCCGAGCCGCTGAGGCTGCCGGTGACGTTCACCGTGGCACCCATCCCCAGCGAGAGCGCGCCCGCGGCGGGCCCGAGGAAAAGTCCGGAGGCGCCGATATTCAAAACATCAGAAGTCACCGAGTTACCCGTGCCTCCGAATAAATTCAGCGGCCCGGAGCCGGTAAGACGTAGTCCATCAATCGATGCGCCTCCATCGAGATAAACCGTCGCAGGGTCGCTTAAGTTGAAGCTGCCGATATCAAGCGCACCCGGCACCGTAGAACTCACCCAATTCGATGGCAGCGTCCACAAGCCGCCTGACGCGCCGGACCAGACCTGCGTCGCTGCGCGCACCGGCACATCCGTAACAAAAAACGCGAGCAGCGACCAAAGCGTCACCAACTTCGTCAACCAAGGCGACACGCGGAACACCTGCTGCGGACCGTGTTCACGCCACGCTTCCACCCACGGTGCATGCTCGATTTCACACGCGATGCGCGCGGTCCATGACTGCGCTAATCGCCTGCGCCGCGCGCGCGCCACCGATCCCCGCGAGGGAAAGACGCTGCCGATGCGAGTCGACGAAAGGTCCACGCGCCTCCGGCGCGATGAACGGAGACGATCTGAAAAATTGGCGTGGATCGGATTCGAACGTGACACGGGGTGGTGCATCTCCAGTCGCACGCGCATCACACCGCGCAAGCCGTCTGGAAGTCGTGAAGTTCAACAGATTGCGTGAAAAATGCACGTTGAAATATCATGAAATTCACGACCCGCATGAACGGCCACACGCCGCGGCCATCGGGACGCTCGCGCACAAAGGGTTGCTGCGCTTAAAAACTCCCCTTCAGCGGATTGTAAAGAATTTGCAAAGCCGGGAAAGAAACCCCAATCCGTGGACTCTCAAATTTGAGAACCCATCGCATATCCGCCCTTCTCCCCGCTCTTTTAACCCGCCCGAGCGCACCGCGGCCGTCCCGGCGCCCACTGCAACCCAAGCAGTCCGTTTTAGTGGGTAATCGTGACTATTTTATCCGCAAATCGGACTCCCAGGATCCGCGCGGACGCGGAATCGTAATGCACCTGGTCCCCCTTGTGATTCAGCCCCTCCGATGAAACCCATCCGTACCGCTTCACCCTGCCCTCCAGCGAGCGGATCGCCGCGTTGAGTCTCAACGTCGAATCCTCGGTTTGGGATTGAAAGCTTGAGATCTCGCCCGCCACAAAAGGCACCTCCGCACCGCAATCTTTCCGCATTCTCTCAATCAGTTCCGACAAAAGTCGGGCATATTCATCGCCCGCGTTTCTGTCCGCCTCACCCTGATGCCAGATGATGCCCTTCAACACGCCGTCCCGTTGCGCCGCCTTCACGCGCTCCAGCATATCCGCATACGGACGCGTCTTGGTGAACTTGTCAAAACCATCGGGCACCCAAAGCTTGATCGAGGTGCCGCCCACCGCGCATGGAATCAGCCCGATGCGGATCCCCGGGGATTTTTCGGCAATCTTTTTTGCGAAAGCGAGTCCCGGTCCGACGCCCGCGACGGGCTTGTCGAAATGCAGCGGATCCGCCGCAGGCTGCCATTGCAGCTCTTTTGTGAGCATGAGAATGCGCGGATCGATCTTTTTGCTTTCCTCGTCGACCGCTCCGCGCCCCGCCATGTTGGATTGTCCAACCAGCAGATACAAGTGCAGCGAGCCATCGGGCTCCGCCCCACCCCGCGGCAAGATGACGCAACCGAGAAACATCAAAACAAGGGCTTGAATCGGATGTGGAAACTTCATCCGCAAAGGATCATTGCGGCGCTCCGCGAACTCAAGCGCCGGATAAAACGCGCGCCGCACCCCAGCTCATGGCCGCTGTATGGGACGCGAACACGCTGGCCTTTGACGGGCGGATCGCGAAAACCCGCCACTCAGACCACAGGCACGCTCGCTGCCGCGCAGCGCCCCCGAAGCTATGCTGTGCGTCATCTGCGAGCCGTCTGCAAGCCCTATGCGCTGCCCTTGACTTCGATCACATCGTGCGGCGCGCTCTCGCGCAAACCGGCCGCAGTCACCTGCACGTAAAGCGCCTTCTGCCGCAACTCGCGAAGGGTGCGCGCGCCGAGGTAACCCATGCCGCTTTGGATTCCACCGGACATTTGCAGCACGACTTGATCGACTTTCGGGGACAGCTCCTTGAGCGCCTCCACGCCCTCGGCGGCAAGCTTGCGCGAGGAATCCTTTGAAATGTGGCCGTAGCGCGCGGCGCTTCCGGCGGACATCGCCGCAAGCGAACCCATGCCGCGGTACTGCTTGTAGAGCTTGCCGTTGATTTCCATCACGCTCCCCGGCGCCTCTGGACAGCCGGCAAGCATGCCGCCGCAAACAACCGCGTCCGCCAGCGTGAGCGCTTTCACCGCGTCGCCCGACTTGGCGATGCCGCCGTCGGCGAGAAGCGTCACTCCGCAGCGCTCCGCAGCCTGCCGCGCAACGTACAAGGCGGTGAGCTGCGGAATGCCCACACCCGCCACCACGCGGGTGGTGCAGATCGAACCCGGCCCCTGCCCGACTTTCACCACGTTGGCGCCGCATTCGGCGAGATATTCGACGCCGGCAGCGCTCGTCACATTGCCCGCGATGAGCGGCAGATTGGGAAACTCGCCGCGGAGGAGGCGCACCACATCGCCGACCCCCTTGGAGTGGCCGTGCGCGGTGGAGATCGCGACGGTATCGACGCCGCGTTCCACCAGACCCGACACATGCGCGAGAATGCGATCGCGATCCAACTCCCCGTTCACGGTGCGCGTCGCGGAGACGCTTGCGCCGCACAGCAGTCGGAAACGTGAGTCGCGCGCGGGCTTCATCTGCGAGTTGTGTTCCTGCCGGATACGCTCGATATCGGAGAGGGTGAAAAGACCCTTCAAGCGGTTGCCCGAATCCACGACGAGCAGCTTGTGAATGCCGATGTGCTCGTTGAAAAAGCGGTCGGCGCGGTCGATCGGATCGCTTCCGAGTTCGCTTTCGAAAATGCAAGGCGCCTGATCTCTGGGGATCATCACGTCCGCGACTTTTTTCGTGGCATGCCGCTGGCGGACAACCTGGCCCGGCAGCAGTCCCAGCAGGAGCCCGCCCTGGTCCACGACCGGGAAAGTGCGGAAAGTGTACTCCTTGTCTTCGAGATACTCGAGGAGTTCGCCGATACTCTGGCTGGGAGCGGCCTTGATCGGGTCGCCGATCAACCCGTGGACGTTGTTTTTCACGCGGCTCACCTCGGAGAGTTGGTCGCGCTCGGACATGTTGCAATGGATGAGCCCCATGCCGCCGCAGCGGGCGAGAGCGATCGCCATCTCGGCTTCGGTAACGGTGTCCATGTCGGCGGACACGATGGGGATGCGCAATTGGAGTCCCTCGGCGAGGCGCGTTTCAAGCTGGGCGTCCCGCGGGAGGACATCCGAGTAAAGCGTGGCGAGGGAAATGTCGTCGTACGTGAGCGCCAGCCCCGCGGTTTGGGTGAAGAAAGCGTCCGCGGGTTTGTAGAAGAGAGAGTCGGGAGACGGACCGGAGGTGGACTTGACTGCCATGGCCTACCCTGAGCCAAACACGTCCTGACTGCAAAGCCCGAAAAATCCTGCGTTTGAATTTTCAGCCGCGGTAGCCAGCCCAAGAAGAGGTCAGCGCCTGAAGGTGATCCGCTTAGATCAGGCAACCTGGGCGGGGAAGCCAGCGCAGAAATTGCCGCCATCTTTCCTTCGGAGAGTCAAGCGGCGTGGTTACGCCAATCTTTTCCCAATCTCATCCGGGCATCTTTGGAATAGATCCCGGAGACACATCCCATCCAGGGGAACCTTCAGGCACCCATGAGAAACTGGGTACAAACTCGCTACAAGCGTCTCCGCCGAGAATCGAACTCGGATTAGCGGTTTAGGAAACCACCGTTCTATCCATTAAACTACGGAGACAGGTATCCGCCGATTGATTATCAGGATTCCCGAAATCTTCCAGAGAATACAGCCTGAATCAGCACGCCCAACCGCTCATCCGGCCCATGACCTCCTTCCACACCTCGTCCTGGACGGCGTGCATGCGTTGCCGTTCCGGCTCATTCAGATCGTCGTAGCCGTTGAGATGGAGAAAACCGTGCACGATGTACAGCACGAGCTCCTCGGAGACGCCGGACCCGCGCGCACGCGCCTCCCGGTCCGCAGTATCCGCGCTGATCAAAACGTCGCCATGCTGGAAAGTGATCACATCGGTCGCGCCTGCGACTCCCATGAAGTCACGGTGGATCCTGTCGATTCGCGGGTCGCTCACGCAGGTGACGACCACCTCTTCCAGGCTCATCAAAACCGCTGCACCCCCGCCCCGGAGCGGCGCGCACAGCCGCAGGGCAACCCGCGCCGCCTCCCTCAGATAAGTCAAATTGAGAGAAACTCCCCGCTGCCTGTTGAGCACCGTTACAACGGGAGGTCCCGCGTCCAAACCAACGTTCCTAGACGCCCGCATCGACTTTTGAATTTCTTGGCGCCCGACCAGTCTTCATCGGGCGGGCCGACTTGAGCACAGCGGTCGCATCGCGCTTGTCCGACTGCTTCGGATAGGCAATCCGAGTGTGCAGCATGCTCCGAAGCGTCCGCTTGAAACTTTCCCCGATCGCCTCGTATTCGGTCATCAATAGCTCGCACTCCTTCATCTGCCCCTCGATCAGGCGGCGCTCCATGATGTCGTCCACGAGTTGGTCGATTTTCTGCGCGGTCACCTTTTCCAAAGAACGCGACGCGCTTTCGATGGAGTCGGCAAGACTGATGATCGCACACTCCCGAGACTGCGGCTTCGGACCGTGGTAACGGAAAGAATCCTCATCGACCTCCGCCACATCTGCAGCACCCTCCGGCCCCGCCTCCTCAAGCTCCTGCTCCCGTTGTTCAAGGGCGCGTTTGTAGAAGTAATACACGACGGAAGTGCCGTGATGCTGCCGGATAACATCGATAATCTCGCGGTTCAGACGGTGTTTGATCGCGAGATCCACGCCCTCCTTCACGTGCGCGATGATCACCAAAGCGCTCATGGTCGGGGCGAGATCTTCGTGCGCGTTTCTTCCGTGCCTCGCGTTCTCGATGAAATACTCAGGCTTCACAAGTTTGCCGATATCATGGAAGTAGGAACACACGCGGACCATGGCTGCATTCGCCCCGATCGATTCGGCTGCGGCCTCCGAGAGTTGGGCCACCATCAAGCTGTGATGATAGGTTCCGGGAGCCTCGACAGTCATTCGCTTCAGCAAAGGATGATTCAAATCCGCAAGCTCAAGCCATGTCACCGGGGTTGTGATCCGGAACAGCCCCTCGATCACCGGCAGAAGGCCGGAAACCACAAATGCAGCTACCAACCCACTGCCGAAAGCCGCGGCGCATTTCCACCCCAGCGAATGCCAGTGGAGCTCGTGCAATTTTTCAAAATCAATCCGCCCCAGATGGCCCATCATCGCGGACAGGAGAACCGTGGTGACGCCCACCATGACACCCGCGCGCAGCAAATCGCTGCGGCGACGCACGTCTCGCGTGGCCATCGAGGCCACAAAGCCGGTCAGCAAGCTGATCACCAGGAACCTCGCATCCATGCCTCCGTGCAGCATCGACCCGAACAGGCTTGCGAAAATCGCCACCACGATGCCCAGCCGCTGCCCGAGCAGCACCGAAATCGCAAGCGGCGCAAGCGCGTACGGCACGGCGAGCTCCCAGAATTCCATCGAATCCGCCTCGCTGAGCGAACGCGGCCCGGGCGCGCCGGAATCAATCGCGCTGCCCGTCACCCACCGGACCATGTGCACGTGCGCGATGAGCGCGCCAAAGATGAGCAGCAGGCGGGAATTGTCCGTCCAGACCCGCGGATGGTTCATCCACAGCAGCGCCATCGCCAAAAATGTGACCAGCCCACCGATGACAAGGCGCTCGACCTCCCAGCCCGTCCCGAAGGATCCGGCGGTCGCCCACGAGAGCAACGCCGCCGCGACGGCCAGAAGCAGGCACTTCATCCATCCGCCGTGCCTGAGCGTTTCAATCCACTCGGTTTTTGTGAGCCTGCGCCTCAGCTTGACAGACGCCAGCCCCCGGCGCACCAGACGCTGCCTCACAAAAAACGCCTGAAATCCCCTCACCCCCGGAACTGATCCGATCAGCCGTGAAATCAACGAGCGCTGGACTGTCATACAAATGCTTCGAGGAAACAGGAACAAGGACGGACCCTATCCGCCCTGCCGCGGTTCTGCAGCGCCGCGATGCCTGCGGTAGGCCCGGATGATTGAGGCGACCAGTTCATGCCGCACAACGTCGGTGTCGTTGAAGTGAGAAAAACCGATGCCGGGAACCTGGCGCAACGCCTGCAGCGCCTCCACGAGCCCGGAGCGCCGGTTGGAGGGAAGGTCGATCTGCGTCTGGTCGCCGGTGATGACGCATTTTGAGTCCAGCCCGAGCCGCGTCAAAAACATGAACATCTGCTCGGTCGTCGTGTTCTGCGCCTCGTCCAGCACCACAAAAGAGCGGGCGAGCGTGCGCCCGCGCATATAGGCCAGCGGCGCGATTTCGATGATGTTTCTCTCCATGCACCTCTGGAGTTCCTCGGGCTCCAGCATGTCCTGCAGCGCGTCGTAAAGAGGCCTCAGGTACGGCATGATTTTCTCCCGCAAATCGCCCGGCAAAAAACCAAGAGCTTCACCGGCCTCCACCGCCGGCCTTGTCAGCACGATGCGGTTGACCTGATCCTGCTTCAGCGCCGCCACCGCCATCGCCATGGCAAGGTACGTCTTGCCGGTGCCCGCAGGCCCCACCCCGAAGACAATGTCGTGCTTGTTGATCGCGTCCACATAAGCGCGCTGGTTGGCGGTCTTGGGGATGACCGGTGCGCGGCGGGAAGACACGTTCACCTTGGTGCGGCTGAGTTCGTCCAGTCCGACGCCTTCGGACTCCTCAAGCGCGCGCATGGCGTACTGAAACTCCTGCCGCCGGATGGGCACGCCATTTTGGCGCGCCTTCTCAAGCTGCTGAAAAAGCCTTCGCACCTGCGCGATTTTGGATCCCTCGCCCTCCACGCGCAGCCAGCCTTCGCGGGTGGTCAGACGCACGTCGAGCGCCTGTTCGAGGATTTTCAGCAACCCCAGATCATTCCCGTAAAGAGCCTGCAAAATGCGACCGCTCTCAAACTGAAGCGTTTCAACTTCGCTCATAAGGGTGCAGGCGGCCTAGGGGGTGCAGGCGGCCTAGGGGAACCGCCTGCAAAGCACCAGAGTATGCCTTACCTGAACCCGTATGCAAGGGCCCAAACGGTGCGCTCCTCGGGCGATTTCTCGATCTCCACGAGCAGATAGTAGGTGCCGCTGCGCTTGGGCTTGATTCTCGCACCCGCTTTCTGCCCCCCCTGGGTCTTTTTAAGCACTTCGTCTTCAGCGAGTTTTCCATCACTGTCGTAAATATGCACCGATATCGAGGCCCCTTTCACGGAGGTGCCCATCCAGAACCAGTAGTCATTCCCCTTGAACAACTGGTGGGGAATGGGCTTCGGCTGGCCGACCGGCAGATCCCCGCCCCACCATTCCTCGCGGATGGTGAACCCCTCCTTCACGGCCGATGAGCTCGCCTCGAACGCGAAGGAAAGCGCGTCCTCAATCGCGCCGGCGTGCAATCGAGGTCCTGGCGAGAGAGTCAGGAGAACTGCAGCGAAGATGAGAAGTTTTTTCACGGGTGAATGTTATTTGAACTTTTAGGTTTTGTTTGGCTTTGGGCGCTTTGTGCAGGCTCGAGCCGCTTATTTAACTCTCCGGTTCACCGATTAACGGGATCCTGCCTTGATTGCCCCAACAAGATCCGCGCAGGCCGCGCCAATGCCACGGACCGCTTTCTCAGAGATCCCCGAATTCCCTTCGTTCATGAGGGGCTGGATGTCGTGAAGACCCGAAAGAATTTTCGCGATGAGTGGGTCCGCCTGAGCCGCCGGCGGCATGTCTTTGAGGCGCAGGTCGAAGTGTTCCACCAACACGGGCTGGTGGAGAAGCCCCGCACCGTCCTTTGAAAAACTCTTTCCAACCACCTGCGCCAGAGCCTCTGTTCCCCTGAGCCATCCGCCGAGACTCACGAGTTGGGCGAGGGGCTCGCTGTTGAGCTCAATCATTGCCTGGCGCACGTCAGAGAGCGCGAGGTCCAGCTCGCGGCGGACGTCCGCCCAGCGCTTTTTGTCAGCATACTCCACGATTGAAGTGGCCCTGCGGCTCACCGCTTTTTCGACGCCGATCGCCTTGGAAAGCAAACGGACGCTGTTGCCGATATTCTTCACTTCCTGCGCGTTTTCCGCTTCCACGGCGATAAACCCCTCGGCGATCACCGTGCCGAGCAGCAGCGAAATTTGACGCTCACCCCCCGCCGGTTCCGCCGCGCTCTTCTGGACATTGAGCACCTCGGGCCAGTTGGGTTTCCCGAGCTTGTCCAGCACCGCAAACACCTCGCTAGGAACGGGAACCACCACCCGCTCCACCATCTGTGCCTCTTTGGGAAACTTGCTGAGATCGATGCTTTTCGCCGGCTGCGCGGCCTCCGCCGAAACCGCCGCTGCGCCGAGCGCCACCGCCACCGCCACCGCCGGAGCGAACATTGTCCCGAACGTTGTCCTGAAGGATCGTTGTTTCATAAATGCGAATCTAAACAGTGTCCGATCTATCTAAAAACTCAACCGCAGCTTTTTCGAGACTTATTCAGCGGCCGGGCTGCAGCCGCCTTTTGGACCTCCGCCGGTTTCTTTTCCTTCTGCTTCACACCGGAACAGCGGGGAGCGTCTTCAAGCGGTTTGCTCGTGCCGGAAAACCCGGCTGAAAACCTTGGCGGCGAGAGTAGCCGCAGACTCGACCGTCACGCAGCGGGCGCCTTCGGCCTCAAGGCTGGTCATTTCCACCCCCTCCAGTCCGCAGGGCGTGATGTGGTCAAAACCGACAAGCGGCCCGCACACATTCAATCCAAAGCCATGCATCGTGATCCAGCGGCGCACCCCCACGCCGATGGACGCGAGTTTCCTGCCCCCGACCCAAACACCCGTCAACCCTTCCCTGCTCGCGGCGCGCACCCCCAGTGCCTCGCAGCACTCGATGAGCCCCGCCTCCAGGCTGCGCAGGTGGCGGTGCAGGTCCTGGCCCCTGAGCCGCAAATCCACGAGCGCATAACCGACCAACTGTCCCGGCCCGTGATAGGTGGCCTTGCCACCGCGGTTGGTTTCCACCACGGGGTACGGGAGCGCCTCCAGCGGACCACCCAAGCTGGAGCGGTCCGCGCCGCGCCCAATCGTGTAGACGGGTTCATGCTCCAGGAGGAGCAACTGGTCGGGTTCCTCCAAGTTTTCGACCTTGGCTGCGAGAATTTCCTCCTGGATCCGGAGCCCCTCGGCGTACTGCACGCGCCCCAGCCAGCGGGTCTTTAAAGTGTCGCTTGTCATCCGATTCGGGATCTCCGCCTAAATACGCTCCAGCTCGGCGCCCCGCAGCCGGCTTCCCGCGGCGGCCTGGAAATGCGTCAAGCCCACAGCAATCGCATCCGCGGCATCCGGGGCGGGTGTTTCACTCAAACCCAAAAGCGCGCGCACCATGAACGCCACCTGCGACTTGTCTGCCGCCCCGCGCCCGACCACAGCTTGTTTGACCCGCTTCGGGGCGTATTCAAACACAGGCAACCCGGCGCCCGCCGCCGCCAGCAGCGCAGCGCCCCGCGCACATCCGAGAATAATTGCGGTCTTGTAACTCTGCACAAAAATCACGGATTCAAACGCAGCGGCCGTCGGGTGATAGACATTCACGATGTCGCGGATGGTTTGATTGATGGCAAGCAAACAACCCGTCTGCAGCATGCTCGGCGGGTTTTTCACAACACCCCAGGTCAGCGCCCTCGGTTTGCCCAGCGCGGACTCGCGCTCCAGCACCGCATAACCAGTCCCACGAAGCGAGGGGTCGATCGCGAGGACGCGTTCGTGTGAGCTTGCTGCAGGGGCGGGCATGAACCCCACTCAAATCAGGAAGCAAGGGATGTGCAACTCCCAATCAAATGCCTTCCCGCGCCCCCGGCGGCGGACAAGGTGAAGTCACAGCCGCCACCGAATGTTGGAAACCCAGCGGGCCAAGCTATCGCGAAATAATGCTGCGTTCGCCGCCGCTTATCAAACGCACCCATTCACCGGCCCGGAAGCCCTCGCCATGATCCTGCTGGACCACCATGTATTCGCGACCCGACTGCGTCCGTACCAGAATTTCCACACCGTTCCTTGTTGTGATCTTTCGCTCCGCAGCGCTGCCGACAAGGCCACCCGCGAGCGCGCCCCCCACGGCGGCCAAGCCGGAGGCCCTTCCATGCCCGATCATTGACCCCGCGAGGCCACCGGCCAGCGCGCCCGTACCGACGCCGACCAACGAAGAGTCGCCGCGCAGGACAACCGGACGCACAGAAATCACCTGGACGCGGTTGACTTCCATGGCCTGACCACGCATCGAGCGCGGATAAGAAGCGCCGCCCGGATAAGTCTCGCAGGCTGAAAAAGACAACAAAACCAACCCAAAAGCAGCCATCCGAGTTCCCTTACCCATGTAGGAGGAATCGCTACGAGCGCCGAGGTTCGGGGTGCCGGCATAGCAAGAATAAAACTGGCACGGGAACATCCGCAAGCTTGCCTTCATGCGAGCAACACAAGCGCGATTGCCCGCTGCTTCCCATCATCTCCGAGGTCGTCGGCAAACTCCGAAACCGCGCCGTTCTCTCATGCGGTTTAGCACGCATGTGTGGAGTTAAATGCGACCTACCGCAATCCTTGCCTTCTCTCGCGAGTCGCGATGGTTACGCCCATCATCCTACAACAAAAAAAACGTTCGGGCATGCGTTGAGTTCCTTGTCGCCTGCGTTCTCGCTCAAGTCCGCAGCAGGCGCTAAATTCTGCACTGCTTGAGATGCCTCGCGCCTATCCGCCGGCACACCCTCCTCGACTCGAACAGCAGCATATCGCAGCACGGCAAAGTACCGTTTTGGCTCTCCGCTCAACAATAAGTTAATTCAAGGCGCGTAAAGCCAATATTCAGCGATCCCCAATCATCTCTCGCGTGCCTCGAGCGAAACTCGGTTTGAAAGCAAATCATCTTAACCAACAAATTCCGCAACATAGCCGAAAAATTGAGAATTCCGAGCACTCACCCCACAGATGTCCTACCCCCCGTGGCAAGGTCGTGGTGCATGAAAATTCGCATCACACAAATCCGTTCCCTCCTCGCTCTGCTATCCAAGCTTGCGCCCCTGATCGGCATCACCCGCACCCCCCGTCACATTCCACTGCAACTGGATTTGTTTGAACCGACGGAGACAGGTCATTCCGCCTCAAAAAGCCTACGCACCGGGAATGGTTTTTCCCGATAGCCGCCCCCGCAGGGATGGGATAGGGTCGCGCATGGCGGAGCAGTCCGCCTCACCCTTATGGCAAAAACCGTCCTCGCATGCCTGAATGTCAGCAAACGCTACGAGTCGAGGAGCGTCCTTGAAAATGTCTGCCTCACCTTGGACTCCGGCGAGCGCCTGGCGCTCACCGGCCCCTCCGGCAGCGGAAAAACAACCCTCCTGAACTGCCTCGGCGGCATTGACCGCCCCGACGAAGGAAAAATCATGCTCAACGGGGACAACCTGTGCGAGATGTCCGGCGACTCCCTCGCACAACTCCGCCGGACCCGCATTGGGAACATCTTCCAGTTTTTCCACCTGCTCCCGACCCTCACCGTGCGGGAAAACGTCGAGTTCCCGCTCCAACTCCTCGGCATTCCAAAGGAGGAACGGCGCGAACTGTCCTCAAAACTGCTGGAGCGCGTCGCGGTGGCGCACCGGATCGACGCGCAACCCAACCGGCTCTCAGGCGGTGAAATGCAGCGCGTTGCGATCGCTCGTGCCCTTATCCACAAGCCCCAGCTTCTGCTCGCAGACGAACCCACCGGCAATCTGGACTCGCAAAACGGCGCCAACATCCTTGCTCTTTTGCAGGAATTAACCGAGGAAACCGGAACCGCCCTTCTGCTGGTCACGCACAGCGAGGAGGCCGCCAAAATCTGCCACAGAGTTTTGCGGATGCGCGATGGCAGGCTTTTTGAACGAACGGAACGTGGGGCCCCGCATGCCGGCGCCGCGGTTGAAAGTCGCGGCCAAGCCCTCCGGGACCTATGAGCGCCCTGCCCAGGGAACCCGGATCGGCGCGGATCGCGATACTGCTCCTTGCGCGGTTCACGTGGCGTCACTGGATGCAGCATCCGGTGAGGGCCCTCCTGCTGCTGTCCCTGCTTTCGCTCGGCGTCGCCGTGTTTTTCTCCATCCAACTCGCCAATCGCGCGGCGGTTGCAAGCTTCGGGAACTTCGCCGAGGTCATCACCCAGCAAACCGACGCAGTGCTCAGCGCCCGCGCCGGCACGCTCCCAGAATCGATCCTCGATGAACTCCAGCACCAACTCACGGGCACGGGCGTCGAAATCATTCCGGTCGTCGAGGTGATTGGAGCCACGCCGCGCGCGAGCGAGACGGAGTCTATCGGCTCCCGCGCGACGTACGCGATCCTCGGACTCGACCTGGTGGCGGTGCAAAATTACGCCGCGGCAAAACGTTTGGACCGCTCGTGGTTCGGGCAATCCTCTCAGGGCACCGCCGGATCCAATCCGCAGGCCCGTCCCGCCGAAGGCAGCAACGGGGGCGATGCTGTTTGGGCCGTTCTGAACGCGGAGAACGCCGTGTTCTGCACGCAAGCCCTCGCGGACCGCCTTGGATTGTCGATCGGTTCGACGCTTCCCGTGCTCATCAACGACAGCGAATTCGCGCTGAAGATCAACGGGATCATCCCCGCACGCGAGGATCAGCCCACGCCGCCCTCCAACCTGCTCGTTGCAGATCTTCCCGCGGTCCAGAAACTCGCGGGCAAGACCGCACAACTCGACCGCGTGGAATTCATTTTTCCCCAGCAACCCTCCTCCAATCCTGAACACCGGTCGGTCCTTTTGGAAAAACTCCAGCGCATTGCGGGCGATGCAAACATCATTCGCACCCCCGAATCACGGCGCAGCGCCGCGGAACTGATGACGCGCGGATTCCGCTTGAATCTCACGATTCTCTCGCTGATTGCCCTCCTCGTGGGACTTTACCTCATCTTTCAGAGTCTTGACGCGGCGGTGGTGCGGCGGCGGTCGGAAATCGCGATCCTGCGCGCGCTCGGAGTCGGGGAGAAGCAAGTGCAACGGGCGTGGCTGGGCGAGGCACTTCTCCTCGGAGTCGGCGGCGGAATCCTCGGGGTTCTGCTTGGATGGGGGCTTGCCCAGGGATCGGTGCGGCTGGTTTCACGCACCGTCAACGCGCTCTATTACGCAAACAACGTGGAGGCCGCGCGGTTGGATATGGTTGAGGCGGCTGTAGCCGTTCTGCTCGCCATCGCAGTTTCGATGGTTGCGGGATGGATTCCCGCCAAACAGGCTGCTGCGGTGCCTCCCGCTCAACTGCTCGCCGCGGGAACCGGAGCGCTCCCGAGGCGCCGGCGCTTCCCCCAGTCTGCTGTCGGCGCGACGCTGCTGGCCGTCGCGCTGGCGTGCGCGTGGGCGCCGCCGATTCCGCTCTCGCAGGGCGGACGTTTTCCACTCGCGGGCTACCTCGCCGCGCTTATCGGAGTGGTTGGCGCAGGGTTGATCGCCGGCAGCGGGCTGGGACTTGTCGCGAGACTCGCCGCGCCGCTGAGCGAGTGGTCCGCCGTGCTCGGACTCGGAAACAGCCACGCGAGGCACCCCACCGGGCGACATCGCTGGGCTGTGGCCGGGCTGCTTTGCGCGGTGGCGATGACCGGCGGCATGTCCATTCTGGTTTCAAGCTTTGAAAAAAGCGTAAGCCAATGGATCCAGCATACGTTGCAGGCCGACCTCTATCTCACGAGCGACGCAAACCAGGCCGCCACCTCCTACAACCGTCTCCCGTCATCCACCTGGCGTGCGATCTGCGCAAAGCCCGAGGTCACCGACGCGGATGCGACTCTCATCACTCCGCTCGCCCTAGCGTCCGGCAACGTCCGGCTTGTGGGCGCCAATCTTGCGTTCTCGCTCCGCCACAACCAATTCACGTGGGTGCAATCCCCCGATGCACAGGACGTCTTTGATCCGGCAAAAAACGGCGGGCTTTGCGTTGTTAGCGAAACGTATTCGAACCGATTTCACGCCTCCAAAGGTGACTCCGTGCTCATCCCGACTCCGATTGGAAACCGCACCCTGGAAATCGCCGGGGTTTACACGGACTACGGGGATGAACAGGGCGTCGTATTCGCCGACAGAACCCATGTTTCGCAATGGTTCAAGAGCGATGACGTCAGCACTCTTGCGCTTGTCATCGCGCAGGGAGTCGACGGCGAAAAATTCAGGGATTCCTTGAGGCTTGAGTTTCCCGGCCTCGCGGTTTTCAGAAACGCACATTTGCGCGGCGAAGTGCTGCGCATCTTCCGCCAAACATTCGCCATCACATACGCTCTCGAAGGCATTGGAATCATCGTGGCGCTTGCAGGCCTTGGGGTCACTCTCGCGAGCGTGCTCGCCGAGCGGCGCTCCGAGTTGACGACCCTCCGGGCACTCGGGATGACGCACAACGAAATCGCGACTTCAGCGGCATGGGAGGGCAGCCTACTCGCACTTTGCGGCAGCGCCGGAGGGCTCATCGCAAGCCTCGCCCTAGGCGCACTCCTGATCCGCGTCATCAACAAACAAACCTTCGGCTGGACGCTGCAATCCTCCGTGCCGCTCTCCTATCTTGCAGGCCTGGGAGCCACCGTGGTTCTCTTCGGGGGTGCGGTTGCGTGGGGCGTTGCTCACTGGGGGGCGGATCTGCCCGCAGACCAGGAGGCTTGAATCGCTCATGAAAACGGTCTTTCGCATTCTTGCAGCGGCTCTGATCACCAACTGCGCGGATTTGCCCGCGGTCGCAGCGCCGTCCTTCAGTCCCCTCGCCCCGTTCACGCCGGACGGATTCAGGGTGCCGCAACCCGGGACGCAGTTCGTTTTCCCGAAGGATCACGGCAGCCATCCCGAATTCAAAATCGAATGGTGGTACTTCACGGGACACCTTTGGGGGCCGGAAAAAGAGCGTTACGGATTCCAAGTCACATTTTTCCGAAGGTCCGGCGCGCCCGCTTCGTCCCCGGCGCAAGCCGGTTCGGAACGATTCCAGACGGGTGAAATCAACCTCCTGCACGTGGCGCTGATGGATGAGCGTTCGGGGAAATTCATCTACCACGAGCATCTGGCGCGCACGGGTTGGGAGGCCGAAAATCGCGTCGGCAGTTTGTTTGTTCGCCACGGCGATACCGTCGCAAAGATGGAGGATACGGGGCGGGAAACGATTTCGCTGGAAGCCCATATCCGCAACGAGGCCTCCTTGTTGCTGAAACTCCACCCCAGCAAGCCGCTCGTGGTTTTCGGTGAAAACGGAGTCTCGCGCAAAGGCGATTCGTCGACCGCCGCCAGTTGGTATCTCACCTACCCCCGGCTCGCCGCGACCGGTTCTCTCACGAAGGGCGACAGCCATGTCCCGGTAACCGGGCAGGTTTGGATGGATCACGAAATCAGCAGCAGCCAGCTCACCGAGGATCAGGTCGGCTGGGACTGGGCGGGAATCCAGCTTGACGATGGCCGTGAGATCATGAGCTACAGGTTGCGCCGGAAAGACGGCTCGACAGATCCTGCATCGAATCTGGTTTGGGTCGAAAAAACCGGCGCACTCACACACCAAACGCCCGAAACCTTCAGTTGGATTTCATCCGGCGTTTGGAAAAGCCGGTATTCGGGGGCGACTTACCCGCTTCCCGCCGGAGTCCGCACAAAGGATCCGAGTTCAGGCAAAGAAATCGAACTGCGGTTTGAACCGATCCTTGTGAATCAGGAGCTCCAGAGCCCCCTCACCGGCATCCCGTATTGGGAGGGAGCCTGCCGCGTGATTCAGGAAGGAAAAACCGTAGGCTCCGCCTACGTCGAACTCACGGGATACGCGGGCGCCCTCAAACGCGCGCTCGCCCCGTAACCGGGTGAAGCGGAGCGCGAAAAGCGCTCACCGTGACGGGGTGATCGCACCGAGACGGGGTGCATCCGCGTGGTCGGATGTGTCGTTATAAGCGTAAAAGTGTAAAGATCCTTCTTCCCGACAGGCGGATGCGTTAGCATGCGGCCCTATGAGCTGCCTCCCCCTAAGGATTGTTCCAATCGCGCTCGTGAGTCTGGCGCTTCCCGGTTGCAAGCAGGAAGTCGCCAGGGAAAACGCGCTTCGCGCCCGCTTTCCCGAGGGCATGGGCGGCCTTTCCTCCAAGTCGCGTCAGGGAGCGAGGGATTACGCATTCGCTTGGATCAAGTCCTTCGAGTTGATGGGCACCTCAGGCCTCCATGAATTTGAAGAAATGGCTTTCAAGGAAGCGCTGCCGAATATTGAAGCCCTCGAGCGGGGGAATGCCGCCGAACAAACTGCTTTCAAAGCCGGCCTGAAAATCCACGCGGCATTGCAATACCTCGGCAAAAAATTGAAAGCAAAAGAGCCACTCGACAACGCCGAGTTCAACGCTCTGCTGCGCTACACCACCGGCCAACCCATCGACCGAAAAGCACTCGCAAAAGGAGTCATGGAAATGCTGCTGGATTACCTTCAAATGGCGGACGAAAGCGTGTTCCTCGAGTTTTGGGAAACGCAGAAAAACAAAGAGCTTTCTTTGAAACAACCCTGACGCAGGCCCGAGCGCCGAATATCTCCGCCCAGAACTTTGCCGGCCGGACAAAACTCAACGAACCTCCATTCAACGAATTGCGGGAATTCGATTCAGCGTGTAGTAAGCATCCGGATGCGCCAGCAATGCGCCGTGGGCGGAGCGGACGCCCTTTGCCATGAGTTCGTGGACGAAAAGTTTGCGCATGCCTTCCACCTTCAGCCGCACCGAGCGCGCGTCGCTCGCCACCTTCGCTGAAGCAATCCGGCACTGCTCCACCTGGATTTCGTCGCTCCCGTACGCACTCGAGTACAGGTAGGTGTAGCTTTTCATCGAATAGGAGTCGGTGTTCGCGGCACTCGCGGCGTCGACCGGTTCTGTAAACACCAACTCAAACCCGTCCGGGAGCGCCCGCATTTCCTTGATCTCAAACATGGCATCGCCCTTCCAGCTCACACGCTGCAGGCCGTATGCCTTGGTGCCCAGCGACGACCAACCGCGACTCGTCATGCCCACCATCAAACTGCCGTCTTTCGCAAAAAGAAGTCGCACGATTCCGGATGCAAACCCGTCCAAAAACGGAAACGCCGCGCCCTGATACTCGCCGTCCACTTGTTCCATAAAAACGCGCCCCACCTTTGCGTCCGTAAACTCGGCCACCATGAACTGGCCGTCAAAGGGCCCGAATTTTCCGCCGGCATTGCAAACCGCCAGATCGGTTCCGCTGCGCCCCATCTTGTTGTACGGCAGCCAAACTGCGGGCGGGCGCATCTCTGCGAGTCCGGCAACGGCCTCGGGGTACGGCACCTTCTCGGGGGGCTTCGTCGACAAGCGCAGGGGCGACTCGGGAAGCTCCTGGGATGCGATGCCTTCGGGATTCAAGAAAAACGCACCCTTTCGCAGGTGATAAATCGGGGTGGCTGGAATCCACGTCCCCTGCTGGTCCACGCAAAACATGTCGCCCTTGAGATTCGCTCCCAGTCCGCACGGGGACCGCAATCCCGCCGACATCGGGCGGAATTCTCCCCGGCCGCCAATCACGCCCGCCCAACCCCGCCACGGGGCGCGGTTGTTGGAATGATCCCCCATATCCAGATTCAATGCGACCCACAGGTTTCCCTCGCCATCGCGCTTCGGACCGTAAGCGTACCCGTGATACGCACCCGACACATTCCAGCCACGACCGGCATTGAGATACTCGTCCGCGCGCCCGTCTCCGTCCACGTCGCGAAGTCTGGTGACTTCGGTCCTCTGGGTCACAAGAACACTGTCCCCTTCCGCCAGCGCGCCAAGCGGCTCATGGAGCCCGGAGGCAAAAAGCTTGAACCGCACTTTCTGCGGACCGCCTTCGAGGACGCCCTCCGCCATCCAAACATCCCCCTTCCGTGTCACCACCGCGAGCCTTCCATCGCTCATCCAATCCATCCCGCTCACTTCCAGAGCGATTCCTGCGCCCGGCATCCATTCCTTGCTCCGCGAGTTTGTCGGGGTGTCGGCGGTGAGGATGTCAAAAATCTCATAAGGCTTGGCCCGGCCCGAAACAGCCATCGTCATGAAAGCTAAAAACAAGATCGCTTGCGTTTTCATTGCCAAAAATACGTGAAACTGCGGCGACCCTTTTGATTGCCCTCATCCTCCACCACCCTCACTTCCGGGGGATGAGCGACCGGCTGCTCCCGTTCCGGATCAGACCATGTCACCGTGCGGCGCAGCCCGCCTTTGACGCCTTCAAAACGATCCTCAATCCGGTTGCCGTTGCGCGTGCTGATAAACACCGGAGAACCGTCTGGAAGCAGCCGGTAGCCCTCGAAACTCGCACCAGATCCGGAAACGCCATCAGTTCCGCCGGGCCAGCGCACGATCTTGGATTCCAACGGAGCTTCGAACGGTGCGAACCTTGAAAACCAAGTGTTGTAGGCGTCAAAAAAACGGCCCTTCCACGCGATTGCGGGCAGTCCGTTGCGTCCGTCGTAAGCCAAGTGGACCCCTGTCGGGAATCCCACAAGAATCGCGTGCGTGCCAACGCCCTCCAGGAAGGTACGCTGCACAATCGGACGCTCCTTGGGCACCAACTCGAATTCTCCGCTGCTTTTCTCGGGAAACCCCTCCGGCACCCCATTGGCGCTTTTTGCAAAAGAGTAAATGGACGCAATCTGCTTTTCCGTGTCGCCGTCAAGAATCGCGCTGTTGGACGACTTGCCGCCGGGCCAGAACGACGGCATCAGCGTGCCCGGGCGATAACCGGCTGGGTCCACCAAATATTCCCGCAACCACTCGGGGCGCAACC
>JBILLT010000128.1:0-4968 GCA_044375925.1 Chthoniobacteraceae bacterium | reverse complement strand
TCCGCTTCGCCGCTTTTAACGAGATCCACCGCGCGGGCGATCGAGGAATCGCGCTTGCGGCGCACCGAGTCGGTGGCGGCGTCGGTCATTTCCACGACTTGCGTGGAGTGGGTGATCTTGATTCTTGCGTCGCTGAAGGCCAGACGTTTGAGCTGGGCCTCGATTTCGTCGCCGTCGCCGACGAGGAAAAGGTTTGTGATGTCCTTGGATGCTTGCAGCGCGAGAACGGCCCCTTCGACGAGGTTTTTGGGGCCGAAGTCCCCGCCCATTGCATCAAGCGCAATTCGCATGGGAGTCGGTGCTTTGGGCTGCGGCGGAGAACATCGCTTAAACTACTTCAGCCGCCCGAGCGGGTGCTGGGCGGCTGAATGCGGCGGAAATTCCTTCTTAGAGCGAAGACACCGTGAGCACTTGGCGCCCGCGGTAGTACCCGCAGGAGGCGCATGCCCGGTGGGAGCGGGAGGCTGCACCGCAGTTCGAGCAGCGGCTCATCTGGGCTGCGTGCCAACGGTTTGCTGCCTTGCGGGTGCGAAGGCGCATTTTGGACATTTTTCTTTTTGGGACTCCCATAGAAAGGTGCGGTCAGGGTTGAATTTTTAGTCGGTCCAGCGCATTCCACACAGCTTTGCGGTCTTCAGCGGCAGGCACTTCTGAGGCTGGCATTGGAGTGCCTTTGCAGTCGTTTCGGCCGCTCCAATCGCAGTGCGGGTGGGCAGGAAGGGCGAGGAGGATGTCTTCCCGGAGCGCCTCTGTCAAGTCCACGACTTCCCGTCCACCCAGGTCCGCCTGGCAGGCAAAGTTCTCCAGAACCACCGGAAGCTCAAAGTTTTCGAGGCACGAAACGCAGGTCGTCCTGAACGCGGTTCGGAGGGTTCCCGTGGCGAAAATCCCCCCCTCGCTGAGCCCGACGTCCAGCGAGTAGCTCAGCGGGGCGCAGGGCACGGCCAGACCGTCCTCCAAAGCAAGGACCTCCGCCGGGTCTTCCCCTTCGACGTGCTTGCCTTCCGGCGGGATTTGCAGGGTGTGGATCTTCATGGCTGCTTGATGGATGGTCTTTGCGGAGGCGCCTTTTTCCCATTTTCCCAAATGGGCGCAGGCTCAATCGCAGGGCACCGACTTCGGGTCGCGCAGCGCCTCCACGACGCATTCTGGCACAAAACGTCTCACGTCGCCACCCAGTCGGGAAACTTCCTTCACCATCCGCGAAGACAGGTACGTGTATTCCTCGGAAGGCATCAAAAACAGCGTTTCCAAGTCGGGCTCCAGGCTGCGGTTCATCAGCGCCATTTGAAATTCGAACTCGAAGTCCGAGACCGCCCTGAGTCCGCGGATCAGGGCCTGCGCACCCTGCTCCCTTGCGAAATTCACCAGCAATCCCTCGAAACTTGTGATCCGCACGTTGGCGAGATGTCCCGCCGAGCGCTTCAGGAGGTGCACCCTCTGCGCCACGCTCAGGAGCGCCTGTTTTGAATTGTGATGCGCCACCGCCACGATGACTTCGTCAAAAAGCCGCGATGCCCTCTGCAGCACGTCCAAGTGGCCGTTGGTGACAGGATCGAATGAGCCGGGGTAAAGGACGCGGGCCATGGGAAGGGTTGGGTGAGCTCGAGCGCTTAATTCGAGAGCTTCGAGACAATCGCTGCAACGAGTCCAATGAGCGGCGCGCCGATGGTCAGCACAAGCGGAAGAAACACCGCGACCGCCGCTCTGAAAATGCCTGAGTTCTGCGCGCGGGCCAGTCCCAATACCAGCACGCCCACCGACCAGAGCATCGCAACCAAAAGAGAGAGCGTGTATGCGATGCGCGAGGCCGACTCTTCTCCTGCGATTCCGGTGGCCCACACCGCCAGCGAGGGAAGCATCCAAAGCGTGCTGCCCGCGCCGGTGGCGTACGCGACGACGCGGAAGGTCGTCGACACGGGCCGGTTTGCCGCGCCGCAGATCATCATCGAGAAATGCAGGACCCCCGTCGCGAACACCAGAATCACGGGGCACAGCAGGCAGGAGGAAATCAGGCTGCTGATCAGGATGTCGGGCGCCGTGGGTGCTGGCATTTGCTTGAATGCCTCCACCATTTTCGGGCTCAGGGTGGGATCTTTGCTGGCGATTTCCAGCGTGGTGCGGATCGCGAGAAAAACCCCCAGCACATTGCTGATCAGATAAAACGAGAGGGGCGAACCCCACCCGCCCTTGTGGTTGATATTCGAGAAAGTCGTCGCGGGATGGAGCAGGATTTCGTACGCGCTGACGATGAAGGATCGGATTCCGCCTCCCCGCGAGTCCTCCTCCCAGGCGGGAGAGTGCATCTCGGCGGCCCCGGCCGTTTCAATCCCGCGCAGGGCGCCTTCAAAGTCGCCAAAATCATGCTCGGCCGGTTCCGGCGCGGCGGGAGGCTCGCGGTGCGCGTCGTCTGTGCTCTTGGCGGACGGGGCGGTGTCCGCCGTGGACGAACGAGTCTCGGTCGTGAGGCCGCCTGCGGCGTGGGCGGGGGCGATGGAATCCGGAAGGCGCGCGGAGAAATCCTGCACATCCCCGAGCGGAGTCCAGTCGTGCATGCCTTTGCACCAGAGAAGATTGTGCTTTGAAATTCTGCCCAGGCTGAGGAGCTGCATTATCTCCGACTCCGACACGGGGCCCTGCTGGAGGCCGTTTGACTCGTAGTACCAATTCATGGATCAAAGGATCTTGGGAAAGCCTACTGCGGGGATTCCGCGAAAGCCACCCTCAACGCACTCGCTTGCAAAAGCTGTCGGGAAGGGTAATTCAACACCGTGTCCACGGGGAATTCGAATCACCACTTTCAAGTGTCGGACGGCGCGTCCGGCCGGCTGGACCAGGTCTTGTGCACCCTGTTGCCCGGGCACTCCCGTTCGCAGCTTCAGGAGTGGGTGCGCAGTGGCTGCGTTTTGGTGGACGGACAGGTGCCCGCGAAGCCCGGAGTCAAACTGCGGGGCGGGGAGCGGATCGAGGTCTCCGAACCAGCCCGGCAGCCAATCGATGCGAAGCCCGAGGAACTGCCGCTCGAGATTCTTCACGAGGACTCCGACGTTTTGGTCATCAACAAGGCTGCCGGCATGGTCGTGCATCCGGCCGTGGGCAATTGGTCCGGAACGGTGGTGAACGCGCTGCTGCATCACTGCGAGGACCTTTCGGGAGAGGGCGGGGAGGAGCGGCCCGGGATCGTGCACCGTCTCGACAAGGAGACCTCCGGCTGCCTTGTGGTTGCAAAAAACGACCAGGCGCACCGGGCCCTTTCCGAGCAGTTCGCCGGACGGGAGGTTTTGAAAATATACATCGCGCTTGCCCTCGGGCGCTTTCGCGAGAAGACCGGGAGCATTGACGCGCCGATCGGACGGCATCCGGTTCACCGGCAGAAAATGGCCGTCATCAGCGCGGACCGCGGTCGGAGCGCGCGCACGGACTGGGCGCTGCTGGAGGAGATCAGGGCGTGCGGATCGGATGTGGGCGTTGTTCAATGCCGGTTGCACACCGGGCGCACGCACCAGATCCGAGTGCATATGGCGCACATCGGGCACGGGTTGCTTGGCGACGCCGTTTACGGACGCAAGGCCGGGGCGCCGCGCCACATGTTGCATGCGTGGAGGCTGGGATTCCACCAGCCAAGGACGAGGGAGTGGATGGAGTTCACCAGCCCGCTTCCGGAGGATTTCAAGGCGCTTGGAGTCAACGTTGCGGCGCCCCGCGCGTGAGGGCTTCTTCTCGCGGTGATTGCGTTATTCGGCGCGGGGATCGCGCGCGAGCAGCGCGCCCAGCGCTTCTTTTGGCGACAATGCGCCGTCGAGCAGGAGTTTGATTTGATCAATGATGGGCGTCTCGATCCCGAGGCGTCTGGCGCATTCAAACGCGCTGTAGGTTGTCGGCACCCCTTCCGCCACCATGCGCATGGACGCCGAGATGGCGCCGATGGATTCGCCGCGCGCGAGGCGCTCCCCGACCAGGCGGTTTCTGCTGTGTTTGGAAAAGCAGGTGACCATGAGGTCTCCGATGCCGCTCAAGCCTTGAAACGTGTCGCGCTGTCCGCCCAGAGCGCAGCCCAAGCGCACGAGCTCGGCGAGGGAGCGCGTCACCAGCGCGGCCTTCGTGTTATCCCCGAGCCCCAGCCCGTCGCAGACTCCCGCGGCGATTGCAAAGATGTTCTTGAGCGCACCGCCGAGCTCGATGCCTGTGACATCGTTGCTGGTGTACGCGCGGAAATTTTTGCTGAAGAATAATGACTGCAGTTCTTTTCCAAGGACTGCTTCCGTGCATCCGATCACCACCGCGGTGGGCGCGCCCCGGGAAACCTCCTCCGCGTGGCTTGGACCCGACAGGACCGCGACGGGGTGACCGGAGAGGGTTTCCGAGAGGATCTCGCTCATCCGCATGCCGCTTCCCCTCTCGACGCCCTTCGTGCAGGAAAGGAGAAGCGTGTTTTTCTTCAGTCCGATCGTGTTCAGGCGCGATGCGATTTCGCGCATGGCCCGCGAAGGAACCACGACCAGCACCAAGTCCGCATGGTTGATGGATTCGAGCTCCGAGGTGAATTGAACAGCCTCGGGAAGCCTCACTCCCGGGAGGTAAATCTGGTTTTCATGCAGGTCCCGGATTTTGGCAATCGACTCGCTGTCGTGTCCCCACACGGTGACTGCGGCGCCGTTGCCATGCAGCAAAAGCGCGAGCGCAGTGCCCCAGCTGCCTGCCCCGATTACCGCGACGGATTTGAATGGGAACGCATTCATCCTCTATGCCTCGGATTTTTTGCCAAAACGGTTCTCGGTGCCCGCAAGCAGTCTGCGGATGTTTTCACGGTGCCGGCGAACGACCAGCAGTGCCGCGGCGCAAGAGAATGCGAGGTACGCGTTCCCTTCGAGCCGATGCAGGTAGAGAAGCGAACCCACAGTAATCGGCAGCGACAAAGCAGCCGCAACGGACGCCAGCGACACGTATCGTGAGACCGCGAAAACTACC
>JBILLT010000013.1:0-62097 GCA_044375925.1 Chthoniobacteraceae bacterium | reverse complement strand
AGGGATTCAAATGGGTTAAATGCAGATTTTTGCTGATGCAGACAGGTGTCCGTACCGAATAGCTAACATTCAGCAGGATATTAGGGTTAAACTCCCCGAAAAAGCGAATCGGCGTTCACTCTGTTCCAAGCTAGTGCTGAGGTAAATTACCCCTATGAAGCTGACTACTCTTCTCAACATGCTGCTGTTGGCTCTCGCCGCAGCTCCGGATGCATGGGCCGCCTCCGAGCCGACCGTGCTCAAGCTCTGGCCCGAGGGGCCGCTCGAAAAGCCCGGCGTCATGATCGGGCCCGAGAAAGTCATGCCCCCAAAAGACGAGAACGACGTTTTGCGGATCACCAATGTTTCGGATCCGACGATATCAATTTACCGTCCGGTTTCCCAGAACGGGACTGCTGTAATTGTGTGTCCGGGAGGCGGCTATGGAATTCTTGCGATCGAGCATGAGGGGACCCTGGTGTGTGAATGGCTCAACGGGCTCGGGGTGACTGCCGTCCTCTTGAAGTACCGCGTGCCGGTGCGGCAGGCCGTCCCCGGTTACGAGCCTTTGCAGGACGCCCAGCGGGCCATGGCCATTCTCAGGGCGCGCAGCGCTGAGTTCGGGATTGCCCCGCAGCGGATCGGGATCTTGGGTTTTTCGGCGGGCGGACACCTTGCTGTGATGACGGCTTTGCATGCCAAGGAGCGAATGTATAGAATTGATCCACAAATTGATATCGAAGATGTCTCCCCGAATTTTTTAATCCCCATCTATCCGGCTTATTTGGTGTCGAAGGAGGATCCCTTCACCCTGCTGGGGCTTTGCAAGCCGACGGCCGGAGCGCCGCCCGCCTGTTTTATTCACGCGAATGATGACAAAGGGACCACCAGCTCCAGCGCCAGTGCCATGCTCTATCTGGAGTACAAAAAGCTCGGAATCCCGGCGGAACTCCACATTTTCAGCAGCGGCGGCCACGGCTTTGGGATGCGCCCGAAAGGCAATCCCGCGAGCGACTGGCCGGATCGCGTGGCGGATTGGATGCGGGAGTCCGGATGGCTGGGCCAGCAACGAAAATCCTAGGTTTCGGTTCGCGCAGGATGCCTGTGCGGTGGCTTCAACCGGCGAGCAGACTGGACATTTCCTCGTTTCTGCGCGAGTGCTTTGGGCGCGGATTTTAACTTCTATGGAACTGAGTGAAGAACAGAAAAAAACAGTAGCGGCTTGGATTGCCGAGGGATTGAAGCTTTCTGAAATCCAGGAGCGCATGGGGGAGTCATGGGGCTTGAGAATGACGTACATGGAGGCTCGGTTTTTGGTGGATGACCTGAAGCTGATGCCGAAAGATCCCGAGCCGCCTGCCCAGCCGAATCCGCCCGCGGAGGGCGTGGCTTCACCGGCGGATGCGGGGGATGCGCACGGCCTCGAATCGGCGGAGGCCGCCGGGGAGGATGGTGCCGCGGGGCATGACCAGCCTGCATTTGCGGGGGGGGTGACGGTCAAGGTGGACACGATCACCCGGCCGGGCGCGATGGTGAGCGGGAGCGCATCGTTCTCCGACGGCCAGTCGGTGCAATGGTCGATTGACCAGTTCGGGAGGATGGGGATGGTTCCGCCGACACCGGGTTATCGCCCTCCGGCCGAGGATATCCCGAAATTTCAAATGCTTCTCGACAAGGAGTTGTCCAGAATGGGGATGTAGCGCGAGCGCGGCGCGTGGCTCGGCTGTCCGTCCGTTTTTTCGACTGAATTATGGCGAATCGAGAATGGGGCTGGGAGCTTTTGCGGGTCGGTGCGGCGGTCGCCCTGATCTGCGGGTGCGGATGGATAATTTGGAACCGGACGGCGAGGCCGCTGATTGAAAAAGGGCTGGGTCCCGCGGAGGCTTTGCGGGAGGTCAAGCTGGGAGTGCACCGGTGGTCCTTCGAGAGGCGGAAGGAGGAGATGAAAAGGGAGATTGAAGCGGCCAAGGCAGCGGCCCGAGGCGGCGCGGCGCTGGAGACGGGGTCTCAAGGAACGGCTCCGCCACCGGGGGAGGGTACCCCTTCAAAGTGAACGCGCGGGGTTGTTCGCGTGCTGCCTGCAGAATTCCTTTGGTTCGGCGATTGACTCGCGAGATACTCGGTTCTAGACCTTCCCCTAGAGCGAATACTTCCTTCAGGTTTGGAGTGTGAATCAGCCATCAATTTTCCATGTCCCACCCGATCGCCGAGCAAATCCAAAAATCGTGTAGAGGTCTCCTGCTGATGATTGCCGCGATGCTCTTCGCCGCCTGCGGGTCCGATCATAAGACCGAGGACGTGGCCTCGCCGAAGGAAATGCTGCAGACGCTTGAAAAGTCTGTGCCGAAGGGAATGAACTTGGCTGCAGCCAGAGCGTTCATGGAGGGGGAGGGATTTGTTTGCGAGGAAGTCAAAGAGGGAACATGGAAAGGCAGGAAGGGGTTGAATTTTTTGCACTGCAAACGCGAAGACGGGCAGATGATCAAACGTCGGTGGGAGGTCGCTCTCATCAATGACGGGAAAAGCGTCTCATCCCTCGAGATGCGGACCGCTCTGGTGTATCCGTAACCGTTGTCGCCGTAATCACCTGTCGCTCAAAGCGAGCGCAGGATTCCCAGCAGTTGCTGAAGCCGTTCGTTGGGCGGGGAGTTCAGAGGCAGCCTGGGGAAGCGGTTTCCAATCAGGATCAATTCGCCGTTTCGCTGGAGCATCACTTTTTCCTGTTTTGTTTCGACGGAGTTGAACCGCTTGCTTGCCGCGCAAAGCTTCATGGATGCCAGCGTCAAAAGGTTCAACACCGCCTCGGGAGGGCGTGAACCGAATCGGTCCCTCCACTCTGCCGCGAGTGCTTGAAGTTCGGCATCGGATTTAACGCTGGAAAGTGCACGATACGCCGCGATTCGCGTCGCGGAGTCGTTGATGTAAGCCAGGGGCAGAAACGCCGCAGCCTTTTGCTTTGAATCCGCATGGATGAAATCTACTTCGCGCGTACACACAAAATCGATGCTGAGATTGCTCTGGAACACTTCATCCACAACCTCGCCCTTGTACTTCGCGATCGCCTGCCGAAGCATCGAGCAATAGAGGTCGAATCCGATCGCGATCACGTGGCCGCTCTGCTGGGTGCCTAGGATGTTGCCTGCTCCGCGGATCTCCAGGTCGCGGAGCGCGATTTTAAATCCTGCTCCGAGCGAGGAGTATTGCTTGATGGCGTTGATGCGCTTTCGTGCTTCTCCGACTGTAAGCATTGAGCGCGGGAGCAGCAGGTATGCGTACGCCTTATGGTCGCTGCGTCCGACGCGCCCCCGGAGTTGGTAGAGGTCCGAAAGACCGAATCTGTCCGCTCGGTCGATCAAAATGGTGTTGGCATTGGGGATGTCCAGGCCGCTCTCGATGATCGTGGTGGAGATGAGCACGTCGGCCTTTCCGGAAACAAACGCGTGCATCACTTCCTCGAGTTCATCCTCTGGCATTCTGCCGTGTCCGATGAGGATTCTCGCCTTTGGCACGAGCTGCTGGATCCTCGTTTTAACCCGCTCGATGCTTTCGATGCGATTGTGCAAAAAGTAAACCTGTCCGCCGCGCGCCATCTCGCGCTGGATTGCATCCCGAATCAGACGCTCGTCGTAAGGGCAAACGAAAGTCTCGACTGGAAACCGGTTCGGAGGCGGGGTTTCCAGGGTGCTCATGTCTTTGGCGCCCATGAGCGACATGTAAAGGGTTCGTGGAATCGGAGTGGCTGACAACGTGAGCAGGTCCACCAGTCTGAAACGCTCCTTCAGACGTTCCTTGTGCAGCACCCCGAAGCGCTGCTCCTCGTCGATCACCACCAAGCCGAGATCCTTGAAATGCACTTGCGAGGAGAGGAGCCGGTGTGTGCCGATGACGATGTCGACGGAGCCGTTTGAAAGGCCTTCGACTACCGCGCGCTGTTCACCCGATGACCTGAAGCGCGAGAGCATTTCGACGGTCACAGGAAACGCGCTCATTCTCTCGCGAAAATTCCGGTAATGTTGTTCCGCAAGCACGGTGGTCGGAACGAGCATCGCCACCTGCTTTCCTCCCATCACTGCTTTGAACGCGGCGCGGATGGCCACCTCTGTTTTTCCAAATCCGACGTCGCCGCAGATCAGCCGGTCCATCGGGCGCTCCGATTCCATGTCTTCTTTGGTTTCTGCAATGGCGGTCAGTTGGTCCGGAGTCTCGGTGTAGGGAAAGGCGGCTTCGAACTCGGTTCCCCAGTGGGAATCGGGAGGGAAAGCGTATCCTTTGTTGGTGTCCCGTTCTGCGTGCAGCGCAAGCAGGCGGGCGGCATAGCTGAAGACGGCTTTTTCAGCGTTTTTGCGCGCTCGATCCCACTTGCCGTCGCCCAGAACGCTCAATGGCGGATTCTTGCGGCCGATTCCGACGTAGCGCGACACCATGCCGCTTTGTTCAAGCGGCACGTAAAGTTTGGCTTGGTTTGCAAAGCTGAGAACAAGCACCTGTTCCGTGCCGCCATCTCTTGGCATATCCCTCAACTCCTCGAACCGCGCAATGCCGTGTTCCAAGTGCACGACAAGCTCGCCCTCGATGAGTTCTGAAAAATTGATCGGGGTGCGGTGGATGTTTTCGGCAGCCGAACGCCTTCGGGAAATTTGAGTGCGGACGGAGCTGCCGAGAAGCTCGGAAGCGCCGAGCACGGCAGCTTTGGCCGCGGGGCACGTGAAGCCCCCTGCGAGGAACTCTTGCCGCCATGCGATGCGATCCGCAAGTTTGTCTGGAATCAGTTCGCGCAGACGCTCGGATTCGCCCTCGTTCAAGCAGAATAAAAAAACCGTCCAGCTTTCCTGATGCCATTCTGCGAGCTGCGCGAAAAACCGCTCTCGCTTTTGTTCGTCGATGATGAAGTCGCCAGCGTTGAACTGACTCAACCCCGTCTCGAAGCAAGCCGCGTCGTAGTTTTCAGGTTTCCCGGCCGAGTCTGGTGCGCCGCCTTGCAGCAGAAAGAACACCTCGGATTTTTGAACCGCACCCTGTGTTTCCTCGAAGAACAGAGCGCTGTCCTTTTCGAAGGCATCGCTGAAGACAACGCGGTCCTTGCTGCTGACCAGCGAGGACAGTGCGCACGTGTCTCCGAGCGACGCAACGGGGTTTTGAATCGCGCAGCAACTCAGTCGCTCAATTGACATTTGCGCGTCCAAGTCAAAGCCGCGGATTGACTCGACCTCGTCGCCGAAAAACTCCAAGCGCACCGGCCGCGATTCTTGGAAGCTGAAGATGTCCATAATTCCGCCGCGGATCGCAATCTGTCCCCGCTCGGAAATTTGAGCCACAAGCTCGTATCCCGCCTCGCTCAGTTCCTTGAGGAGAGCGTCGCGGTTGATGCTTTCGCCCTCAGCGATCTTCCTTGTAGTTGCGACGATATTCGCGGGATTGATGATCTCCCCAAAAAACGAGAGCCGAGTCATCACGACGCACTCGGGGGCGGTCGGTTCCCTGCCGAGTTGCTCGATCACCCGGAGGCGTTCCGCTGTTGCCGAGGGATCCGGCAGCGCCCCTTCGATGGGGGAGGCAGGCTCGTCGGGCATGAACAGGGGGTTTGGCAGCCACTGCTCCAGACTAGGGTAGAATTTTTCCTGAACGCTTGAATTCGGGAAAACCAACCATGTACGGCCGGGATGGCTTAGCGCAAGCGCCGCTGCGACAGGGGCATGGGCAGCTGCCGTGACATTCTGAAGGGTCCGGTGCGGTTTGCCCCTCCCTCTCGGCCGGCCGAGAACATTGGCGCGGTACGGTGATTCCGCCAAAAATTTTGGGAGAGAAGCGGTTTCGGCCATGACTAAGTGCGGTGTCTCACGGGCATGCTGCGGGGGAGCTCGAATGGGCGGGGTTGACTGCGGCGGGTGTTGGATTGTGGCTCTGGGGGGCGGCTTGACGGAACCGGCTTTTGAGCTTCCCACAAATCCACCCCAGACTATAGTGTTTTGCCATGGGCTTCCCAAAACGTCCCTCGAATGCGCTCTCAGGAGGCCGTCTGACTCTGGTATTTGTTTTCTCGGTGATTTTATCGGCCGGAACACCCGTGTCTGCGGATATCCAGGATCCGCCCATGAATGACCAGGGTCCCATCCGGAAACTCAGCCGCGGTCTCGCGAACCTGCTGGGGGGATCCACGGAGGTCTTTGTGACACTAAGCGCGAGAAATGCAGGGGAGGGAAATTCTGCGGCGGCGTATCATGGTTTGGTGGACGGCGTTTGGAGGACTCTTGTGCGGATGGGAGCTGGATTCTACGATGTGGTGACCTTCCCCGCGCCCACAATGAAAGGTTCCTATGCGTCGCCCCTCCCGTCCTGCGCGCCTTGGGTCAATAACGGTTTTGAGGAGTTCCCGCCGGAACTGGGTTTTGAATCCCGGCTCCCGTACAGCCGCATTTCGAGGTCCCAGACCCGAGTGCCGTGAGTTTGAACGCGGGGGATGGTGGAGGAAACGATTCTGCGGGCCCTGTCGGCGTGGCGGCTGCAGGGCGGGCGTCGGATGGGCGGCAGCAGGGCGGTTCGAGTGTGATCAACATCGAGATAGAGGATGTGGCTTATGGGGGGGCCGGTGTGGGCCGCGCGGAAGGCAAGGTGCACTTTGTGGCTTTTACGGTTCCCGGGGAGCGCGTTGTTGCCGAGGTTTTCAATGAGAGAAAGCGCTTCTCGGAAAGCCGCTTGCAAAAAGTGGTTGAGCCCTCGCCCGAGCGTATCAAGCCGAGGTGCGAGCACTTCGGGGTTTGCGGCGGCTGCGCGTACCAGCACGTGCCTTACGAGGTGCAATTGCGCTGGAAACGGGAGCAGGTCCGCAGTCTTTTCGAGCGCATCGGCGGTGTAAAAAATCCTCCCGTTCAAGAAGTTGTCCCATCGCCTAGGGTTTGGGCTTATCGGAACCGGATCCGCCTGCACGCCAGCAGGGGGCGGGTGGGTTTTTTTGCAAAATATGGGCGCAGCATCGTGGATGTGCGCAGGTGCGAGATCGCCGAGGAGTCGTTGAATCAGAGGCTCGCGGCGATAAGAAGGTCGGCGCCCAAGGAGGGCGAAATCGTGCTGGATGCGAGGAGCGGAAAGCGGTTTTTCGAGCAGACAAACGATGCTGCTGCCGAGGAGCTTGCGCTGTTGGTCGAGCGTCTTTTGGTCGGGAAAGCGGGCGCGCTGGTGGATGCTTACTGCGGGGCCGGTTTTTTCGGGCGCCGCCTTTCGGGTCGTTTTTCGAAGGTGCTCGGGATTGAGTCGAATAAATCGGCGGTTACGGAGGCTGTCCGGGCGGCGGGGCCGGGGGAGCGGTACTGGTGCGGCGATGTGGTGGTGGAGTTGGAACGAGCGCTTGATTTGTTTGCGGACGAGGGTGTTGTCCTGCTTCTTGATCCGCCGGCCTCGGGCCTGGGGCGCGGTGTCGTGGAGCTTCTGGGACACCGCGCATTGAGGCAGGTTTTGTACGTGTCCTGCGATCCGGCCACCCAGGCGAGGGATGTCAAAGCGATCCTCGAGCGGGGGTTCCGCCTGGAAACGCTGGCGCCTCTGGACATGTTTCCGCAGACGGCCGATGTCGAGGTGGTGGCCAGCCTGCTCCCAGTCGATTGAGGCGGGCGTTGAGGGCGTCCGGCTGTGGCGAAAATATTTTAACAAACATCCCAAGAAAGGATGGTCCGCAGGATCAGCTCAGTTAGAGTTCCCCAAACCTCCCAGACTATGTTCGGCAACAAACAGAAGAAAAAGACGGAATGGGTAAAATCAGCGATGGAACGCTATGAAAAGCCTCTGTTGCAGTACTCTTACAGCATCGTCCGCGATTTGGAGCGGGCCCGCGATGTTGTTCAAGATACTTTCATGCGTTTGTTCAAGCAGGAGCAGGAGGCCATTGAAGGCCACCTTTCCCAGTGGCTTTTCACCGTTTGCCGCAACTGTTCACTGAAGGTGCTGCGAAGCCAAGAGCGCTACATTCATGTGGAGAATTCGGAATTTGAAGCCCGCCGCTCTGAAGATCCTTCCCCAGCTTTCGAGATGGAGCGTAAGGAGCGTCTCGCGCGTTTGATGGAACTGGTCGAAGAACTTTCCGAAAACCAGCGCGAGGTGGTGCGACTCCGCTTCCAACATTTTCACTCGTATCAGGAAATCAGCAACATCACCGGGCTCAGCGTTGGAAACGTCGGGTTCATCTTAAATGCGGCGATGCGTAGCCTGCGCGACAAAATGGAGCGCGACGATCGCGAGGAAAAAATCATCTATCTCACAAAGTCAGCATAGTGTTATGAAAAACCGTCTGCGTCAGCTTGATATTACAAATTACGCGCTCAACGAACTCGAGCCGCGCGAACGTTTGTACGTCGAGTCAATCATGCTGGGATGCGATTCGACGCGCAATGACGTGCTGGGGATGATCGAGATGGCCCAGCTTCTCGAAGAGGGATTTGAGGCTGAGGTGGCCGGGCAGGAACTGGTTTTGGATTCCGGACGCCGCGGCAAGGTGCTCGAGAATGTCGTGTTCGAAGGGGTGTGGCACCACGTGTGGAGGACGACTGCTGCTGCGGTGACTCTTGCGGCCTGCCTTGCTTTCTCCGTCGCTGCGCCTGTGGTTTGGAATTCAGCCATCCGGCAGCCCTCAGCCCAGTCCGAAGTCGAAACGGCGCAAGGTTCTTCGCAGGCTGAGGAGAAGCCCGATGTTGCCGGTGCTTTCCAGATGGCCGTTTCCGCAGCGGCTGCTGCTGCGGTGGCGGTCTTCGAGGATCAGGACAGCCTCCAATCGGGTTCGGAGGAATTCCCGACGCGCATCCTTTTGCCGACAGGAACCGTCGGTCTGGACATGCCGTCTCTTGGCGGCGACGGAAACTAGGGCTGGAAGCGGTGCGGTTTGTGCCCCCTTTATGGCGGGGGATTTGGCTCTCTCGGTTCTGGCTACTTTGTCGTGTTTGCGGCTTCCTGCGCTGAAACGATTCGGGTGAGGCGCGGTCAAGGTCGATCTGCCGGAAAAGGATGGGCGTGATGACCCTCAAGAATTTACCGGGAAGCGGACGGAATCGTGTTCCGGCGCGGGTTTGCGGCGCGGGTTTAAAAACCCTCAGGCGACTTCCTTGCGGTGGATCCAAACTGAATTCACCAATCCTAGTCCGAACATGATGGTGAGCAGGAACGTTCCGCCGTATGAAATCAGGGGAAGTGGCAGCCCGGTGATCGGCATGATGGCGATCGTCATTCCGATGTTCTGATAAACGTGGAAGAATAATTGCGCGGCGAATCCGGCGACGATGATCAATCCGTAGTTGTCACTGGCTTTGTGCGCGGAGAAAAGGCAGGCCAGCAGGAGCAGGGTGTAGGCCGAGATGAGCGAGACGCCTCCGACGAAACCCCACTGTTCGCCGATCGCGGTGAAGATGTAGTCCGTATGCACGGTGGTTCCGGGCACGAACCCCTGTTCGATCTGCGTGCCCGTCGCCTTGAATCCTTTTCCCGAAAAACCTCCCGAGCCGATCGCGATCATCGCTTGGTTGATCGCGTAGCTGGCTCCCTGCGGGTCGATGTCGGGATCGACGAAAGTCACCAGACGCTTGCGCTGGTAATCTTTGAGGCCGAAGTTGATGACCAGCGGCAGCAACGCCGCTCCAATGAGCAGGATCGCCAGAAGGTAGCGGCGGGGCACCCCTCCCACGAACAGCATGGCAAGCATCACGGGAATCCACACCAGCGTCATGCCGAAGTCGGGCTGCTTGAGCGTCAGCAGCATCGGGCCGCCGACGATCGAGCCGACGGAAAGCAGCTTGAGCATCGGGTGCATTTTCCCGAACTGGCACAGGAAAAGCCCCACGGTGAGGATCCCCGCCATGATCGCCATTTGCGAGGGTTGAAACGTGCCGATGCCCGGGAGGCGCAACCAGCACTTGGCCCCGCCGTGCTCCTGGCCGAGCGGTGTGTAGGTGAGCGCAATCAGGAGAACGCTTGTCGCGTACAAGGGGACGGCCGCGATCTTCACCCATCGGTAATGAATGATGCTTACTGCGAAGAACACCGCCAGTCCGCCAAACGCCCACACCACCTGCTTCTCCCAATACTCGTTGGTGCGGAAATACGTGGCGCTGTACACGGCGATCACTCCGAACACGGTGAGCAGGATCGTCAGGGTCACGATCACCCAGTTCATGCCCAGCAGTTTTCTCAGAAGAGGCGTCATTTAAAGCGGACTTTAGGCAGTCGATCTCACGCGAACTTTGGCACGGCCGCCAGTAGTTTGCGGGTGTAGTCGTGTTGCGGATTTTCGTAGATCTCGGCTGCGCCCGCCGACTCGACAATCTTTCCATGGTGCATCACCAGCACATGATCGCTGATGTGCTCCACCACAGCCAGATCGTGCGCGATGAAAAGGTATGACAGCCCAAGCTGTTCCTGAAGATCCTGCAGCAGGTTCACGATTTGAGCCTGCACGCTCACGTCCAGCGCGCTGACCGGTTCGTCGCAAACAATGAACCTCGGCTCCACCGCAAGCGCCCTGGCGATTCCGATCCTCTGCCGTTGGCCGCCCGAAAATTCATGCGGGTATCGCTTCGCCATCTCCGGTTTCAGTCCGACTTTTTCAAGCAGCGAAACCACACGGTCCTGTCTCTCCGTTTTGCCGAGCTTCGGAAAATGGATTTCCAGCGCTTCGCCGACGATCTGAAGGACCGAATGTCGAGGATTGAGCGATCCGAAGGGGTCTTGAAAAATCATCTGCAACTCCCTGCGCAGCGGTCGGAATTCGCTCTCGTCCATCGGCAGGATGTTGCGTCCCTCATACAGCACTTCGCCTGAGGTTGCAGGGGTGAGTTTCAGGAGGGTTCTGCCGATCGTGGATTTGCCGGAGCCACTCTCCCCGACGAGTCCCACGGTCGCTCCCGCTTCAATGCTGAAAGAAACGTCATCCACCGCGCGAATGTCGTCCACATGCCTGCGCAGGATGCTTGATCGAACGGGAAAATAAGTTTTGAGGTTTCTGACTTCGATGAGAGCCATGAGGGTGGGTTCCGGGATGGAGTGAGTGGAATGAGACCGGAGACGAGGATCCGATCAACTGCGCGTTATCTTCGTCATGCGCCTTTCAAGAATCCGGTCAGAGGACTGGTTGGCGACGCCTTGAACGCGCTTGCGCCAAGTCCGATCCGGTGCGCTTTTCTTCCGGCCTCGACCGCGCCGCGGAAAGCCTCGGACATCCCCGTCGGATCCGGAGCGATCGCGATCGCCGTGTTGACCAAAACCGCCGCCGCCCCGATTTCCATCGCCTCAGCTGCTTGACTGGGCGCTCCGATTCCCGCGTCGACAATCACTGGGATGCTGCATTGATCCAGAATGATTTCAATTTGGTCCCGGGTCCGGAGTCCGCGGTTGCTGCCGATGGGGGAGCCGAGCGGCATGACGGTGGCGGTGCCGATATCCTCGAGACGCCGCGCCAGCACGGGGTCGGCGTTGATGTACGGCAGAACCACAAACCCCTCCTTCACCAGGATCTCGGCCGCCTTCAGCGTCTCGATGGGGTCGGGCAGGAGGTACCGCGGGTCGGGGTGGATTTCCAGTTTGACCCAGTCTGAGATCCCCGCAGCCCGCGCCAGACGGGCGAGGCGCACCGCCTCCTCCGCATTCATCGCGCCGCTGGTGTTTGGCAGCAGGAGGTAGCGTTTTGGATCGATGAACTCGAGAATGTTCGCGTATGGATCCCGCGCTCCGGAAAGGTCGGCGCGCCTGAGCGCCACGGTCACGATCTCCGTACCGCTGGAGCGAAGGGCATCGGCCATCGCCTGATTCGAGGAGAACTTTCCGGTTCCTAAAAGCAGTCGCGAGGAGAAAGAGCGGCCGGCGATGATGAGAGGGTCGGGAGTGGACGACATTTTCTGTAGCCGGAAACTATGGGAAAAAGTGGTGCTTTTCCACATGCAAATCTACCGCGTTGTCCGTTTGGGATGACCGGTTCCGTGCACTCGGGCCGTGTCTTGTATGCCCAGCCCCGGTGAGGGGCCGCATCTCTTTGCGAATCGCTTGCTTAAATTGACCTGAAATCTAATTTTTGGTCTCTCGCAAGGGCTGTTTTGCAGTTTTCAGGAATGGCTCCCACCGCGAAGCCCGCCGCCCCCTATGACTCCGGAAAAAATCCACCCTCTCCAATCCCCGGGCCGTGACTCGGGCCTTCTGATTTTCATGAAGGTTCTGTCGGTGCTTCTTGTCAGCGGTCTGGCGGGTTTTTTGTCCGCCAAAAAGCTAAGCCTCGGGTTTGTGCCGGCCTCGGTGATCGCTTCATGCATGGCGGGCGTCGGGATTTACGCGGTGCTCAAGCTCCAAGGAGCGCCGCGTGAGGTTGGACTGACCTTCGGGTTGAAATTTCTGAGCGTGACCGCCTACAAGATTTTAAACGTCACCTTGGTTTTATGGATGATCAATGACTTCGGTTTTTCGGAAAAAACCGCTCTCGGATTCATCACGGGTTGGTCGTTGGTTTTGACTGCGTTCACGGTTCTGGCCGGCTCTATCACTGATGCGCTTGGATTACGGCGCACCCTGCTGATCGGCGTTAGCCTTTGTGTGGCCACGAGGCTTGCGATGGTGGTCACGCAGAATCCAACGGCGGCCTTCCTGCTGGGATTGTTCCCTTTGGCGATCGGCGAAGCGTTGAGCACTCCTGTTTTGGTTGCTGCCCTGCGGCGCTATACTGCGCCGGCCCAGCGCTCGGTGGCGTTCTCTCTCTTCTACGCACTCATGAACTTTGGGTTTCTGGTGGGGTACTTTGTTTTCGACGGGGTGCGCGAATATTTGAAGGCGAATGGAGGCCTCGTGATCCCGTTTGGAATCGGGGAGCTGAGCCCTTATCGGACCTTGTTTTTGGTCAGCCTGCTCGTTGACGCCCTCATGTGGCCCGTCGTGTTCGCGCTGCGCGCCCGCGTTGAGATGACCGACTCAGGGCTGGTGGAGGCGCCTCCCGCTGAGACGTTTGTTTCGGGAAATGCATGGCAGGCCGCTGTCAGCACGACCAGAGAGGCCGCCTTGAGCGCAGCCAAGACGCTCGCAGCGCTTTTCAGGTCGGAGGGTTTCTACCGGCTCCTCGTGTTTTTGATCATGATCGGGTTTTTGAAAATCGTTTTCAACGTCATGGACTTTGTGCTCCCCAGGTTCGCGATTCTGGAGCTCGGTGATTCCGTCAGGGTGGGGCGCTTCAACGCCGTCAACGGGATTTTAATTCTCGTGCTCGCGCCCGCAGTCGGGGTTTGGACACGCAGACAGTCGGCATATTCCATGGTGATTCTCGGCGGATTCATCACCGCGTTGTCTTTTGTTTTTATCGTTCTGCCTCCAGATCTCTTCCGGCCGCTCGCGGATGGCTGGCTGGGCCGCGCGCTCGGCAACGGGTACATGGAGCTCGAGGGAACCGTGCACCCCTATTACGTGACGATTATCCTCTGGCAGGTTTTGTTTTCGGTGGGTGAAGCTTTTTATTCCCCGCGCGTTTACGAATACGCCGCCTCGATAGCTCCAAGGGGGCAGGAGGCCTCCTATTCCTCGCTCTCGTATATCCCGCTTCTGTTCGGCAAGCTCGTGACCGGGGCGGCTTTCGGAGGGCTTCTCGAAAAATACTGCCCCGTCGAGGGGCGGCGCGATCCCTCCACCATGTGGCTCATCATCGGGTCGATGGTCTTGGTGGCGCCCGCCGTGCTTCTGCTGCTGAGCCGCCGGATCCGGGTTCGGGAGCAGGGGCGCGGGGGCTGAGTTTTGTGCCGGGGCAACCGAAGGCGGACGCGCTTTTTGGGACCGCGCTTTTCCGCGGTGCGTGTTTTTCTGGCTGCAGTTTTCGTTGCAGTTCTCGCTGCATGGCCGGGGCGGGCGGATTGCCCTTCGGGCGTTTCTGCGGCGGTTTTGATCCCCGGCTCGTGAGCCGCGAGATTCAGGTGGGCACGACCCCGCGGGCGGAGGTGCCGCGTCGCTACGAGTGGCCCAGAGGATTGCCGCGGCTTCCGCCGCTTCGATTCCACGGTTTTTTCATCAGCTTTCATACCGGATGCAGAAAGTGGTCGAGCACGGTTTCCTCCGGGCATTCCGAAAGATTTTTGGGAATCACCCGGTGCAGGTGCGCCCGGCAAACCTCGGGGAGCGCCTGAACCAGTTTTTTGTGGATGTCCGTCGGTGCCGACAGGCTCCATAGCTCGGGTTTTTGTTGCATCAGGATTTTGTGGATGGTCGAGGCGATGAGCTCGACGGCCTCCCGTGTCGCGGTGACATTCAAATGTTTGTCGGGCGGCGAGCCCCCGAGCTGGGTTGGCCGCGAGCCGGCCGCGCCGGATCCCCCGGTTGGGGCGAACGCCCCGGCCATGTCCGACTGCTGCTCGACGACATGCTGCCGTGCTTTGACGAAAGAAAGCTGGTCGGTCCACGCGATCTTCGGAGGCCGCGCCGAAAAATCCCGCATGAATTGCGGCGTGTGCGTGGTGTCTGGGTCGGCGATCCAGCCTGCCTTGAGCGTGGCGCGGTCTGTGAGGATGATGAAGTGTGGGCGAGTCATCTCGGTGGTTGGTGTGAGGAGTTCTTTTGATGGCGCAGTTGTTTTTGAAGGGGTGCGGGCAGGGGTGCGTTTTTTGTGGGCAGTTTTGGGTGCGTTTTGCCGCTGCACCTCTTCACCCCATCTACGGAAAGGGGTTTGGGTTTGGGGGTCGAAAATGTGAAGCCCCGGGGTTTTTGTGCGCGTTCTTGGCAAGCGGCGCGCGCTGTTGTTAGGTAATGAACATGAGTGAGGCCGCCAAAATGGCAGGGAACAGGGGAATGAAAAAAAAGACCGCGCGCCGCTTTCCGCAGCGGGCGGGAACGGTCATCGTACGCGCCGCGAAGTTGTTTCTGTCGGTCGCCGTGTTTCTGGCAGGCCGGGGATGGGCGGAGGATTCCAAGACCGGCAGCTGGATTGAAAATGAGAGTATCAGGCTGGGCGTTGATCTTTCCATGGGCGGCGCGGTCACGTCGCTTGTGGCCAAAGCGGACGGGCGCGAGTTGGTGAACAACTTCGATCATGGCCGCCAGGTTCAAATGTCTTTTTACAGCGGTCCGGTGCCGTTTACGCCCAAGGGCAAGCAGCCGCATCCGGCATGGCGCGCACTGGGATGGAACCCGGTTCAGGCGGGTGATTGGGCGGGCAATGCGTCGAGGGTTCTCGAGCATTCCAACGATGGCGCCCGCATGTACACGAGGCTCGTGCCGATGCAGTGGGCCCTGCAGAATGAGCTCGCGGATTGCGAGCTGGAGACTTGGGCCCATTTGGAGGGAAACGTGGTCTTTCTCCGGCACAGGATTAAAAATCTGCGGGAGGATAAAACGGTTTATCCCGCCCGCCATCAGGAGATTCCCGCAGTGTACACGACGGGCGCATTTTCGAGGGTGGTGACCTATGCGGGGGAAGCGCCGTTCACGGGGGGGCCGCTCAGCCAGTGGCTCGACCCAGGGCCGCCCTGGAGGAGTTTTTCGCCCACCGAGAATTGGGCGGCGTTGGTGGACGCCAAAGGCTGGGGGCTGGGCGTGTGGCAGCCGTTGAGCACTTTTTGGAAATGCGGCTACGTTCCCGGTGAAACAGGCAAGGACGGCGTGCGCGACAACGCCACCGGTTATCTGGCGCCGATCTCCATGGAGCAGCTGGACCACAACATCGTCTATGAATATTCCACCCGTCTGATTGTGGGGCCGGTCAATGCGATTCGCAGCACGGTTGAGCGCTGGGAAAAAGGGCGCGATGTGCCGACGTACCGTTTCGATGCGCAACGGAATGGATGGACGGTCCGCGGCGGCGTTGACGAGGGGTTTCCTTTGCCCGGATTATGGAGGATCAAGGCCCAGTCGGCGACCGTGTTTGTGGATAGTCCGGCTACTTTCTGGCGTGCGGAACAAGCGCCCAGCTTGAAAGTGAACGCCTCGATCCATTCGGATTTGGGTCGGCTCCGCGTGGCTTGGAAATCTTTTCGCCCGGAGGAGCCGGAGTCGAGCGCGGTGTTTACAATGCCGACGCGGGGCGGCCGGTTGGAGCACGATTTCAAGCTGCAGGGACAGCCGAACTACCGCGGCGGCCTTCAAAAGCTGATGCTGCGTTTCGAGGGGCTGAAACCCGGCGATAGCATCGAAATCGAATCAATCCGCCTCTCCCAGTAGTCTATCGGTTCGCTTCTGCGATCCCCCCTCTGACGGTTGGGTTGGAAAAAATTGCGGCCGGTCTGCAGCTCACGCGAGTTGAAGCTGCGGCTCTTCTGCAATCACCTCCGCCAGAGATGGCCAGCCTTGTTCATCCAAAGCCTGGAAGGCGTTCAAATAGATGCCGACCAACGAGGGGCCGTGCTTTTCGCAGAGCTGGGCGACGACTTTTTTGATGGCGTCTCTGGGAGGCGCTTCAGGCAGCGACTCCAGTGTGCCGTTTTCGTCGTGCGGGATGTTGAATCCGTCCAGAAATTCACACAGGAGGCCCTTGTGGGCGCCTACCAGCCAGACCTGGAGCAGGTGAGCTGCCAGTCCGCTGTTGACGGCGCGCTGCAGCTGGTCAAGCAGCCATCGGTGCTGTTCTGCCCGGGGTTTGCGCTCGATAAACACCGGACGCAGTTTTTTCGCTTGGGCTAGGGATTCAATGGTTGCTTTGTAGAGGGGCTTCTCATCCGCCTGCAGGAACCGGCAGAGCATCTGTCCGGTTTCAACCGGCATTTTTTGGAAAATTTCGTGGGGTTTTAACATGGAGATTTCTGTAGTGGGAGAAGCTGATCGGCTGGGGACGTTCCTTTGTAGCGGTCCTTCCCAAAGGGGTGTCGTAAGTGCCGGGGACTTAGTTCAAGGGCTGATCTTTTCGCGGCTGCGGCTTCCCCGTCGAAGGGGGCTGTGATGCAGGCGCCAGCTCGGAAAGGAGGGTGGACAGCCGTGCGCCTACCCAAGCGAGCAGCGTTGGTTTGGCTAGGTCGAACAAGAATGCGGCGACGTTCAGTGCACGGTTTGGGCCGGCCCCCGCCGGGGTTCCCGCCGAGCTTTTCGACCCCGTGCCCCTCGCGGCTCGTCCGATGCCGTGCCGGAGGATTCGCGAGGCGACGAATCCGAGGATTCCGGCGCCGGCGGCCCATGCCACCTTGTTCTCCTGAACGTTCCGCCGGAGCTGGGAAACGACATCAAGGGATTCTTCGCAGCGCGCAAGCGCGTTTCGAACTTCGGACCGGGAGACGTCCAACTCGGCGATCAACGAGGCTTTGTGGCGGTCGATTTCAACCATGATTCATCCTTTCTGAACTCTTCGATCGAGAGGGGGAACATCGGCTTTTTGAGCAATCCGCGCGCACCCCGTAGAATGAGCCAAGCGCCGAGCAGGTGTATGCCTCCGAGGGCGGCGGCGATCCAGATCCATGAAAAGGTGCTTGAGAAGAGAACCGCTAAACCGAAGACAACCGCAAGGCAGAGGAGCAGGTACCCCGCGAGCGTCAGGGTCAGCGCGATGGCCGCCAGAAGCAGCACCCCGCCGATTTGCGTGAGGGCGTCGCGGCTTTCCGCACCGGCCAGTTCCAGGCGCGCCTTCAGGTAACTCAGCAGGCCAATCAGCATCTCTCGCGCGTGGCTTGCGAAGCCTGGCTGTTTTGGAGGGGCGTGGGACATGCTTTCAGTTTGATCCGTCAACTCTCGGGACTTGGAGATGTTTGCGCTCGGGCGGCTCGAACGCCCGTTTTGATCACGGTTGATTTTTCTGAGTGTTGTGCGGTGCGGGGGCTCGAAGCAAGAAAGTTGCGAGTGAGCAAACGCAGGCAGGGGTTCCGAGCGACATCAAGGGAGCGCGTCGGCGCTGGGAGCGCCGCAGAGGGTCGCCTTTGCGGCCGAACCGGTGCGCCCGCCGCGATGAAGCAGGCCGGAGGCCTGCTCTACCATCGGCGGACTTGAGCGCTTGCGGCTTTGTTGGCGCTGTTGGCGCTGTTGGCGTCGGGATTATTTCCGAGTCAGCAGCCCCACCAAAAAACCGGCCCCGAGCGCCACCAGAACGGATTTGAGCGGATGTTCCCGGACGTAGCCCTCCGTTTGCTTGTGGATGGATTCCAAGCGCACCTTGGTGTCTTCAAGTGCGGCCTCCGCCCGCTCTCGGATCTGTTCCGCGGTCTGGTCGGCTGCCTGCGCCCATTCGCGGGCCTTGGCTTCCGCAGCTGACTTGAACTCGTCGGCTACCCGCAGTGCCTGCGCTTTGGATACGTGCAGTTTTCTCTGAAGGGTGGACTCTTCTTGTCCGGCTTCCTCGCCGGCATTCAGGATGTTGGATTCAGCGTTCATTTGGATCGGTTTCTACGGTTGTTGGTGCGGCGTGCAAGGCGCCTTGATGGACTGCTTTTACTTAATCCTACGCTGGAGATCGCAAAATGGGGCTGGAAAATGAGCGTGAAATTTCGGCTCTTTCTACTTCGCTCGGAAGGTGATTCGCGCTTTCGTCAGGTCGTACGGAGACAACTCGACTTCCACATTGTCGCCGGGAACGATGCGGATGAAGTGTTTCCGCATTTTGCCTGAAATGTGTGCCAGCACCAGAGCCCCGTTCTGAAGCTGGACCCGGAACATGGTTCCGGGCAGCACTTCCTTCACAACCCCCTGAGTTTTGATCGCTTCCTCTTTTCGCATATCCTCGTGAGCATGCCGTCCAATTCGCCGGAAAGCAACATTCCGCCGCAAACCATTCCCTGAGGCCTCGGCGCCTGCGGGCGTCCGAGGCTCCGGTGTCCCAAGGGATGGATTCCGGATGTTTTTCCTAAACATCCGAGGCCGCCGCTCCGAGTTCAAGGTGATGGACCTTTTTGTGACCCAAGACCATGCCCGGCAGAGGACCGGCGGCTTGTTCACGCTCCTGGCGTTTATGCTGGTTGGAGTTGTTGGACTTGTGCATGTCCTCGTGCTGCTCGCAACTGGCGGTGCGGTCGGGAATGTCGAGGCGCACTGGCGGCTTTTTCCCTGGACCATCCCCGCCTCGGTCCTTGTGCTGGCGATTGGGGTGATTGTCCGCTTTTACGCAATCCGCCTAGGCGGCGGGCAGGTCGCGCAGGAACTCGGCGGAAGGCGGGTTCACCCGGCGGCCTCCACCCCCGGAGACCGCCTCATCCTTGGAATCGTGGAGGAACTGGCGCTCGCTTCGGGAATCCCGATGCCGGAGGTGTGGATTCTTGACCGTGAACGTTCCATCAACGCCTTCGCCGCGGGCGACGAGCCGTCCAGAGCGGTGATCGGCGTCACCAGAGGTGCGCTCGAGCGGCTGACCCCGGATGAACTCCGCGCGGTTTTGGCACACGAATTCAGCCATGTCTTGAACGGCGACATGAAGCTGAACTTCCAACTGCTTGCGTGGGTTCAGGGGATTCTTTTCCTCGGTTTGATTGGGCGCTCGATGCTCAATTCGGATGGCGCTGCAAAGCGTCGGAAAACCGGAGCGCGCGCGGACGGCTCCCTCGAGGAAGGCCAGACTCTTTCTGTTCTCGGTATTCTCCTGATGCTTTTCGGTTGTCTTTCCTCGGTGTTCGGCCGTTTGCTCCAAGGCGCGATCTGTCGGGAGCATGAGTTTGTTGCCGACGCAGCTGCGGTCAGTTTGACAGGCTCGCCCGAGTATCTCGTCAGAGCTCTGCGGAAGATCGGAGGGCAGCGGGACGGTTGTTTGCTTGAGAGCCCTGCGGCACCTGAACTCGGGCATTTATTTTTCGTCGAGGCTGCGGTTGGATTAACCTCGTGGCTTTTTCCCACTCATCCTTCTGTGGAGGAGAGAATCCGCCGTCTCGAACCGGAGTGGAGCGGGGAGTTTCTCCAATCGAAGGCGGCCCAAGTTCAGGCGGAATCGGAACCCGAATCCATAGACAGGGGTGAAGCTGCGCAAGCGCTGGCGGAAATCTCCGAGAGCAATATCAGGGATGCGCAGGACGAGAAGCTCGCCGGGTTGGTGAAAGATTTATTGAAAGTCCGAAGGGAGGCCTCTTATGCCTCCGCAGCGTTGGACAAGATGGGTGAAGTTTTCAATTGGAACCAGATCGTGCAGGCGCAGGCGGACAGGAAGACTCTCAGGCCCGACTGGCTGGCGCTGACGCTCTCGCGGGATGGCGTAAAGCAGTTGATGCTGGAGATTGTGCAGCCTGAGTATGTGAAGGGCAGATTGCTGGCCGACGCAACGCCGGTCCAGATGATGATGCTCTATGACCTCTCGATGCCGTTGCTCAGAAGAATGGCGATCGATGAATTCGTTCCGCTCAACAAGAGGATTCGAAAAGAAGTCCGGCGCGGGGAAGACACGGACTTGCTGCGGTATATGTTTGCCTTCTCGTTTACGCGGAGGATGCAGCTGTGTTTGGGGCTGCGTGAAGCTCCGGCGGTTTTGATCGAAGAGTTTCCATCGATTTGGGAGGAAACGCAGAAATTGGTTTCCGTGATGTCCAGCATCGGGGCCCCCACGCTTCATGCGAGGGTGGCGGCGTATTCTGCAGCTTGGTCTGCGTTGGGCGTGGAGATGCCGCCCTTGTTGCACCACGTCTCTTTGCTTGAGCTAGGAAAGACTCTGGACGTTTGCTCTCAAACTGCCCCGCTGTTGAAGAAGCGCGTCCTTACGGCGTGCGGGCTCGCGGCAAGTTATGAGGGCCGCATCTCAGAGCAGGAAATGGTGATCCTGCGACTCTTTGCCGATTCCATCGGATGTCCGGTGCCGAATCTCACGGGTGGAAAGAGTCATTGAGAATGCGTGTTGATTTGGTGCGTCGCGCGTGAGTGCGGATGTTTTGGGAAACCGGGTTGCATGGCGGCGGCCCTAAAGGGTTGCATAAGTTTTTGGAAAGGGTTTGGTTTGTCACATGGACTTAGTTTCAAGAGGCCGTCGCGTGTTGGAACTCGAGGCGGCTGAAGTTCAGAGCCTGGAGCGTCGTTTGGATCAAAGCTTTTCGAGCGCGGTGGAGCGTCTGAAGCTTTGCGTGGATTCGCGGGCGAAGGTTGTGGTGTGCGGGGTGGGCAAGTCCGGTTGTGTGGGTGAGAAGATCGCCGCGACATTGAACAGCACCGGATGCCCGGCGGTGGTGTTGCACGCCACGAATGCGCTTCACGGGGATTTGGGTGTTTTTAGCGAGGGCGACCTGCTGCTGCTTCTTTCTTACAGTGGCGAGACGGATGAACTTTTGGCGATTTTGCCTGCGGCTGCTCGGCTCGGAGTGGATGTGATTGCAATGACGGGCAAACCTTCCTCGACGTTGGGAAAAGCTGCATCCATTGTTCTTGACGTTCATGTATCCCGGGAGGCTTGCCCCTTGGAGCTGGCGCCGACTTCCAGCACGACGGTCATGATGGCGCTAGGTGACGCGCTCGCGATGGTGCTTTTGGAGGCCCGCGGCCTCACCAAAGACGATTTCGCGCGATACCACCCCTCCGGCAGTCTCGGCCGGAGTTTGCTTCTGAGGGTGAGCGACGTGATGCGGGGGCTGAACCAAATCGCCGTGGTCAGTCCGCCGATGTCCGTGAGGGAGGTGTTGGCGTCTATGAACCGGCACCGCGCGGGCGCTGCCGTCGCGGTCGATACAGACGGCCGGGTGTGCGGTGTTTTCACGCACGGCGACTTTGCGCGTTTTTATCAAACCACACCGAACCTCGGCGATGAGTTGGTGGAGCGCTTCCTCACGCGCTCACCCATTTGCATCGGCTCGGACCGACTCGCAGCGGAGGTTTTAAGGATTCTGGAGAAGCACAATGTAGACGACATCGTGGTGGTTGACGGCGACCACAAACCGGTGGGCGTCGTCGACTCCCAAGACCTCGCCCGTTGGAGATTGGTTTAAGCGCAGGCCAGCGCGCAGTACTCTCTGCCGCCAGGTCCATAAAACTTTCCGGCAACCTCTTTGCCGCAACCATGGAAGGCCTACTGGGATGTTTTTTTCCAGTTCCCGATGTCGTCCTCGGTGCCTGCAACCCTGTCTTTGCCTTTGGAGAAAATGTCGTAGCTTTCCGTGTTGTGGCGCCCCGGATTCAGGTACTCGTACTTCTCGCCGTACGGGTCCAGAGGAATTTCCTTCATGAGTTGCCGTGGGCGTTTTTCCAAAAGCGCGCGCAACCCTTCGTCGTTGTTCGGAGCGGACCCGTTGCTGGTTTCATACACCATCAGCTGGGTTTGCAGAGTCTGAATATCGCTTTTAATCCGCGTGTCTTTCGCGATGCCGATGTTGTCCCCGACGGTGAACGCCGCGACGCCGGCGAGCAATCCAATGATCATGACGACCATCATGATTTCGACGAGAGTGAAGGCCGACCGGCGTGATTGGGCGCGAGTTTTCATGGAGGTTGATTTGTGGAGAAGGTGTTCTAAAAGCAGGGGCTACAGACGCCATGAAGCTCAGTACTTGAGCTGGATTTCGACCCTGCGGATTTCGGTGGTTTCGGCCTGCGGTGATGCGGAGAACAAAAGTTCGTTTTCTCCTTTTGCAAGAGCTCCCGCCGGAATGATCTGCTGCAGCCGCACCCATCCGCTGTAATAAAGGTGTTCCGTTGCGGAAGATTCCTCACGACGGACGGCCCAGCCCGGGTCGGCGAGGTCCGGCATCGAGATGGAGGCGCTCGGAACGGACGCGCTGTTCACTGTGATGGTCGGCAGCAACTCCGGGGAGGCATTGCGCATTTCAAAGGAAACCAGCGCATACTGCGGGGGCTTTGAGAGCGTGAACTGCACCGGTTGCACACCGGTGGGCACGAGCTTGAAATGCTCCGATTCAAGCGTCGCCGATATTCTGGTCCAAAGGCGCTTGTCCTGATCTTGCGCAGGGCCGTGGGAAACCGGGTTTCCGAAAGCGTCTGAAATGGCCGCGGGCGGAAAGTCCACGGGGTGCAGCACCTGGCTTTTCTTGAGGATCGTCGCGAGAAGCGTGGTGAGACGGGAACCGTCCTTCGGCAGGTCGAGTTCCATGTAGTCCACGCCCTCCATTGGGAATCTTATCGTCTCGGTGGTGTGAGCGGAAGCTGAACCGATTGGATCAGACGCAAAGAGTTGCTGGCCTGTTTCATTCCAACACGTAATGACTGCTGGTTTTTCGAGGCCGGCGCCGATTCCCACGCGCACTTCCAAGTGGGAAGTCAGCGAGGAAAGTTTCCTGAGTCGAATCCGAACCGCTGTCCGGTTGAGTCCAGTCTTATCGTCCCGGTAACGGTGGCAGGAGAGGTTTTCAATCCAAAGCGGAAGGCTGGTTTGGGTTCGACCCGAAAACAGATTTTCCGGGTCGATCTGGGCGGTGAACGGCGTCGTGTGGACCGCTATTTGGGCGTTGAGAACGCAGGCCAGCGAAAGAAATCCCAACGCCGTTAGGAATCCAATTTTCGGGGTGCACTGCGGGGAATTCATCAGCGCCATTACGCTAGTCTGAAAGCGCTGGATTACAAGCGCGAACAGGGTCGAATCCAGTGGGCTCCAAGCGGACCAGACACCCGTGCCACAGGTGCTGTGGCGCGGACACCTCGTTTAAACGCCGGGTCTCAGCCCCTGCGTCATCGAGAACACCGCGCTGAGGATCCCGAACACGACAAAGCCCACCACGACCGCGATGCCGATCATCACAAACGGTGGAATCAGGGTGGAGATCAGTTTGACCTGTTTGTCGAGCTCTCGGTCATAAACGTCCGCGATGTTGCCCAAGGTTTCTGCAAGCCGTCCCGACTGCTCCCCGACCGCAAGCATGTCGATGAACAACTCCGGGCAGATGTTTTGCTGCATCAGCGAATTGGAGAGCGCCAAGCCGTCGACCACCGACTGTTGGACAGATTTCATTTTTTCCCGCACGAAGGCGTTGCCTGCAATGTCTTCAATCAGCTCGAGTGACTTCAAGAGGGTCACTCCGTTCGCAAGCAGCGTCCCGAGCGTCCGTGCAAATTGGGCGTAGTAGCGGTGCCTCATCACGCTTCCGTAACCGGGAATCCGCCAGCGAAGCGCGTCCCACGCCTTGGAGCCTTCCGCCGTGGAAGTCCAGCTGCGGAATGCCGTGCTGAGTAGAAAAAGCCCGAGAAGTCCCGCCCACCAGTAGTGTGCGATGGCCGTGTGAGTCTTCATCAGCAGTTGCGTCGCGAGAGGCAGCTCTTGGTTTGTGTCGGTAAAAAACTTCAACAGCTTGGGAACCATGACGGTCATGAATACCGTCACCATCAGGATGCCGACCACTACGAGCACGGCAGGATAAACCAGCGCCTGCTGCACGCGGTCGCGCAGTTCCTTGATCTCCGCCAGATACCTGACAAGCCGCTTGAGGATATCCGAAAGCGTTCCCGAGGCTTCACCGGCCGCCACCATGTTGATGTAGAGCGGAGAGAAAATTCTTGGATAATCCTTTAGCGCTTGGGAGAGGCTGCGTCCCTCGATGAGAGCTTGGTGCAGGCCTTTGGCGAGGCCGTGCAGCTTCGGATGCTTCATCCGTTTCTCCAGAATCCCGAGGGCCTCGTCCAGCGTCATGCCTGCGCCCAGCAGCAGGGCAAGCTGTTCAGTGAAGAGGTGCTGCTGCGTGTGCGACATCGTTTGGACGTTCGTCGCCGGTGCAGGACTTGCGGACGTCTTGGTGCTTCCAGCGCCCTGCCCGAGGCTTGCCGCGGCAGCTTTGCCGTCGGCAATCAGATCTGCCCGGACAGGAAATCCCTTGGTCTTTTCAATCTCGCGCAGGGCGGCAGAGCGATCTGCCGCCTCTATGATTCCATCCACGAGGGCACCCTTTGCTGAGCGTGCTACGAATTTAAAGTGCGGCATAGGGGGTGGCTTCGGCTGGGGCGGTTTCTCCGGCCAAAAGACGGAGGCGTCGAATTTTTACGAAACCTTACAGTCGATTTTCGTCGAGGTCTATGTAGTCAAAAAAAGTCTGAATATCCGCCCGGTGTGCAAAACCGGATTCCTGCAAACGCTCCTTGAGTCTGGCGCTCAGCGCATCATTCCACCCGCGTTTTCGCATGAACTCATTCCAAATGAAAAGCTGCGATTCACCGGGCTTGCCGCGCTGCTCATGGCACCAGCGTAGGATTTCTTCGTCCGATCCGCCTTCCAGGATCCGCTGCACGACCGCTTCGTAGTCCAAGCGCAGAAAGGAAACGCATTGTTCGTCGAATCCCTTTCCCAGATTCGCCAAATACTCCGCGGCCAAAAGCCCCTTTGAATTCAGCCGGATCTTGTCAGCCATCCGGGCGAAATACACCATGCCGAGCACCTCTTGACGGGGGCTGCACGGGTAGACTGGGGATCGCGAGTCTGGCATCGCAAAACACTATCCAATTGAGTGGCGCGGCGCAAGGTGCCGCATGGTCCCGCGGCGTTGTGTATGGCTCGCGGCGTGTTTTGGGGCTTGGGTTGGACTGCGGACTTGAGTACCGTCCGCGAATGTCCGACCACGATGGCCCCCATCCCCACGGGTGTTGCGGTGAAGAGAACTTGGAGCATGCGTTGCAGAAGCTCCGGCTTCTCGGATACCGCATCACCGCGCCGCGCAGGGAAATTCTCGCGCTGCTCACCCGCGAGCACGGGCCGTTCACGGTCGATGAACTGCACAAGCGGCTTCCCGATAATGTGTGTGATCCGGTCACCGTCTACCGCGGTGTCGCCACTTTGGAAGAGGTTGATTTAGTTCGACGCTGTGATTTCGGCGATGGAATCTACCGGTACGAGTTCAACACGGGGGAACATCATCACCATCATGTGATCTGCCGAGACTGTGCAAGCGTGGTTACTTTGGATGTCTGCTTCGCTGATGGATTGGAGCGAATGGTTCGTCAAATGGGATACTCAAACGTCACCCATACATTGGAGATCTTCGGGGTGTGCGCGAACTGTCAGGCCAAAAGAAAGGTCGCTGCCAAGACAGCCGAATGAGGCAGGCTTGATGAATGACGATGAATAAACGGCCAATCAACGACCAGATTGCATTTCTGGCGGAACCGAAACGCGCACCGGTTCGATCACGGGGATCGCTCACTATCACGAGCGTTTTGGCGCATCTTGAACTGGCCTCTTCAAACGGAAAAGCTCCGGCACAGCGTTTATGAGCATGTTTTGGGACGCGAGCCAAACGCCGATTGCCGACCGGATACCGGTCATGGTGCTGGATGGCGCGACACTGTTCCCGGGCACGCTGCTGCCGCTTTTTATCTTCGAGCCGCGTTACCGCTCGATGCTTGAGTGCGCCTTGGAGACGGATCGTCTTATCGCAATTGCGCAACCTGTTAAGGAGTCCAGCGACGAGCTCAGAAAGATCGGGGGCGTCGGGCTGATCCGCGCCTGTGTGCGCAACAAAGATGGCACCTCCCATTTGGTTCTGCATGGGGTAGAACGAGCCAGATTTTTGAGTTGGCCGCAGTTGACGCCGTTTCGGATCGCAAAAGTCGAAGTCTTGCAGAGCGTTCCCATTGATCAGTCAGCCGGCCGGGGTTTGATTGAGGAGCTCATGTCGATCGTGAGGCGGATCAAAATTTCAGGCGTAGCCCTGCCCGAGCAGTTTGAGGATCAGTTGATGGCGATCGAGTCGATGGATGCCGTTGCGGATATCGCATGTGCGTCCCTTGTGGCGGACCCCTCGAAGCGGCAGGATCTTCTTGAGGAGGCGGACGGACTCAAAAGGCTTCGATTGCTCCTTTCCTTGCTCCGTTCGCAGGCACGCTAGACGCATGGGGGCCGACCGACGAGTGCAGGACGTGCCGGGGGCTCCGTTTTTTCGCGGATGGGCTCGGCCCGGCATTGTGCCTCCCGGTGTCGCAAGCTACCCGGGTCCCTTGGAGGAGGGCGAAACCTTGGACGCGATCAGCGGGCATTTCAGATTGTACCAACTTCGCCGGGGGCATCGGTTCTCAACGGACGATGTCCTCCTGGCCTGGTACGGAGCCTCATGGGGCGGAAGTGTTGCGAATGTTTTGGATTTGGGGAGCGGGGTGGGCAGTGTCGCGATGGTGGCTGCCTGGCGCCTTACCGGCGCAAGGTTTGTTACCGTGGAAGCGCAGTCCGAAAGCGTTGAGTTGGCGCGAAAGTCGGCAGCGTACAACGGTCTGGCGGGGCGATTCGAGATACGGCACGGTGATTTCCGTGAGAGCGGCGTTTTGAGCCGGGATGAAACGTTTGATTTGGTCTTTGGAAGCCCTCCTTACTTTCCGCTTGGGAGTGGCGTTCACGGGGATCATCCGCAGAAAATCGCGTGCCGTTTTGAGACGCGTGGAGGCATCGAGGATTATTGCGCGACCGCGGCGAATCATCTCGGTTTGGGAGGCTGGTTTGCATGTGTCTTTCCGCGCGAACAGAAACCGAGGGTAGAGGCCGCGGCCGCTGCCAGCGGTCTGAAGATTGTGCGCACGCGTTCGGTGATTGCGAGGGAGGGTGAGCCGCCCCTGCTCACCTTGTTTGCGATGCTTCGGCGGGATCATCTCCCTGCTGACGCTCCTGAATGCTGGGAGGAACCGCCGCTCACGGTGCGTAAAGCGGACGGTTCCGTGCATCCGGAATACGCGGTGGTGAAACTATCGTTCGGATTTCCCCCTTAGGCTCAGATGCCGGGAGCAGATCCTGTCGGATGCTCTTTGGTTGCTTGCGCTGATGCGGGTTGGGTAGGGTCGGCATGACATGCCGACCGCTACAAACTTACAACAGATCGTGCCGCGCCTGTGGACTTGGCATGCCTATGACCCCGAGGTGAAGGTCGATCTTTTCTCGTGTGCGCTTCAATCCGAGGCGGGGCTGGTTTTGGTGGATCCCATCGCACTGGATGAACAGGGCATCAATGCTCTCGCAAGTGCTGGGCCTGTGCACGCAATCGTGCTCACCAATGCCAACCATGCGCGTCAATCCTCAGAATTCAAGAGGCGCTGGAACGCGCCGGTCTTGGCGCATCGCGATGCCGTCATGGATCTCGATGTCGCAGTTGATGGTCTTTTGCAGGCCGGCGATTCGTTTGGCGGCGGCATTCAAGTGCTCGAGTTGCCGGGCGCCGGTGCGGGGGAGATCGCATTGCATGACCGGTCGGGAAGAATGCATTTTGGCGATGCGGTGGTGAATTTGGACTCAACAGGCCTTTGCTTGCTGCCAGAGAAGTACTGCTCTGATCCGGCGCAATTGAAGAAGTCCGTGGCTGCGCTTCGGGGTCTTCACGCGGATGTGATCACTTTTGCGCATGGCGCGCCGATGGTTGAACCGGGTGAAGCGGGTTTTGATTTGATTCTCAATTTGGCTCTGTAGGCCGATTTTGCGGACGCGACTCTCGGATTTGGATGAAGTGCGGTGAACTCTGCCGGATCTGTGGACGATGGCCGGCCCTGACGCAAGATTCACATTGGCGTTGGCGCGTGGCAGAGCGGATCCCCTGTTTTCGCGGGAAGAGCAATGAGGCTTTTGTATCTGAACGCGCCGGATTTAGAATCGCGCCATGGCCACCTCTCCCTCTTCCGGTGCAAGCAACCCTGCCTTTCGATGGATTCGCGGTTTGACCGGCCAGATTTTTGCGGGGCTTCTGCTGGGAGTATTGCTCGGTTGGGTGCTTTTGGGAGTCGGTGATTCTGCGCGGCAAAGTTGGATCGAATCCCTGAAGGTGCCGCGCGATGTGTTCCTGCATTTGGTGAAAATGATGGTGGTGCCTCTGGTGTTTGCGAGCCTTGTTCAGGGATTTGCAGGGGCGGGGGATGCCAAGAAAGCGAGCCGGATTGGGTGGAAGTCGTTTTTGTATTTTGAATTGGTGACTTCTTTCGCGCTGGTTGTCGGACTTCTCGCGGTGAACTTGGTGCGTCCCGGCGAGGGGGTTGTCCTGAATGCGTCACAAAACGCGGTTGCCGCGCCGATCACAAAACCTCAGACGCTGCCGGAGATTATTCTGCACATGTTTCCGACAAGTCTGATGGATGCGATGGCTCGCAACGATATTCTGCAGGTCGTCTGCTTTGCGGTGATTTTTGCAATGGCGTTGTTGGCTTCCGGGAATGAGGGGCGGCCGGTGCTGGCGTTTTTTTCGAGTCTGACTCAGGTGATGTTTAAGTTTGCGGCTTTGATCATGCGATTTGCGCCGATTGGTGTTGGTGCGGCGATTGCCATCACGGTTGCGCAGCAAGGATTGGCCTCGCTCGTGACGCTCGGAAAACTTGTGTTCACTCTTTACGGCGCCCTGATTGTGTTTGTGCTGGTCGTTTTTGGCGGCGTGTTGAAGGTCTGTAAAATCCCGGTCCGACTTTTCGCGCGAGCGGTCAGGGAACCGTTTGCCCTCGCGTTCGCAACGGCAAACAGCGAGGCGGCTCTGCCTCGCGCATTCGAGTTGATGGAAAAATTCGGAGTTCCACGCGGTATCGTCGGGTTTGTTTTGCCAGCGGGTTACGCCTTCAATTTGGATGGCTCCACCCTGCATTTGGCGGTGGCATCGGTGTTCGTTGCCCAGGCTGCGCAGACCACGTCGGGAGTGGTGTTCGGCATCGAGCAGCAGGTGGCGATGATGCTCATGCTGATGCTCACATCCAAGGGTGTTGCGGCGGTTCCGCGCGCGTCCTTTGTCGTGCTTGTTGCCGCGTTGGAGTCATTCCAGCTTCCGGTCGCAGGAGCATTTCTGATCCTTGGCGTGGATGCCCTGATGGATATGGCCAGAACTTCGGTGAACGTGATGGGAAATTGTCTGGCCAGTGTGGTGGTTGCCCGCTGGGAGGGTGAGTTTGATGAGGCAAAGGCTGCCGCCAACTTTGGGGGCGGCCGAGTTTGAGGGCATCCGGACGCGGACTGTGCCGAAAAACACCGTCAACGGCCGGTTGCCCAAACCGGGGTTCCGAGTTTTTGCGCCCCTGAAATGGCTGGAGGCCGCGCAGTGCGCGCGCGTTCAATCAGAAACCGCGTTGACCTCGCAGACTGCTTCGCGCGGCGGCTCGCGGGCGTTGTTCAGGCGACTCCGCGGCGCGGGCTAGCGCCTGCCGTGGGACCACGTGGGTTCTGAGATACGGCCAAGGCCCGACACGATCGTGCTGCGTTGAAGCGTTTGGGCGTCGATGAGAACCAGTGACCCGCTTTGAGCGCAGGCGATGTGGCGGGAGTCGGCGCCCCAAACCGGATCCTGTCCTTCGCCAAGCTGTCGTACCTGTCCGGTCGCGAGGTCGAGCATCGCAACCGAAAACCCGCCTCCGGAGCGGATGTTGAAGGCGACTTTCTTGCCGTCCGGGGACCAGTTCGGTTCGGTGTTGTAGCCTTGTCCGGTGCGGATGATCGACGGCGAGCCGCCGGATGCCGAGACGCGGTACAGTGAGGGACTGCCTGCCGTGTCGCTGGAAAAGATGATATCCGATCCGTCCGGCGACCACGTCGGCGAGCTTTCAACCCCGGGTGTAAATGTGAGGCGCCGTGGCGAGCCGCCGCCGGAGTCGGTCACGTAGAGTTCGGGGTTGCCGTCCTTGCTGAGGGTCACGGCGATGCGCCCTGACCTGGAATAAGCCGCTCCGGAGTTGGTGCCGGGAAACTTCATGATGCAGCGCCGGGAGCCCGAGGACAGGTCCACCTCGTAAACGTCTGCGTAGCCGCTCTGGTAGCCGGTGTACGCAAGTTTCGAGCCGTCGGGGGAGAGTGCGGGCGACACGCTGATGGCATGGTCTTTGGTGAGTTGGGTTAGATTCGCACCGTCGACATCGACCGTATAAATCTCCTTGCTCCCCGATTTGGTGGCGACGAATGCGAGGCGTGTGCCTGCGATTCCTTTGCCTCCGGTGATCGCTTCGACGATGTCATTTGCGAAAGCATGCGCCTGGGCACGGATGGATCCGGAGTATGCGCGGCTCAGAACGCTTTTTCCGGACCGATCGGTCAGGGATCCGTTTAAGCTGGCGCCGGAAACGTTTCCGCCGACTTGGAAGTTGCCGGTGCGGGGCGCGCCAATGGTGAAAGCTCCGGAGAGCTGCAGGTCTTTTTGGACAAGCTGGAGAATGGCCGCGCCGTCAGGGCCGCCGATCCCGTTCAGGCTGATTGCGACCTTATCGCTTTTGGTGATGGTGATCAGGGGCGCGTCCTGAGCTTGGGCATTTCCCGTGGAGAAGAGTGCTCCGGAGAAGGCAAGCGCGCAGGAAACAGCGCGTGCTGGCGTCCAAAACCCGGCTTTGGTTTTGCGGGCGTTGACATTCGCCGCGGTGCTGACCGGGAGATGTTTCGAATGAAGATTCATGGGATGTCTGCGTGAACTTTTACTGCTGCGATTTCAGGCCGGATCACACCATCAGGAAGCTAGCGGCCAGAGAAGCTCTTTGGGCTGAGTTTCAGCGGTGCGGCACCCGGGAGGCGTTGACTCGAGGCGGCCCGTGCCTTCTCTTTTCAAAGCCTGTTATTCTTTTTCTACGCCGCTGTTCCAGTACTTCTGCATCTCTTCGGCACTGGGCGTTTCCAAGGGTCTCACGACGCGGAAACCGAGGAACTGTGCGTCGGTATGATACCAGATGCTTTTTGGAAACTGAGGGTCTTGAATTTTCCAGTCGGGGTCAGAGAAGCGGCGGTTTGCGACGCGAAGTTTGTCCGCAGAATCGTCGTCCCAAGCGCCTCCGCGCGCCACGTGCGGGTAGGGTTTGGTTGCCTTGTTCCACGGGTTTTTTGGGGCGGCGGACGCATAGGAATTCGGCGCGTACTGGTCAAGCGTCCATTCCATCACGTTTCCAAGAATGTCATGGAGTCCCCAGGGATTCGGCTTTTTCTTGCCGACTTTCTGGTACTTGCCGTCGCTGTTTTCTGCCCACCAGCAGTACTCGTCGATCATCGAGGAGTCGTTCCCCCAGAAATAAGCGGTTTGCGTTCCGGCTCGCGCGGCGTACTCCCACTCGGCCTCCGTCGGGAGCCGGTAAAAGTGGCCTGTTTTCGCGCTCAGCCATTCGCAGTATTTGTTTGCGGAGTGCTGGGTCATTGAAATGGCGGGGAATCCGTCTTTGCCCATGCCGAAGCTCATTTCCACATAAGGCTGGGTGGGCCGCGAAGACGCGTCGGTGAGTTCGTTTAGTTTTGCATCCACCTGTTTCATGCTGCGGATGCGCTTTTCCTCGGTCGGGTACATGAACAGCTCGAATTCGTTCCACGTCACCTCGCATTTCCCCATCCAGAACGGCGAAATCTCGAGTTCGCGCTGCGGTCCCTCGTCCGCTTTGCGGCCTGATTCGGACTCTGCGCTGCCGATTTTGAATTTGCCGCCCGGGATCGGAAGCATCTCGAAGGTTACTTCGGTCCCAGCGATGGAATCCGAATATTTCTGCATGTCCTTTGGATTTTCCTTCTGCGAAGTCGATACGATCCGCGCGTGGATGTCGCGGACGACGGCGGTTTCATCCACCTTGCCCTCTTCTTTTTTCTTTGAAACCAGCTTGAGATCGTCCGGCCATGGGGCGCCTTCATCGATCCAAGCTTTGATCAGGCTGCTAACTTCCTTCGGAAGCGGACCGCCTTTCTTTTTCGGGGGCATCAGGAGTTCGTCGTCATCCGGCAAGACCATGGTCGTGTACATGGCGCTTTTGGCGGATTTCCCTGGAACAAGCGCGGGACCGTTGTCGCCGCTCGAGAGCGCTTTGGCTTTGGTGTCGAGCTGCACTCCTCCCTTCACGTTGCCCTCGCGGTGGCAACTGACGCAGTTCAGTTCCAGAATGGGCTGGATGTCTTTGACGAAATCGACGGCCCCATGTGAATGGGTGGAATAAACGGGAGCGCTGAGCGCTGTAAGCAAGGTAAGCCGTGTGAGTAATTTCATGAGCAAAGCATCATCTGAGCGGGTTCCGAGCGGTAAAGTCAAGTGATGCTCACCTTGGGCCAGGCTCGTGACGCTGAAAAATGCGTGAACTTCCGGAAACAAGAAAAAAGCGGGGGCGCAGCTTTCAAAAACTGGGAAATTGGAATAGCATTCGGCATCAAGCGGGGTTCGGCCGGTTGGCACCCCTGCGCTATGTTTCACCCCATGCCTTTTGAAGTCTTCTACGATTGCCGGAGATGCACCGCCTGCTGTCGCTGGCCCGGACAAGTCAAAATCGGAGACAGGGAGGTTGCGGAAATGGCCGCGCTTCTTGGGGAGTCTGAATGGGATTTTGTACAGAAATTCACGCGGTTGAGGCCGCAGCGGGATGGTTTGGCTCTTCTGGACAAGGAAAACGGGGAGTGCATTTTTTTGGACGGCGGCGACTGCAGGGTTCAGGAGGCGAAGCCCGTCCAATGCCGCGAGTTTCCAAACCGGTGGAATTTTCCGGGCTGGCGCGGCGTGTGTGAGGCCGTTCCGCGGCTGGTTGAATCGCAAGTGCAATCGCGGGAAAAGGTTGTAAAATCATCGAAAGGGGTTGCGTGATGCCGGTTGATGCGCCGATTCCTGATCTTTCGGTGGGCTGCGCGGTGCGGCGGTGCGTGCGCAATCGCCGTGCGGGCTTCACGATCATCGAACTGATGGTCGCCGTCATGGTCGGGTTGATGATGCTTGGGCTAGCGGTTCCCAGCATTCGCGGGGTGCTCGAGGAGCAGCGACTCCGCGAGAAACTCGCCTCGTTTGAGGACGTGGTTCGGCGTTCGGCGGCGCTTGCCGCCAAGTCCAAGAAGGAGGTGCGCTTGATTTGGTTCAAGGACGGTCTCAGGGCGTTGACGGACTGGGATCAACCGCAGCAACCCGGTCCCGGCGGAACCGAAGTGCCTCGCGGGGAAGATGGTTCAGGCGGAGGGGAGGTTGTTTTTTTTGCGGTGGGTGAGGACGAAGCGCTTTCGTTATCGAGGTTGGCTGCAAGGAGCGCCAATCCGCTTTCTGAGTGGAGCTTCTGGCCCTCTGGGATCCGGGAACCCGTCGAGATTTATTATGAAGGGCCGCTCGGGAAATGGGGATTGAGATTTAGTGCTCTGGTGCCTGATCCTCAAATTGTCTACTTTCAGCTGAAATAGCATGGGTGCTTTTCCAAAGATTCGAGGAGGTGCCGGGAAGCGCGGGTTCGTGTTGTTTGAGGCGATGGTCGCCACCGCGATTTTTGCGATCGCGGTGATCGGTTTGGCGCGTTGCGTGGAGGCCGGTCTCACTGCGGGACTGGCCCAGCGTGAGGATTCGCGGGCACGCCGTGCTCTTTTGAATCGGATGCGGGAGCTGAGGGCCGGTTCGGAGCCGTACCGGAACTTGCCTCTTGGGGTTGAACTGAAGGGTGAGTTTACCGGATTCCGGCTCTATCAGTCTGTCATCACGTTGGAGCTCGAGGATCAGAACAAGAAGAAGGTGGATGGCATTTTGGAAGTGAATCTGGAGCTTGTCTGGAACGCTGGAGGTGGAAGGGGATCTAAGAAGATGAAATTTTATGCGTGCCCATAAGCGTTGTAGCCCGACCTTCGCGACAGTTGCCGATGACGCGGAAGGGGAAAAGGCGCGCGGCTTTTTTCGGCCTGCCCCACTGCTGGCATTTCCCCACATGCGTGCCGCAGGGTTGGGGTTTACGATCTTGGAGATCATGGTGGGCGTTGGGGTGGTGGGGTTGGTGTTGATCACCATGTACCGTTTGGTCGCGTCCCAGCTTCAGGCACTGCAGGTTTCCCGTGAGGCTCAGGCGCAGTCTGCGGCTATGGATGGATTGGCAAGCTATCTGCAAGGCGTTCTGGCCGAGCTTCCGGTGCGGCAGGCGGATTGTTTGAAGGGAAAAAACCATGTTTTTCCTGGACTGGCTCCTTCAGACGCAATTCAGTGGCTGAGTCGGCCGGGTCTCTCACTGCTCACCTCGGCCGCTCCCGAAGCGGATTACTCGGTGACTCTGACAATTCAGCCGTCCACCGCTACCTCGCGTCAGCAGGATTTGGGAATCCGGCGCACGTTGGTCACCGAAGTGGACTCCGCCTACGAGTGGATCCTGCTACTGCCCAACATTGCCGGATTGGAGTTCCGGTATTTCCACCCTGCGCTTGGCATTTGGGTGGAGAACTGGGAGGACGGAAATTCGCGGCCTGCGCTGGTTCGGATGAAAGTCTGGCGTCGGGCCAATGAAGAGCCTTACGAGGTGGTCTTGCCTGTCCCCTCTTACAAGATCCAGTAAAACAAGATCCAGTAAAGCATGCTGCGCCGCTCCATCAATCAAGCTGCTCTTCGCAGGGGAAAGCCTGTCGAAAGTCGGTGCAGGCTGCTTTTGGGTCGGAGGCGGTCCGAATCAGGGTCCGCACTGCTTGCGGTTTTTTGGGCGGTGATCGTCCTGAGCATGGGAGTTTCAAGCTGGTTTCTTTGGTTGCAGGAAAGGCTCAAGGTCCACGCCGAGGAGTCCCGCTCTGCGGAGGCTCTTGCCATGGCGCTCTCGGGGATTGACGTCGCCCTGAATCCCAAAGTCGATCGGTTTAGCTCCCTTCTGGAGGCCCAGTTGGGGCCGGATACCGGTTATCGGGTGCGGATTGAGGGTGAGGGGGGGCGGGTCAAGCTTCCTTGGATTTTAGAGGGTGAGGATCCGCAGCGCATGGCGATTTTCAAACAGTGGCTGGAGGTTGTCATAGGGATTGATCCCCAAGCTCGGGATCGTCTTGTGGATTGCCTTCTGGATTACATTGACGCGGACAACGTGACCCGCCTGAACGGCCAGGAGGATGCGGTCGACTATCACCCCGCCAACCGCATGATCCAGAGTCTTTCCGAGTTGAAACGCATTCGCGCGATGGAGCCTTTGCTGGCTTACGAAGGGTGGGAGAATTTGCTCACCATGGACAGTGCGGGGCCTTTTGATCTTCGGGAGGCGCCCGAGGACGTGCTGCGGTTCTTGCCTGGGTTCGGTGAGGCGCAGCTCCAGCGCTGGCTCCAAGTGCGGGCCGGCATGGATCAGGTGCTCCATACCATTGACGATCCAAATTTTACTGATTTGAATGAGGTTCGGGCGGCGATCGGCATCGACCAAGGTACTTGGAAGTCGCTCGCTCCGCTGATTACAATCAACGATTCCACTGTGCGGGTCTTTGCCGAGGGGTATTCTGCAAAAGTCGTTCGACAAGTGCAGGTAGTTGTACGAAAAGGCACGGGGAAACCTCTGATACGCTCCTGGACAGAATGAAATCTCGCCCCGCCGTTCAAAAAGCCTGCGTCTCGCCCGATCCACAAGGTTGGACGCTGCAGTCTGGGGAGGTGTCGGTCTCGCTGCCGATTTTGGAGGAGGTGGCTTCAAAGATGCCCGCAGCCTTGTCTGTGGAGGCGTTCCTTCCCTCGTCCATTTTGGTGACGGAGCAGTTTACTTTGCCGAAGGCGCCCCGGGAGGAATTGCTGGCCATGTCCCAGATTCAACTCGAAAAAGTGCTCCCCTACGGAGTGGGCGAGTTCGTGTTTGATTTTGAGGAGCTCAATGAGACCGAAGAGGGCGTCGAGGTCTATGCCATCGCCCTTGCAATGAGCTCCCTGAATCAATGGGCGGCACCTCTGCGCGGCGCGGGCTTGGAGATTTCGGCTCTCGGCGTGTACGCCGTTCAGTTGGCTCGCTCGTGCCTGGGTTCAGGAGTTACTCTGGTGGTTTGGCTTGAGCAGGGGGCGCCTTACATGCTTCTGGCCTCGGCAGGCCGTCTGGTTTGGTTGGATTCGCTTCCGAACGTTCAAAGCGAGGAAACCGATCAGATGGCGACCCACCTGTCCCGATGCCTCCTAAGCGCGGAGCTTGCGGGGTCGCTGGAGGAAGGGGTCAGTTCCGCGGTATGCGGGGCCCTGGGTTGGGCCAACGCTATCCGTGAAGTATTGCCCGGAGTGCCCTTGGACGGGCGAATGCCGCGCGCCGTTGAAGAAATCTCCGGCAACTGGCTGCCGGAGGCATGGTCGCAGGAGTCGGCGCAAAGAGCGCGAAAAGCCAACCTGTTCGAGAAACTCCAGGTTCTGGGACTCGTCTACCTTGCGCTCCTCGTCGGCGGCTTCCTCTGGCTGGCAGTCCAAAAATCGCAACTTGGCAAACTGGATCAAAAAATCGCGGAGCTGCAGCCGCAGGTTGAGCTCTGCAAGGCCCGGCAATCAAAATGGAATCTCCTGAGCGCTTCCATTGAACCTTCGCGCTACATGATCGAGGTGCTGCATCAAGTCACCAAAGTCATCGGCCCGGCGGATATCAGAATCACGGAATTCCAGATGGGCGTGCGTGAATTCAATTTTTCCGCCGAGGCGTCCTCGTTGGGCGAAGCCATCGAGTACGTCAACCGGCTCAAAAAAGAGCCCGAGCTGTCCACATTCAAACTCGACTCTCCCAACCCGAATCTTCTTCCGAATGAACGGGCCCAGTTTCGCGTGACTGGAAAAGTCGATTCCCAAACCGTTTCAAAGAGATGAGCCTCGAAAATCTTTCCAAAAGCGAGCGGAGGCTGGTGTTCGTGACCGGCGCGCTTTTCGTGCTCGTGCTGAATCTTTTTCTCATCCGTTTTTTCCTGAAAAATCGGGAGCAAATCCAAAAGCTCGCGGATCAGAAGAGGGAGGAATACGCGGCGCTTGTGCTGCTCTCGGAAAACGCGCAGCTGTGGGAAAAGCGCGCCGCATGGCTTCAGACCGTGCATCTGAAGCTGGATAGCGAGGCTGCTGCGGGCAATGCGCTGATTAACTTCGTCAAGTCTGTGTCGGCGAAATCGGGGGTTTCAATCGCCAAGCAGCAGCTGGGTGCAAGCCGTGTTGATGGAGCCGTGACAGCGGTGCCTGTGCAGTTTGAGATCAAGGGAAATTGGAAATCCATGTGTGCATTCCTGATGGAGTTGCAAGCGCCCGACCGGTTTCTTGTCTTTCAACAGGCGAGGCTCAAAGTCGACCCCGCCGATGCGACTTCCATGCAAGGTGACTTCACCGTCGCGAAGTGGTTTCCCTCGAAATAACCGATCCAACCGATCCATATGCCTCGCGAAAATTCATCCTTATTTGTGGGTCTGTGCGTCGCATGTTTAGCAAATCTAGCGGCCGCGCAAGAGGTCAACCAACCCAAGCAACCCAAGCAGCCTGACTCTCCAACGGAGACAAAAAGCGCCGGCTCCGAGAAGCCCGCGCCCAAGCCGGAGGCGGCTCCGAAAAAGCCGGAGGCGGCTCCGAAAGAGCCCGAGGCGCCTCCGAAAGGGCCGGCGGATGGAGCCGCAGCGGTCGATCCCGCGCGGAAGGAGATACCCGAGAAGATGCCGTCTTTCCGCTACGAAGCGCTGCTGGCGAAGTCACCCTTCGCGCTCGCGACGGCAGCCCCTGAGCCTGTGGCTTCGGTGGAGAATTTTGCCACGAATCTCGTGCTCAATGGACTCTCAAAAAGCCGTGGAAAAGGCGGTCAGGAGTTCTACACCGTCTTTGTGCGGTCACGCGATTTGTCACAACGCTTTGTTCTGGTGGGCGACAAGCCCTCCGATGAGGGAATCTCACTCGTGTCGGTCGAGGATTCGGGGCCAACGGCGGAAACCGTGGTGGTTTTGAAAAAAGGCACGGAGGTGGGGCGTGTAAAGTTTGATCAGGCCGCGATGGCTGCGGCTCCCCAGCAAAATCGCCCGCCCAATGCCTCGGGTCCGGTGAGAAGCGCGACTCCTCCTGTCGCGCCCAAAGCGCCCATCCCGAGGCCCGGCATGAGTACCCAGTCCCGAGCAACAACCAGCCCAACCCCCTCGCCCGCCCCGCCCGCTTCAACTCCTCCAGTGTCGTCCATGCAGGATCCAAAGCGCCGCGTGCGGCCCATCGGCTCGCCGGAAAATCCGTAGGTCGCCGACGATGTTCCCAGTCTAACCCCGCTTGATCTGTCGGAGGTCGGAGTGGTTGGAAAGGCCTGGAAAGGATCGTCCGATGCCAGAGTCGCGCCTTGGACGCTTTCCTTTCAAAAAGTCTGCGCGCGGTCACTTCAAGATGGCGGCTTTTGCTCTGAGGTGGGCGCGGCGGCTATTGCGCCGTCGGTAGTAGGTTGATTCGCAGATTTTTGAATGGGTGATCGCGTGTTCTGAAAAACCCAATTTGATGCTGGTGCGCTACGAGCATGTTGCTGTAAGACCGTCACTCGTCAACACGGCATGACCCGCCTGCTTTTTTTACTTATTACTTTATCAGCCAACGTTTTAGTGTCGGTAAAATTCCGCGCGCTGGTGGAGGCCCGCTCGCGCTTGGGCGGGCTGAGGCTGGAGGCGCTCCGAATCGAGCGCTTCCATGAGCAGGCCCGCCTGAAGCAAGTCGCTCAGAGCCAAGAAGCCGCGCGCAGAATGGCCGAAGCAAAGGGGGAGATTCAAAGGCTCGGGCTTGCCATTGAAGAATACCGGTCGCGCACCGCCGCCATAGACGCGAGCATCGCTGCGTTGAGCGGGCAGATCGACGAATCCTCCTCGCTGGACCGGTCTATCAACGCTTATCTCACGGAACACGGCAAGGCTTGCGCTGCTCTGCTTCGTGGTCTTAATGCAAAGCAGATGGTTGCCTTACCCCAGGATAACACCGGAATCGAGGCATTCAGGGAACTGTTAAGGGCGAAGAATCTCGAAAGAAAGTTTGAGGCGCTGAATGACATGGCGTGGATGCTCGGCGGACTCAGTCTCCATGAGAAATCAGCGGTGAGATTAAGTCATTTTTACAACGGTTGGCTGACGGAAGCCTTGGGGGACGAGTTTCCGAAGGACGACCGTGTCCGACTTGCGCTGGAACGCAGGTTTGCTGAAAGCATCCAGATTGGAGTCGGCCTGATTCTAAAGTCCGCAGGTCAGGGGGGCGATGACGCCCTTAGAAAAGCGGTGTTTGACGAGATAGACGGATCGGTTCTCAACATCCTGGCCGAGGGGAGGCCGGGTTATCATGAGCGCATCCAGCCAAAGGTGATGAGCATCGCCTTTAATGACCCGATGATCGCGAACGTTTATCAACCCTTGTATCGCGTATTCGCACGTGAGTAATCCGATGAAGTTTTCCAGCCGGAATCTTTGGAGTGGAGTCAGTCGAATCGAACGTCTGAGCCTGCTTGTTTGCATCGGGTCTTTGGGTGCTTCGCTATGGGCTGAGCAGAGACTGAATCAGGTCTCTTCTGAAATCTCAGAAACGACTCTTGCGATTAATCGTACAAAAGCAGTACCGATTGAAGTCGTCTTACCACCTGGGAACAGCGATTCAGAATCAGCAATCATTGAAGCCCGCATCAACAGTTTGCGCGAGCAGGAGAAGGTTGCGCGGGCCTCCTGTAAAGCCAGAGTTGCCGCTGAGGCGATGCTCAAAGAAAAATACGAGGACTTAGCCGCAACGTTGAGTGTCAGGCCCGATTCGAAGCGGGAGCTCGCGCGGAAGATTTCGAACGCTGCCTCAATATGCGCAGCAAATCGGTTTGGGGGAGGACTGGCAAAATCATCCTTGGGCAACGAGCCCGAGGCCAGACTTGTTCTGGTGCGTTGCGTGGGAGAGTGTCGGCGGATGGAGCGGAATATTTCGGATTTCTCGGAGTTTCTCGCTGAACTTGTGATTCAATTCTACGGACTTGACTCATCTCACGAGGGCAATCTCCGCGCGTTGATCGCAGACGGGTTTGAAGCCATCAGGAAGAAGTCTCTCGCATCAACCGATCGCCCGGAGCCCGGCAGCGAGGGTTGGGAGACCGGCTCACTTGAATGGGAGTCGCGGCGCGACGAGCAAATTCTAGCGATCGCCAAATCAATCGGTGCGGTGATTCCCGAAAATCACCCTTATCGTAAATGGCTGCCGTCGCTTCTCTCGCTGAGTTCAGGTTTGCGCGGGAGAATCGTTCCCTCGAAAGAGGGGGCGGCAAGCAAGTCGACGGTCACTGTGGGTCTTCCGCTATCCCCGGAGGAGTGAGTGCCTTTTGCGCGAAACAGGGCGATGGAAGCCCGGGACGAGCCGCGCCTAGGACGTCCGAGTTTGAACCGGGAGCAGAATGGCGTCTCTCATGCCGTGCAGTATTTTTTTGTCCGGAGGACAAAGCGTCGCAAGCGCGCCGCTCAGTCGGACGTTTTTCGAATCCGCAAAATAGTAAGGGCAGAGTCTCACTTTCGCGGGAAAAGGCAGGACAGCTCCGTCGCTTGGGTCAAAGACGGGGTGCTGAAACACCGATGCCTTGTGAAAACGCTGGAGTATATGCGGTTGTGAATCAAAAGCGTCCAGCGCCGATTCGATCGCGAGGCGCCACGCTCTCTGAGGCACGTCCGAGCCTATGACAACGCTCCGTGCACCCCACGCACGCTCCGAAAAGCCGCTGGCCTTGATTACCAGCTCACGATCTCTCTGGCTGAAAGCCGAGAGCTCTTGAAAATTCTGGATGCCGAGATCTGGGAGTTCTGCATGCGGTGGAAGGGGGCGCGGATCCAAAATCCAGGTGCGTGGAATCACTTTTTTTAATGCGTTAAAGTGACGGTCCGAAAGCGAGCGCCGCCAGTACTCTCGCAGCGGCCGCATCCAAAACAAAGCAAACCAAAGTTTTTCTTCCAAGTGAGGCTTGAAGGGAGCGGTAATGCGGAGCCTTCCGTCCAGCGCGAGTTCTTGGAGCTCATCAGACCCTTCAATGTTCGGCAGGTCGAAGCATTCGAAGAAACGGTAAGCGCATGGGCGTTTGTCGGCTCTGGATGCGTACGATTCGGCGTCGCAGACCCGCTGGCCTGTGCGGTTTGCGATCCATTCCATCTCCGGCCTGTAAGTTGCCGCCTCTTTTGAGATGAGAATGTCAGCGTTCGGTGCGATTCTCGAAAAGCCTTCGACCATCTGCGAATCGCCTCCAAGAATGTCGAATCCCAGACGTGCAAAAGTTGAGTTTAGCGAGGCGGTAAGTCCGATTCCGCCCGGGACTGAATCCAGTTCGCTGATGATAAATCCGTCTTCAGTCAGGATTAAGTCGGGCCGGATGACGAGGGAGACGTCGTTCCTGAAAATCTTCGCGCGAGCCGTCCGAATCAACGCTTCCGGCTTTCCAATGTCGAGCAGAGCATGGATCCATGAGGGTTGGCGACCGTCGACCGACATGGCGTACAGGTCGTTGCAGGCTTTTTGAAAAGCCCAAAGTTGAACGCCCAGTCGCTCCAGTTCGGCATGGAGCGCCGCGCTGATCGGGAAAGGCTCCGGTGAAAGACGCCATTCCTTGCCTTCGAAGAGACCCTCTTTTGGAAGAGCGTCCAGGAGTTGTGGAAGCGACACCGCCATCACGCCAGTCGCTTCAGTGATTCACGTACAAAGTCATCTGAAGACAAGGATTGTCCAGCGCGGGATTCGGCCACGGCTTTGACGGCCTTGTGCGCGTCGACTTGTTTGTAACCCAAAGCGATCAGCGCGAGAATCGCATCGGTCATTTGCTGGTCCTGCGGAGTCGGGGCATTGGCGGCCGAAGCTGCTTCCCATGCGGCGGCCACCCCCACCTTGTCTTTCAACTCGACGAGAATCCGTTCAGCGGTCTTTTTACCAATGCCTTTGATTTGTCCAAGGGACTTCGCGTCGCCAGCGACGACAGCCGCCTTGAAACTGGTGACGGAAACGCCGCTCAGGACATCGAGGGCAGTCTTGGGACCGATTCCCGAAACATGGGTGATCAATAAACGGAACAAATCTCTCTCTGCGGGCGTAGCGAAGCCGTAGAGGAGGTGTGCGTCTTCGCGGACTTGCAGGTGAGTGAGAAGCTGGAACTTTGTACCCGTCTGCGGGAGCCGATCGTAGCTGGATAATGGGATGAGCACATGGTAGCCAACGCCATGGACGTTTATGACGACGTGGGTGGGGTATGCCTCGACAAGAACGCCTTCCAAAAATGTGATCATGCGCTTAAGGTTCGCGCTATGGCATCTTTGGCGCAAGTCTGCGGATCACTGTTTGTCTCGGCGGTTCTTACGATCGTCGGCCGGAGTGTGCAAGCGTCGCCTCCGCCGCAGGCCGAATGGCGGATCGCCCTCGAAGCTTCCTTTTTCAAACCCGCAGTCCGGGTTGCAGTGCCCGAGGCGAAAAAGACTTTTTTGACCGCTGGGATCTACAGGGACGGCGAGTTCACCGGCTTCACGAAGCAAGAATGGGAGGAATTCGCCATCGATTGGGATGCCTTCGCCGCGGTGGCGCGGCGGAATGCGGAGAGGGACTGGGAGTCTTTGGAAATCCGCTTCAAACGGGACCGCCGTGAAGTGGTGCAGTATGCGGAGATTATCTCGCGCAATGGGACCGCGGGGTGCTGCGTGGTAACGGAAGCGTTCGGCCCGCGCTTTTTTGAGACGATGGGCGAGAGCTTCTTGTTCGCCATCCCAAGCCGCCAGCAGTGCTTTGTCCTCCCAAAACTTGCGGGGAATCCCGCCGTGTACTCCGACATGGTACACTCGGCGTACCGCGCTTCTTCCAACCCGATCAGCGTCGAACTTTTTGAGTGGGACAAAGGCGTGATCAAAGCGGTCGGAATGTTTGAGCGCCCGTAATCCGAAACTCCAGCAAAGGGCGCTCCTCGGGCGCGTGCGCCAGTGACTAACGCTTGCCGATGCAGAACAACTGGGTGTCGGTGCGCAACAGAAGTTGTCCATGAGTAGGGACGATCGCGGACCTGATCTGCTTGTCCTCCGGCGTTCCAAACGGAGTTTGATGCAGGATTTTTCCGTCGGCAGCACTGACGACGACCACGTCGCCTGTGAAGTTCACGATGTAGATCTTGCCGTCGCATGCGGTGGGGGAAGCTTCGTACTTGATCTTGCCCGGGGTCTCGATGGACCACTTGATTGATCCGTCCGGCGCCACCCGGGAAAGAGCTTTTGCAACGTCCGAGAGCACGAAGAAGTCGCCTTCAAAGAAGGCCGGCGTCGGAACGTCAGACGTGATTGCCCGCTCCGTGCTGGCCCACGCCAGAGCTTTCTCGTCCAAAGTTCCGCTGCCCGGTTTGACGGCATACACCGGCGCCTTTTTGGGTGCGCACGCCAGCACGACGCCGGCTCCGGCTACCGGGGATGGAACCAGACGCCAGTGTCCGATGCGCGTCGGGTTCCATGTTCCCCAACGCCACAGTTCCGCTCCCGTGTCGGGATTGTGTCCGGAAACCATATCGCCGCCGACGATAAGAATCTGCCATTTACCGTTGATTTGGTGCGGAATCGGAGTGCTGAAAGCCTCGCGTGATTCGGCCTGGGCTTCCGTTTGGCGCACATGTTTCCAAAGGGTCTTCCCAGTCGCTGGATCCGCGCAAAGGATGTACGACTCGCCGCCGGGTTTTCCGCGCTCATGAACGGGTTCGTTGCGTTGCAAGACCTGGATGTAAAGTTTGCCTTCAAAGATCAGAGGGCTTGCGGAGTAGGTCCACTGGTATGCAAATGCGCCGAAGTCTTCTTCAAGATTCCTGCTCCATTGCGGTTTTCCATTCAGGTCAAACGCGGAGACGATGCCGTTTCCGTACAGGAACACCACGCGAGTGCCATCGGTCGCCGGTGACGGTGATGAAAAATTGCTGCGGTCGTCGCGCTTGATGCCGTCTGAAATCTTATTTTGCCAGATGATTTTGCCACTGAGTCGGTCCACGCAGATCGCATGAGTCGACTGGTTTTCGGCGTCAACGCTTGAGAGAAAAATTTTGTTTTGATGCACGACCGGAGTCGAGGCGCTTGGACCGTTTAATTTTAAGGACCACGCGATTCCGCTTTCACGGGTGAACGTTGTCGGCAGATTCGTCTCAGTGCTTGATCCGTTGAAGTTCGGTCCGCGCCACTGCATCCAATCTTCGGCGACCGAGTGGAGGCTTAGGCAGAGCATGGCGAAGGCGCCGATCGCGAGGGGGGACGTTTTCATTTGGTGTGGGAACGTTTGGTATAAGGTGGAATTTGACTGGAGGAAAAGTCATTTCGGCTCAACAGCGGCAGCATGACGTGCTTTCATCGTGCGGCCGGGGATTGGCTGCGCTGCTCGGGCTTTTTTGGTTGGCTGTTTTTCTGGAGTGGAGACCATTCCGCGGGCACGGGTTTATCCACGGACAACGGCGCTGAATCGCCGTGGGTTGATTGCTCGCGGGAGAGCAAAGCGAGTAGGTCTTTGATTCGCTGGGTATGCTCCGGTTTCTCGGCGAGGTTGTTCACCTCTCCGGGGTCGGACTGCAGGTCGAAGAGTTGGGTTTTGTTCACCAGCGGGTAGCGGATGAGCTTCCATTTCCCATCCGATACCGCCCGTTGCACGTTTTTGTATGCTAGCATCAGGCTGCTGCGGGCCGGTTGAGAAGGATTTTTGAGCACTGAAGTGAACTCGAGTCCCTCGCTTTTGCTCGGAGGTTCCACCCCGCACAACTTGCCCACAGTGGGCAGCACATCGAACAAGTAGCACATGGCGTCGGTTCGTTGGTTTGGCGGGATCCCGTCGCCGGCGATGATCAACGGAACGCGCATCGAGTGTTCGTAAACGTTCTGTTTTCCGACAAGGCCGTGGCTGCCCCGTGCGACTCCCGAATCAGCGCTGAAAACAATGATGGTATTCTTGGCATGTGGGGAAGACTCCAACGCATCGAGAATGCGTCCGATTTGTGAATCCAAGTAAGACACGTACCGATAATACTCGGCGATGAGTTCTTTGACGGCGATTTCAGTGCGAGGCCACGGGAGCAGCATCTCATCGCGAATGCTCATTTCGCCGTTGTCCCACGGATGCTGAGCCAGAAAATTAGGCGGCAACGGAATGGACTGCGGAGCGTAGGAAACTTTGAAGTCGTCCGGAACGATGTGCGGGTCATGCGGCGCATCGAACGGCACGTAACAGAAGAAAGGATCATCTTTCTGGGCTTTTATGAATTCAATGGCCTCGTCGGCGAAAACTTCACAGGCGTGCTTGCTGGAAACGGTGGGTTTTTCGAGGACCCCTTCGCTCACATTGCTCAATTTGGCTTTCATGGGGTTGGTCATGCCTCCCACAAAGACCGACTTCGCACTCTGAAAACTTCTGCCGATGGATTGCACGCCGTTGTGCCATTTGCCGCTCACGAAAGTGCGATATCCGGCTTTTCCGAATGCAGCGGGCCAGGTTTCGTCACGCAACAGATTTTCATCGACTCGGAAGAGGGGTTGGCCCGAGAGGAGCATCGCGCGCGATGGCACGCATGTTGCCCCGCCCAAACCTCCCTGCATATACGCACGGTTGAATGAAACGCCCTTCTTCACAAGGCGGTCCAAGCCGGGTGTTTTGATGATGGGGTTGCCCAGTGCGGCAATCGTGTCCGCCCGTTGGTCGTCGGCGAATAAAAATAAGACGTTCGGTTTTGCCCCCGCTGAAGCCCCTCGTGCGCAGGGCAAAATCGCATAGAGTGCGGTGAACAGAATGGCGTTGCAAAAGAATCGCCGGATGAATTTGGCGGGAAAAGTTTGTGGCGGGGCGTGGGGGGTCATCTGAACGCCATTTCTTACGGGCATTCCGGCGGGACGCAATGCCCAAAAGCGGTGCATTTATTTTTTGTGCAAGGAAGGCTTGGGCCCGCGTTTGAGAATGACACGGGTCTGGAAGGGGAACGGTTGGTCGGGGTTGGAAGAAGCACCGGGGTCCCGCCTTGCCAACAGTTTCCTGTCGGGTGATGTTTCTTGGATGAGTTTGTTTTCACCCCAGAGCGTTCATGCGTCGGCGGAGTCCGTCAGCCGGCGATCACTCCTCAAACGAATCGGAGCTTTCACAGGAATATCGTGCGCCTCCGCAACCCGAGGAATCCGCGCTGCAGAAGCGGGTGGCGGAGGATTCCGATTTGCGTTTCTGACCGACATCCACATCGACCGGCACCGCGAAGCGCCGCGCGGGGTGCGCGAGTGTATTGCCGCGGTGAATGCCATTTCGCCGTCCGTGGACTTTGTGCTTACGGGCGGCGATTTGATCATGGATGCGCTTGCCGTCGACGCCCCATCGATTCGTGAGCAGTGGCAGCTCTTCGACCACGAGTGGAGAAACCTGCAGGTGAAATCCTACCATACGATAGGCAACCATGATATCGGCGGATGGGCTAAGGACGGGAAAGTAGCGGTGGATGCGCCGGAGTATGGAAAAGCGCTTTTCGTCGAGAGATACGGCAGGGGCCGGAGTTACCAAAGTTTCGATCACCGGGGCTGGCATTTCATTGTGCTGGATTCCGTGGCTTATGATGAGACGACAGGCGGATATCAGGGTTGGATTGATGAAGCCCAGATGGAGTGGCTGAGAGCGGATCTTCAGCGCGTGGGAAAGAAGGCGCCCGTGATTGTTTCGACGCATATCCCGTTCTTTTCTATCTGGGGACAGTACAACTCGGACCCACGCAAAGGTGAACTCAGAGGGGGGGTGGTCGGAAACGCATACGAAGTCCGGAGGGTGCTTTCGGATTACAACGTGCAGCTTGTGCTGAGCGGACACGGGCATGTTTCGGAGCGGATTGAGCTGTCCCATCACAACCGCACGACTTACATCCAGGGCGGGGCTGTCAGTGGGATGTGGTGGAAAGGGCCTGTTCACGGAAATCCGGAGGGATTCGGTTTGGTTTCCTGCCGTGAAGACGGCAGCTTCATCTACGAGTATGTTTCCTACCACCGAACCCGCGCTTAAGCGTTGCTTGGCCGCGCACGTGCGAAACTGAGAATTCCGACTGTGAGACACAAGATTCCGAAACACCCCACGAGGCTGTACTTGATCCGTCACGGCGAGGTTGACCATCGGTATCACCAGATTTTTGGTGGTGGCCGGATTGATATGGATTTGTCCGAGACGGGCCACTCTCACGCCACCGCCCTTGCGGAATGGTTCGGGAAAGGCGCGCTGGACAGGGTTTATGTGAGTCCGATGAAAAGGGCGGCGCAGACGGCTGCTCCGCTGCTGAGAGCGCGCGGTTTGGCGCCGACTGTGATGGAGGGTCTGCGCGAGGTCGATTTCGGGGATTGGACGGGTTTTCACTGGGGCGACATCCAGGAGCGTTTTGGGATCACCGCCTTTGACTGGCTGGAAGTGTTGCAGCGCGGAGGCATCACCAACGGGGAAAGCGCGGATGACCTTCGCGCGCGGGTGGAGCCGTGCATTCAGAGGATCATGGATGATAACCCGCATCGAAGCGTGGCTGTTGTCTGTCATGGGGGGATTGTCCGCGTGATGCTGGCATTGCTTCTTGAGCTTCCTCTCGCCCACATGGCGCACTTCAACGTGGATTATGGTAGTGTGACGATGCTGGAGTTGCAGCCGCACAAGAAGCACGCGGTCGAGATCGAGCTTTTGAATTTCTGTCCCTCGACGGACCGTGACGGCACCCGGATTCATGCTTCCGAACGGACGCTGCAGCAAAAGTAGAGTGGGCCATTAGGATATTGAAATGAAGAATGCGCCGCGCGGGGATGCAGTTGCACGGGCGGGAATGAGGGTCGCTGTGGTGGGCGGCGGGCCGGCTGGCTTGCGTGCCGCGGAAGTGGCCGCCGCGGGCGGGGCCATTGTGTCCTTGTGGGATCGCAAGCCGTCGGTTGGCAGGAAGTTTTTGGTCGCAGGTCGGGGAGGCTTGAACCTCACGAAAGACGAGCCGGTTGACGTCTTTGCGCGGTACTATCTTTCCACGGGGCAGCCTGGAGATTTTTGGCGCGTACTTGTCGGTGAATTCGGACCCCAGGAGACCCGTTCGTGGGCCCTCGGGTTGGGCGTTGAGACGTTCGTCGCATCCACCCGCAGGGTGTATCCCAGGGAAATGCGGGCGGCTCCGCTTTTGCGGCGATGGGTGGAAAGGCTCCGGGCAAGCGGCGTGGCCTTTCACATGAGGCATGAGCTGTGCGGAATATCAACGGACGGAGGGTTGGGGATTGAGTTCTCGAGGGGCGATGGGACACGGGTTCATGTGAGCGTGGATGCCTTGGTTCTTGCGATGGGAGGAGCCTCGTGGCCTGACACGGGATCGGATGGCTGCTGGGTGCGGATGCTCAGGGGGCTCGGTGTGGATGTTGCGGAGTTGCAGCCCGCGAATTGTGGCTGGGAGTGGGATGTGGGTTCTGAGTTTGCAGAGCAATGGCAAGGGACGCCAATCAAGTCTGTCCATGTGTGCGCGGACGGTGAACGTGCCAAGGGGGAATTGCTTGTTACCAAGTACGGGCTGGAAGGCGGAGCAATCTACCAACTTGGCGCCCGTCTGCGCGCGATGGGTGCTCCCTGCATCACGGTGGACTTCAAGCCGCAATCAACGGTTGAACAGTTGGTGGGGAGGATGGGGCCCATCCGGCGCAATTTTCTGACAGAAGCAGAAACACGCTGGCGCTTGCCCGGGGTTGCCGCGGCGCTTGTGCGCAGAAGCATGGGCGCTGCGGATTTTTCCTGCGCGGCGGAGTTGGCGTCTCTTGTGAAAGAGTTTCCAGTTCGCCTGAAGGCACCCCGCAACATAGAGGAGGCTATTTCCTCTGCAGGTGGCGTAAAGTTCCGCGGGCTGAACGCCGATCTGATGCTCGCAAATCGTCCGGGGATATTCGTCGCGGGTGAAATGATGGACTGGGAAGCGCCGACGGGCGGATATCTTTTGCAGGGCTGTCTGGCGACAGGAACGAGGGCCGCGCGGGGAGCGTTGTGTTGGCTGAAGTCGCGCGTAGAGACATTCTGAGGGGACTCCGTGTCCGGCCGCAGTGCGTCTATTCCGGTTGAGAATTGTCCACGCAAGGGATCATTTTGGGATGATCCTCGGAAGTGCGACCCACGATCGCAGCATCTATTTCGAAGCGGTCGAAGCTGGTTGCGGCGTGGGTTGCTCCGTTTTGAGAGCAATCCACAGCACAAGTGCGATTGCGAATACGACTGTGGCGATGGCGATCGGAATGCGGTCGTTCTCGAGCAAGTCGAAAAGCAGACGCGCGTTGTTCTGAGCCTTGAACGCAGCATTCTGCAAGTGCCACACAAAAATCTTGGTGTTGGGCACGGCCTGGGGCTGGTTGTTGACAAACTGGATCGGGATCGACTGGATCGCGATGATTCGCGCGGTGATGATCGTCGCGTTGCCGGCGATGACGCTGAGCACGGTGATTTCCGCCAACCGCGATAGCTTGTTCGAGAAGCCCATCACCAATAGGAGCAGAAGCATGCAGTAGACATGGGCGCTTCCATTGATGCCTCCCACGCAGAAAAAGCGGAGGGTGGCTACATTCATCAGGATTCCAACGGTCCAGAAAAGCCACCAGAACTTTGAGCTGAGAACGGGGTGGAGTGGCTGCAATTTGAGCTTTCTTAGACACGCAATGCCAAGCACTGCGATTGCCGCAAGTGAGCCTACGTTTCCGAAGCTGCTCAGGAAACCCGAGAATATCTGAGGAGTTGTGAGTTCCGGCAGTTCAAGCTGCTGGACTTGTCTCCCGTCATGCCACAGGACAACCCACCATTTCAAGAAGGCCGCAGGTGCCGGTACCCAATCATCCAAACCTGCAAGCGACATTGCTTTGAAAGGCAGAAAGCTGCTTGCCATGTTAAAGACCACCGCCTTTGCATAGTTGGGCATCTCGCCGCTCGCGGTTGTCACATAAAACGATCCGATTGTCGTGTTTGCTGACAGTGTTTCCTTGAAACCAAGGGATAAGAAGCAGGGGATAAACCAGCTCGACACAATCGCCGCGGACGCGAGCAGGGCCAGCGCGGCGGCTCTGAGGCGGGACAGGTCTTTGATGCATCGCGTGATGGCGAAATGAGCCCACATGAAGATCGCGAACGGGAAAGCGAGGTAGTGGGCGAGAAACGCGATCGAAAAACCGGTGAGTCCGATCGCCTCCGTCAAGCGGTCGCGGTTTTTCAGGCCGTTGAGGTAGATGACAAAGCTGCCAAGCGTCAGACCCGCAACGAAAATTTTCGTCCAAGGATAAATAATCGACCAACTGATGTCGAAAGATGCAATCCCGCTGAGTGCGGCGAGGATGAGGGATAACCTGTCTGATACCCCGCAGAGTTGGCGCAGTGCCACGCAGAACGGTATAACATACCAAGTGTTCAATACCGAGGCGATCAGCTGGTAGCACCAGTATTCCTTGTTCCCGAGAAGCGACATGCAGACTGCTTCGAATGAATTGAAGAGCGGGCCGCGGGCCGCCATCGAATAACCGCCCACCATCGTCTTCAGGGGTTGGTTTTCTAGGAACACTTTTGCACGGATCCAGTGTTCCACCCAGTCCCACATGCCTGTTGGGGCGCCCGGTGCAAAAATAAAAACCTGGAGCCCGACAAACGCGATTCCCGCCCCGTACCAGAGGCCCAGCAATCGCCAGTCGATGCAGTTTTTGGAGCCTCCGTGCTTGATCATCTCAAAGATTGAAATGCCTGAAGGCAGAGCGAGCAGCCCGATCGCCCAAGCCTGGCTTCCACCCGCCAGATAGGCGACAAGACACGCCAGATACACCAGCAGGAACGAGCAAAGGCCGGCGACAATGGTGGCGATTCCTCCATCCTGCACGAGGCGCCGCGCCGCCCACCAGCCTGGCAGCACGCCAAGCAAGAGTGCCACAATCGGCATGCCGAGGATCGGAATCAAATGCAGCAGGATGGCTGAGAGCGGTGCGTCGGGTACGAACATGGGCTGGGTTGCGAGGTTCGCGGCTTCTGAAGTGACTTTGTGCGGTTTTCGGTCCAGCGATGCGGGGCTTATTTGATCCGCATTGAATGCCCGTTCAGTGGTTCAATGCGGCCTGCAGTCATGGCCTGCTGGAAGTGGGTGCCTGCTTTTGAGCAGTGAGGGTGTCGATGAGATAGGCATGCACCGTTGTGTGCTTCACTGAGTCCGCTCCGGGGTAGGAAAGCTCGCAGGCGATTCCGGCAGAGGCGCACTTTTCCTGCAACTTCACGCCGTAGTTTGAGGTGTGCGTGGGGTCTTTTTGTTCCTGACCGAGCGCGGGCGCGCTCGAGTAAGAGAGATACACCGGCGGATCATCCGAACTGACATGTTCGTATGGCGAGAATTCCTTGATCCACGAGAGGACTTCCGATCGATGTTCCAAAAATTCGGCGAAGCGCGTGTCACGCGATTTGAGGTCTTTAGGGTCCATGAATCCGAATGCGTGCCCCCCGTAGCGGCTGTTCGGCGTCCATTCCTTGAGTTGCAGTGGATCGAGTGATGTTTGTGCGCCTGTCACCGCCGCGCACCAGAGACGTGTGGATTCTCTGGCGACCGGGTCGCCGCTTGCAGGGTCTGCGAGATCGTTGTGGAAAGCCAGCCAGAGACTGCTGCAAGCGCCTGCTGATCCGCCGCTCGCTCCGATGCGTTTGGTGTCGAGATTCCACTCCTTGGCTTTGCTTCGGATGAATTGCAGGGCCCTCGCCGCGTCGTGTAGCGGGGCCTGAACGGGTGGCTTGATTTCATCGAGTTGCGCCTGCCATGAGTACCTGTAATTGATGGACACCACCGAGATTCCCGCGGCGATGTATTGAGAAAGCGCTGGCGGATTCTTTTTGTCACCGGACACCCAGCCGCCGCCGTGAATGAAGAAGACGACGGGCGTGGGGCTCTCCGATTTTGCCTGGTAAAAATCGAGCGCCTGCCGTTCATGAGTGCCGTATGGGACGTTGGATCGGGTCGGCTCCAGTGCGGCGGGAGCCGTTGGGTTTTGCGCGAAAAGGTGGACGCTTGTGTAAAGCAGGGAACCGAAAGCCGCGAGCAGGGGTGTTTTCATGAGGTCGGCAGGATGTGTGTTTTTTGGGGTGGAGTGATGGCTTGATGCGGCGGGAGTCTTGCAGTTCGGCGGAGATTTCCACCCGGAGTCCGTACAGGTGGAGCTCGATTTAGTGGATGTAGCCCTCTTCTTCGTGGTCGCTGATATCCAAGCCGACCGTCTCGCCCTCTGCGTCGGGGCGGCATCCGATGAGTTTGTCGACTAGCTTGTAGAGAATATAGGATGCAGCGACCGACCAGACCAGAATGACTGCCCCGGCTTTGAGTTGCTCGAGCCAAAGTGACGGGGCTGCTTTTTTAAGAGTCTCAATCGCAGGGTTGGCCTCTGCGTCGGCCAGAAATCCCGCAAGAAGCGTTCCGAGGGTCCCGCCAACTGCATGGACACCGAAGGTGTCGAGTGCATCGTCGTATTTGAGGATCCCTTTGAGTTTAGAACAAGCGAGCCAAGTGGCGACGCCGGAAGCGAAACCGATCAGCACCGCTGAGTTTGCGGTGACGAAGCCTGACGCGGGGGTAATGGTCGCCAGACCGGCGACGGCGCCGGAGCACAGTCCGAGAACGCTCGGTTTGCCTCGGTGAATGTATTCGATCACTGCCCACACGCAGCATCCTACGGCAGCGGAAAGAGTCGTGGCGACGAACGATGTGGTCGCAATTCGGTCCGCGGCACCAGCCGAGCCGGCATTAAACCCGTACCATCCCACCCAAAGCATGCCGGTGCCGGCCATGCAGAGCACCATCGAGTGAGGGGGCATCGGTTCGCGGCCGAAGCCGCGGCGTTTCCCCAGAAGGATGCACAGCAGCAGCGCGCTCCAACCGCTGGTCATGTGCACCACAATACCGCCCGCGAAGTCGATGGCCTTGATGGTCGCATTTTCGTTCAGGAGCCCGCTGAAGGCGCCGTCCTTGCTCCAGAGCAGGTGTGTTGCCGGGAAGTACACGGCGAACATCCAAAGAATGCTGAAGAGCATCACCGCGTTGAATTTCATGCGCTCTGCAACGGCGCCGATGGTGAGCGCAGGCGTGATGATCGCGAATGTCAGCTGGTAAATTGCCCAGATGTTGTGTGAGGTCCAGTTTGCGTAGGGGCCTGTTTTGTATCCCACGCCGGAAAGGAACGCGTAGCGAAGATCTCCCAGGAGCGGCCCACCCTCAGCGAAGCATAAGCTGTATCCGCAGAGCCACCAGAGCACGGTGACGGATCCCGCAAGCGCCAGGCATTGCGCCACGATGCTCAGCACGTTTTTTTTGCGGACCAATCCTCCGTAGAAAAGCGCCAGTCCCGGAAGTGTCATAAAAAGCACGAGCGCCGTGCTGATCATCATCCACGCATTGTGTCCGGGGCCCGGTTCACCGGAGAGAGAGCCCTTCGGGGCTTCATTCCTGATGTAGGCTTCAAGGTCTTCAACCCGCGTTGACAAGGCAGCTTGCGCGGGTTCCGTTTGAGCCGGTTTTGAGATCGTGTCGCGGGCTGCTGACTCGCTCGAGGATTGCGCGAAAAGATGGGTGAACGAAAGAAAGACGCCGATGAGACAGCACAGCAGTTTGATCTGAGGGGTGGATTGGGGCATGCGGCGCTATTTCGGCTTGAAAGCGGTTGGTTGTCAAACGTTCACGACTTGCGTGGCTTCCGTGTGTACGCCCAGATTTTGAGGTGTTTCTCGGCATCCGTCCCGGCTGTGATCCGTCTGCGCGTTCATTCAATGCGCCGCCTCAATGCACCACGACCACAACCGCGGTCGTGTTGTCGCGGCCGGATTGATGGACCGCCGTGCGCACCAATGACTCGGCTGGATTTGAGCTGCTCGCGTTCATGGATTCGGTTGCGGTTGATGCGCGCAGCATTTCCTCGATTTGTGCGTCGAACATCCCGTCCACAATCCCGTCGCTGCACAGCAAAATCGCGTCGCCTTTTTCGAGCCGAAGACCGCCGATTTGCGGTTCGACAAATTGGTGGCCCGCGCCGAGTGCGCGTTGGAGAATATTTTTGCGGGGATGCGACCTGGCCTCGCGCTCGTTGAGTTGACCGTTTCGAAACATCCATCCCACGTACGTATCGTCGTGGCTGAGTTGGCGCATGCCGCCGCAGGCTGAGAGATGGTAGATGCGGCTGTCGCCGATGTGTCCGAAGAAAAGCCAGTCCGGCGTGAACCAGCAGAGGCTCAGGGTCGATCCCATTTCGCGGCACTCCTCATAGCTCCTGCCTAAGTACGACAGCGAAGCGTGGATCTGGGTGTAAAGTTCCACCAGCACCCCGGACGCTCCCGCCTCCAGCCCGGCCGCGGTTTTCTGGAAGGCTTGAGGCAGCAGTTTCTTGATTTTCTCGACCGTGATCCTGCTCGCAAACTCCCCCGCAGCCGCGCCGCCGATCCCGTCCGAGACCGCGAACACAAACTCATGCGATCCGAGTTCCGCCCCTCCGACCTTCCCGAGCAGGTGGGCTTCCTGCGCGTCAAAAATCATCCCGAGAAACGCATCTTCGTTCTGGGCGCGAATCCGGCCACGGTCACTCAATCCAAACCATCGCAAGCTATTCATGGGGAGAGGGCCCCTCCGAAAATCCCGGCAGGATTGTGGCGAATTCAAAGTCGATCAGGCAAAACCGGCCGTCGCTCTGCCTGTAGGTCACGTTCCGGATATCCGGATCGTCGTGGCGCACCCCGAACTGCTCAAGCTCCCCGAAGAGCTCTTTGATGCGTGCTTCGTCTATCCGCTCCACCCGGCTGCCGCAGTTGGTCGTCACGATCTGGAGCCGGTCTGTATAGAAATTAACCAGCGTGGGCACAAAAGAACAGTTTTTGGACTTTAGGAACTGGAGGATGCGGACCTCGTTCTCGAACCGCTCCTGGGCGAGGGGCCCGCGGAAGGTTTTGTAGACCAGCCCGTCATAACTGATCCGGACCGTCGATCTCAGAGTATCCTTAACCTGCCGCATGCCACCACTGTGCACCCGTCGGAAGTCCTCGTGCAAGCCGGCCGCGGGCGGGGGCTTTTTTTAAAGCGGTTGAACGTAACGTTGGAATTGTGGCATCCCGATTGCTACTGTGGAGGGCCGCCTGAAATCCGGGCCGAAATCCGGATGCAAATTACAATCGGCGCACAGGCGCGCCGTGTCATCAAACACCCTTAACAGAAGCAATCTATGGCCAAGTACAAGTTGGAATACATCTGGCTCGACGGTTACGAGCCCGTTGCCAATCTCCGAAGCAAAACGTTGATCAAGGAATTCGATTCCTTCCCGAAGCTCGAGCAACTCCCTGACTGGGGTTTTGACGGCAGCTCCACCCGGCAGGCGGAAGGGCATTCTTCGGATTGCGTGCTGAAGCCCGTGGCGGTTTATCCCGACACGACCCGCCGCAACGGGGTGCTGGTGATGAGCGAAGTTTACATGGCCGACGGGAAACCGCATCCGAGCAACTCGCGCGCGACCATTTTGGACGACCCGGATGCATGGTTCGGTTTCGAGCAGGAATATTTCCTGTACCAAGACGGGGTACCGCTGGGTTTCCCGGGCGGGGGCGGGTTCCCTTATCCTCAGGGCAAGTACTACACGGGCGTCGGTTATGATTCGGTGGGCAGCATCGCCCGCTCGATTGTGGAGGAGCACATGGATCTCTGCCACGACGCGGGAATCAACCACGAGGGCATCAACGCGGAAGTCGCGAAGGGCCAGTGGGAGTTCCAGATTTTTGGCAAGGGGTCGCGCACCGCTGCGGATCAGATCTGGGTGGCGCGCTACCTGATGATGCGCCTTTGCGAGAAGTACGGCGTTGACGTCAACTGGCATTGCAAGCCGCTGGGAATGGACGTGGATTGGAACGGATCGGGGATGCACTCGAACTTCTCCACCAAGTACATGCGCGAAGTGGGCGGCAAGGAGTACTTTGAAAAACTCATGGCTGCTTTCGACAAGTTCAAGAACGAGCACATCGCTGTGTACGGTCCAGACAACCATCTGCGTTTGACCGGGCTGCACGAAACCCAGTCGATCGACAAGTTCAACTACGGCATCGCAAACCGCGGTGCATCCATCCGCGTTCCGCACAGCTTTGCGAACAACGGCTACAAGGGATACTTGGAAGACCGCCGCCCGAACTCACAGGGCGATCCGTACAAGATCGCAAGCCGCATCCTGCAGACCATCGCGACGGTGCCTACGGCATAGTCACGGCTGGATGCCCTGATTCGACATCGGTAAGTCAAAAAAACGCCGGCTCGTGTCACGCGGGCCGGCGTTTTTGCTGTGTGTTCACCGCGGCGTGTGATGCGGTCACAGTGGCGGTTGGTCACAGTGGCGGTTCAAACCCGCACTTCATTGTCGCTTCGCGGGGAAGCGCAGGAAAACGGAAGGAGCGTTCGGGAGGTGGCGTTGTGAGCGCGATCATAGCGCGATGTCAGCGCGATGATCGCGCCCGCTTCGAAGCCGGGCGTTATCCACTACACCAACTCGGACACCAACTCTGGAATGCGCGTCTCCGCTTCCGGACAATTGGGTGACGAGGCGCATGGCTTTTGCGGAACGAGATCCAGTTCTTCAAAGAGCTGTTTGTCCGCATCGGCTCCGGGGTTTTTCGCGGTGAGCAGTTTGTCGCCGTAAAAAATCGAATTTGCGCCGGCGAAAAAGCACAGCGCCTGGCCCTCCTTGGATAGCCGCGTGCGTCCCGCGCTCAAGCGCACTTTGGCCTTAGGGAGCGCGATGCGGGTGGTGGCGATGAGCCGAACGAGTTCGAAAATATCCACCGCCTTCTGGGCTTCCAACGGCGTGCCTTCCATCGGCATGAGGCAGTTGATCGGGACGCTCTCCGGCGCGGGATCAAAGTTGGTGAGCACTTCCAGCATCTTCAGCCGGTCCAGTTCGGTTTCACCCATTCCGATGATGCCGCCGCAGCAAACATCCATGCCCGCTTCCTGAGCCGAGCGGATCGTGTTCAGCCGGTCTTGAAAGGTGTGAGTGGTGACGATGTTCGGGTAGTGCTCGGGAGAAGTGTCGATGTTGTGGTTGTATGCTTTCACGCCGGCGGCCTTTAGCTTCTTTGCTTCCGCGAGTGTGAGCTGACCCAAAGTCACGCACACTTCCATCCCGAGTTTGCTCACCTCGGTGATGGTATCCAACACTTGCTCGAAGCGAGGGTCGCCGTCTCTTACGCCTTTCCATGCAGCCCCCATGCAGAAACGCGTCGAGCCGTTTTCCTTGGCTCTGTGTGCCGCTTCCATGACGTCGTTTTGCGGCATGAGTTTTTCAGCCTTCACTCCGGTGCTGTAGCGCGCGCTCTGCGCGCAGTATCCGCAGTCCTCGGAGCAGCCGCCGGTTTTGATCGAGAGCAGCGTGCACAGTTGCACCTCGTTGCCGGACCAATGTTCGAGGTACACGGAACGCGAGCGGGAGATCAATTCGAAGAAGGGAGTGGCGTAGATCGCCTGTAGTTCGTGAAGCTGCATGCAATTCCAATGTGGCGGGTTGTCTTGTGTTTCGAAAAGCAAAAAGCGCAGCCTGTTTTGCAGGTTGTCCTTTAAACGCATCCACCGCCGGACCGACTGTGGATTACATCCGGCGGGGGAGAATGCGTTTGTTTTCCCGCACATTGTCGGGCGGGTAGATGATGATCTCGTCGCCCGCCTGAAGGCCGTCCAGAATCTCGGCAACCTCTCCGTTGTGGTGGCCGATCTGAACGTTGATGGTCCGGGCAGTCCCATGGTGGTTTTTGAATACCGCCCACTCGGAGCCTCTTCGAAACAACGCGCCTGCGGGGACCGTGAGGACACCGGGTGATTGCCAAAGCTCGATCCGGCCCTCGACGCGGAAGCGGTCCCCGATGAATTGCCCGTCGCTGCTCGGAGGGGTGAAGTCCACGAGCACGCGCACTCTTTGCTCTTCGACTCCGAGGGCGGAGGTTTTCGTGAAAGCGGCCGGCTCCACGCGCCGCACGGCGCCCTTGATTGCTGACGGCCCTCCCCAACGCTCCAATTCGACGGATGCGCCCACCCGCACGTTTACCGCATCGGCGGAAAGCAGCTCGATTTCCGCCTCGATGTCGGCGGGATCACCGATCTCAAGCAGGGGGGCGCCGGGCAGGACTGCGCGGGCGTTCTCCTCAAGCACATTGAGCACGACGCCGCTCACGGGGGCTGTCAGCTCGATGGCCGCGCTGCCGCGGACTTCCTGGTGCAGCACGGCACGCGCCTGATCGAGCTCGAAGCGGGCCACGTTGCGCGCGAATTCGGCGCTGCGGAGCTCTCGCATGCGGATTGCCGCGGTCAACTCGGCGGAATCCTTTTCCTTTTCGGATATCGATCCCGAGGCGGAAAGAGTCACAGCGCGGGCGTGGTCGCGTTTGGCGAGTTCGGCTGCGGACTCAGCCCGTTGCTGCTCCGCCTCGCGCTGTTGCAAGGCCGCTTCAGCTGCTTTGATCCGAGCCTCGGATTGTCCCACATCGCGTGGAGTCAGGAGTGTGGAGGGTTCGGGGTCGATGACGGCGACTTTGGTGACTCCGACCTCGACTTTGTCACCCGGCCGCAGGCTTGTGCGTCTGAGCAGTCCGCCCACCGCGGAGGATACGACGTACCGGTTGCGGATGCGGGTCTTGCCTTCCTCCAAAACGGTGGTGCGCATCGGGGCGTATCGGGCGGTCGTAATTTCGACCGGGACGGGCTTCGGGCGCAGACCGAAGAACAGTCCTGCGGCGGCAGCGCCGAGGGCAAAAACTGCGAATAGTTTCTGTTTTGCGGAATTCATCGGGCGCGTTTGGAGGATTGCAGTGCGGAAGCGTAGGGACTGCAGCGGCACGAGCGCGAGTTCTATTCAAAAAGGCTGCCAAGACACGTCTTTGCGTGAACGTGCAGCCCTTGCTGAGAGTTGATTTTGGTGATGCCTTACACATCATGGCGCGAGGTGAACCCCGCACTTCTCAGAATCGGTGTTTTGACATGCTTGATGCTTTGGCCTGCCGGCGGCGTGTTTGCTCAATCGTGGTTGAACCCCGAACTTGTCCGCATCGGGAGGTTGCAGGACAACGCCAGACGGGAAATTGAAGTGTTGCCGGAGGATTGCGTCGTGCAAACCCCAGTGCATGCCGGCTTTCACAGCGGTTTTGCTCCCGCCGCGGATGCCGCGCGCTGGATCCAGGTCGACCTTGGCGCGGAGTACCCGATCGACGGGGTTGTGGTCGTGCCCGCCACTTTGGGAAATGAAATGCCGTACGGTTTTCCGCAGAGATTCAGAATCGATGTGGGAACGGACTCGCTGATGAGCGAGCCGGAGACGCTTTTTGAATCCAACGAAACCGGGATGGGACCGTCTGTCTATCCGCGGTACGCGCAGGGCAGAGGGGTTTTGGCCCGCTACGTTCGGTTCACGGCCCTTTCACTTGTCCCGGAACCAAGACAGAAAAAGAGGTTCATATTCTGTCTCGGCGAACTCATGGTCTTCAGCGGGGGCCGCAATGTCGCGCTCGGCGCGGTCGTGCTGGCTCCAACGTCTGCGGAATCGAATCCGGCATGGGCCGTGCGGCATCTGGTGGATGGGTGTCATGCGATGGGCATCCCGTCTGTGTCGGCCTCGAATATTTCCAACGGCTGGCACAGCGGGATCTTCAAAAGTCCCGAGCAGAAGACATGGGTTCAACTTGAATTGATGCAGACGCAATCCATCCGAGAAATCCGGCTCATTCCTGCGCATCCCGCCGATTATCCGGACCGTGCGGGATTTGGGTTCCCGATCCGGTTCAAAGTTGAAACGTCGGCAGCCGCGGATTTTTCGAATCCGAGCCTCGTTTACGATTCGGGGGAGCAAGACTTCACAAACCCTGAGGACACTCCGGTTGCATTCGCGTTGCCAGAAACCGAAACAAAAGTTGTGCGCGTCACCGCCGGCAGGCTTTGGGAGCGCAACCGCGATTATGTTTTTGCATTAGCCGAGATGCAGGTGTTTTCGGGTGAGGGGAACTGCGCGGCGAACGCACGGGTTTCGGCGTCCGATCAAACTGTGACGGGTGGCTGGCGGCCGGAGTTTTTGGTGGACGGCAAAGGGGGAAGGGGCGTTCTTGTCGGCGAATATCAGTGGCTTGTGGGGCTTGCAAAAAAGAGGGTGATTCGCAGCGAGTTGGAGTCGCTCGCTGCGCTGAGGCAGGCGGCGGAAGCAGCGGCGCAGAAACGTTTGCTCACCTGCGTTGCCGCCTTGGGAGTCCTTGGAGTTTCTGGAGTACTCGGCTTTGTGGTGTATTCACGGCGGACTCGCAGAAAAGAGATCGCCGGAATGCGGGATCAGATTTCCAGAGATCTTCATGATGAGATTGGAAGCAGTCTTTGCAGCATCCGTTTGATTTCTGAAATGTCCGAGGGAACTCAAAAAGATGTGTGTGCCGAAAGAGATTCGATGGGTGAAATTCGTGCCCTTGCAGCGCAGTCGACCGAGGCTTTGAAGGACATCGTATGGCTTGTAAAAGCCGGTGATTTTCCGAGCTGTGTGATGCTTTTGGAGCAGATGCGCAGTTCTGCGGCGAGGCTGTTGATGGGAATAAGATGGGACTTTTCGGTCGAGGGCACATTTTCCGAAGAGAGCGCGCCTCTGGACGTGCACCGCGATATCCTTCTTTTTTTTCGCGAAGTGCTTCACAACGTGGCTCGCCATTCGCGTGCGACGGTCGTGAAGATCACGTTGGAACGTACTCAGGCGGGGTTCAGTATCAGCGTCAGTGACAATGGAATCGGCTTTGATGGGGACGCGCATTTTTACGGGCGCGGCTTGCAGAACATGCGCGAGCGCGCCGCCCGAATTTCAGCCGCATTGACCGTTCAAAGCGGGGCGGGTGAGGGGACACGGGTTGCTTTGGAGGTGCCTCTGGGATGAGCACGGTTTGGATTGTAGACGATCACGCCTCGATGCGGTCTTCGCTTTCGCGGTTGCTCTCATCTGCACACGGGGTTGCGAGGGTGGAGTCGTTTGCTTCATGCGAAGAGGCGCTTGAGGAATTGGCTCGAGGGCATTTCCCCCAGCTCCTGCTGCTTGATATCGGACTGCAGGGGATGAGCGGGCTCGATGGAATTCCGCTCATTCGCCAGAAAGCGCCGGAGGTCTGCATCGTGGTGCTCACGGTATTCGAGGATGACGAAAAGCTTTTTCGGGCGATCTGTGCGGGCGCAAACGGGTATCTGCTCAAAAGCCAGTCCTGTCAGGAGATCGTGCAATCGGCCCGGGACGCCCTCGAGGGAGGGGCTCCGATGAGCCCGAGAATCGCAAGGCGTGTGCTTGGGATGTTTGCAAAGCTTGCGCCGCGCAGGAGCGACTACGGTTTGAGCGAGCGGGAGCGTGCTGTCTTGGAGCTTCTGGTTGAGGGGTTGCTGAAAAAAGAGATCGCTCAAAAAATGAGTCTCAGTATCCACACGGTCGATAGCCATGTGCGCCGCATTTACGAAAAGCTTCATGTAAACAGCCGGAGCGGAGCAGTCCGGAAGGCAGTTCGCGAGGGCTTAGCCTGAGTTCGCGGACTGGAGAGGAAAAAAAGATCTATCGGCCTTATTTTGATCAGTTCTTTTTAAACCCGAACTCCGAAGTTGGAGGTGAAAAGCGGGTCAAATCGAGCAACTCATGAGGGGATGCGATGGAGCGGACTCCAACTTAGGCGAATTTGGGATTTTCCAGACCAAGATCCTTTCAATGAGTGGGATGTGCTTGTTGGGGGGGGGGGGGCGGGGGGGCGGGGGGGGGGGGGGGGGGGG
>JBILLT010000061.1:0-19608 GCA_044375925.1 Chthoniobacteraceae bacterium | reverse complement strand
CGCGCATCGCGGGCGCAGCGATGTAATGGGTGGAGACCGGCGCAATTATGCGTCGCGTTTCCGCGGGCGCGTCGACAGGGGTGGCGACGCGCCCGCTTTTTTTATTCCATTTGCTTGGGACAAAAAAAGCGTCCCTCCCGAAGACTGGAAGGGACGCAATGATTGAAAAGCGGACTGCCGATCAATTCTCTATCAAACCACCGGGATCCCCGGTGATCGCGCGGGTGACGGGGTTCGACGTTTATAATAAAGCATCAAGCTTCGAGGAGAGTGTGGCTTTGGGGGCGGCACCCACCGTCTGATCAACCACTTCACCGTTCTTGAAAAACAACAGTGCGGGAATCGAATTGATTCGATATCTGGCGGCCAAACTTTGGCAGTCGTCCACGTTCACTTTCCCCACCTTCGCCTGCCCAGCCTTCGCATCTGCAATTTCATCGATGACCGGACCAAGCATCCGGCAGGGACCGCACCATGGCGCCCAGAAGTCTAAAAGCACGGGCACATTGGATTTCAGAACTTCAGAGTCAAAATTGGATTCGGTGATCGTGAGTACGTTGCTGCTAGCCATAGATTTATAAGAGTAGAAGAAATTCGCTAAATTAATTAAACGGTTGGATATCGTGCGAGAGCCAGAACCGGCAGGACTCAGCTACGCCTTTAAAACTGAGTAGGTGAGAAAGGTGCTGACCAAGGCCAAGGCCGCCACCGCAAGCGCGGCGAACGCTAGAATCTTGTCCAGACCCGAAACCGATCCCGCCTCCAAATCTGCGTCATCAGAATCAGAATCGGCCGCGACCGGAACCTTCGCGGGTTTGGGAGAAGCTCCCGCTGAAAGCGGTGCCGACTTCGGGGCGGCAGAGCCGTCTCCGGCTTCCGCGCCGGCGGCATCCTGAGCAGCAACCGGCGCCTTCGCCGCGCCTGCTTTCAAGGGAACGCTTGCGGGGGCGATCGGGGTCGAGGCCGGCTTCAAGGGCGCCGAGGCCGGCTTCAAGGGCGCCGAGGCTGGTTTGAGAGGAGCTGACTTCGGCGCGGGGCCGGAGGCGGGCGCGGCCGCCATCGGAATGGTCGCCGGAGAGACTGTGGCCGAGGGTTTCGGGACCGCCGCACCGGCCCCAGGTGCGGGGCGAAGCGGAACGGTCTGTAAGCCGGAGCTGGCCCCAGCCCCAACCGGGGGCGCTATCGCCGCCGGACGAACGGGGGCGGCAGGCTGGGCCATCGGCGCGGTTACGGAAGTGGGGGAAACAGCTGCGGCGGGAGGTTTCGGCGGCGCAGGCAAGCCCGGCGCACTGGGCGCGCCCACTGCCGGTGGCGCAGGCATCGCGGGGGCCGCGGGGGCTGCAGGAGCTGCGGGCTTGGCAACACCCACCGCCGGCGGCGCAGGCATCGCGGGGGCCGCGGGAGCGGCGGGAACAGCAGGCTTGGCAACACCCACTGCCGGTGGCGCAGGCATCGCGGGGGCCGCGGGCGCGGCGGGAACAGCGGGCTTGGCAACACCCACCGCCGGTGGCGCAGGCATCGCGGGGGCCGCGGGAGCGGCGGGAACAGCGGGCTTGGCAACACCCACCGCCGGTGGCGCAGGCATCGCGGGAGCCGCGGGCGCGGCGGGAATGGCGGGCTTGGCAACACCTACTGCCGGTGGCGCAGTCATCGCGGGGGCCGCGGGCGCGGCAGGAATGGCGGGCTTGGCAACACCTACTGCCGGTGGCGCAGGCATCGCGGGGGCCGCGGGCGCGGCAGGAATGGCGGGCTTCGCAACGGCTACTGCCGGCGGCGCAGCCATCGCGGGACGCGCAGCAGGCGGCGGAACCGTCACTGAAACTGCCGGGGGCGTGACCGCGGTTGGCACACCAGGCGTCGCCATCAGGCGAACCGTATCTTGTTTTACGGGAGCCGCTCCCGGAGCAACCGGCGCACCCGGCGAGAGCTTCACGGAACCGGGCCTTGCGCTCGCCGAACGAGGAGGGAGCGTGATCTGTATCGGGTCCGGCTTCGAACTGGCTGGTGGGTTCGGTGAATTTTCAGACATTTTTCGTCTTCCTCTCACACCGTCTTTCGCACCAGCCGCCCCACGTTGTCAATCGGCTTCCGCTCTGGGGGTGAAAGTATCCAAAGACTTCCCCCTTGCGGCCCAAATCGGCGCTCCTTTAAGGTCACCGGATGGAGGTTCTTATTACTGGCGGCGCGGGATTCATCGGTTCGCACGCGGCCGAGCATCTCCTGTCGCAAGGCAACAGCGTCACGATTCTGGACGACTTCAATTCCTTCTACGACCCTGCAATCAAACGGGACAATATCAAGGCACTTCGGGGAAGGGCCCGCATCGAGGAAGGCGACATTCGCAATGCCGAGGCGGTGCTCAAAATCGTGAAATCCTGCAAGCCCGACGCCATCCTCCATCTGGCCGCCCGCGCCGGGGTCCGCCCCTCCATCCGCGAGCCCGGGTTGTACATCGACACCAACATCAAAGGAACGTTCAACCTCCTGGAGGCCGCCCGCCTCGCCGGGGTCGCTCGCTTTATCTCGGCGTCCAGTTCCTCGGTTTACGGCACGCTCAAAACCGCGCCCTTCCGGGAAGACATGTGCCTCAACCAGACCATCTCGCCCTACGCGGCCACCAAACTCGCCGCCGAACAGCTCTGTTCAAACTTCTCGCACCTCTACGGGATGCGGTGCATCAGCCTCCGGTTCTTCACCGTGTACGGTCCGCGCCAGCGGCCCGACCTTGCAATCCACTCGTTTACCCGCGCCATCCACGAGGGCCGGAGCATCCAGCAATTCGGCGACGGAAGCACCCGCCGGGACTACACTTACATCGACGATATCCTCCAGGGCATTCTGGCCTGCTTCGACTACGACGGCCCGATGTGCGACGTTTTTAATCTCGGCGAAAGCCAGACGACGACCCTCGCGGAGCTGATCGCCTCCATCGAATTAGCTCTGGGCAAAAAGGCGATTATTGAAAAACTTCCCGACCAACCCGGAGACGTGCCCCTCACCTACGCGGACATCACAAAGGCCCGGGACCTGTTGAACTATCGCCCGCACACGCAGATCGCTGAAGGCATCCCAAAATTCGTGGAGTGGTTTCTGCAATCTCAAAAAACACGTTGACCCGCATGGCCGCGCCGCAAAACAACCCTCAAGGTTTTAAATCGCTGGAAGGGCGGCTCGCCACCTCTCTTTGCCAGCAGTTGGTCCGCACCCCAAGCGTCAATCCCGAAGACAACCCGGGCACCTCGGAAGTAGGCGAAGCCCGCTGCGCACGTTGGCTTTGCGACTGGATCTCGGCGGAATTTCCCGGCGCACACTCCGAACTCCAGGAAGTGCTGCCCGGGCGGCCCAACATCGTCGCCAGATTCCCCGCCGACCGCCCGCACAAACCCAGACTGCTCTTCGCCCCGCACACAGACACGGTCTCCGTCGTCGGCATGTCCATCGACCCCTTCGGCGGCGAAATCCGGGAAGGCCGGATCTGGGGCCGCGGAGCAAGCGACACCAAGGGACCGATGTCCGCGATGCTCGCCGGTTTGCGTGAAGTACGGGAACTCCTGCCGCATCTCTCTCACGAGATCTGGTTTGCCGGACTCGCCGGCGAAGAGGCCGGCCAGCATGGCGCCCACGCCCTCGCTGCAAAAGAACAGTTCGACCTGGTCATCGCCGGCGAACCCACCCAACTCGACTTTGTGCACACGCACAAGGGGAGCATGTTTTTGACCCTCTCAACGAGCGGCGTGGCTGTCCACGCGGCCAACCCGCGCCTCGGCAAAAACGCCATCCACCCGATGCTCGAGGTCCTCAGTCACATTCGCGACCACGTTGAACCTTGGCTCCAAAACTTCACCCACCCGATCCTGGGCCCCTCCACCATCAGCATCGGAACCATCAACGGCGGCAGCAAAACCAACGTGGTTCCGGATCATTGCAAGGCGACCGTCGACGTCCGAACCGTTCCCACGCAGACGGCGGCGTTTGAAGCGGAACTGTTCGCGCGCCTGAAAGCGGTCCATCCGGATCTGGAAATCACGGTGGCGAAAGCCGACCCGCTTTTCACAGACCCAAACCATCCCCTGCTCCAGAAACTGGGCACGCTGGGCGCGAAACCCGTCGGAGCCCCCTGGTTCTGCGACGCGGCAGCCTTTGCCAAAAAGGGCAGCCCCGCCATCGCGATGGGACCCGGCTCCATCGCGCAGGCTCACACCAAAGACGAATGGATTTCCATTCACGAACTCGAGGCCGGAGCAGACTTTTTCGCCAACTTCCTGCGCTCTCTCGCGGTTTAACCGGTCCGCATCCAGCAGCACAACGCGCAGACGTGACCTCCAAGACGCCAGATCCGGTGGAGCCGTCAACAAACGCGCGTAACGCCAAACCTTACTCTTTGGCCGATCGACCGGGATGCCGGGCCATCTTCCGCGCGCGCGGGCTGACGAAAAGCTACGGCGCCGGTGAAACCGCGGTGCACGCGCTCTCCGGCGTGGATCTGGACCTGTACCCGGGAGAACTTGTCGTGCTGCTGGGCCCGTCCGGCAGCGGCAAATCAACCCTCCTCAACCATCTCGGCGCCCTCGATCTGCCCACTTCGGGCTCGCTGCATTACGGCGAAATGAACCTGGCCAACGCCAGCGAAGCGGAGCTCACCTTGTTCCGGCGCAAAAACGTCGGCTTTGTCTTCCAGCTTTACAACCTGATCCCGAGCCTGACCGCGCGGGAAAACGTGAAGCTCATCACGGAAATCGCCGCACAACCCATGACGCCCGAAACGGCGCTGCAACTCGTCGGCTTGGAGGATCGCATGGACCATTTTCCGAGCCAGCTCTCGGGCGGCCAGCAGCAACGCGTCGCGATCGCCCGGGCGATCGCGAAAAAACCCGACGTTCTGCTGTGCGATGAACCGACGGGAGCCCTGGATATTCGCACCGGCATCACGGTCTTAGAGGCCATCGCTCGCGTAAACCGCGAGATGGGCGCGCTTACCGTCATCATCACACACAACGCCACCATCGGCCAGATGGCGGATCGCGTGCTGCACCTCTCCGACGGGCGCATCGTCCGCGAAATCACCAACTCAATGCGGCTCCCGGCCTCCGCGCTCGCGTGGTGATCATACGACGTCACCAAGCCGGAAATGTCCGGGCAAACAATCACGCGGATGCTTTCCTCACTTGATCGGAAACTTTTCAGGGACCTAAACGCCATCAAGGGCCAGGTGCTCGCGGTCGGACTGGTGATGGCGTGCGGACTCGCGATGATGATTCTTTCGCGCAGCCTCATTTTTTCACTCACAAACTGCCGCGACCGGTACTATCAATCCAACCGCATGGCGCACGTGTTCGCGGACCTGCGTCGCGCGCCGAAAGCAACGGGTGACCGCATCAGGGCCCTGCCCGGTGTCACCGAGGTTGAAACCCGAGTGAAAGGCGCAGTGCTGCTCGACTTGCCCGGCGTCGTAGAACCCTCCGATGGACTGATCCTCTCCCTTCCCGAAGAACGACAACCGCGCCTCATGCAGCCGTATCTTCGCGTGGGCAGAGCCCCGGAGCCCGGAAGACGGGGTGAGGTTTTGGTCTCCGAAGCCTTCGCATCCGCGCGGAACTTGCGGCCCGGCGAAACGCTCAGCGCGACCATCCGCGGAAAACGCGAGAGACTCACGGTGACGGGCATCGCCCTTTCACCCGAATTTGTTTTTGAAGCACGCCCGGGCGAGACGCTTCCCGACCCGCAGCGGTTCGGAATCTTTTGGATGCCGGAGCGCGAACTGTCGACGGCGCTGGAACTGGATGGCGCATTCAACAACGTCTGCGTTTCCATCGGTCCGGATGCGAACCCCGCGGAAATCGAACGCTTGATCGACTCCGTGCTCGCGCCGTACGGGGGGCTTGGCGCGTTCGGACTCGCCGAACATCCCTCCGCGCGGCGGCTCACGGACGAACTCCAGGTGCTTGCCGCGCTCGCGGTGGTTTTCCCGATCGCCTTCCTGAGCGTTGCTGCATTCATGAGCAGCGCCGTGCTCACGCGTCTGGTTCGCATGCAGCGCGAACAGATCGCTCAGCTGAAATCGTTCGGTTACTCGACGCTCGAAGTGGGCGTGCACTACGCGAAGTTCGCGCTGTGCATGGTGATGCTGGGCGGCGTTCTCGGCACCATCGGCGGCCTCGTGCTGGGAAGCAAATTCGTCCATCTCTACCACCGCTTTTTCAAGTTCCCGAGCCTCGATTTTTTGCCCGACTGGCAGGCCGTTGGCATTGCATTTTTTGTGAGCGCCATCGGGGCGTTTACGGGAGCGCTTGGCGCGGTGCTGCACGCGATGCGCCTGCCGCCCGCGCAGGCGATGCGCCCCGAACCACCGGCCTCTTTCAAAGCCTCCCTCGTTGAACGCGCGGGCTTGCAACAGCACATCAGCCTCCCAGTGCGAATCGCCCTGCGCAACCTTGAACGCAGGCCGTGGCAGGCGGCTTTCACCGCACTCGGACTGGCGCTGGCAAGCGGGATCCCCATTCTTCCGGGGGCAATGCGGGACGGCGTCGACCATCTGCTCTCCTTCGAGTGGGATGTGGCGCAGCGCCAGAACGCCTCGGTAAGCCTCCGCGAGCCCGGCTCCGCGCAAAGCAGCTCGGATCTCGCCCGCCTGCCCGGCGTGCTCAAGAGCGAGCCATTCCGAACCGTGCCCGTGCGGATCCGCTTCGGGAACGCGTCGCGCCGCCTCGCCCTCACGGGCCTCACCACTGAGGGGAGTCTGAGCCGCCCGCTTGACTCCTCGGGCAAGCCCGTGTCCGTGCCCCCTTCGGGATTGGTGGCCTCGGCCAAGCTCGCGGAACTGCTGCGCGCTGAACCCGGCGACACGCTCAAGGTCGAGGTCCTCGACGGGAAAAGGCCGTCCTTCGAGATCAAGCTGCACGACCTTGTGACGGATTATGCGGGCTTGTCCGCCTACATCGACGAATTTGAACTTCAACGCCTGCTGAAAGAAGGCCACTCGCTCAGCGGAAGCCATCTTTCCATCGACACAGCTCAATGGGCTGCATTTTTCCAAAAAGTGAAGAATACGCCCGCAATCTCGGCACTCAGGCTGAAGGAAGCCACCCGCCTGAGTTTTCGAAAGACTACTGCTGAAAGCATCAACCTTCTCCAAGTGCTGTATTTTTCCTTCGCCGTGGTGGTGTCGTTCGGGGTGGTTTACAACAGCGCGAGGATTTCACTTTCAGAGCGCACACGGGACCTCGCGACGCTGCGTATTCTCGGGTTCACGGGAATGGAAGTTGCGGTGATCCTGCTGGGGGAACTGCTGCTGCTGACACTTCTGGCCCTGCCGTCCGGGATGCTGCTCGGCAGCGGTTTGACCGCCATCATCATCGGGAGCGTGAACACCGAGAGCGTGCGGCTCCCGCTGGTGCTTACTTCCCAAACCTTTACCACAGCCGCAGCCATCGTCCTCACCTCCACCGGAATCTCCTTCAGTCTGATCTACAGAAGGATTCGCGAACTGGACTTGCTCGCGGTGCTGAAGGCGGCGGAATAAACCGCGTGGGCCGCGTTTCCCGCGTGAAAGATGTGCTTCTCCCCTTGAGCCCCGCCGCCAACGCGACGATACTTTGAGAATGGAAGCAACTTCACCCTTTGACCCCATCGACGAAATCCTCGAGGACATTCGCCAGGGAAAACTCGTGATCGTCACCGACGATGCCGACCGCGAAAACGAGGGTGATCTGGTGCTGGCCGCTCAAATGGTCTCGCCGGAAGCGGTCAACTTCATGGCAACGCACGGCCGCGGACTCATCTGCGCGCCGGTCACCGAGGAGAGGGCCGAGCAGCTCGGGCTCCAACGCATGGTCAGCGACAACAGGGAAAGTTTCCGCACCGACTTCACGGTTTCGGTGGACGCGACACACGGGATATCCACCGGCATCTCGGCGCAGGACCGCTCGAAAACCATCGCCATTCTCGCGGATCCAAAGGCTTCCCCATCCGACCTCGTGCAGCCCGGCCACATCTTTCCGCTGCGCGCCAAAAGCGGCGGCGTCCTCCGCCGCGCGGGTCACACCGAAGCGTCCGTGGACCTCGCCCGCCTCGCCGGCCTGGACCCTACCGGAGTGCTGTGCGAAATACTCAACCCGGACGGCACCATGGCGCGGCTGCCAGAGCTCATCAACTTCAAGGAACAGCACCACTTGAAAATGTGCAGCATCGCCGACCTGATCGCGTACCGGCGCACCCGCGAAAAGCTGGTGGAACGGGAGCAAGAGATCCAGCTGCCCACGGACTTCGGACAATTCCAACTCCACCTCTACAGGAGCACCATCGACGGAGTGCATCACCTCGCCCTCGTAAAAGGCGACTTGAATTCCGTCGAAGCCCCGCTGGTGCGCGTGCACAGCGAATGCCTGACTGGAGACGTGTTCGGGTCGCGCCGATGCGACTGCGGATCTCAGCTGCACGCCGCAATGGATATGATTGAGTCGAGCGGATGCGGCGTCGTCCTGTACATGCGGCAGCACGAGGGGCGCGGCATCGGACTTCCCGCGAAAATTCACGCTTACAAGCTCCAGGAAAAAGGCCTCGACACCGTTGAAGCCAACCTGCAGCTCGGCTTTCCCGCGGAGCTGCGCGACTACGGGGTGGGCGCACAGATCCTTTTCGATCTTGGAGTCCGGAAAATGCGTTTCATGACCAATAATCCGAAAAAAGTCATCGGACTCGAGGGGTACGGGTTGGAGATCGTGGAACGCGTCCCGATCCGCTCGGAACCGAACCCGCACAACGAATCGTACCTTGCCACCAAACGCGTCAAGATGGGCCACCTGATTTAATCCCGACACCAATCCCGACACCAATCCCGACGCGCTGCCGGACCGAAGCGATCCGACGACGCATCCGCAGCAAGCCCGACGCAGACCGCTCGCCGTCCGCCACCGAAAAAACCACGCCATGGCAACGACCACGACTCCGATGATGACCCAGTACATGGGCATTCGCCGTTCGCTGCCCGAGGACACCATCCTGCTTTTCAGGCTTGGCGACTTTTACGAGATGTTTTTCGAGGATGCGAAAGTCGCCGCCCCGATCCTGAACGTGGCGCTGACCCAGCGCAACGGAACGCCCATGTGCGGGATGCCGTTTCACGCCGCGGAGGGATACATCGCCAAGCTGGTGAACGCGGGTAAACGCGTGGCGGTTTGCGATCAAACCTCCGAGCCGCAGCCGGGCAAAATCGTGCAGCGGGAGGTGACGCACATCGTTTCGCCGGGAACGGTGAGCGACCTGCAAATGCTGGATTCCTCGCGGAACAACTTTCTTGCGGCCATTCACCCCGATCCAAAGCACGGCTACGGCTTTGCATTCATCGATCTTTCGACGGGTGAATTCCGAGTCACGCAGCTCTCAAATGCGCGCGAACTCCACGACGAACTCGCAAGGGTGCAACCCAGCGAAACCCTGATCGCAGAATCCGCGCGGCATGAGTTCGAATCCTTGAAAGGACTGGTGAGCAAAGACGACTACGCGTTCCTCCACGACCAGGCTTACCACACGCTGCGGGAGCAGTTCGGCGTCCAATCACTGGACGGTTACGGCTGCGAAGAGATTCCGCTGGGCGTTTGCGCCGCGGGAGCAATCGTGCACTACCTCAGGCATGAACTGCGCCGGACCCTCGGCCACGTGTCAAAGCTCTCCACCTATCACCGCGCGCAGTACATGCTGCTGGATTCCACTACCCAGGCGAATCTCGAGTTGGTGGAGTCGCGCGGCGGCGGCCGCAACACGAGCCTTCTCGGGGCGCTTGACCGCACTTCGACACCGATGGGCGCGCGCAGGCTGCGGGAATGGATTCTCCATCCGCTTTGCAATCTCGAGCCACTGCTGGAACGACAGAATGCCATCGGGGCGCTCACGCAGGATGCCTACCATTTATCCAAGGTGCGCGAGATCCTGCGGGAGATCCGCGACATTGAACGGACGGTGGGACGCCTTTCACAGGCCGGAGGCAATGCGCGGGATCTGGTTGTTCTGCGAAGCGCAATCGAACGAATTCCGGATCTCAAAGAGACGGTTTCAAAAATCCGCACGACGGACTCGGACAGTCTTCTCAAGGAAATCGCAGAAGGCCTGCACACCCTTCCGGCTCTTGTCGACCTGCTGCAAAAAGCACTTGTCGACGAACCGCCATCAACCACGCGCGACGGGGGCATGTTCAAGGACGGCTACCTCGAGACCCTTGATGAATTGCGGAACGCGGGCAATCAGGGAAAACAATGGATCGCCGAGCTGCAGCAAAAAGCGATTGAGCAAACCGGGATCAAATCCCTGAAGATCCGGTTCACCTCGGTTTTCGGCTATTTTATCGAGGTCACCAAATCAAATCTCGAGGCAGTGCCTCCCGAGTGGACGCGCAAACAAACCGTTGCGAGCGGTGAACGCTTCATCACCCCACAGCTGAAGGAATTGGAGTCGAAGATCATTGGCTCCGAAGAAAAAGCGAAGGCTCTTGAGGAGGAGTTGTTTCGACAACTGCGGGAGGAAGTGCTCCAGGAAACCGCGGCTCTGCAGCACACGGCGCGCTCCATCGGTCTCTTGGACGCTTTGGGATCGCTGGCGGAGACGGCGCGCCTGTACGGCTACTGCAAACCGGAGCTGTCCGATTCGCTGCAGCTCGAATTTGTCGACGGCAGACACCCCGTGCTGGACCAATCGCTGGTCGAGGAAAAGTTCGTGCCGAATGACACGCTTCTGGACGGGGACGAGAATGCCCTGCTCATTTTGACGGGCCCGAACATGGCGGGGAAATCGACGTTCATCCGGCAGGTCGCGCTTTTGACGTTGATGGCGCAAATCGGTTCGTGGGTTCCGGCCAAAAGCGCGTTTGTCGGGCTCGCGGACCGCATCTTCACGCGCGTCGGAGCAAACGACGACCTCTCGCGCGGCCAGTCGACGTTCATGGTTGAAATGCACGAAACCGCCAATATCACCAACAACGCAACAAGCCGCTCGCTTGTGATTTTGGATGAAATCGGGCGCGGAACCTCGACATTCGACGGCCTCTCCATCGCTTGGAGTGTTGCCGAGTATCTGCACGACGTTCTCCGTGCGCGGACCCTGTTCGCCACGCACTATCACGAACTCACCGAGCTTGCCCGCACGCGCGCGGGCGTTAAAAATTTCAATGTCGCAGTCCGCGAATGGAACGAGCAGATCATCTTCCTGCGCAAAATCATTCCCGGAGGCGCCGACAAGAGCTACGGAATCCAAGTCGCCAGACTGGCCGGCCTGCCCGCGCCGATTCTCTCGCGGGCCAAACAAATTCTCGCGAATCTGGAGCGCTCGGAATTGAGCGCGGAGGGCGTCGCCCCCGAGCATTCGAAAGAGCAGACATCCTCGGGCAGCGTCCGCCCAACGCGCCGGCGCGGCGTCATGGCGGCGGAGGCCGAACGCCCGCAAATGACCCTTTTCTGACGCGAGTTTTCAACCGCTTTGGGGCAGCCTTGTCCCGGGCGCTTTCACACGCCGACTTTTGCCATCCATATTTTGCCACCCATAAACAGCGGCAAGCCCCGCATGCGCCCGGATTGTGCAGGACCCGGGAAATCCGGCCCGAGCCGCGCGCAGCCTGAACCGCGTGACAGTGGCATGCGTCACCTCGCCATAGTCACCTCGCCATACCGAGGGGTTCCTCCACCTCCGCCTTCAGCAAATCGGCCAGGCTTTCGCGCCTTGAAATGAGCTCCAGCGAGCCGTCTTCCTCCATCCACACCTGAGGCGCACGACCGATTGAATTGTAGTTGGAACTCATGGCGTATCCGTACGCACCGGCGTCGCGCAATACCAGCAAGTCTCCCGACTTCGGAACCGGCAGTTCCCGAGGCACCAGCAACTCCGCATCGTCGCGGGTGAAGACATCACCGCTCTCGCACAACGGTCCGGCAACCACGATCGGTTGACGTTCACGCGGCCCACCGTCGTGCGGGATCACTTCAATTCCGTGATAGCTCCCGTACATCGCAGGCCGCACCAAATCGACGAATCCCGCATCGACCATCGCAAAGGTGGCCCCCTGCCCCTTCTCGTTTGTCTGCGTGGTTTTGACCTCCGCCACGCGCCCAACGAGCACGCAAGCCGACGCCACAAAATAACGCCCGGGCTCGATCTCCACCCGGATTTCCCGTCCAGCCGCCTCGCTGAGCTTCGCACGGCATTTTGTGAAAAGCGCTTTCAGCGGATCCAGCGGAATCTGCTGTGTGTTGTCTCGGTAATTGTGCGGGATGCCGCCCCCGAGACTCACTCCCGTAAGGTGCGGAAAAATCGGCAGGAGCGACGCAAACTCGCCCGCGAGACGGTCAAGATTCTCATGCAACTCTTCGAAGCGCGGACCGCTGCCGATGTGGGCATGCAGCATTACAACGCGCATGCCCGCGGCCTCGACCCGACCCGCGGTTTGAGCGAGGTCCTGGAACCAAACGCCGTGTTTGGAGCTCGGGCCGCCTGTGTCGCACGAGTTCACGTGACCGTGACCGAACCCGGGGTTGATCCGGATGGATACGTCGCCACGGTAACCTGCGCCGCGGAGTTCATCGATCATCCCGGCAGACCCGATGTTCGGCAGAATCCCCTGCTCCATGACCACCTGCAGCGCGTTGTCGCGGAAAACGTCGCTCGTGTAGAGGATGTTCGGGGGCTGCTGCCCCTTGGCGTGACCGGCGTGCAGCGCGCGCAAAATTTCGTTCCCTGAAACGGCGTCGATCCAGATCCCGGCCTTCTGCATTTCGCGCAGGATTTTTGTGGCCGGACAGGCTTTCATAGCGAAGCGCGCCTGAATCCCGTCGCCCGTGAGATGCTTGATCTCCGAGATGCGCTTGCGGAGCGTTTTTGCGCAGTAGAGCCAGTAGGGAGTTCCAACCGTTTTTGAAAGGGAGAGAAGGCGGGCGTGATCGATTTGCATAGGGATGGCCTCGCAGTATGAACGGCGGATTTGAATTTGAAAACCCAGCAAACAAATCGAAATCCGCCGCGCTCCTTTAGGACTTTTCCACCGGCAAACTCCCGCTAATCTGGCTCAAGTTTATGAGCACCACGCCCATCGGATTCGCCATCATCGGAACCGGCATGATCGCCGAATTCCATTCCAAAGCCATCTCGCTCGTGCCTGAGGCGCGGTTGATCTCCGCTTACTCCCGCTCGCCTGAAGCTTGCGCGGCATTCGCCGCCAAAAACGGATGCAAGGCGGCAGACAGCTTGCAGGAAATCGCGATGGACCCCGCGGTGAAGGCGGTGTGCATCACAACGCCCAGCGGCGCTCACGCGGAGGCCGCCGTTCCACTTTTGAAAGCGGGCAAGGCCGTCCTTTGCGAAAAACCAATGGACGTCACGCTCGAGGCTGTCGACGCGATTCTCGCGGCCGCGAGGGAAGGCAACTCGATCATCGCCGGCGTTTTTCAAAACCGTCTCGGGCGCGGCGCCCAGATCTTAAAAGCTGCGATTGACGCGGGCCGCTTCGGGAAACTCAGTCTGTGCAGCGCCTACATCAAGTGGTGGCGCTCCGACGAGTACTATACTTCCTCAAACTGGAAGGGCACATGGCGCATGGACGGCGGCGGCGCCCTGATGAATCAAGGCATCCACGCGGTGGATTTGCTCCAATGGCTCGTGGGCTTGCCGAAGAAAGTCGGCGCATTCGCAGGGACGCTCGCTCATCCGATGATTCAAACCGAAGACACGCTGTCCGCCACCCTGCAGTTTCCAAACGGAGCGCTGGGCGTGATTGAAGCCGCGACCTCCAGCTACCCCGGCTCCGACCTGAAGATTGAGATCACCGGCAACAAGGGCTCGGCTGCGATTGTGAACGACAAAATCACTCGCTGGGATTTTGCCGAATCCGCTCCGGGGGACGACGAGGTTCTCAAAAACGATGGCGGAGGCAAAATCGGCGGAGGCACCGCGGATCCGAAGGCCATCAGCGTCGAGGGCCACAGGCGCTTGGTGGAGGACCTCGCGCTTGCGATCCGTGACAAGCGGGCTCCGATGATCCCCGGCGAAGAAGCGCGGCGCGCAGTCGCGCTGATTCTCGCCTGCTACCAAAGCGCCCGCACCGGACAAATCGTGGAACTCTAAATTTCAAATCAAGCAACCAAGCAACCCGACCGAAGCTCGTTAAACTGCCGGGTCTCCTCTCCCACTGCGTCTCCTCTCTGCTTCCGGCGCAAAACAGGCCGTCGAAAGCCGCAAAAATTCCCCGCATGTCTCCCGAATCAGCGACCGGATCCGAGCGGGGTGCAGCCGGCGCGTGGAAATCCGCCGTCCTGCAGGCTGCGGTTTTGCTCCTCTGCGCAATGGTCCCGACCGTGCTCACAGCGCGCCTGAATTTGAGTTGGACGACGCCAAAGGAGTTTGACGCGATCAGCGCGAAGTCGGCCCAAGCGGATGCGGCAAACCTTCTTTTGGTGGATGTCAGGAATCAGGACCGCTTCGAGTCCGGGCACGCACCGGGCGCGCTTGCAGTCAGGCCGGAAACCTACGAGACGATGCTGGAAGCGATTCGGGCGCTATGGCGGGGGCAGCGGATCGTGATTTACGGCGAAGGTACCGGAAGCGACCGCGCGCTGCAAATCGCGCGAAGGCTGCGCAAGGATCTTGGGGCGCCCCGCATTTTCCTGCTGGAAGGAGGCTGGGCCGCATGGCCGCGGAATTAGGCAAGCAGTCCGCCTCGGTTCCCGGGGATGAAAAATCCGCGGGCGCCTCCGGAAAACCGGGACGCGCCCCGGCTTGGATCTACCTGATCCAGACCCTGCTGTCCGGGGTATTTCTCACCGCGGCGTTTTTCAAGCTGCAGGATCCAAGCACAACATTGACAAGCATTTACCAGTACAAACTGGTCTCATGGGAAGTCTCGGACTGGCTCGCCTGCGCGCTGCCCTGGGTGGAAATCGCGGCGGCCATCGGTCTGTGGGTGCGCCGCGTTCGGCTCGGGGCGGTCCTACTCGGGTCTGCCCTGCTCTGGCTGTTTGTCGCCGCGCTGCTGAGCGCACTGGCGCGGAACCTGGACATCAGCTGTGGATGCTTTGGAACAGGCAACGTTGGTGGCCAAATCGGGGTGCGGCTCGTCGAAGACCTGATATTGCTCGCCTTTTACTTACCGATTTGGCGCCATCATGGTAGGGTTCACCTCCCTCCGGGCGATGCCAAGAGGGACAGAACCTCCCAACCCTAAAGTTCTTTCAGGCCCCCACCTCAACCCCAAACCCACCGGACTATGATCACACGTCGTGACGCTCTCAAATCGATCGCTCTTTCCACCGGCGCGCTTGCCGTGTCGGCGGTTTCATCCGGCGCCCAGGCGCCCGCAACCGCCGCGAAAGAAGTCCACAAACTCCCCGCCCTGGGCTACGACTACGATGCGCTGGAGCCATTCATCGATGCGGAGACGATGAAACTGCACCACGACAAGCATCACGCCGCCTACGTCGCAAAGCTCAACCAAGCGCTCGAAAAAGAGCCTTCACTTGCTGCGCGTTCCCTCGAGGACTTGGTGCGGGACCTGAACTCGGTTCCTGAATCGGTCAAAAATGACATCCGCAACCATGGCGGAGGCCACTACAACCATACTTTGTTTTGGCAGTCGCTCAGGAAAAAAGAGAGCAACGCGCCCTCGGGCGACCTCGCGAAAGCCATCGACAAAAACTTCGGAAGTTTCACGGCATTTGAAGAACAAATGCACGCAGCAGCACTGAAAGTCTTCGGCAGCGGATGGACTTGGCTCGTCGCTCGCGAGAAAAAACTCGTGATTGAATCCACGCCAAACCAGGACTGCCCCTTGTCCACGGGAGGCACGCCGCTGCTGGGCATCGACGTTTGGGAGCACGCGTACTACCTGAAGTATCAGAACCGCCGCACCGATTACCTGAAGGCGGTGCAACAGATCGTGAATTGGGATTTTGTGGCCTCTCGCTTCGCGCAGCACAAAGCTTGATCCACCCTCCGTTGGTTAGGACCCCAAATTCGCCAAACCAACCGCTGGAGGCCGAATCCATGCGCCTGCGATCGCACGGTCGCCGTTGACTCTCACGCGCATGGAACCGATCAATGACCAAGCAACACCCGCCGCCGGTCCGAAAAGAGCGGCGCCGTCCACGGTGCGGACTTGGTTGCAACTGCTCCGCGCGCCGAACCTTTTCACGGTCCCCGGCGATCCTCTGAGCGGATACTTGGTTTCAAACGCCGGATTTTTTGATCACACGATTTTCCTGGCTGCAGCCGCAAGTATTTGTTTCTACGCGGCGGGGTTGCTGATGAACGACGTGGTGGATTTGGCCGAGGATGCGGCCGAAAGGCCGAACAGACCGCTGCCGGCGGGACACGCAAGCGCGGCAAGCGTGAGAAGAGCGTTGTGGGGGCTGAATGCAGCGGGCCTTCTTCTCCTGAGCGCGACCGGAAGCAACATGGCGCTGCTGACCGGCGCATGCACGGTGGCATCGGTTTGGTCCTACAATTTTCTCACCAAAAAGATACCGGTCATCGGCGCGTTGAACATGGGACTGTGCCGGGCGCTGAGCGTCATGATCGGCGCGATGGCGGGCCCGGCAGCGTATGCAAAACCGATCGCCGCAATCCTTGCACTGACGATGGGCTTGTTCATCGCAGCAGTCACAAATCTCGCACGGTTTGAAACCCGGTCCAGAATACCGCTGATCGCAAGATTTCTGCCAATTTTGCCGCTGATGGCCGGATCCGTTTTCGGCGTGGTGAACTGCCTGTTTTCACCGGACAAAGCACCCGGCGCGGCGGCGTTCGGTTTGGCCGGTTTGGGAGGTGCATGGCTGCTGTTTAAACTGCTCGCCCACCGCCAAGCTCCGCTGCCCCCTCTGATCGGCGCGCACATCAGATTGCTGCTGCCCCTTCAGGCAGGCGCATGCTGGCTTGGTGCATCGCAAAGCATCGGCCCTGCCTGCGGCTTGGTTCTCCTCGCATTCTGGCCGCTGAGCAAAGCCGTTTCCAAGCGGTTTTACGCCAGCTAACCGGGCGCGGATCCGCGCGTTCACGCTTCTCAGACGGGCTTGCGTCTGGTTGACTCAACGCTTTCACCGCCACGCAATGAGCAACCGCACCGCCCACATCAAACGGGACACTTCCGAAACCAAAATCAGCCTGCATCTGACCATCGACGGACAAGGCAACTCGAACGTGCAAACGAAGATCCCGTTCTTCGACCACATGCTCACGCTTTTCGCAAGACACAGCCTTGTGAATCTCGACGTTCAAACCGACGGCGATGTGGAGGTCGATTTCCATCACACCGTCGAAGATACCGGCATCGCCCTCGGTCAGGCTTTCGCGCAGGCCTTGGGCGACAAAAAAGGCATCCGCCGTTACGGATGGGCTTATGTTCCCATGGACGAAACGCTCTCACGCGCCGTCGTCGATTTCAGCGGACGCCCGTTCCTGGATTTCCGCGCACCGGAGGGCGTCGGTGCGGCCGGTTCATTCCCCTTCAGTTTGGTTGAGGAGTTCATGCGCGCCTTCTCCTCGAAGGCAGCCTGCAACCTGCACCTCGAACTCCTGTACGGACGGGATGCACACCATCTTGCCGAGGCCGCTTTTAAAAGCCTCGCAAAGGCGGTCGACCTTGCCTGCCAGATCGACCCGCGGGTGCAGGGGGTACCTAGCACCAAGGGGACGCTCTAACCCATGATCGCGCTCATCAACTACGGATCGGGCAACCTTCGAAGCGTCCACAACGCGCTCGTGTCCCAGGGCGCAGACGTGCAGATCCTCGATGAACCCGGGCGCCTCTCACAGGCTTCCGCAATCGTGCTCCCCGGCGTCGGAGCCTTCGGGGATTGCGCCGCGCAGATCCGCGAACGCGGGTTCTGGGAACCCGTTCGAGAATGGATCGCCCAAGACCGCCCTTTCCTCGGAATCTGCGTGGGCTACCAGATGATGTTCGAAGGCAGCGAAGAGGCGCCGAACACTCCCGGGTTTGGTTTTTTCAAAGGCCAAGTCCAGCGGTTCAAGACTGCAGAGCTCAAAATTCCGCAAATCGGTTGGAACGCACTGGAGCTCACCAAACCAAAAGACCCTCTCTGGTCGGGCATGCCGCCAAATCCACACGTTTACTTCGTTCACTCGTTTCACCCCGCAAACAACAGCGAGGAAATTGTCGCCGCCAAGTGCGTCTACGGGGAATCTTTCGCGGCTGCGGCAAGTCTGGGACGCGTGGCAGGAGTGCAGTTCCACCCGGAAAAAAGCCAGCACATCGGCCTGGGGATACTCAAAAACTTCATCACAAAACTGGCGGCTGCAAACTGAGCTTCCAAAAAATACTTATGCTTCTATTTCCGGCGATTGATTTAATGGACGGACAAGTCGTCCGCCTCAAACAGGGGAAGGCAGACCAGAAAACCGTCTACTCGGCACCTCCCATCGCATACGCGAGAAAGTGGCAGGACGAAGGAGGCGACTGGTTGCACATCGTCGACCTCGATGCCGCATTCAGCGGGGTTCACAAGAACTTGGAGATCGTACAATCCATCGCAAAGTCGCTGGTCATCCCCGTGCAACTGGGCGGCGGGATGCGCTCCGCGGAAGCGGTGAAAGCCGCGATCGACGCGGGCGTGAGTCGGGTGGTGATCGGAACGCGCGCAGCGGAGTCCCTGAGCTTCGTGGCGGACATGGTCCGTGAATTTGGAGGCGAGAAGATCGCCGTCGGCATCGATGCGAAAGACGGAATCGTTTCGGTGAAAGGCTGGACGGAGATGTCAAAACTGACCGCGACCGACTTTGCCCGGCAAGTCGAGGATGTCGGCGTTGAAACGATTATTTATACGGACATCGCCACGGACGGGATGATGCAAGGCCCCAACTTCCCGGAGCTTGATAAAATGCTCGGAGTGATCCGCTGCAAACTCATCGCAAGCGGCGGTGTTTCCAGCTTTGCAGACGTCCAGCGCCTTTCGCAGCATCCCCGCATCCACGGGGCAATCATTGGAAAAGCTTTGTACGACAATGCCATTCGACTTCACTTGGTTTCTTCGTCCCGCAGACTCAACTAAGATCCCCTCATGAAAGTATTATTCCTCGACTGTTTCTCCGGCATCAGCGGCGACATGACGATTGGCGCGCTGTGCGACCTTGGCTTGAAGCCTTCAACCCTGGAATGGGAGCTCTCCAAATTAAACCTTGGGGATTTCCACATGCATTTTGAACGCCAGAAGCGCGGTGAGATTGAAGGGGTCAAGTTCAGCATCCACGCCGGGGCCACACACACGCACGAGTGTGACCACGATCACTCGCACGACCACGGGCATTCGCACGACCACGGGCATTCGCATGACCACGGGCACTCGCACGACCACGGGCATTCGCACACTCATACGCACCATCCAGAGCGCAGCCATTCCGTGATTCGCAAGCTCATCCAAGACAGCGAACTCTCCCCTTTCGTCAAGGCGCACGCACTTTCGATCTTCCACCGGATCGCGGTCGCGGAGGCGAAAATCCACGGCTCAACTCCTGAGGAAGTCTGTTTTCACGAGGTGGGCGCACTCGACTCCATTGCCGACATCGTGGGCGCATGCGTCGGACTCGAATCGCTTGGCATCGAATCGGTCTATGTTTCAGAACTTCAGG
>JBILLT010000060.1:0-19737 GCA_044375925.1 Chthoniobacteraceae bacterium | reverse complement strand
GTACGTTGATCCGTCTTGGGCCGCCTCACCATCAATTCAAGTTTGGTTTTTTCTTCAGGTTGCAAAGCCAATGCATTTAGTGGACGTCCAGTGCGCATTCTCCACACTCGCACATCTTATAACTTATTGCACGAATTAATCATTCACCACACTAGCGTTGCGCGTGATTCTGTTGGGCTTGAGAGTATTCAAAGAAGCCGTATTCTTAAACACCCGCCTCTTGCGTCCGGCCATTCCGGGTGATCATGACGGGACAACCGCCCGCAGGCGGAACAGCTTCTCATGAACCTCGAACTCTACATCAAAACGTGGTGCCCCTGGTGCCACAGCGCCGTGGATGAACTCAACCGGCTCGGCCACGCCTACACCGTTCACGACATCGAAGCGAATGTTGCTGCTGCGAAAGAAATGCTGTCTTTTTCGAAACAAAGCCGGGTTCCAACGCTGCGCGCCGGCGAACATTTCCTTGCCGACTTCGGCCCCGAGGAACTCGCCCCTTTCTTCAAAACACACGGGATCAAATCGCCGGGGAAGTGAACCGGCACCGCGAGCTAAATCACTTAGTAAATCACTTAGTAAATCACTTAGTAAATCACTTAGTAAATCACTTAGTAAATCACTTAGTAAATCACCGAGGAAATCACGAGGATCGCCAGCACACACGACTCCGCGCATACGGGGCCCGCAACTTTTCAACCACACCCGCAGTTCGAGAAACCACCGATGATTTCAGAGATTTTATTATTCGCCGGCCTGATTGCATTCAGCATGGGGCTAAGAAGTTTCCAGCACCCCGCAATCTTCCGCGTCGGCCACCTCGGGCTGATCGGGACGACTTATCTTTTCGGCTACCGCATGAGCGACAGACATTCGGTCGGCGTCCTGCTGTCCTCGCTCTGGGTGCTTTTCCCCTGGATCGATATCCTCGGCCGCATCCGCCATGTTCAAATCCCAAGCAAACGGTCCCTGTCCTCACAACCCGCGCCGGGCTCAAGAACTTTCCCTGAGCTCGAGGAACTGACCGCCGAGGCTGAAGAAGAGGGATTCACGCAGGGCGAGGACCTGGGCTGGCGCGGAGACGACCACAGGCAGTTCATGCGCATCCTCACACATGCCCAAAAACGCGTCCAAGCAACGATCCATTATGTGGAAAGCGAGGAGGCTGAATTTTTCTACGTGACGGTCTCCTCGCGAACCCAGTCGGGCGAGGTTTGGAACACTTGGAACTACCCTTTCCTGCTGAGTTTGAAGCCTGCGCCCAACTGGCGCTTCCAAAGCGTGCCGGGAAACTTCGGCCTTTTGGAAATCCTCGATTCCCACGAGCGGTGGCTCGGCAAGAACGGGGTGACCAATCCGGTGGAAATCCCCTCGGACCCGGAAGCCGTTCAAATGCTGGTTGAACAAGACGCAGCGGCCTTGGTTTCGCACAACCTCAAGTGCGGAGTTCTGGCGCCCGCCGACGAAGGAAAAGTGCGGTACACGCTCAGGGGGTGCCTGTTTTTGTGGTCCCAATTCATCCGCGACCTGATCGGCGCCCGTTGACGTGCGGAAACTTGGAACCCGTCGCGGACGCGCACCGGGGTGGTGATTTTCTCGCGCGACCCCATGCGAACGCCTCGGAAATACAGTGCGGCGCAAGTGTAATTTAAAATTACATTCATGATGTATTATTGAACGACAAAAACGCGCCGCAAAGAGCCGTTACAGAGTAAATCAAGCATGGCACCCCCGGTGCTTAAGGAGGATGGCGCAATCCATAACTTCATCCTCACATGCTCTATTCATTTGATTCCCACGCTCAACTCCTGGCCTCCATCAAGGAAAGCACCGACGAAAAACTCATGACGGCCGTCCGCGACGAGTGCACCGAGGCGCTCAACGAACTTTACCGCCGCCACCACCTGACTCTTCGCGCAGTGATCGGGCGGGTTTTGCACAATGAACAATCCGTCGAAGACCTGCTGCAGGAGGTTTTCCTCGAAATCTGGCGTCTTGCCGCGCGGTACTCGTCTGAGAAGGGCAAGGCTCTGGGTTGGATGATCACGCTGGCGCGCCGCCGCGCGATCGACCGCTTGCGGCGCGAACAGGCGTATTTCCGAGTGGAAGAACGCTACCAGAAGGAGACCGAGCAGCAGCCCGAATCATGGACGCAGTGCCACGGGGACGAGGACATTGAATCGTCAGACATGAGGAGGATCCTAGCCTCCATCGTGGCGACGCTTCCGGAAGCACAGAGGATGGCCATCGAGCTCGCTTTCTTCAAAGGCCTCAGCCAGCGTGAAATATCCATCCAAACCAAGATTCCGCTCGGCACAATCAAGACCAGACTGGAACTCGGAATCCGCAAAATTTCGGCCAAACTCAAAGAGATCACCGGCGAGTCGATCGGCCTGCCAATCGCCGCCTAAGTCACGGGAGGACTCCCTCTTCGAATAAAAAAGCAGATTCCCAACGGGGCGTCCGTTCAACACGGACGCCCCGTTTTTTTGCATCGATCGCCCGAGTGACCCGCCGAAACGCAATGAATCGCGCGCGTACCGCGACCTAAAAAATCGCATCTTTTACTCTCACGATGCGGCAGCCCGCTGCGCGATCCCCTCATGAGCGATCGCCCCGCGCCATACCCTCCATGAACCCTCCAAAAAAAACTGCCGCATCCGCAAATTCACAGGTCCCCCCAACCCGTCGCCCGGACTCAAAGCTTCTTCTCCTCCAGTTCCACGACCCGAACCGCAAATGGCTCAATTTAAATGATTCGCGAATCTGCATCCTGTGCGGAAGCGAGCTGAACGGACATTCGATCCGCATCGGCATCGAGCGCGGCAGACCCGCGTTTTACTGCCCTTCAGAAGGCTGCCAGGGCCGACTGGCACACTTTGCGATTGCCGGAAACCCCCTTTTAAACGAGGAGGTCTGGCAGGACTGGATGCAATCCCCGTTCGAGATTGAGCGCGAACAGGCGCGGGAGGAAACGGTTACCGAGGCGCTGCGGGAGAATCGGCAGGCGCGCCCGATGGCCGCGCCTGACCGGGAGAGGGATTGGGGGCCTGCTGCTGGCCGGGGGATTGGACAGGGCGCCACTCGTTGAGCCGGGTATCGTACTCGAGCTCCACCAACCAGCGGCCCTGCATCGGCACGCCGCCGAACCGTTTGGTTTGCGCGGAGAGCTCGACCGCAGCCCGGAGCCCGTCGCGCAGGCGCACCTTTGAAGCATCGAACGGCTCGAAAATGATCGAGGTGAATTTCCCAAAAGTTTCCCGCAGCACTCCCCTCGCCCTCCAGTAAGCAGCCTCCTGCGTTGGTTCAATCTGATGCTGCTCCCTCCACCCTTGGTGGATGAGCGGCCACAGCATCCAAACCGCAACGCAGGCGGCGAGCGCGGCGAACATCACCCGCGCGCTGATCCGGATCCGCCGCTTGGCGACCTCGGCTTTGGGAACAATCAGCTGGCTGACCGGCTGCCACTGGTCGAGCCCCTCGCACCAGAACATCGATTCGGGAGAAACAATCCCCGTGTTCACCATATGATCAATCTGCGCGACCGTATACGGACCGCGCTGGGTACCGTCGATGTGCAGAAAATATCTTTCCCGGGGCATGCTTCAAAACCGAGGAGTCAACACTATCGGCTCCTTTCATCCAACAAACTTTCTCAGCCCGCAGCGCCTCCCGCGCCCTGCATGTTTGATTTTCGGATCACTGCAGATCGGCAAGGTGGACAGACGTTGGTCCGCCGGATAAACGGTCCGCATGGATCAGACCATTCTTGTCACCGGATCATCCGGCAAACTCGGAACGGCCGTTGTGTCGGAGCTCCTCGGACGCGGACTGACGGTGCGCGGGTTCGATCGAAAGTCATCCGAGTTGCTGCCGGCAACCTTAACGGGCGACATTACCGACCGCGCGGCACTGGATCGAGCGATGAACGGAGTGGACACACTGATTCACTTGGCGGCGACCCCGGACGATGACGATTTCATCGCAAGTCTACTCCCGAACAACCTCGCAAGCCTTTATCATGTCATGGAGTCGGCGCGCTGCGCGGGCGTGCGAAGAATCGTGCTGGCCAGCAGCTCCCAGGTGAACTGGTGGCAGAGGTTGAGCGGCCCTTTTCCTATCAGTGAAAATCAGCCGCCGGCTCCGAAAGCTTGGTATGCCGCGACAAAAATGTTCATGGAATCGATCGGCTACAGCTACAGCCAAATGCACGGCATCAGCGTGATCGTGGCGCGGATCGGTTGGTGCCCCAGACCGGGCCAGGAGCGTGAAATCCACAAGACGGACTGGGCACAGGACGTCTATCTGAGCCCCGGAGACGCGGGGCGTTTTTTTGCATGCTGCATCAGCGCTCCTGAAACCCTCCGGCATTTGGTCGTCAACGTGACCAGCATCCCGAAGAGGGTTCAACGCATAGACCTCTCCGTGGCCCGGGACGTCTTAAACTTCACGCCCAGCGAGACGTATCCTCAGGGAATGGAGCCCGTCCAGCAGGCACCAGAGCAAATCCTGGAAACGGTCTGAGAACAGAGCCTTGTTGGGAACTGCGTGGGAACTGCGTGGGAACTGCGCGGCCCGCCACACAGAGCCGCGTTTACGGGGCCTGCGCTGCGTCCGGTCGAACGAATTGCGGCTACTTTGAAAAGGGGTGCTCCGAAAGCAGGTCCTCGACCTTGTAGAAGTTGACTCGCCCGGGGTTGGCGGCCCGGACTTTCTCGACCTGTGAAGCCGCGATCGGCGCCGCCTTGTTCCCGAAACTATTCCGCACAAAGGTGAGAACGCTGGCCATTTCCTCGTTGTTCAACATTCCCGCAAAGGGGGTCATTGGAACCTGGCCATCGTATTTTTTACCGTTGATTTCAAGCGGGCCCATCAAGCCGTACATCGCCAGCTTGATCAAACGATCACTGTTTTCCATGATCCATGGACTGTTCGCGATCGATGGAAACGCCGGATCGAGCCCCTTGCCGTTGGGCTGATGGCAGGTCACACAGTGCCCTTCACGGAAATAAATCTTTTGCCCCGCAAGGAACTGCTTTTTGGCCTCGTCGCTCAGATGCGCCGGCGCCGCCAGTTCCTTGAAATCAGAACTCTCTTTTTCAACCGCGCCGGAGAGACGCGCCGCAGCGGTCTTCGCCGCACCCTCACTCCACTTGTCCAAAGGCAATGCGGAGGCCACGCTGACGATTTTCTGAGCTTGAGCGACCTCCTGCTCGGGCAGCCACGACGCAGCCACGACAGCCTCCAACCGCACCCGACCATGCTCGTCGGCAGCCGCCCTTTCAAGAAGCGCCACATGATCGGCGATTTTGTGCGTGTTGTACCGGAGCACTCGCACAGCCGCCGAGCGGGCATGAAAATCTTTCGCCTCCAACATCTGCCTCAGAAGCGCTTCATCGACGGCGTTCAACCCCCAAGTTGTCCACAACGCCTCCAGGACATACCGCTCATACTCGGGGTGTTTGCGATCCAAGGCTGCAACCCACTGCTTGAGCGCGGGCATCACCTCGCTTGCGGCGTGCGCGCGGAGTTCACGGCGTGAACGATAGCGCACGCGCAGTTCGGGCTCCTTCAGGTTTTCGAGCAACGCAGGCACGGCGGCGCCCGCCACCTGCACGGGCTTGATCAATGGCCGGGACGGATACGTAATCCGGTAGATCCGGCCATGCACATGGTCGCGCAGCGGGTCGCGTGCATTGTGTTGCATGTGCCCGATCAGGGGATTGTGCCAGTCGATCAAATAAAGTGATCCGTCGGGAGCAAACTCAAGGTCCACCGGCCGGAAATTGCCGTCGCTGCTTTTGAGCAAATCATGGCGGAACGACGTCTTCCAACCGGTCCCGTCGTCCTCGATTCGGTGCTGCTTGATTCCGAGAAAACCGATCGCATTGCAGAGGATCAAATCACCCTGGACTTCATCCGGAAAGTGGCGGGATGAAACGACCTCCAAGCCCGAGGTTGGACGCACCTTCTGGCCTTCAGGCACCAGGTCCGGGGTGGATGGAGTCTTGCTCCCGAAAGTGGGCTTGACCGAGACCGGCAACATCCAGTTCATGCTGGTGCCCGAGGTGTGCAGGAAGAAATCCTGCCCCCATTTGTCAAAGGTCACTCCCCAGGGATTTGGGATCGACAACTGGGCGGTCCGCTCCAAGTGCCCGCGCTGGGGACTGTACCGCAGGAATCCGCCGTCAACGCAGCGCACCGGGCCGTAGGGAGTCTCGATGTTGGAGTGGAGGAAAACGCCCTCGCAAAGCATGAACGCGCCGCTCGGATCGGCGCTGTAAGCGCTGATCGCGTGATGTGTGTCATGCGTGTCAAAGCCGCCGAGGACGATCTCGGAGGTGTCTGCCTTGTCGTCACCGTTTGAATCCTTCAAAAGGACGAGGTTTGGCTCCTGCGAGAGATAGACGCCCTCGGGGGCGAATTCGAAACCGATCGGCAGATGCAAATGATCGGCGAAAATCGTCTCCTTGTCCGCCTTTCCGTCCCCATTGGTGTCCTCGTAAATGATAATTTTGTCATTCGGCATCGCATCGCCGGGACGGTAATGCGGATACGTGGGAGCGACGGCAACCCAGAGGCGCCCCTTGTTGTCGAAGGAAATCTGGATGGGATTTGCGAGGTTTGGAAACTCCTTCTCACTCGCAAAGAGCTGGACCTTGTACCCCTCGGGAACCGCGAGGCTGGCCTCGGCTTCCTCGCCGTACAGGTAGCGCTCGCTCCCGTTTTTGACGCTTGGCTGATAATTTGTCGGCACCGGAGGCAGCGCCAGTGTCCCGCTATCGTCCACCGAAAGATCCGTTTTCCTGCCTGAGGCGACGTCGTGGATAAGCGAGTCCCGGAGGGCAGCCATCTGCCGCGTCTTCTTGACCTCATCCGGGTAGTTCTGGGGACCGAAAGGGTTGTAGCGCTGCCCGTGGGTGTGCACGCCGTTCAGGAGGTTATAATCGTTGTTCCAGAACCAATCCTTCTGGCGCACCGCCTCGAGCAGCTTGGCGGGGTCCGCCTTCGAGACGCGTGACTGGGAGCCGAAAACGCCGTCAGCCAGAATGCCGGCGATCAGCGCATACCCCTCCTCGTTTGGGACAAAGCCACCGGTCGTCAGCGGCTTGCCATGTCTCGCATAGAGGGCTTTGGTGCTGTTGAACAAGTCAACAAAGGTCAGACCGTGCTTCTTGGCCACCGACTGGATGGCCGCAGCGTAGAGGGAGAGATTTGCGTTTTCTTTTTCGCCGTTCGGCAGATCGCGCTTCGCGGACTGATCCTCGAAGGCAATCGGAGAAGCGAGCACCAGTCGCGGCGCCGTCTTGCCGTTATAAGCCCGGCTCAAGGTATGCTGCACCCAGGCGTCTAATTCCGCCTCGAAGTTGGCAACCTTGCCGGGCCCCTCAAAAGATTCGTTATATCCAAAGAAGGCCACGATGGTGTCGGCTTTCAAGAAAGCGAGCCATTCGTCAGGCATTGGAAAGAAGCCCTTGCCATGGTGCACGTTCAATTCGGGATGAAATTTTTCTGCGCCGGGAAAGGCCCACTGCGATGCCCGCGAGGGGTGCGGGCGGAATCCGGGAGTGTCACCGACATGCCCCATGTTTCTCAGGAAGAGTTCGCTCTGCGGATACCGAAGATGCAGCTCCGTCTCCAAGCGGCTGTAGTGCACATCCCTTTCCGCAAGACCGTTGCCAATGAGAATAATACGCTCCCCGTTTGCCGGCGCAGAGACGGACTGCGAGCGCGTGGGGGCGCCTCCCTGCGGCACGGGCATCAGGGCGTGAGGCGCATTTTCAGGCGCCGAGTTCATGGTCTGCGCGCAGAGCGGAAGGGACAGTCCGGCGAACGCCGCAAGGGAAAGGATACGTGGGTTCATGAAGGGAAAATAAACGTGCCGAGAAACCGCCGGTTCCTCGGGGATGAGTGGCTGCGGGGGATAACGTGATGAACGGTTAGCATCGCACAAGCCGCATGGCTCATTCAATGCAGATCTCAGTCCCAAAAACGCGGCGCACTCCCCAGTGAACCAACTGCACCTTCTGGGCCATAGGATCACCTCACCCCACAATCCATCCGATCGCGCCCGGCAAAGCCCCGCAAAGCCGCCTGAACCAGATTGACTCCTGAGCGCATCGCGCAAGCGCCGTTTTCGCCCGAAAATTAAACCCCGCACCGCCTCTTTCGTCTTGCGGCAGCCTCAGCGGGACAATCCCGGATTTATTTTTTGACCGCCGTAACAATAAAATCTAAAAGCTCGTGAGGAAGTTCAGCAAACAAAAGGGGGTATAGCTCAGTTGGTAGAGCGTCTCGTTCGCAATGAGAAGGCCAGGGGTTCGAATCCCCTTACCTCCACCACCGTAGTCATCTGCGGTGAACCCGTCAGAATCAAACACGCGGAACTCAGGCCCTGCTCGTCCACGCACCGCGGGTGTAAAAAACAGCCAGCCAACTATTGATAGCGGCGTTCTCAACAATTCAAATCCCCGCGTTGAGTTGGACCGCGTTCACATCGCTGCAGACTGCGCAACTGGTGACTTTCACTGAGGAACAGATGGGAGCGATCGCAGCCACGCAACTCGCCAAACTTTCGGCTTCGCAACTGAAGTCGCTCTTTGGCGCAGAATCAGCGCTGCCTTTCTTCACGGCTAGCCAAACCTCGGCTCTGATGACTGCCCAGTTGAGTGCGTTGAACTCGTAATCCAGACAAACCTAACATCAAGTGGCTGTGCATATTGAGGCTGATCAAAAGCGCCAAAAAAATTACATTCCAGCCATGAGCTCGAATTTAAAAATCATTAAATACTGATATTTTAAAACCGACTGCCCCTAAATAACGCTGCAAAATCTCTTTGTTCCCTCGCGTCTCGGAAGTCAAATTTAAGACACTCTACAAGAGCGACTGGGTTCCTTGCGCGCCTCATTCAAACTGGCGGCGGAACTGCTGTAACTCCTCGCGCAAGCGGGCGACCTCCTCGCGCAAATCTTTGACCTCCGCCTGAAGCACCTCAAGCCTCGAAGGCAGAATCGGTTCATCGGGCGCGGCGGGCTCGGTTGCCGCTGATTCGAATCCGAAAGTGGAGCGGTACCGGCCCTCCTTCTGCCCGGGCCGCGTTGGAATCGCCTGCACCAATTCAAGACCCTCGCGCGAGAGGACGTGCAGCGTCTCCTCGACCGCCCCGAGACTGCCGAACGCGTGCATGCGCTCGGTGCGAATCCTGAGTTCGCCGGGCGTCTGCGGCCCGCGAAGCAGCAGCACGCAAAGGATCGCGATCTCGCGCTCCTCCAGCGTGTAGTGCTCGTTGAGCCGGTGCTTGAACTTCTGCACGCGCGCGCCGGCCACCGCAATCATCGTCACCAGACGCCTTTCGCGCAGGGATTGGACGGCGTCCTCCACCGTCTTTTCGTCGTAACTGGTCACCGGATCCCGGTTGGTGGACTGGTTGCACGCAGCGGTCAAGCTGTTGAGTGAAAGCGGATAATTCTCGGGCGTCACCCGCTCCTTCTCAAGCAGGCACCCGAGGACCCGGCACTCAACCGCACTCAGATCAATAAAGGACATCAACACACCTTCCCCAAGCGCCCACCTCTGCGCAAGATCGCATTTGGAGAGGCTTCCGCCACCCCGCAACACCGTGCGTGAAAACTGCAACCCGCCCGCGGGCCCGTCTACTTCTGCACGCAGTACATGTGCGTTTTGCTGCGCAAATAAAGCGAATTCCCAACCGCCGCGGGCGAAGCCATGAACCCGGAATCAAACTGCCCCTCGCCAAGAACCTTGTACTCGCGCGCCGCAGCAAACGAGGTGACCTTGCCCTCCTCGTTGCACACGTAAATCCGGCCATCCGCATAAATCGGCGAGGCGGAAAAATTCCCCCCGACGCGCTCCGTCCAAATGGCCTCCCCCGTCTTCGGATCCAGGCATGTCGCGATGCCGGAATCGTCCACCATGAAAATCATGTCGTTCACCAAAAGAAGACTTGGCTTTCCCGGGATACCTTTTTTCGCACGCCACAACACGCGGGACTCGTCCACCACGCCCTCGGAGGCCAAAGGGATGCAAAGCAGGTGCCCCTTGATTCCACTTTGAATCAGGGCGTTTCCGTTCCAAACCAGCGGCCGCGCGCTGGCGCTGTGATGCGCGCGCTCCTCGAACCGCCAGAGTTCTTTGCCCGTCTTCGCATCGTAAAGGTAATGGCACTTTGCACCGCTGCTGATAAGCACCGGGACGCCATTGAGCTCCACCACCTCGGGCGTTGCGAAAGCCTTCCGAAAATCGCCGTCGCCCGTCGGCTTGCCCTGCGCATCGAGGTCCTTGAAATCAACGGTGCGCTCGGTCCGCCACACGGTCTGCCCCGTTTTGCCATCCATGGCCACGACGTACTGGAAATCGCTCCCGTCGAAATTCAGGATCAGCATGCCGCCCCAAACAATGGGCGACGATCCCGAGCCTCGGAAATGGTTGCACACAAAATCGGTTCGCTCCCAGATTTTCGCGCCGGTTTTCTCGTCGAGGCACGCGGTGCCGGGCGACCCGAAACTCACGTACACCCTGCCCCCGCTGATCACCGGGGTCGGAGAAGCATAGCTGTTGAACTTGTGGCAAAACTGCGGGTTCTGGACCTTGAACAACACCTCGTCCCGCAGGATTTTCCCGGTAGCGCGATCCAGGACCACGACTGAGAGCTCCGTACCGTCCTCGGTTGCCGTGGTCAACCAGACCTTGTCGCCGGAAATCAACGGCGAGGACCACCCCTTGCCATGGATCGCTGTTTTCCAGCGGACGCCAGCTCCCTCGGAAGGGGATTCAGGCAGGTTCGACGCGTCAGCCATCCCGTTGTGCTTGGGGCCGCGGAACTGATCCCACTCCTGCGCTGCATCCGCAGGACGGATCCCGGAGAAGATCAGGGAGAACGTTGTGAACGCGGCAAACTTCGACTTGCTGAAAACTGGGGAGGACTTCATGCGTCAAGGCTTGCGAAAACGCCGCATCATCGGAAGCATGAAAACCGGCGCGCGCTAAAAAAGGCCGCGCGCCCCACCCTGCGCCCCACAACACCATGGCCGAACCGCACCCCCCGACCCAGTGCTGGATATGGAGCGGCACCGCATTCGAACCGCGCGATACCATTCCCCTTACGGACAGAGGATTCCGATACGGAATGAGCGTGTTTGAAAGCCTCCGCATCCTGGACGGGCACGTCGGTTTTTTGAGCGAGCACCTCTGCTCCATTACAGACGCCGCGCGCAGGAAAGAGTTCCGGTTTCCCGAGGAAAGCCTCAAACACGTCGCAACCGCGCTGGGCCGAGTGCAGGGATCGGCCTTCGCGCGGATTTACATCACCGCGGGAGACGGTCCACCGCAGGCGCCAGCCACGGAATGCCGGGTGGCGCTGATCTGCGAAAAACGGGACCGCGTCCTGCCCGAAACCTACGATCTCACCGTCGATGCTTGCACGCAGCAGGGCTGGGGCGAAACCCTCAAAACGGGGAACTACTGGCCGAATGTCGCAGCGCTCAACCGTGCTTTGCGCGAGGGCGCCAACGAAACCCTGCTGCTGAATTTCCACGGGAACGTCGTGGGATGCGCCATGGCGAATATCTTTCTCAAAATCGGCGATGCGTGGTGCACGCCGGCGCCCGAGGACGGCGCCCGATCCGGAGTCACCCGGGCGTGGGTCCGATCCCAGATCAAAGTCCGTGAACGCAGTATTTCGCAGGCGGAGGCGGAATCCGCATCCGGGGCGTTCCTGACCAGCAGTTGGATCGGCGTAATGCCGGTTGCCTCTCTCCGGGGCAGGACTTTGCAAACGGACGCGGGCACTTTGGCGCTCAAATCCGCGCTGGAACAGCGGCACTCGGACGGGGCTGCGCAATTACAGGCCTCAAAACGTTCCGGGCCTTAGAATCCATCCAGATCTGGGTTGATCTTGGCGCGCATTCACCTCGATCATCCGACTCCCTGAAATGAACCTTCGGAAAACCTCGCCAGCCGCTTTCGCCGTCACCCTTTTTGCGATCCATCCAATCGCGCATGCGGAGCCCGGAAAGACGGAGCCGCAACCACCCGTTGCGGGAAGCACCCAAGCCACTCAAGAAGCATCCGGCGCCGCTGGCGCGCCAGCGGCCGGGCAACCCAGCACCCCGATTAAAAAACGCCAGGGAGGCGGCCCCGAAAACCCCGAGCGTCCGTTCCGTCCCTCACCCCCGCCTGTGGTTTCGGGCAAGGAATCGCTGAAGCATTTCAAACTCCCGCCCGGATTCAAAATTGAGGTGGTCGCCTGCGAGCCGATGATCGAGACGCCGGTTGCGGTGAGCTGGGATCACAAAGGCCGCATGTATGTGGTGGAAATGAACAGCTACATGCACGACATGGACGGCAACGGCGAAGACCAGCCCGTGGGCCGCATCAAGCTCCTCGAGGACCTCGACGGCGACGGCGTTTACGACAAGGCGTCGGTTTTCGTGGATAAACAAATCATGCCCCGCGCCGTCATGGCCTTGGGCGACGGCGCGCTGGTGGTCACGCCGCCAACCCTCACGTTTTACCGGGACACCGACGGGGACGGGATCGCCGACAGCGCCGAACTCGTCGACGACGAGGTCGGCAAGCTCGGCGGCCAGCCGGAGTACCTGCCCAACAGCCCGCTGTGGGGTCTCGACAACTGGATCACCTTCTCGCTCCACACCGTACGTTACCGCTACCAGCAGGGCAGCTTCAGCAGCGGGCCCGGGGGGAAATCAGGCCAGTGGGGCCGCTCCCAGGACGACTGGGGCCGCCAGTATTTCAACTACAACAGCGACCTGCTGCGCTGCGATTTGATCCCGCCGCTTTGGTACGCCCGCAATCCCCGCATCACGGAGCGCTCCGCGATCAACGTGCAGACCATCAAAGACCAGACCGTATGGCCCGGTCACCCGAATCCCGGCATCAACCGCGGCTATAACGTCGACGCGCTCAGACCGGACGGCACCCAGAAGCTGGCCACCGCAACGTGCGGCGCCGGGATCTACCGCGGAAACCTTTTTCCAAAAGAATACCGGGGCAACGCATTCGTGCCCGAACCCGCGGGCAATCTCGTGAAACGGCTTATCCTCGAGGACGGCAACACGACGGTCACCGCAAAGAACGCGTACGCGACCTCCGAATTTCTGACGTCCTCCGACGAGCGGTTCCGCCCGGTCAACGCCGTCACCGGTCCCGACGGCGCCCTCTATGTCGTGGACATGGCGCGGGGGATCATCCAGCACAAGGTATTCCTCTCCTACTACCTCGCGGCGAACATCGAGGAGCGGGGGCTCGAAAGTCCGATCACTCTCGGGCGCATTTACCGGATTGTTCCCGACAAATCCAAACCCAAGGCCGTCAAACTCCCCGAGCAAGCAAGCGAACTGGTCGGGCTTCTGTCGCACGAGAACGGCTGGGTCCGAGACACGGCGCAGCGCATGCTGGTCGAGCGGAACGACCAGAGCGTCGCAGCGTCCCTGAAAGAAATCCTCGCGAAAGGCAAATCCCCGCAGGCGCGGCTGCACGCCCTTTGGACGCTTGAGGGCATCCACGCCCTTGACACAAAAACGCTCGAAACAGCGCTCCAAGACACCAACTCGAAGGTCCGAGCCGCGGTCGCCACCCTTGCCACGGAGGCGACATGGCAGCATGCCTTTCTCCCCGAGAGCGGGGCGAACGGTAACAGCGTCCCATTTGCAAAACTGCTCAAGGACAAAAGCCCCGACGTACAGCTAGCGCTCGCGTTTCAACTCGGCACCCGTCCCACCGCTGAATCCCGCCCGATGCTCACGCAGCTTCTGCGGGCAAACCCGACGCCCGCGATCGCCCAAGGGGTTCTCAGCGGCCTGCAAGGCAAGGAACTCGAATACCTGGAGGAACTCGCGAAGCTGCCGAATACGGACGCCACATGGCTCCAAAGCTCCGGCATCATGAAGCTGCTTGCGAGCACCATCCAAAGCGAACGCAAACCGACCTCCATCACGCGGCTTCTGGACATCGCAACTTCGCTTGCCGGAAATCCACCCTTGCAAACCGCGGTGCTTGAGGGCTTGTCCGGCAAGCCGGCGGATCCGAAAAAAGCCAAAACCGGCACGGGCGCGAAACCGATCCAACTGGCATCCGAACCCGACTCCCTCAAACAGCTCGCGTCCCGTGCAACCCCGAACGTCAAACCGCTGCTCGCGCTCATCGACCAGCAGCTTAGTTGGCCCGGCAAACCGGCGGCGGGTCCTGTGCGCACCCCGGTAAAACCCCTCAACGAAGCGGAGAAAGCGCTCTTTGAAAAGGGGCGCACCGTCTACAACACGATCTGCTTTGCATGCCATCAACCCAGCGGACTTGGACTGCCCGGTCTGGCGCCCACTCTCGTGGGCTCGGACTGGGTGACCGGTCCGGCGGACCGGCTTGTCCGCATCGTCCTGCAGGGACTGACGGGGCCCATCGAGGTGAACGGGACTAAATGGCAGCTGGAGATGCCCGCCGTCACACACCTGTCCGACGAGGACCTTGCAGCAGTGCTCACCTACGTCCGGAGGGAGTGGGAGAACGACGGCACCCCGTTGACCCCGACCGACGTCACCGCCACCCGCGCGAAAATCGCGGGACGAACCACCGCATGGACCGCAACCGAGCTGCAAAAACCACTGCGTTAGTCAAACCACTGCATCAATCAAACCACTGCGTGAGACACCGGCTTGCCCGCGTGCGTGAACCCCTCCCGAGCAACAATCACAACCCCCGCCGCATTTCCTGCATATGAAAATCAATTCCATCGCAAAATCCGTTTCCCTTGCCGCACTGCTTTTTTCAACACACCTTGCGGCGGGCGCCGAACGCTCGCTCACCTTTGAGGGCAAAGCCGGCCCCGGCAAGGGAAAGCACATCGTGCTGCTCGCAGGCGACGAGGAGTACCGCTCGGAAGAATCCCTCCCGATGCTGGCAAAAATCCTCAGCGAAAAACACGGATTCAAGTGCTCGGTGCTTTTTTCCGTGGATGCCGAAGGCGTCATCACCCCGAACGACGGAACGTCCATCTCCAATCCGGAAATCATCGACACCGCGGACGCTCTGATTCTCTCGCTGCGGTTCAGGAACTGGCCGGACGAGGCACTGAGCCGCTTTGAAAAGGTTGTGGAGAGCGGCAAACCCATCATCGGTCTGCGCACGAGCACCCATGCCTTCAACAAAAACCGATTGACCGGCTTTGGGAAGCAAGTGCTGGGCGAAGGTTGGGTTTCGCACTGGGGCCAGCACAAAGTGGAAGGCACGCGCGGTCTCATTGAACCCGGGGCGGAGGGCGAGTCGCTTCTGCACGGCGTGAGCGATGTGTTCGGCTCCACCGACGTCTACGAGGCGTATCCGCCTGCGGACGCCAAGATCCTCCTGCGCGGTCAGGTCGTGAAGACCCTCGCTCCCGATTCCGAGCCCGTGCAACGAAGCAAGACAAGAACCACCGACAAGATGGAGCAGGACATCAACTCCCCCATGATGCCCATCGCTTGGATCCGAGAAAACCCCACCAAATCAGGGAACACCAACCGGGTGCTTTGCACGACGATGGGCTCGGCGGACGATCTCCTGAACGAAAGCCTCAGAAGACTGGTGGTCAACGGCGTTTACTGGGGATTGAAGATGGACGTACCCATGAAAGCCGACGTCCGTTTTGTGGATGAATACAAGCCGAGCTTTTACGGATTCAACGGATACCGCAAAGGAATGACGGTCTCGGATCTCGGCCTTGGCAAAGCGATGCCCGGAGAACCCCTCCCTCCGCCAGCGCCCAAAAACTAACGCAACACCGCCAGACAATCCCCCGAGCCGCCGCCCCATGCGCACACCGCTTCCCTCGTACCCATCATTCTGGCCCGCGATCGCGCTACACGCCCTCGCGCTTGCCTTTCCCCTGAAGTCCATCGCCGGAGTCGGCGTCGGTGCCAAACCGATTCCGGGCGCGGAAATCCTCATCGACGGAACCCGCGCCACGCTCGATGAAAAGTGGATTTACTGGGAGGGACCGCGCTTCGGATCGTCACTGCCCATCAAATGGAAGCTCGTCAATGACCCGGTCGACTCCGGAATGGTCCTGCAGACCGACGATCCCGCAGTCGGCATCGGGAAATTCGGCGTGGCGGACATCATCACCAAGCACGAATACCGGGACTTCCGCCTGCACATTGAATTTCTGGTGATGAATGACGCGGGGAACAGCGGCGTGTATCTGCAGAACCGGTATGAAATCCAAATCCAGGACGGCGACGCCACCTCACACGGCATGGGTGCGGTCATCAACGAAACGCCCTCCCCGTACCACTTGTACAAAGGACTCCGCCAGTGGAACTCGTACGACCTGGTGTTCCGGGCCGCCCGCTTCAAGGACGGCGTGCGGGTAGAGAAGGCACTGGTGACCATGTACTTCAACGGCGTCAAAATACACGCCAATCAGGAAATCAACCAGGTCTGGGGCGGCGCAAACTCGGGAATGGACGGGGGCAACGACGGCGGAAAAGGCATCACCGACCGCCCCGGCGGGTTGAAGCTTCAATGCGAAGGGCACGACGTCCGGTACCGGAACGCTTGGATCAAGGAACTCTCCCTCGAGAAACCCCAGACGAATTTCGGGCGCGACAACTAAAGCGCACCCTGAAGCGCGCAGAGGCGGCCCGCCATCATTCCCTCGCGCGCTTTGGTCGCGTCGCAAAGAAAAGCGCGACACCAAAAAGCGCAACAACCGCCGCCGCTCCAGTCAGTCCGACCAAGACCCAGTCCCTTACGGTCTTGTCCGGAATGAAGGAGAGCTTGTGGAAGTTGCTGAAGAAATCCGCTTCAAACTGCCGCCGGTTGTCGGTGTGCCGCGTCACGCTGCCCGTCGTGGTGCTTACATACACGCGCGTGCCTTTGCCGTCGTCGGCATCAAACCGGTACACAGGCAGAATGCGGAAAATGTTGATGTATTCTCGGTTGAAAGACGTCAGGAAATCGGTTCTACGCACCTCCGCTCCGCCCAGAAACGCAGAGGCGATTTCCTTCGCATACAGCTCATCCCTCGATGCGTCTTCGCGCCCATCTTTCGCGCTGATATAAAGCGGGGCGCCCTTGGCCGTGTAGATTTGATACCACGGCTCCCCGCCGATTCCGCGCACGTTCACTGCCCTCGCCGCTCCGGCATCGGCGCCCAGCTTGGACAGGGCTTCCGAGACCGAGCAGGTAATTAGGTCAGGCTGCACACCGCCCCCGCTCGGGCGCGCAGGCGGAGGCGGTTCCTGGGTGCGGGTCATCACGGTGTGAAGGACTCCGCTGAGGGTGGACATGAGAATGCTCAGGCTGAAGACAAGTCCAAGCCATCGGTGGATGCGGCGCAGGGTGGCGGGTTTCATCATGGGGTGAAAAAAAGCTCAACGCACGTCCATCATGGCCGTGGCGCTTCAGGTGCGTCCTCAAATTTCAATACCCCGTCAAACTTCGAGATTTGCCTCTTTTCCTCTTCCGTCAACGCGGATTCCGCGCTCCGGATTTTCTCCGCCAATCGTTTTGCTTCGGAACGCGACACCCCCATTTTCTGAAGATTGCCGTACTCGATCAAAGATGCATCGCCACACGCTGAGATGATCCACCTTCCCTTCGCCCATTTCAAAAGTGCGCGCCCTCCCGATCCGCGCTGAATCCAGGCTGCAACTGCAAAATCCTGCTCAACGCTGACAGCCTTCACCAGAACCGGAGCGGCTGGACGATCCAAAGTGCCGCCGATCGTTTGCTGCACCGCGCGTACGTCATCCTCAATTTTGCCGCGATTCGAACCGCTCTTTCTTGAAGCTTTTGATCCATACCAGCATCCCGCAAAAGCCACAGCAAGCGCTGCCACCACAAGCAACTTGGACGTCCACTGCAAAGCAATGCGCAGCTTAAGGAAACCGGAATTAATAAGCATAAAATAGCTGGGGGGTATTCAATGGATGGTGTTCACAAAAAAGAGGGACACGCCTGACCGGGCGCGCGCCCCTCTTTTGTATCCCCCACTACCACCGATACTCAATCCCGAGAAAAAAAGACCTTCCATCCCCGGGCAGGAATTGCGCGGGGCTTCCTCCTTGATTCACCGGCTCTCTTGCATCGCTGACTACGCCGGTTGTCGACGCGTAACGTTTATTAGCCAAATTTCGGCCTTCGAGGTAGAAGGACAGCCCATTCGGGCGCCGAAAGCCCGCTTTCGCGCCGAGCAAAAAATACGCGTCGGTAAAGAGCGTTCCCGCAGCATCGACTCGGTACCCGCGGGGTACGCACTCAATATTCGGACCCACGTAGAAACCACATGGAGCAGAGTAAGTCAGATCTGTACGAAGGTAGTGTTCTGGAATACCCGCGAGCGGCCCGTTGCCATAATTTTGGTCATTTCTGTAGCGAAAGTCGCTCCAAAGGTAGTGCGTTTGAAGAACGAGCCTATCGCGGGTTTTTGACTCTCGCTTGCGCACATCACCTCCTTCGGAACCGGAGTGGAGAAAGTCGAATCCGAGGCCAAGCTCGATGCCCTGATGGGTCGTTTTTCCGGCATTTTTCGTCTGACCGACTCCTGGAGCGATTTGAAACTCCAGCAATTCGTTCTCAATCCAAGAGAAGTAGTAGACTGAGTCCCATTGGAATGGACCCCGCGTTACGCGGGAACCGATCTCAGCAGTGGTCGCCGTTTGGGCCTGAAGCGCCAAAGCCGGGGTTGCAGCTAAAAATCCATAGGGATTTACATTTGGAAAAGTTGGAAATTCAAACTTCTGACTTCCCACGAGCTCGCCAAAGGACGGTGGCTCAAAACTCCTACTGACGTTTGCAAACAACTGCGTGGAAGCATCGGGCTGAAAAAGCAGACCGAGTTTCGGACTAAATCCCCACCAGTTCTGGTTGTTGTTGTAAGCTGCGTTCGTTGTACCAACCCCTGCGTTTTCGTTGGCCCGCTCCGCATACGAGAGCTGGGCGCCCAGAGTGAAGGCCAATGACTTACTGAGCCAGAACTGATCTTCCGCGAACACATCGAGGTTGAGCGCCCTTTGTTTCATGGATGCCCGCTTTGTTCCCCTTTTGCCGAGTACATTATCGTAGCGATCATCCCCAATGTAGCCCCAAGTCGGGGTGAGCCCGAGGGTCAATCGGTTTGAATGCCCGGCAACCTGCGCAGTGTTGTCGTAACGCAGCCCCACCCCAAAATCGTTGCTCAACTGGTCGATCACAAACAGGATCGGGTGGTTGAGATCCTTGCGTGACCAGAAAGACGTGAAAGTGAGTTTATGGTCGCCATCCTGCCATGTTGTTTTGTTCGCGACCCGTAACAGGTCGAAGTCACGCTTCCAGTCGCTGTCGACATAATCAAAGATTTTCGGGAACACGCTTCGCTGCGCCTGCCGCGGATTAGACTCCAACTGGCTTTTCGTTAGGTTCCCCGGGAGTTCAGAATCCGTGAGGGCCAATGTGAGGTAGAAGCGGGTTTCGAGGTTCTCGCTGAACCGGTGACCAACATTGGTGAACAAACGCTGGTTGCTCTGCCTGCTGTGGTCGCGGAAGCCATCCTGCGAGAGGTGAGAGAGACTCAGGAAATAATCGTTTGCACCCGCCACGGTACCGCTGGAAATGAGGCCCCGAACGGTTCCGAAGCTTCCGTATTCTGCGCGGAGAGTAAGAGGCGATGCATCGTAGCCCGTCGGCGAGATGAAGTTGATCGCCCCGCCAAGGGTTGTGGAACCAAACTGCAGGGCATTCGCACCGCG
>JBILLT010000059.1:0-19904 GCA_044375925.1 Chthoniobacteraceae bacterium | reverse complement strand
TATCGTTCAAGGTGATGGCGGAGTCGCGTGAGGGCAATCCGTTGACCTACACCTGGAGGGAGGAGGGCGTTGCCGGGACATTGAGCGCGACGGGCAGCCAGAGCGTCAGCACGCTGAATGTGGCCGTGGGTGCGACAGCGGGCACCGTGCGGTATTACTCCGTGACGGTGAGCAGCGGAAATTCCGTGAACTCCGGAAGCATCACGCTCACGGCGAGACTCAGCGTGCTTGGGTCGGGTTCTTCGGAAACGAAGGGGAGCACGGCGGGTTCGGAGGGAGTGTCGGCGCACACGGGTTGGTGGGTGTACTGGGTGAAGGCGACGAGCAAGAGCACGGGCGCGGTGCGCAACGGTTACTACGCGTTGGAGCGTGAATTGAAGGCGGGCGAATCGAGCGTGACGCCGAAGCGAGCGGTGTGGGTGTGGGAGGCAGGGAGTGCGGGGGCGTCGGTGTACCCAAGCGACCGCTGGGATGCGGGAGACCAGTCAGTGATGGACGGGGTTGCAAGCGAGCGCGGAGAGTTCTCGGTGTTGGCGTCGCGCGCCGTTGCGGGCGGGACTTACCAGGCGGTTGATTACGCGATCGCGGGACGCGTTGAGGAGGAGGGCGAGGCGTCGCTGTACGGCGCGCCTGACTTGGCGGAGGGGGTGTACGCCGCGGGCGCCAATGAGTTCACGGTGGAGCTGGGTTGGGACATGGAGCAGGTGTACATCCTGGATTTGATCAAGACGCAGGACAGCGCGTTGCTGCTGGATGAGGTGGAGGCGGCGCTGAAGGCGGCGCTCGCGGACGCGCTCATCAACGGCGATTAGGACCCACGTTCCAGAGATCTCCTGCGTTTGATGGGCTTTGCTCTTTGCACAGTCCTACAAGGAATGATGTGCCGCTGTTTGATGTGTTGTATTGCGCCGTCGTTCGGCTTGGACGGCGTGCTGGCGCGCCGTAATGCGAATTTGGCTGGAGACGAAGTTTCAGGAAGCGTTCGGGAGCGTTTGCTTCCTCTGCGCCCATCTCTGGGGGAGCGCATTGATTCCGCGTTCGACGGCTGCCCCGAAGAATCCCATCAGAAGCAGAGCCAGCGGTGTCACCAGCAGGAAGCCCCATTGAGGCAGCGGTCTTATCTTGATACCAAGCCAGATTGCGAGCGGTTGGTGCGTCAGGTAGATGCCGAATGAAAGCTGGCCGGTTTTCAGCAGCCACTCTCCGAGTCGTGGAACGCATTCCGCGATGCCACTCAGGCCCAGCAGAAACATCAGGCACGCCACCGACGTGTAGAAATCCGCGAACACGTAGGCTGTCAGACTCGAGTTCAAGAGCCACACAAAGTAATACATCGCCACTCCGATCAAGAGGGCGCGCCAGCCGAGGATCCATTTTTCGATGCGCTCCGCATGGTTGAGATGCGCAATGCCGAGGGCCATGCCCACGGCGAATTCGGGAAGTCGCGAGAGGCAGTTCCCGCCGAGAATCCAGTTGCCGTTCACCTGCCATTTCACGACGAGGAGGTACCGCAGCGCGAGGCCCGCCGCGATGGCGAGCAGCACGAAGAGCCATTGGCCGAGCCGCCGGTAGGCGATGAAGAGAAGCGGAAAAACGGCGTAAAACTGGATGAGCATCGAGAAATACCACCAAGCCGAGTTGGCGTAGAAAAAGGTGCTGTCGATGTCTAGAAACCGGAGTCCCGTGAGGCTCAGCAGAAATCTCCAGTCCAAAGGTTCAATCCACGTGAAGGGCATCACGAGCAGCACGAGGTGGGCCCCCCAGTACACGGGGTAGAGCCGCTCAAAACGCTGCCGGTACCAACTCATCCAGTTCACCGGCGCCGATTGCGCTTTTTTAAAAGTCGCCGCGGCCAGCGCCCATCCTCCGAGGAGAATGAACACGCCCACCGCGTCCGAACCGATGTCGGGCGCGCCCGCCCAGAGCATTCCCCCGAGAACCCGGAGCAGGTCGCCCACGGAATGGACGCCCCCGGGTCCGGCAAGGTCGGCGAGAAAGTGGCCTGACTTGAGCCACGGCATTTTGGCGTAGCCCTTGTCGACGTAGGTGGCGAAGAAGTGGTAGTAAACGACCCCCAGGATGCCGATGCCCTTGGCGATATCCAGCCAGGCAAGGCGTGAGGCTTTTTTTACGGGCGATTGGGTGGTGCTCATGGTCTGTTTTTGCGCGGTGTGGATCGGGTGTCCGTGGGGAACAGACCGCAGTCGTTGAAATGGCGTGTTGCAGTTGAAAGAGCCTTCAGCTAACGAGAGTTAGGGATGCGGGTTTTTCGGCAGGCTCCGGCGCCGCGCATCTTGGATTCCGGAAAACCGGACCCGTATACCAGATATCCCACCCCAAACGATGAAAAAGAACCTCGCCAAACAGCAGGAGGAGCAGGCTTACCTCGACAACATCACGAAGATGTCTTTCCGCAACGTGAAGTGGACTCGCAGGAAACTCGAGGAAACACGGGACGCGCTCAGTCCGTGGAACCACAACATCCGCCTGCCGCACAAGGTTTATACCGCCTACGTCGAGGACTACTATCCTTCGCACAAGGAGATCATGAAGATTGTGAGCCGCGAGTTGCAGGGCGTATTCAAGAAAAAGCGGGTGGTGGATATCGGTTGTCTCGAGGGGTATTTTTCCACGGAATGCGCGCTGCAGGGTGCCTCGGTGCTGGGTGTGGAAGGCAAAGCCAAGAATCTCAAGAAGTGCGAGTTTGTGAAGTCCGCGCTCAAGATCAAGACGCTCAACTTCGTGCAGGACGACGCGATGAAGGTCACCAAAAAGAAGTACGGCGGATTCGATGTCGCGCTGGTGTTGGGCCTGCTCTACCACCTGGATGATCCATTCACGTTTCTTGAGAACATGGCGGGATTGTGCGACGGGTTCATGCTTCTCGACACCCATGTCGCGCTGCCGGTGACTCCCGAGGTCGGCAATTGGAAGCCCGAGCTTACCGAGATGAAAGAGTTCAAGCACAAGGGCAAAACCTACGAGGGCCGGCATTTCGTGGAGTTCAACCCGAATACCCCGCAACTCACCAAGGATCTCTCCACCACCGCATCGCTTGTGAACGATCTCTCCGTGTGGCTCACCGAGGATTCGCTGGTGAGTTTGTTGCACGACGTCGGATTCGAGCAGGTCTCCAAAATCGTCTTCCCGCGGAAGGCCGAGACTTGGTGGACCGACGACAAAACCGACGCCCGCGTGCTGATGGTTTGCGTGAAAAAGCGCGCCCGCTGGAAGTCCAAAGTTTCCAGCACATGGAGGGATTGACGCTCGTGCCGTTTGCCGCGAGGTGGGGGCGGTTTTGCGTTTTGGCGGCGGTGTTGTGCGCCGTCGCGCAGGATGCGTCCGCCCAGGCGGAGTTTGAAAACAAGGTGCGCATCGGCGAGGAAGGCCAGTTTCGCATCATCGAGTCCAACGGTTGGCCCGACCACGCGCCCGGTGCGTTTCCGCGGCGAGGCAATCCGAACCGAGCAACCCCGCAGCAGTACCGGTTTCGCATGCCCCTGAAGCCGGTCGCCGCGCCGGATGGCGGTGGTTCGCCTCCCGGACGTTGGTTTTGGGGCGTGGCGCTCAACGGGGTTCCCTTTGAAGCGGGCACGGCCGAGGCGTGGAACAATGATCCCCGCTCGGGATGGCATTACGAGGCTGCCACGGGTTTCTTGGATCTGGGATTGGACGAACATCACGCGCATGTGCAACCGAGTGGCGCGTACCATTACCACGCGATGCCGACCGGTTTGTTGCAGAGGCGCGGGGGCGATGCGGGCAGGATGGTTCAAATCGCGTGGGCTGCGGACGGTTTTCCGGTGTACTCGGACCGTGCGCACCGGCGTGCAGCGGATGCGGGAAGCGAACTTGCCGTGATGCGCTCCAGTTACGTGCTGAAAAAGGGCGCGCGCCCGGCCTCCGCGGGAGGGCCCGGCGGGAATTATGACGGCCGGTTCACCGAGGATTTTGAGTACGCGCCGGGCAGCGGGGATCTTGACGCCTGCAACGGGCGTTTTGGCGTGACGCCGGAGTTTCCGGGCGGGACCTATTACTACTGCACCACCGCGGCGTTTCCGTTCGTGCCGAGAAAATGGCACGGGACTCCGGATCAGACTTTCATGAAGGCGGGACCGCCTCCGGGCGGCTTTCCCAGGCAACGTCCCGGGCCTCCGGGCCGGCCTTCGCCTCCGCCTTCGGGTCCGAATCCCCAGAACCCGCCGCCACAGGGCCAGAAAGGCATGCCGTTGCCCGCGCCGAATCGGCCGGTGCAATAGGCAAGCAGATGTTTTTTTCCAGAGATCAGCGGACCTCTCAGACTGTGCGGAGGCGCGGGATGTCGGGATGCGGAACAGTTTTTAACTAACAATCCTGAACTTGGCGGGTAGTGAGGAGAAGACGCTTGCGCAGACTGCTTGCAGTGTGGAGCGGGCGGTGTTCTCCAACGCTGCACGAGGAGAGGGAGAGCCGCCGGTGGACATTTTCATGAAAAGATTATTTTGCGCTTTGATTGCGATGACATGTGCTGCGGGGAATGCAGCACACGCGGCGCAGGCTGCACCTGCGGCCCAGCCAGCACCTGCGGCGCAGACACTGCAGGTAGGGGAAACCGCCGGGGGCGCCAAGTTTTTCGAGATGCAGGTGCGTCCGGTTCTCGCGAACCGCTGTTATGAGTGCCACGGTGAGAAGAAGCAAAAAGGCGGTCTCCGCGTGGATGGAATCGGTTTTTTGAGGGCGGGCGGCGACACGGGGCCCGCGCTGGTTGCGGGGGATCCGGACAAGTCGCCGATCATCGAAGCGGTGCGCTATCACAACGCAGACTTTCAAATGCCGCCCAAAGGAGCGCTGCCTGCGGAAGAGGTGGCTGCGCTCGAGAAATGGGTGCGGATGGGCGCGCCTTGGCCGCAAACCGACGCGCAGGCGGCCGCCGTGCTGGAGGGCGGATTCACCGCGGAGCAGCGCTCATATTGGTTTTTCCAGCCCCTCGCGAAGGTGTCGCCTCCGCCGGTGGATTCCGGTTGGGTGCGCGGGGACATCGACCGGTTTATCTTAAAGAAGCAGCGTGAAGTCGGTGTGGAGCCCGCGGCCGAGGCGGATCGTGCGGAGTTGGTCCGGCGGGTTTACTTCGACGTGCACGGCCTGCCCCCGGAGGCGGCCGAAGCGGCGCGTTTCATCGCGGACGAGGCGCCCGACGCTTACGAACGGCTTGTGGATTCGCTCCTCGCCAGTCCGCGTTACGGCCAGCGCTGGGCGCAGCACTGGCTGGATTTGGTGCGGTACGCCGAGAGCGACGGTTACAACGAGGACGCGTATCGTCCGGCGGCATGGCGTTATCGGGACTGGGTGATCGAGAGTCTCAACCGCGACAAACCGTACGACCAGTTTGTGCGGGAGCAAATCGCCGGGGATGAGATCAATCCCGGCGACCCGGAAGTTCTCATCGCCACGGCGTATCTGCGGAATCCGGTTTACGAGTGGAACCAGCGCGATGTGCGCGGCCAGTGGGAGATCATTTTGACGGATATCACCGACACGACGGGCGAGGTGTTCCTTGGGCTGAGCTTCGGCTGCGCGAGATGCCACAATCACAAGTTTGATCCGATTTTGCAGAAGGATTATTTCCGGCTGAAATCCTTCTTTGCCTCGGTGCTTTGGCGCGATGACATGACGCTCGCCACGGCGGCTGAGCGCGAGCAGTTCCGCGCAAAGCAGGCGGCGTGGGAATCGGCCACGCAGGAGGTGCGCGCGAAGATGGAGGCGCTCTTGCAGGCGGCGCGCAACGGCGCGGAGTCGAGGGCGCTGAGAATGTTCACGGATGAACTGCAGGAAATGGTGCGCAAGCCCGCAGCGGAGCGGGACTCGATCGAGACGCAGTTGGCGGGGCTCTGCCAGCGGCAGATTTCACGGGCAGGCCGGGGGGTGGACGCGCAGAAAAATCTCAAGAAGGAGGAGGAGAAGCAGGCGTACAAGGCGCTGGAGGAACAGCTCAAGGCGTTTGACTCGATGAAGCCCGAGCCGCTTCCTGAGGCGTTCGTGGCGACCGACACGGGTCGCAGTGCCGCGCCCACGACGATGAAGACGCGCAAGGGCAGCCAGGAGATTGCGCCCGGTTTTTTGAGCATTCTGGACCCGCGCGAGGCATCGGTCGAGCCCGTGGGCAATTCGACGGGGCGTCGGCTTGCGCTCGCGAATTGGATGACGCGCCCGGACAACCCGCTCTCCACGCGCGTGATCGTCAACCGCGTTTGGCAGCACCATTTTGGCAGGGGAATCGTTGCGAGCGCGAATGACTTCGGAAGGCTGGGGGAGAAGCCGTCGCATCCCGAGCTGCTGGACTGGCTGGCAGCAAAGTTTAGCGCGGAGGGTTGGAGTTTTAAAAAGCTGCACAGGGAGATTCTGCTTTCGGCCGCTTACCGCCAGACCGCCCGCCGCCAACCCACGGAGTTTCTTTCCAAAACCGATCCGGGCAACCGGTTGTTGTGGCGTTTCAGCCCGCGCCGATTGGATGCGGAGCAGGTGCGGGATGCGATGCTTGCCGCGAGTGGCGAGCTGGATCTCTGGGATGGTGGACCGCCCGAGGAAGGCACGAGTCTGGTGCGCTCGATTTTCACAAAAAAGAAGCGGAACCGGCCCACGGAGATCCTGCAAAGCCTCGATATGCCGGCGGGTTTCACGAGCACGGCTGAGCGGCAGAGCACCACGACGCCGACGCAGGCGCTGTTGCTCTTAAACGGGGAATGGGCGATCGCGCGGGCACGCAAGCTTGGAGAACAAGTCGGCTCGGTTGAGGAGGCTTGGATGCGCGTTCTCGGACGTTTGCCGAGTGGACGCGAGCGGGCAATGTTGGAGCAGCATCTGGGGGGCGGCTACCGCATCGCGCCGGGCGACGGCGCTGCGAGCCCGGTCCTCACGGTGCGGCCCGGGGAGTTCCGGGAGAAGAGCCCGCAGGAGCGGCTGCTGGTTGCTACCGAACGCAGGGAAGAGGATGACTTCACGATCGAGGCGTACGCGAGTTTGGACAGCGTCGACGTGAACGCATCGGTGCGCACCGTAGCGTCGCGTTGGACGGGCGCGAAGGACAGTGTTGAAGGGTACGGGTGGAGTCTCGGTGTGACGGGAATGAAGTCCCGGTATTCGCCGCAGACGGTGATTGTGCAGCTCGCGGGCGAAGACGAAAACGCGAACAGCGGTTATGAAGTGGTGACCTCCAAAATCAAAATCGAACTGGGCCGCCGCTACCATCTTGCGGCGACGGTTTCGTGTCAGGAGCACCGCGTGCTTTTCAGGGTGCAGGATGTTTCGGAACCCGGGCTGCCCGTGCAGACCGCATCGGTGACGCACTCGATCCGATCCAAGCTGAGCTCGGGGAGCGCCGGTCTCGTGTTCGGCGGACTGCATCGTAGGCAGCCTGCGCATCAGTGGGACGGATTCATCTACGCTGCGCGGGTTTTTCAAGAAACGCTGGATGATGCGGCGTGGAAAGCGCCGCTCGAATCGTGGGGGCGCGGGGTCGCGCGGTGGAGCGCCGTTGCTGCGGCATCTGAAATGACCGGGATGCAGTGGAGCGGGCTGGAAGTCCACGGTGTCGATTCGGCGGATCCGAAGCGCAAGGCGATGAGCGACCTCTGCCAGGTCCTGCTGAACACCAATGAGTTTTTCTATCTTCACTAGGGTCAATTGAGGAACGAAACAGGAGCGTTTATGAGCTGCAACCAGATCGATGTGCCGGCCTCGCGCCGTGAGTTTCTTCAGCGTGCGGGCTGTGGGTTTGGGGCCGTGGCGCTCGCCGCGATGATGAACCGGGACGGCCTCGCGGAAGGCGTCGCGCCGGCGGAACTGCGGGCTGGAATGCCCGTGGAGATCGGCAACGGCAAGGGGCGTGCAAAGCAGGTGATTTTCTTGTTCATGGAGGGTGGGCCAAGCCATCTGGACACGTTTGATCCGAAGCCGCTCTTAAACGAGCTTGCGGGCCAGCCGTTGCCGCAAAGCTTCAAGGCGCCGATCACCGCGATGGGCGAGACGAAAGCGCCGCTTTTGGAATGCAAACGGACTTGGAAACAGCGCGGTCAAAGCGGGCTTTGGGTATCGGACTGGTTTGAGCATGTGGCCGAGCACGCGGACGATCTGGTGGTGATCCGTTCGTGTGTTTCGAGCGGGATCAATCATGCGGGCGGCGTGTGCTCGATGAACACGGGCGCGGTTTTCGGCGGCCGTCCTTCGCTGGGCGCGTGGGTGTCGTACGGCATGGGTACGTTGAATCGCAATCTTCCGAGCTTTGTGGTGATCAAGGACAGCGAGGCCACCGTCGTGAACGGTGCGCGCAACTGGGGGACGGGGTTTATGCCGGCCGTGTACCAAGGCGTGGAGTTTCAGGCGAGCGGTGCGCCGATCAAGCACCTCGAAAACCCGAAGGGCGTGACGCGCGAGCAGCAGAGGCGGAAGCTGGATCTGCTCGCGTCGTTAAACCGCGAATACAACGCGAGCCGTGCGGATAACACCGAGTTGGATGCGCGTATCCGCGGCTATGAGCTCGCCTACCGGATGCAGGCCGAGGCGCCTGAGGCGGTGGATTTGTCCAAGGAAACGGATGCGACGCGGCAGCTCTACGGCATGGACAAGGAGGAGACGGCGGTGTTCGGCCGCAACTGCCTGCTGGCGCGGCGCCTGATCGAAAACGGCGTTCGTTTCGTGCAGTTGTACAGCGGTGCGGGCAGCAAATGGGACAGCCATTCCGCGATGGAAAAGAATCACGGAAGTTTGACCCGGGCGGTGGACAAGCCGATCGCGGGTCTGCTCGCGGATTTGAAAGCTCGCGGGCTTTTGGAGGACACGCTGGTGATCTGGGGCGGGGAGTTCGGCCGCACGCCGATGAGCGAGAAGGGGGACGGGCGGGACCACAATCCGACGGGATTCACCATGTGGATGGCGGGCGGCGGACTGCGCGGAGGAAGAACCATCGGTGCGACGGATGAGCTGGGTTTGTACGCGGTGGAGGACCGGTTGCATGTGCACGACATCCACGCGACGATTCTGCATTTGCTCGGCGTTGATCACACGAAGTTGGTGTATCCCAACAAGGGGCGGCCCGAGCGGATCGATCAGAACGAAGGGCACGCATTCGCCGGCATGCTGGGATGATGCGCGCGTCGGTGCGTGCATGAGCGTGGGGGCCGCGGAGTGAACGCCGGAGGCCGCCGGTTCGACGAGAAAAGCCGCGGGCCAAAACCCAACAGCTCCGCGGGCTACAGCATCCAGTGCTCCAGCGCGTAGTCTTTTCTGATCGGTGCAAATTCCACCGGCACGCGTTCGGGGTAGCACTCCCGTTCCAACCCCGCTTGAAACGCTTTCACTTGGAAGCGGATCAGCGAATCGCCCGAGAGGCCGAGTTTCTCCAGCGGCAAGGCGAGCTCCGCGACCTCGCCCACCGCGAGACGCGTGATTTGCTCCGTGTGTCCGTCGTTGAGGGTGAGTCGGTAGGCTCGCGGCTGCGAGTCGGGCTTTGCCGAGTTTGGTGAGAACTCGATTGCGTCCGCGGCGGCCCCGTGAAATTCGATGCGAAGCGTGACGTCGTCTTTCCGCGCGAGGTCGAGGCGCAGGAAGAGAAACTCCGTGTTGTTGCCAAAGAAAAACTGACGGACGATCCGTTCGGAGCGGTACATCGCGCCCTGTTCGCTTCCCGCCACGTACGATCCGGCGCCGGTCCAGTCAAAGAACGAGGAGCGGCGTCCGGTGAGGGTGCGTGAAACGGGCCGCTCGGGCTTGTGGTAGAGCGGTGCGACGCGCATCGCGGTGATGGGTTCTTCGAGCGAAGAGGGGGGCAGTTCGCCGCACAGGACGTACACATTCTTCAAGTGCTGCCTGAAAAGATCGTCGAATAGCGCGTCGTTTTCCGTCGAGAAATCGGGCCCGTACCACCAGAACCAGTCGCTGCCTTCCGCGGCGTAAATTTCCTGAAGGGCGGCTTCGCGTACTTCCGCGGAGAGCTTTCCGGAGTCGAGGCGGGTTTGCAGGAATTTGCGCGTGTCGCCCAAAAGATCCCATCCGCGGTTTTCTTCGTCTTCGCCGATCCAGATGTCGAAGTTGCTGGAGATCCAGGAGCCGGTGTGAAGGGTGCGCACCGTTTTGGAGGGAGGTTCGACGCGCAGGTATTCCTCCATGGTGGCGGTGTCGAGGCGCTTGTTTTCCAAAACACCTGCGTAGAGTTCGCGTAGGAAAGTCTGGCCTCCGTCGGTGAATGTTTCCCAGGCGTTTTCACCGTCGAGAATCAAAGGAATGACTCCGCGTCCCTCGGGGAGCGCGTTGGCGATGGTGTCGAGGTGGTGCAGCAGATGGTTCGCGGCGTCTTTGGGCGAGTTTTTCGCCGCCATGAAACCGATGAAATCCGAGAGCGGTTTTTCGCGGAAAAGAGCGTTCACCGATGCGCCGTCGTGTTCGACGCGCCAGCCTTGGAAGAGCTCGAGGTGGTCCGGTGCCTGCCCGTGGGACTCGGGGTCGGCGGCGAGGGAGCGGAAGAGGTTCTCTTCGTCCGAGCAGAAATAACGGATCCCGGCCTGTTGCATGAGCGGGATGAGTTCCGGGGCGATGGAGCCTTCGCTGGGCCAGAGGCCGCGCGGGGCTTTGCCGAACATCTCGGTGTGTTGTTTGACGGCGAGCTGCAAGTGCGCGAGGGCGTCCTGAGGCCAGTGGAAGCGCTTTGGAAACCGGCGTCCGGGCAGGCAACGTTCCGCGAGGTTGCTGTCGTAGACCAGCGGCAGGATCGGATGATAGAAGGGGGTGGTGGTGATTTCCACTTGGCCTCGTGCCTCGGCGGCGCGGTAGAGCGGGATGATGAGGGCGAGGATTTCGCCGTGGATTTCCAAGACGCGCAGTTTTTCGTCTTCGGTGAAGTGGCGTCCTTTGCGTTTGAGGTCGGCGAGTTCGGGGAACATCGTCTCGGCCGTGTAGCCGCACCATGCGAGGTTGAACCAGACTTGGAGGTCGAGGAATTCCTGGGAGGACCAATAGCGGAGGCCGCGCCGGACCTCGGAGCGGTCGAAGTGGAGGCCCCGTTTGTTGAGGAGCTCCCAGTAGCGAGGGAAGGGTTTGACGAGGTTGTCCCAGTGGATTTTGAAGAAGTTTTCGAGGATCGCGAGGCGCTCGTGTTCGTCGAGATTTGCGGCGGGTTTGCGGGCCCACTCGAGCCAGAGGTCTGAGACGGTCTTCTCGGCGAGTTCCTTGATTTGCAGGAGCAGGACCGGGGTGAGGTTGAAGTTGGCCCGGATGTCCGGGAACTCGGACAGAATGGAAATCATGTCCAGGTAACCTTTTACCGCATGCAGTCTGACCCAGGGCATCACCGCGGTCCGGGTGGACGGGTTGACGTAATAGGGCTGGTGCATGTGCCAGAGAAAAACCGCGTGCGCCATACCCCCAAGACCTACGCGGAAGCGCGCCTCCCCGCAACCCTGCGGTGGATTTGTGGCGAATCTTGAGCGGACAAATTGAAGCGTAGACTTTTGGCCCCGTCTAACGATCGGAATCGGAGTGAACCCGCGGGCATAGCCAGCAGTTGAAAAGCACCACGCGCAAAAAACCGCGTCAGCCCCCGATCTTTTTTTAACCCCCAAGCTTGAATTCTCCACGAATAGCTCCGCTCCGGACTTCGCACGCCGTCGTGTAGAGCGCGGTTTTACCGCGGGGCCCGCTAAAGGCTACGACCTCGGGATCGGTGAGCTTTTGGAGGCCGCCGGTTTGGCGTTTTGGCTTTGCAACCCGCAGGCAGTTTTGTTTGGACAATTGGATGAAACGCTCCGTCACTGGTTCCTACAGATCACGGAAGGCAAGCAAGATCAGGAGCAGTCGGGCCAAAGTTTTTAGGCGTATTAATGGTTTTTTGTATTGCCTTCATTTAGTTGACGAAATAGGCAATTTTGCTGGTAAATACCGCACGAAAGCTTCGCTCGCAGGCGGTATTCTCAGAACTTTGTAGAGAAACAGCACTTAAACACCCTCAAGACATTATGGACAAGTTTAGCCACTTAACGGGGCGATTCAAAGCTTCTTTAACATTCGGAAGTGTCCTGTTTACTTTGGGTTGTTTGTTACCCAGCCAGAAGGCCCATGCAGGGAACGGTTCGATTGATACGAGTGCATCTAACCTTGACTTAAATGTTCTCTTTGCCTTCTCCGAAACCGAAGAGAATTTGGGCGGGTTGACAAACTTGGAGAGCTGGAGAAACGTGTTCGACGATGCTTCAGCTCGGCTTTGGAATGCAACAAACGGCCAGCTCAAGATCGGGAAAGTCAGAGTCTATCGAAGGGCGTTTTCACAGAAGGATGCGGCGGACATCTGGATTTTGCCGGGTAACGGCACCGCTTACAGCAATGGGGTTGCGGTCCTTGGGTTGCCCGGTTATCACGCCACGCTGTTCGGAAGTCGGCATCGTGCAAATAAAGCAGCCTTTCGTGGAGGCTTCAGTCTTGTGCACGAGCTTTCACATTATGTTTTCGGTTTGTACGACCAGTATCAAGGTGGGTTCGTACCTGCGTCTCGCAAAAATGCTTGGACGATCGCCAATGTCAGTCCAATCCAGAAACTCCCGTTTCTAGCACCCTTCAACATTATGGCGGGTGGCGGTGGTATCGGTAACACGGCGACCGAGTATGATTCAGTGGCGGACGTCAATACCGGGCAGACGATCGGCAAAAACTGGTGGATGACGGAGAATTGGATCATGAACAAGGAGAGCTCTTGGGAGACCCTTGGAAAGTTTAAGTGGAATGGGGTAAACGTGTTCCCAAATGTTCCGCTCAGTGGGCCGTCGGACACCACGATGCCGCCCGGAAACACGAGTGTCGTTTGGGAGGTGATTCCCGATGTCTCTCGTCTCGCAATCGTGATCGATCGTTCGGGCAGCATGGGCGCTGAAAACCGAATGGCGCTGGCGAAATTAGGCGCTGGATTCATGGTGGGGCTCACCGTGGATCGTCATACCGTTACGAGTTTTGTCAACGGTGTCACGGAAACCAACGAGTACCCGCCCGACCGTTTGACGGTGATCGATTTCGACGGCACCGTCACAACGATACTTCCAATTGCCGAAGTCGACAGTGCAGGGGTGGTCCGCAGGCAGGCGAAGGATGAGATAGCCAAACTTGACGCGAGAGGTAGCACTGCTATCGGGCGTGGAGTCCAGCAAGCGGTCGATGTATTTAATGCGGATAGCATTGGCGCCACCGGCGCTCAAGAGAACATCATCGTATTGAGCGATGGTATGGATAACAGTTCCGGCCTGACTACGATGGATGTCGCCTCCACCAACGCACTGAATCGAGGGGCAAAAATCTACAGCATCGCGCTCGGGAGCGGTGCGGATGGGACAGGCCTCCTCGCAATGGCAGATCGCACCGGAGGTAAGTTCTTTCAAGCCTCGGACGGTCTCGGGCTACTTGATATTTACTCGCGCATTTACGGTGAGCTGAGAGGTGGAGGAATTATGGAGTCTCTTGCGAGTCTTTTGTTTGAAAACACGAAAAGCGATACACTGATTCCCGTGGACGAGTTCAGTGAGGAAGTTACTTTTGCAATGGTGTCTCCATCGCCTGGGTTTGCCGTCCAGCTCACCTCCCCGAGCGGGAAGGCCTTCCTCCAAAGTTCGGCTCCGGACGGGGTTCTCTTTCAGCGGGACGATAACAGCACGGTTTTTCGTGTTTCGAAGCCGATGAAGGGAAATTGGAAGCTCTCGGTTGTTGCTCCCAAGACAAAAACCGGGACCAATTACCGTTACAACCTGATGGCCAACGCGACCAGTCCAGTGGTCAGCGTGACGCCGTCGGTGTCGTCCAAGACCGTTTCTTATCCAAACCGTGTACTCATCACATGTCCGGTGACTGCCGGCAGCCCTGTGGCTGGCGTAGGCGTAACTGCTGAGATAACAGGCCCCGACGGCTCGGTTGGGAGCATGACGTTGTTCGATAGCGGTTCGGCTGTTGACGGCGACAAGCAGGCGGGAGACGGTGTTTACAGCGGATACTACGGAGCATTCCCCAAAAACGGTGTTTACTCGTTTCTGGTCAAGGCTGTTAACGTGAATGGGGTCTCGGCGACCGGCGGGCCGGAAAACTCTCCAAATCCCTCGGTTCCCGTATCCGTGCCTGCTTTCACGAGGGTGGCGTATACCACGGTTTCGGTGAGCAATGTCCCATCCAATTTAACAACTGACTGGATGCGAGTGGATGGCCTTCTTGTCTCCAGGAAAAAGGTCACTGATTCCACGGCGGGGATGCAAATTCGCTGCACAATCAACACCGCGAAGGGCTGGAGTGCCAAGCTGGGGTTGACCCCGATGACGTTGACGCTCGATTCAGCGCAAATAACCATCGGATCAAATAATGTCAGGAAGACTTCGGATCCTAATGTTTTTCTGATCACCGATACCGCTCAAGGAATATCCGGCTCGATCATTTCCGAGATTGGTGGCACCAACCGGAGTCAGTTACTGATTGCCTGCACGAAACTTTCTGCTGGCTTATTTGATTTCGACGCAGCAACTACGGTGAGATTTCAGGGTGGCGGTGTAGATCAGTCGACCACTCTGAGTAACCAGACTTCAGTCCCCCAAGGGCTCTCGATCACCTACTTGGCAGCGAATAATTTTGCAACGACCCCGGCGCTTCATGTGGACGGTGTGAACTTGTCGATTTCCCGAGCTCAAAATAACTCAGATTCAGTACGCTGCATGGTGACGTATCAGGGGACGGCCAAGTATAACCCCGTCACCGACGACCTTAAGCTGACGGTTGGGCAGTATGAGATGCTGGTGCAGAAGGGCACCTTGAAAGTGGCCAACAACAAGGCCACAGGCGTGATTAAAGCGGGTGTCAGCACGATCAGCGTGTCCATCGATTTAAACCGACGCATCATCAGTATGAATGGGAGCAGGCTGAATCTCGGTTCGTTAGTATCTCAAACTGACCGCATTCGTTTGGAGTGGGGTGCTTCAACTTTTGATCAAAGCTGCGGGATTACCATGCAGTCGGCCCAAAGGTCAGGGAACATTGTTCTGAACTACTAACTTAGTTGGTGTCGAACTAGTTAATGTGCTCCAAGGCTTGTTGCGCATGAGAAAAAAACCTCTTTTGTTTGCGACGGCGCTGCTCAGTGTTTCGGGTGTCGTTTATTGGGCGCAAAAAACTGCGTTTTCTCCAAGCATCGGCATCATACAGCGGGCCGAACAAAAGACTGCCAGAACTGTGGCGACGCCGAAGACCGAGGCTTTTCCCAACGCTGCGGACATTTCCCGTATAGTGGCGGAGGCTCGGGAGAGTGTCGGTGTGCAAGAGGCGCAATTCGATGGCGCTTTCGAGTTGATCCTCGATCCAGACCCGAATCGTCGCGTCGAGGGGGTTCGGGCCCTCGGTTCTGCGCATTTGAACAAACTCTTACCGTTGTTCTTGGCGTTGCTTCAAGGGGACGTGAACCCTGGAGTGCGGGCGGAATCAGCGTCCGCTTTGGAGAATTTTGAGTCAGTCCCAGCGGCGTCTCTGTCGCTTGTAGCAGCGCTTAATGATACGGACCCCGGTGTCCGAGAGAATGCATTACTCTCGCTTCGGATGCATCGAAACGACCGAGTCCAATCTGCTCTGCAAGCACAACTAAAAAAAGGCGTTTACGAGGAGTCGACCCATCAAGCAGTCGCTGTTTTTTTGAGTAGATATTACCCACATCTTGATCCTTTTGATGACTTGCTTAAACGCGCATCCAGTCCTTAGTTTGATCAACGGATCCTAAAGTCTTTTGAATCAAAGTGATCATTCGGGCCGACGTTGCACTTATTTTTTTCAACAAAATTTTTATTTTTATAAAGCTTTAATCTCACGTTCGCGTCCAGTCCGCTAACCAACATCTAAAACCACCCCAAATATGTCTCACCGCCACCCAGCGTTCCCCTCAAAGAAATCCGGAATTGCTGCGTTAGCAGCTAAAGGAACCGATGGCGTAAAATTAGACAAAGCAGTAATTCAGCGTTTTGCGCCCTGGCTGCGCGAAGTCAAGGTGGCGGCGCTCGCTGGAGGAATCATGGTGGTTTCAGGGGTATCTGTCAGCGGCCAGGTTTTTACTTGGACAGGCGGAAGCACCCCTTTGCAAACGCCCACTGGTTCTTATGATGTGACCGCGGATGCAAATTGGACTCCATCCCCGCTCGCTGTCGGTGTTGCCACGCAGCTCAATGTTTACAAGTCGGTTGTCCAGATTCTTAATGATCCGAACTTTACGGTTGGAAACATTACTGTGGATGGTTCTCAAGCGGTGCTCCCTGCTGCTGCGAATGTCTTCATTCAGTCAACAGGTTCCTCTGCTGGGGGAAATATTGGCGTTCTAACGCTCGGCGACAACCTCAACGTAGGCGAGCTGAAGGCCGTGGGCCTCGATGATTCTCTCACAGTCGACGTTGGAGTGAAGGTCAATGAATTGCGTGTAAACTCAACAGGCGCGGTAGGAACGGTAAAATTGAACGGGGTTGTGGCTCAGCAAGCACCGGGAACGGCGATCGTGATAGGTGGCGGGACGGTTGAATTGAGCGGAGCAAATACGTATGCCGGTGGCACGACGGTAAATGGTGGTAAGGTCGTGTTGAAGAACGCATCAGGTTTAGGGGACGTGTCTGGTACGGTGACACTGGGGACGGCGGAGCTCGAGGTGAGTCAGGGAACTACCTTGAATCCTTACAATGTCACGGTGAAGGATGGCTCGGCGGTGATCTCAAACCAAACAGTTTCTACCACGCTCGGGACGCTTACATTTGAGGACACCACTGGCAACGGAGTTGAGCTTCGCGTAAACCCCAGTCAAGCGACGGGCCAGGGGACAACTGTTGAGTTTGGTGGCGTGGACGTGTCGAGCGTTGCTGGCAAAGTAAATGTGGGGGGGGCGTTGGGAGGTGCCGTAAAGGTGGTTTTTGGTTCCGATGCAGCGAACACTGGGGTGACTGGGACCAATGATCTTATCAAGTTGGGAGCGGGCGTGTTAGAACTCAAGGGTGAATCAACTTTTTTTTCGGGTTCCGTCGATATACGTGAGGGAACAGTCGTTGCCGGACATTCTGATGCGTTGGGAGGAATACTTGGAGGCGGGATCATTATCGGCGACGCGACCGTCCAATTCGACGTTGCTCCAACCTCTCAAATGAACGTGACAGTGGGCAATGGAGCTCAAAAGGCTAGCATCGTGTTAAATAACTCGGCCCCTGTCGGATTAGGAAAGATTACTTTCGAAGACCCGCTCCCGGTTGATGCTACGTCCACAATTCTCTCGGTGAGCTCGAAGGGGGCACCCGCAAATATCACGGTGAACGGCATACAATTGAGCGACGCGTCCAACACCGTGAATGTTGGGGCGGGAGTTGAACTCCTGGAAGCGGCTGGGCTTTTGGGGAAGGGAACGCAAAGCAATCTTGTGAAGGACGGCTCAGGTTCTTTAGTCCTGGAGGCGGATTCAATTTCATACGACGGTGGAATTACCGTCAAAGCCGGCACGGTGATCGCCAAGCACGAAAGGGCGCTGGGATCCGCAAGGGCGCCCCTAACTGCGACTGGGAATGTTCAAGAAGGTAGTAATCAGATCACTTTGATCGCGCCAGATTTGACTCTGAAGGTCGGTGACGTGATCAGTGGGACTGGCATCAAAGATGGTTCCAGAATCATCGGAATCGCTACTGATGCGATCACTGGGAAGATGACTCTGACATTAAACACCCAAGGCACGGAAACAATGGATGATGAATCTCTCTCGATCATCAAACCAAAAATCACTTTGGAGTCGGGAGCGACACTCGACTTTCAAGCGTTGCCCGAGCCTGGAGCGTACAACATCAGCGCCGGAACAAGTTCTATCGTTTTGAATAGCAGTCCCACGGTTCCCGGCACATCTGAGGAGTACAAACTGGAAGACGTATACGCCGCAAAGAGCGCTGAAGTCACCGTGAAACTGGGCAGCAATGTTGATGTTCTGGGCGCGAACAACAAGGCCTCGCTTCGGATTGACGCACTCCACATTGACACTTTGGTGACTTTGAATGTGCAGAACGGAGGGAATTCAGGCACCACGGTGATGGGAATTGACGGGGAGGTAACGGGGGATGCTGGGAAGTTGATTAAAACGGGCGATGGCGTGCTGGAACTCACAAACAATTCCAACAGCTACTCCGGAGGCACGGAGATCCAAGCGGGGACGGTGCGGATGGGTACGAACCCACCGTCAGACAAAGATGCAAAGCCTAGAGTTCTAGGCACTGGACCAGTCACGCTTGCTGGCGGCGCCTTGGACGTCAACCGCAACAAGTACGATGCGGGAAAGACGTTTAATATGAGTCTCGCTGGAAGAGTTTTTGACGGAAGCGTCGAGAAAGATGGGGGTATCAAGGCAAGCGCGTCTTTCAATGCGGCGATCACGGACAAGTCGACGATCGAGGTCGGGCTCAGCGGAACGGCGGAGTTGGTAAAAAGTGGCTCAGGCGAGCTTGTCTTGATGGCGACGAATTCCTATACGGGCGGAACGGTCATCAACGACGGTCAGATCACATTGAGTGCGGGCAACAATACACTTGCGGAAAATACTTCAATTTATCTTCAAGGCGGCACTTTGGATCTGGGCAGATCCACTCAACAGGTGGGCAGTGCCAACTTTGTGATCGGAGGTGGAACGGTGGACGCGGGGTTGAAAAATGGTTCAATCGAGAAAACTGCCGGAAATTTTGTCGCGAATGTCGCTATTGACCGCACTGTGACGGTCGACGCGAACATGAAGAGCGGCGTAGGTGGAGCTGTAGGATTAGAGAAGCGAGGAGATGGGACTCTGATTTTGGCGAAACAGAATGATTATAATTCTGACACGTTCATTAGTGGAGGTGTTGTTGAGGTTCAGGACGCTGATGCGCTGGGATCCGGAAAGCTGATTAACCTGAACGGTGGCAATCTACGCGCTTCAGGTGTTGCGTCCGTTGATCTAGAAAAGGACATTTCAGTCACCGAGAATGGGTCGTCGCTGGGGGGTGGTAACCGGAAATTGACCGTCGACGGAACAACAACGATTAAGGGAGGTGTTGCTCTTCAACTTGGTGGAAATATTGAATTGGCTGGAGTTGTGGGTGAAAACGGCTTCGGCGCCGGAAGCATCGTAGTAGACGCAGGGAGTGGAACTGCAACGTTGTCGGGCAGGGGCAGCGTGGGCGATATTGTCGTGAACGGTGGAACGTTGTCTCTGGGGGCTGACCAGACAACCACTGGCGCTGTGACATTGAGGAAAGGAACAGTCTCTGGGGTCGGTGCCCTTGAGTCTGCTAGTGGGATTAATGCTGCGGTGGCAGCGGGCGGTACGGTGACGGTTGCTGGGAATAATTTGCGTGGAGACCTCAACAAGTCTGGCGCAGGCAAAGTGGTATTGGGTGCAACCAATTCTGGCCTCACAAAGATCACGTTGACGGATGGCGAGTTGTCCCTGGGGGCTGACCAAACAACGACTGGTGCTGTGATATTGAGCAATGGGGTAGTCTCCGGTAACAGTACCCTTGGATCTGCTGGTGGAGTAATCAATGCGGCAGTGGCAGCTGGTGATACGGTAACGGTTGCTGGGAATAATTTGCGCGGAGACCTCAACAAGTCTGGCGCAGGCAAAGTGGTATTGGGTGCAACCAATTCCGGCCTAGAAGGCATCACTTTGATAGGTGGCGAGTTGAATTTGGGGGCGAATCAAACAACGACTGGTGCTGTGACATTGAGCAATGGAGTAGTCTCCGGTAACAGTACCCTTGGATCTGCTAGTGGAGTAATTGATGCGGATGTGTCAGCGGGCAGTACGGTAACGGTTGCGGGGAATAATTTGCGTGGAGACCTCAACAAGTCTGGCGCAGGCAAAGTGGTATTGGGTGCAACCAATTCCGGCCTAG
>JBILLT010000177.1:0-5125 GCA_044375925.1 Chthoniobacteraceae bacterium | reverse complement strand
ACTAGTCGCGTCTCCGCCGTGCGAGGTGAACTGCTTTGGGCAGACTCCTGCGACGCGGCGATCACCCCTTTTTCCAATCAAGGACCACTCAATGCAACTCTTCTGGAATCCGCTCTCTTTGGCGGCAGCTATCTTGTTCGCCTCGACAGCTCCCGCGGCCGTCCCGCTTCAGGTTCAGGTCCGCGCAGTCGGCGGAGCGCCCGCCCCGCGCGACACCGCGACCGCGACCAAGGACATCATCGACACAGCGACCGATGCGAAGTTCAAGACGCTCCTCGCCGCGATCAACGCGGCGGGACTCACCGACACGCTCAAGTCGGGCGGCCCGTTCACCGTCTTCGCGCCGACCGACGAGGCATTCGCTGCGCTGCCGAAGGGCACGCTCGAGTCGCTCTTGCTTCCTGAGAACAAGGACAAGCTGCGCGCGATCCTCGCGCATCATGTCGTGCCGGGCCTCCTCGTCTCGATGGAGATCGCGAACATCGAGGACGCGCAGTTGGCGCGCACCGCGGGCGGCGGTCGCGAGTCGATCGCAGCCGACGGACGCGGGTTCCGCTACGGCGAGGCGAGGGTCGTCGACGGCGACATCCGCTGCACGAACGGCGTGATCCATGTGATCGACCGCGTGGTGCTGCCGACGCCGACACGCTCCGAAGACTCGATGGGCATCTCCATGAAGGAGGCCGCGCCCGTCAATCTCATCGAGGCTCTGCGTGCGGTTCCCGATGGACGCTTCTCGACCTTCATCGCCGCCGTCGAGGCGAGCGGCGCAGACCAGGATTGGGCGAAGCCCGAGCCCGACGGCAACTGGACGCTCTTCATCCCGACCAACGATGCCTTTGCGCGGCTCTCCGAGGCGGAGCGCACAGCGCTCCTTGACCCGAAGAACCGCGAGATGCTTCGCGCCGTCCTCGACTGGCACGCGCTTCCGAAGCTGCAGACCTGGAGCTTCGACTTCGACGACGGCGAGCGCGGTCCGGCGATGATCTCGCAGAACAACGACCGCTTCGTGCTCGACATCCTTGCGAACGGCACCGTGTTTGTCTACCGCATGCGGTCGAATCCCGACCGCGCGGCCGAGGAGCCGTTCAAGGCGCGCATCGTGGCCGGCGACATTCCCGTCGGAGGCCGCGTGGTGCACATCGTCGACCGCGTGATCGTTCCGCCGCAGTTCGAGAACAAGGCCGTCGCCTCGCAGGCGTACCTCGAGAAGGACATCAAGGAGTTCGCGATGGGCGGCGACGCGCAGTTCAACGCGCGCTACCTCGTCAAGGAGATGCTCGAGCAGGCGGAGTCGCTCGACGACGCCGGCGCGATCGCGCTCTACAAGACCGGCCTGCGCATGCTCGAGGAAGTCGTGCCCGTGAACCGCAGGGGCGTGATGCTGACGATGGACGACCGCGCTCCGGACCAGCGCGCCGTGCAGCGCGAACGCCTGCGCGCCCGCGCCGAGGAGCTCGACCGCGTGTGGTACGCGATGTTCATGAAGAACTCGCCCAACGCGACGACGCTGGCTGCGCCGCTGTCGAGTGCGATGCCTGCGGCGCGCACGGTCGGAGTGAAGACGGCGCCCGCTGCAAAGGCCCCGGCGACCACCGTCGCCGTGACCACGACGGCCGTGACGGCGGTTGCGGCCGCGCCCGCGGCTCCCGCTGCCCCCGCTGCAACGGCGACCCGCGCTCCCGCGACGCTCGATTGGTGTGAAGTGATCGAGAAGGATGTCGACGCGAAGGTCGTCACCGATGCCGCGCTGCGCGACGCGATCGCGAAGACGGGCCTTCCGTGGCGCGTGCGCGACAAGGCCTCGGGCATCGAGATGCTGCTCGTGCCGTCGGGGCAGTTCATGATGGGCAAGAGCGCTGGCGACGCAGAGGCCCTGGCGAACGAGGTTCCCGCTCACAGCGTGACGCTGACCGAGCCCTACTACCTCGGACGCTACGAGGTGACGCGCGAGCAGTGGACGAAGGTGATGGGCGCGGGCGCGCAGACTGGATCGGAGCGCGTGCAGCCGGGCGTCGAAGGCGCGGAGATCGAGGTCGGCGGCGGTGCGACGATCGTGGTGAGCGGTGGCTACGAGCTCGTCGATCAGCAGGGAAACAAAATCGCCACCCGCCAGACGGCGGTCGCCGGGCCCGACGGGACCGTGACCTTCACCACCACTCCGGCCGGCGACCAGCCAGACCCCGCGCAGGACTCGCGCAGCGGGCTTCCGATCATGGCCGGATGGACGAAGACGGCCGACTTCTGCAGCAAGATCGGCATGCGTCTTCCGACCGAAGCCGAGTGGGAGTTCGCATGTCGCGCAGGCGCACAGACCCCGCGCTACGGCGAACTCGACGCGATCGCGTGGCACCGCGGGAACTCCGACGGCCGCAAGCAGCCAGTCGGCACCAAGGCCGCGAACGCGCTCGGCTTCCACGACATGATCGGCAACGCGTGGGAATGGGTGAACGACTGGTATGGTGACTACACCCGCAGCGCGAAGACGAATCCGACCGGCCCCGCCTCGGGCACCTCTCGCATCGCCCGCGGAAGCTTCTTCGACTTCGAGGATGGGTTCAACCGCGCATCGCGCCGCTATGAGATGCAGGTGGTGGAGTCCGGCGGCACGGGCTTCCGCGTTGCACGCAACCCGTAACCTCGCGGGAACGCCGCTCGACAGGCCAAGTCCCTTGTCATCTCTCCAGGGCCGGAACTCGCGAGAGTTTCGGCCCTTCTTCGTTCCACGGAATCGCACGAGCCCGTCGCGCGGGCCGTAACCACGCGTAGAGGTACGGGTTGTGCCGCCTCTGCAGGGCTAGGGGCGGGCGGGTGGCATCACCCTCACCGTGCCACGAGGCCTTGCTTTGAAGGCCTCGTGTGCCTTGCTACTCACGCTTGACTTTCCAAGCCACCTGTCATCGACTCCCTGCGCCCGCACCCCACCCACACATCCCGCCCCCGTGCGCACGCTTCTGCACGCGCTGGCCAAATCCTCGGGGATTTTGCAGATTTTCTACCCCAGTCCTTGCAAGCACTTGCGCCGCGAAATTGCCTCCAACCGGCAAAACTGTGCGCGCGCAACGCGTCCTACTCTCGACGTCGAAAGCCGTGTTGGTTCTTCAAGAAACTCGCCAGTTGTTCCAGAATGTCCCGCGGGGAGTTGAAAGCCAGTAACCGGATCGCTTCGGGCAATCAGCAACGCCTCAGGCATAAAATCTGAAACACGAATCCACTGAAGGGGCCGAACATGAAACCCAATCGGCTCTCCCCCGCTCGCATCCTCGCAACCATCGCGTCGCCCTGCCTCCTTCTGGCCTTGGGCGGCTGTTTTGGCAAACACTCCGGGCCGTGGCGGGCTGCGAATTCAGAGGATCTCGAGGTTCTCCGTGTCCACTACAAGGTCGAAACCGAGAGCCGCGAAGTCTTGCGTCGCGATGTTTCGGTCTGGTTCATCGGGCCGGCCTCGGGCTACCCCGAGTGGGCCGTCAGGCACGACGATGGCGCGATCGAGATCGTCGCGCCGAAGGCGAAGATGTCTGAGTAGACTCACGGCGCCATGCGTCCGAAAGGCCCGATTCTGAAGGAGTTAAACCCCGGTTCCGAGTGGAGCCGGGGTTTTTTCGTTGGTGTCGGCGGGGGGGATTTCGCACCAGTCGCGCCTCGGATGACCCGAATAGATGGTGATCCGGAGGCTCGGGGGCACTGCGGCCCTTGGTCTGGGTTTCCGGGCCACTGGGAGGCGTGCGGTGAACCACTTTCGGGACCTTTCATGGCTGTTCCGCCTACTCCTCGTGGCCGCGGCGTGCGCGTCCGCGTGGTGGGGCACGAAGGTGATTCGCCAAGCCGCGACGCTCGGATACTCGGCGACGCAGGGCGTTGTTCTGGACTCGTATGCGACGGCGCATCGATCCAAGAGTGGGGTGTCGCACACCGCTCACGTGCTCTACACGTACACGTTGGCCGCGCAGACTCACACGAGCCAGCGCTTCTCGTACGCCCACAACGGGCCTGATGCGTACGGCAAGGACTGGGCCGAGGCGCACCAGCCCGGGTCCGACGTCACGGTGTACTACGACCCCTCGAATCCGGGGCAAGCAGTCTTGCGTCAGGGGCTCATGTGGCGAGATCCCATCGCCTTCGCGATCTCGCTCGCGGCATTGTTCTTGTCAGGTGGGATCGTCGGATGGTTGAGATCGAAACTGAAGAATGCCCGTATGGCAGGAGGGCTGCCTGTGTTCCACCTCGACGAATCGAGGGTGGCGATCTCGCTGGCTCCCATGAGTGCATGGATAGTCGGCAGCGCCACGGGTGGCGTGGTCGCCCTCACAGGGACGATTCTACTCGGCACCCTGGTTCCCGACAGCTTCGGCGTCATTGTGGGCGTTCAGGCGTGCGTGATTGCGACGTCGCTGGTCTTCGCGGCCGGCGTGTACAGGTTGATGGAGTCTCGGCGTCGCCGCGCAAGCACGCTGCTGGTGATCGATCAAGCCGAGCAGACGCTGACGATTCCTACGTCTGACTCTGGCGGTCAACCGAAGCTGTACCGGTTTGAGGACGTGCACGGTTTCGAGGTCGAGAAGGTGAAGTCTCGAAGCGGGCGGTACAACTACGTGCACCACTGCGTTGTGATGTCGGCCCGAGAGAACGGGGCCACCGGTCGGGTGCAGGTTCACCGGTTGAACACCGATGTCGAAGCGATATCGCTCACGAACTGGTTGAACGAGCGTGTGGGTGCTCACGGCGGCAAGGAAGAACCTCGCGCGATGGCAGGGTGACCGGCCTGTCGTGTGGACTCTCGCCGCGAGTTCCTGCTGTGTCCTTTCGCGAGATTCCGATGCGTCACCGAACTCATCTCGTCACTCTGTGGCTGGTTTGGCTCCGATGAGAGCTTCGGCGTAGGCGCGGCCGATCGGTGCCATGATCTTGGCCGCGCCGAGGTAGTGGTAGCCGCCGTTCGAAACGCCGGCACGTAGACGACGAAGCTCTTCCGGGGTGAACTGCTCTTCGATTGCCTTCTGGCGGGCCAGTTCCTTCTCCTCCTCCGTCATCGCGGGGGTCTGGTTGAACTGTGCGCCCAACGTGTCGCCGAGCCGGTCCATTCGTTGCTGGAGCATGTCGAGGTCATCGTCCCAGAACGGGGCCG
>JBILLT010000012.1:0-62750 GCA_044375925.1 Chthoniobacteraceae bacterium | reverse complement strand
CACATTTGGGATGCGGCGCACTACGGATGCGATTTCCGCCGGGTGAACCGGTTGCTGAAAACCGAGAGGAGTGCGGACCATTTTGTGTGCGACTGGGAGCTTGAAGATTCGGAGTTGAACGGCGCGAAACGGTTTCTGCGCGGCAGACGCACGACCGTGGACGACATCACCGACCTTTTCAGGATGCAAGCGAGTGAGCCGAAGGCGGCAGATTAGCCGGCGGTCGGATCACAATGTACCGCGTTATTCGTAATCGTTCCGTGCATACTTCGTTCGTCTCCTGAAATCACATTTATTTGTTTGTGGACAGGGGTTGCCGCAAAAACAAAAGTCAGGGCCCGGCGTCATTGAGTGTTGATCGGCGACGGCCCGGAGCCATTCCCTCATGTTTGTGGCAATTGATGAGAAAGCGTGCCGCCATTGAACCGACGATCGGTCATATGACGAGCGAGCATCGACTGGAAAACGTCGACTCAAAGAAACCTGCGGAGACGCAATGAATGCGCTCTCGAGTGGGATTGCGATGCAATTTATTTAGTCAGTTGCTGGCGTGGGTCGGGCGTTTTCGGCTCTTTTTCCGCGACGTAATCAGTCGCTTTTTTTCGCAGGGGTACCCCCTGTATAAATTTTTGGCAGGGCTTTTTCAGTATCGACTAGCAACATTCGTGTGATTCTGAGCAGTGAAGATTGCCAATTTGGCGCGAAAAAAACCAGACGGCCCAGCGCGTCTGCGTCGCAGAGCATTCCAGCGAACCGGTACCCCATCCCCCGTCTCAGAAACACTCTGAAACGATGGGAAATTACGGACGTCGTGTTCGAAGTGTTTTTCTGACTTCGAGCAAAAACCCCCTATCCAAGAACCTAAGCCCGTCATCCCCAAGCAGTGGCGGAGGGGGCGGGATTCGAACCCGCGGAACGTTTCCGTTCTCCGGTTTTCAAGACCGGTGCAATAAACCACTCTACCACCCCTCCAAACTGATCACCCCAAAGACTTTAAGTCACATTAGCGGAAAACTCAATTTCTCTGATTTGACAAAATTTTGACAGAATTTATTCAAACCACATGAGCCTTGCGAAGAAGAAAAAAAGTAAGCTTGTCCGCAAGGCATTCCCAATAATACGGACTCAACCGTCTTCGTGCGGGATCGTGTATCAAGTCGATGCTAGGCGGCAAGGCGCAAATTCCAAAGGTTGCCGGTTCAACTTCAGGACGCTTGCCGAGGCGAAAGCAAAGACTGCTCAGATTCTTAAGGAGCTCAATAAAAACGGTCTAGAGGGGCTCAACTTTGATCCAGAGCTTCGCCACATGGCGATGAGAGCGAAGAGTCTTCTAGACCCTTTTGGTAAAACGCTGGCTGATGCTGTTCAGTTTTATCTTGAGCACCTCAAGATGGAGACCGCTCGAGCGTCAGGCGCACTGGTTAGCGACCTCGCCGAGGAATGGTACGTTTCAAAGTGCAATCCAACTAAGACCAAACCTCTCAGGGAAAGGACCATTGAGGGCATTCGCGAAACGAAAAATCGATAACCGTTTGGGAGCTCTCTTACTCGGGCTTTTGAATCTGAGCTTGCAGAACCGGTGTCAGCAAATCCCAGAGATAAGCATGAGATTCAACCAACCGAGCAATATCACCGAGGTCTTTAATTCGTTTGCTCTGCCGTCTTCCTGCATCGCTCCAAGCCTTGATTTTGCCTTTTAAAGTGTCCTCTAGCGAAGCCACTCGCAGAAGAATCCCGTGAACGTCGGCTGGAACTGATCTTGCGGGAAAATCTTTATAAAACTCCTCGGTAGATAGTTGAAGGCTGACGGTGCTGCTTCCCTTGAAGTTAATTGACCAATCGAATCGTTCTGGAACAAATCCAGAACGCTCCAACACTTGAACAGCCTTTTGAATTTGATCTGTTGCAACGGTGAAGTCCACGTCTTGAGTGACGACAGGTTCAAACGCCCAATGGTTCACAGCCACGCCGCCTATGCAGCACCAAGCGATGTCGGCTGCTTCGAGCCCGTTCACCATCTGCATCACATCGTTCGTTCCGCCACCTGTTTGCCAATCGTAAAACTGCTTTGCGGTCATGCTTTAACTAATCAAAGTCGGAGGGAAAATCAAAGAATTCGCCGAAAGGTGAGGACTGCCGTGATCACCGTCGAAGACTAGGAGTCACGGAAGCGGCTTTGGGAATCGTCGAGGAGTTACCTCAGAGTTGGGAGCCGTGGCTGCAGACGAGACTTGCGCTTCGCTCACCTTTTTTCCTCACGATGAGATTGGTATTTCCGGTTGATGGGAGAATTCTGAAATGTAGTCGGCTCGATGCTTCTTGGTACCTATGAAAACTCCGCGAGGACCAGAATGATCGTCGCCGTTTTTTCACAAGCCCGCTCACCATCGAATTATTCTGTGAGGCCCCCGCTGAAAGAAAGAAAAAACACCCGCTTATCGGGTCGATCGAACGGATTTGCCCCGCAAATGTCCCCGGATTCCCGGTGACTGCCGGACAAGCGAGGGGGATTTCCACGAACCGTCGCCTTTCGGATTGCGGATACCCCAAGACATGCGCACCGTGCTGGGCAGCAATTCGTCTATGAACACCCCCCGCATTTCCCGAAGAGCCTTCATTGAACGTTCACTATTGGCCGGCGGCGCCGCCTTCGGTTTTCCGGCAGTGACCTCCTCCAAATCACCCAACTCCAAGCTGAATATCGCCTGCATCGCCGTCGGAGGCCGCGGTGGGTCGCATGTCGGCGAGGTGAAAAAGATGGCCGACCTCACGCACATGGTCGCCATGTGTGATGTGAATTCCAAAAACCTCGAGCGCGCCGCAACCCAATTTCCGGGCGTGCGCACTTACAAAGATTTCCGCGAGCTGCACACGAAGATGGACGACATCGATGCCGTGTTCATCGCGACGACAGAGCACACGCACGCGTTCGCAATTATCCCGGCACTCCGGGCGGGCAAACACGTGTATTGTGAAAAACCGCTTACCCGTGATGTGCACGAATGCCGCATGGTGATGGAGGAGGCTCGGAAGGCGAATGTGGTCACCCAGATGGGAACACAGATGCATTCCGCCCCCACTTACCACCGGACGGTGGAACTCATCCAGAGCGGAGTGATCGGCCAAATCAGGGAGGTGCACACTTGGGTTTCGCGTTCGTGGGGCATGCAGTCCAGGGCGGAGGCCGAAGCAAACGCGGACCTTTTCGCCAAAGGTGGAGTGCTGGATTACATCGACAAAATGCCGTCCGAAGCGATGCCCGTGCCCGCCGAATTGGACTGGGATTTGTGGATCGGTCCGGCACAGATGCGTCCCTACCACGAAATCTACTTCCCCGGCCCCCGTTGGTACCGCTACTGGAACTTTGCGAACGGAACCATGAGCGATCTGGGCAGCCATTCCAATGACCTCCCCTTCTGGGCGCTCAAGCTGGACCATCCTCTCACCGTCGAGGGACACGGGCCCGCACCGCATCCGGAAATCGCGCCTGCGAACATGAGCGCGACTTGGACCTACGGACAGCGGGGCGATCTCGCTCCGGTCACGCACCACTGGTATCAGGGCACCAGCAAGCCGAAGATCTGGACTGAAGGAAAAATCCCGCAGTGGAAGGATGGATCCCTTTTCATTGGCGAACGCGGTATGGTTCTTGCGAACTACGGAGGACACTTGCTCTTGCTGGACGACAAGGTGCAGGAGTTCAAACGACCGGCAAAAACCATCGAAGACGGCCCGAGCCACCAGCAGCAGTTTATCGAGTGCGCGCGTGCAGGAAAAAAAGCGCCATGCGACTTCAGCTACTCGGGTCTTCTCACAGTCGCCAATCATCTTGGAGGTGTTGCCTATCGCACGGGCAAGCCGATCAAGTGGGATCATCTCAGCGGAAAAACGGACAACGAAACCGCCAACAAACTCCTCCAGCGCGAGTACCGCGCGGGATGGAAACTCGTGTAGGCAGGCACCGTCGGAATATCCGCCATGCGTGGGATCGGGCGCGGAAGCGACTTCCGCTCTCCCCGCGCGAAAGACCGGACCGCGCTGGTTTGCTGGACAATTCTGCGCCGGCCGGGCTTGCGCAAACGCTTCAATACACTTTCTGCTAAAACCAATTAACGCGTGCGCGATTCACGGGGTGGATTGACCGGCCTCAAGCCATGAAGCACAGGAGCACCGTAAGCCAAAACAGAAACCCCAACAGCGAGCTCGCGCTGATGAGTTCGGGCAGGCGAGGCCTCTGGTCCCTTCTCCAGAACTGCAAAGTCGGCTTTCAACGGCCTAGCGTGAAAACAAATCGGGGTAGTTCGCCTGTGCATTTCATCAGAACTTCGATGATCAAGGAGAACAGGAAATCGAATGCGAAATCGAGCACGACAAAAACGAGTCGACGCTATAGAGCGCTGAATCAGCGTCAAGCATGGCTCGCCGTGCATCCGGGCAATCATTTTTGGCCGGGGGTTTGCTCTTTTTTACTCTTTTTTCTTACGAGCAAGCGAGCGCGTGAAAGTGCTGCTGCGAGCCGCATTCGTCTGTACCTCGCTTCCAGTCAAAACCACGTTTGCTTGGTCTGGTCCTGCCGGCGGCGGCGCCACTTTGAAGGGCGAGGTGCGTCGCGAAATTATCGGCGTATACCGCCATCACTGGCCCGTCCTTTTACGCCGCAGCGTCTGTCAAAACGGCATACCTTAATCCGCGTCGATTAATATACGTACGCCGATTCGTTGGTGAACAGCAGGCATTGCACCAGCGCTTCCCAAGGCGAGAAAGTCGCCCGCTGCACGATGTCTCCTTCGTTCACAATAGCACGCCGCGCGTCGTTGCTATTCTGCGCGGCAGCCAATTTTTGCGAAGCAAGCTTGGCGGCCGCTTCCGCAATTTTCTTGGTATCCTTTTCCACGACATCCTGCGCTTTATTTTCAGCAACGAGAAATTTCAACGCCATCTGCCTTTCGTGAGCGGTCGGAAACCGCTGCAGTAGGATTTGAAAAACCATGGAAATCCCGTGATTGGTGTTCTTGTCAACGAGCACCGCCCTTACGAGTTCCGGTCTTTTGACGATGTGTTGCACCACAAACGCCGCGAAAGGGCTGTTCATCAGATAGAGCGCCTGCTGCGGTACGATAGTGGAAGAGCGCTTGCTGTTGGGCTGGTCTGGATTCGCCATGTCGAAGTGCATAAGCACATCGGGCACCGAACCACGGTCGATGTAGGCGTAGAGGGACCGGCGCGGAACAATCGGTTCTTCAGTAACGTTGAACGACGGGCCTCCCACTATTTTGCGGGAGAGAACGCCTCCCATGCTCAGCATGGAGTCGCGGAATGCCTCGAAGTCCAGCCTGCGTATATTCGCCCGCCAGAGGAGCGTGTTGCCCGGGTCGATTTTTTCGTAGTCCGTTCCAGCCGGATTTTTTTTGAAAACGCTGGTGCTTGACTGCTGGTAGACGCGTGAAAGCATCAGCAGCCGGTGCAGCGCTTTGAGCGACCATGCGGGCTTGGAGGGCCCGAAATCCGTGACGAACCATTCCGTAATGTAATCCAGAAGCTCGGGATGGGTGGGCCGTCCCGCCTGATTGCCGAGATCATCCGGTGTGCGCACCAATCCTTCGCCAAAATGGTGCATCCAAACCCGGTTGACGATCACCCGCGCGGTGAGCGGGTTGGCCTTGTTTGCAATAGCCAGAGCCAGTTCGTACCGACCGCTTCCGGGCCCTTGGAAAGGCTCAGCGCGTCCCCCGGAGCTCAGCACGTCAAGAAAACGCCGCGGCACGATCCTCGGGTTTTCTCCGGGCTTTGGAGGATTGCCGCGCACAAAGAGCGGCGAGTTAACCGGACTCGGTGAATCTTCGAGCACCATGGCGCGCACTGGACCGCCGTGGGTGGTCAGCTTCAAATGATTGATCTTTGAAAGTTGTGCGCGGTTCATCAGCGCGCCTCCGAGGCGACCCCAGCGCCGGGATTCTTCTTCGATGCGCTGCGTGGTAAGATTCGAAGCCATGACCATCGGCAGCGGAAAGGACGCCCACTCCAAATCATCCTGCATCGGGTAGTTGGCCACGGTGCGCGATTTGTCCGTCATGATCGCGAACAGGGAGGGAATCTGGCGTTCGAGTTCCGAAAAAAACCGCCCCGCGAGGGCCGCCGCCGCCCCGCGATCTTTTGGCAGTGAACGTTGCCCTGAAAGAAAGGCGATCACTCTCGGCGAATAACGGTTGTTTGAATTGGCGGCGCGCAGCTTGAGAATCACGGCCTCGGGCGTGGCGGAGTTTGCGATTTGGATAAAGGGCCCCAGGAAATGGTCGTCGGCTCGGAAGTGGCGGCCCATGGTGTCGCGAATTTCCCGGTCGTTCATGCCGGTGCGTTTCAGAAGCGCGGTGGCGGCGGTCGTTTCCTCGGGATTCGCGTCCTTGGTGCTAAGCAGGAGATATTCGAACATCGCCGCGGCGTTCTTGCGAACGCGGTCGCCTGTTTCGCGCTGTATTGCATAGAATGCGTTCACGGCGTGGCGCTCGAGGGCTTCGAGGCGCTTTTGGAACGCGAGGAAAGATTGCGAGTTCGGATCGCCGCCGATCAGCGGTCCCTCCCGTGGCTCGATCGTGCTCTGAAAAATGCCGCGAAGCGCGTAATAGTCGGCGGAGGTGATGGGATCAAACTTATGATCATGGCAGCGAGCGCAAGCGATGGTGAGTCCGAGCATGCCCCGTCCCACCACATCGATCCGTTCATTGATGGTGTCGTCGTTGTTGCTGAAACGCTGCCCGACGAGCAGGAACCCGAGTGCGGCGAGGTTTGACTTGTCGTTGTTTGGCACGCGATCCGCGGCAAGCTGATTGATGAGAAACTGGTCGTACGGCATGTCCGCGTTGAGCGCGTTGATCACCCACTCCCTGTAGGACCATGCGTATGGATAGTGGTACTCGTTGTTCCGGTTGTTTCCTGTGAGGCCCGTGGTGTCGGAGTAGCGGGCGGTATCCAGCCAGTGGCGCGCCCACCGTTCGCCGTAGCCGGGATCGGCCAGCAATTCTTCAACGACCCGTGCGAACGCGTCGGGGCTCGAGTCCTTTAAAAATTCATGGATCTGGCGCGGCTTGGGCGGAAGCCCAATCAGATCAAAATACGCGCGGCGTAAAAGCACTTCCTTGCTTGCGGGCGTGGCTGGAAGCATTTGCTTCTGGTCGAGCTGGGCCAGCACGAAAAGGTCCACCGGTGTTTGCGCCCAGCCCGGATTTTTAACGCTCGGAATCGCAGGTTTCTTGAATGGTTGGAAAGCCCAGTGGTTTGTCTTGTCGAATTTCGATGCATTGGCGGACGGCTCGCGCGGGTCAGGTGCGCCCATCGCGATCCATCGCTTCAGGTCCTCAATTTGTTCTGTCTCCAGCATGCGTTTCGGTGGCATCTGAAGATCTCCATCCCAGCTGACCGCGCGCACCAGCAAGCTCTCTTTCACGTTGCCCGGCGCAATCACCGCCCCCGACTCGCCTCCTTTGCTCCAGTCCGGCTTGGAGTCCAGATTCAACCCGCCTTTTATCTTTCCCTTTTCCGCCGAGTGGCATTCCAAACAATGCGCCGCGAGGAGCGGGCGAATCTTGGATTCGAAAAACGTTACCTCCTCCTGAGTGGGTTTCTGCGCTGACAATCCGGCGGATGACAGCGTCAAAAAAATCAGGAAAGCGGCAGGGATGAACGGAATGGGGTGGTAAGTTCTCACGATCGAAGAACTCCTCTTAGGATATGACGCAGCGGCTTTTGAGTAAACCCTCAACTGCAAGCATCCCTCACTCGCGCAAACAACGGATCGTCGCTTTGCAAAGGTACCACACTCGGAAAATCTCCAGTCAAGGGAACGCCTTGGTGTGGCTGTGCGACTACTTCGCGACGTTGATCAGAAAGTCCGCCAACTCTTGGCACTCGAAGAAAGAAGGGCCCACTTTGTGTCCTTCGCCGGGAACAATCTTAACCGTGAAGCTCCCACCCAACGACTCGTAGCGTTCCTTGAGAAGCAGCGTGTTTTCGATGTGCGGAACAACCGAGTCGTTGTCGCCGTGCACCGAGAAAAGCGGAACCTTGGCGGCAACCAGGCCGGCAAGGTTGTCTGGAGGATTGAACTCCTTGAGGCGGGAGGTGAGTTCGTCTTCGGTTAGCGCGAAGTCAGCGAGCGTTTCGCGTTTGGAGTTTTTCAAGGGCCAGCTTGTCAGGTTGCAGACCGGGTAGATGCCGATCCAAGCCCTCACTTTATCGGGATTCCTAAACGCCCACGCGAGGGTCATCATGCCGCCCCGGCTCTGGCCCAATAGGATCGGCTTCGGAGAATAGCCCCGCTTGATCATTTCATCATAAAATTGGGTGAACTTCGCGGTGCTGCCCGGAGCCCCGCGCACCTCGCCAAGGTCGCATCCCGCGATGGCAATGCCCGCCCTCTGGCAGGCCTCGGCGTAGAGTTTGTGCTGGACGATGGAAACCCCGCCTTTGAGTGCCGGCGCGTACCAGAGCCAGGGCTTGTCCTTCGCGGGATCAGCGGCTGGGTGGATGACAGCTTTGGATCCGTCAACATCGAAGGTCTCGACGGCTCGCGTCGGGGGATTCGCCAGCATCAGGACGGAAAGCACGAGACAGAGTTGTCGGAACATTGGGGTGTGGGGCTGTGGGGGAATCCTTGGTTAGCTGGAAGCGAACGGACCGCCGAACTGGGAGCACGAGCTGCCGAGTCGATCCCCGAATACGGTAAGAAACCAGCGCCAGAAGGGATAGGCTTTTCGTTGTAAAAACAACCGGCGTCGAGCGGCTGGGCGCAAAAGGGACAGGTGAGCCGGTGCCGGTCTGAAACCCGTCAAAGAGCATTGCCTTGCGGGGGCGGAGCGTTGATTGTGCTGCCTTACTGTTTATCGATGCAAATGAGGCGGATTCGACTATTCGGGGTTCAAAGCAATGCCGGGATCGGCGTGCACAGCCAGTCGCTTTACCGCTGTCTGTGCCGCTATGAGGGTGGTTTGTTTACAGCGGAGTTTTTCAATCATGCGTCCCCCCAGGAGGTGGAATCAGCAATTGCGAGCACCCACGACACTGACGTGAATATTTGCTTTTTCCCTGAGTCCTTTGCAGGGCGTCTGAGTGGGATTTGCATTTATTACGCCGTTTTCGAATCCAATCGTCCTTCTCCAGGATACGAGAGGTGGCTGGAGGATTTTGATTTCATCTTCTCTCCAAGCGCCTGGGGCAGAAACTGCATGGTGCGCTATGGCCTCCCGGAGGAACGCATTTTTGTGGCGCCCGAAGGAGTCGACCCGTTTTCGTTCCACCCTTTCGCCCGTTCGTTGGTGAAAAAGGAAGGGCCGACTCGAATTTTGATGGTCGGGAAATATGAAAGCCGGAAAGGTTACGCGGAGGCGTTGGAGGCCTTTCGGATTGCTTCCGAACATGAGCCAAACATGGAACTGTGGATGAAGCCCGACTGGGTGAACCCGCAGGGCTCGGGGATGCATCCCGAATTCATGACGCTGGCGCAGCCATACGCGAACCTTCCCGTAAAACTGGTATCCGGTCTTCTGAGCCAGCCCCAGATGGTGGATTTGTACCGCCAGTCCGACATCTTTCTATTTCCCTCCCGATGCGAGGGATGGGGATTGCCGCTGATTGAGGCGATCGCATGCGGACTTCCCGCAGTTTGCTGCGATTTTGGCGGGCAATCCGAGTTTCTTGGGGCGATCCCCAAACTTCATGTTTCCGTGCCGTACGAATTGGCTCCGATCGAATGTCCGGTCTGGCATAACTGGTATCAGCATGCCGACAGGAATTATGGAGAATGGGCTAAAATCGACCCTGAAACGCTGGCAGGGAAAATCATAGAGGCCGTTCGTTCCCCGAACCTCAGGGCGCATGGAATCGCTGCGGCGCGCGTCGTCAGGAGCCGATTTTCTTGGGAGCGATCGGCGGACACTTGCGTGAGCCACCTAAATCAGCTTGGGTTGCTCTAAATCCTCGGCGCCGAGAATCAAATTTGTGCTGAGACTGTTTGAACGGCGGGTCCTTTAAATTGTGATTATGAGAAACGAAATGTTCTGGGCGTGGTTTAATTCCACTGCTGCCCCGCAGCTTGCGAAGCGAGAGGTTTCCTTCCGCAAAATGTTCGAGTATCTGGATCAGGTTGAGGGGCCACTGACGATTATTGAAACCGGGTGCATGCGAGAGGTCGGCAATTGGGCCGGTGACGGACAAAGCACGATTTTGTGGGACAAGTATGCGGAGTTTTCAGCGAGTGCGAATCCCCTCGTTCTCACGGTCGACTTGGATCCTGCTGCGACCTCCGCCTGCAAGGCCATGGTGAGTCAAAGGGTGCAGGTGCAGACCGGAGACAGCGTGGCAGTCCTTGGCGAGGTGGCGCGGCAACTCAGGCGGAGCGGCCGCACGATCAACCTGCTTTACATGGACTCCTACGATGTCGACTGGTCGGATCCAACGCTCAGTGCGGTGCATCATCTCAAGGAGTTGGTATCCGTCTCAACTGCGCTGTCGCCCCGAACACTTGTGGTTGTCGACGATGCGCCCCAAATGGCCTACGTTGCGCCCGATCAGAGCGGCCAATATTCGATCGTCATCAGCCCGAAAATCAGCGGAAAAGCTCTTTTTGTGGCCGAATATGCCCGGCAAGTCGGAGCCCAACTTGCGTTTTCGCACTATCAGGCGGGATGGCTCGGGATGGTCAAAGAGTGATCAAAAAAGCGGCGTTCGCTCTTTATCGAAGACCGCCTTTTATTCGTCTACAGTTTAAGCGAGAGCGATTGGTGTGGATCACGCTCTGGCGTGCTGTCATCGCCGCCTTGACCATGTGCCCGGTGGATTCGGTCCGATGAAAAGCAGTTTTGATCAGTGAGTCGGCTTTGGCCGGCCGTTTCCGATTGGTTGTCTTGGCTGGATCGGCTGGATGACCGCAATCGCTCCTACGCTGATCCATACCGGCGGAATCAAGGGGTTGCTGCCCGCATCCAGACCGGTAACAGCCTTCGGATCATCGCAAAGAATCCAGCCGGAGGCGTCGAGTTCAACAACCTCCACAAACCAAGTCCTCAGCGGCTTGGGTTGTGTTTCCTCCACGGATAAGAACGGTCCGGGCGGCGCGAAGCGCTGCCTGGAGATGCTCAAAGGCACAGTAAAGGTCAACTTGTAGGTCTCTCCTTTCATTAAAATCTTCGGCAAATCGGCTGCGTCACATCGGGGTAAAAGAACACCCATCGACACGGTCAAACATGCAATCAATCGGCGGAAAGATTTCATGACCGGAAGCGTGGCGGGCCGCGAGATCACAAGCAATGCCGCTTTATCAGAACTATAATTTCGTCCCCGTCACGGACGTCCACGGGCTCCACGCGCCCATCGCATGCTGCCGGATTTTGCGCTTCCAAATTCGATTGCCGCAGAAGGCAAACAGCGTGTCCAGATCCCTTCCGCCGATTGCCACGCCCGTCACGCGGGCATTGTCTGGCGCCGGAAGGATGACCTGTGTCGGGCCGTCGTCCGCACTGATCTGTATGCCGCTTTTCGTCGCAAGAAACTGGCGGCCCTCGATCGAGTAGCACACGGATTCAGCTCCCGCGTCGTCCTGCCAATCATGGACGTGCAGATGAAAGAAACGCTCTTTGTTTATCAACGAACCGTCCTGTTTGATCTGATAGCTGTACGCCCACTTTGAATGACCATCCGCGATGGAAAGGAGCCATTGGTCTGGGCGGTACGCCATGCCGGTCGCGAAACCAAGGCCGGCGTCGACCTGCCGCTTTTTCCCATCCTTGATGAACCAGACGGTGCCGGCATCCCGCGGTTTTTCGGCATTCGCCGTGACATAGAGGCCGCCGTCCGGCATCGCGAGAATGGAGTGACCGAAAATCTCGTCCAGCACCACGGAGGCCGCGCCTCCCGCCGTGTAACTCATGAGTTTCCCGGATTTCTCGGAGATGGTGTAGAGAGTTCCATCCGGGCCAACGCTCACACAGTGGGCGTTGCCCGTGTCCTTTGCGAATTCGGCTACTGAGCCGTCCAGATTGATCCGATGGATCTTGTTCGCGGAGGTGTCCGCAAAAAAAACCTCGCCCTGCGCGTTGCAGGACGGACCCCGCGTGCTCTTGAAACCTTCGGCCGCCAGATGCCAGCCTTCCCCGGGCAGAATGATCTCCCGCGCGCGCGGAGCGCTGTGACCAGACTGTACCAGCTCAGGCCAGTCCTTCCACAAATACGCCATCGCTTCTTGGTAATTCTCGGCGTAGCCCGCGACGTGGCGGCCTTCAACTTTGCGAAACCTGTAGTCGTACCCCGCGAACTTCAACGCTTTTTCCATCTCTTGATCCGCCAAAAACCAGTCGCCCGCACAATTTTCCATGTCGAGGGTCGCGGTGGTCAGGAATGCCCGGATGGGTTTCGCCTCGAACTTGCGCACAAGGGTTGGAAACTCGTGGCCGCCTCGAAAGGCGACCCAGCTTCCGCTTGCCGCATACACCCGGCTGAACGCGTCAGGCCGGTGCCACGCCGCGGTGAAGGCCGCGATGCCCCCGCTGCTCCCGCCCGACATGCACCTGTCGTTGCCGTCGGGGGACAAGTTAAGCACGCACTCTTTCGCAACAAACGGCAGCAACTCGTCCACCAGAAACCGCACGTTCTCATCGCCGACGCCGTCATACTCAAAGTCGCGGTTGCGTCGGCCCAGCGTCCCCTTCATCGGTGCCGGAACCTCACCCGGCCTCACAAAGACACCGACCGTGACCGGCATTTCTCCGGTGGCAATCATGGTCTCCATCATCAGCTTCTCGCGTGGATTAAAGCCGTCGGTTTTGACGTACACGCAGGCGGGCTTCTTTGCGTCATACTGTTTCGGGATAAACACCGTCACCTCCCGCAGGGTACCGGGAAACAGTTTGCTCTGTGCGAAAACAAGCTGCCTTGTCTCGCCCGGCAGAATGTCCTCGGGCTTTATCGCGGGCGGTCTGTACGCGGTGTTCGCAGTTTCTGCCGGGGTCACGGCAGCATTGGACGCAGGCTCCCCAGCAGGGCTGCCTTCAAGCGGCTGAACCAACCAGTGCAAATGTCGGTCCCCCGCTTTTTTGTCCCACAGGTCGATTCGCGAGCCGGGCGCGGTCTTTCCGCCAAAGTCGTCGAGCGCCATGTGCGGCGCGTGCTTCGGCGTCAGAGCGTACGCACCGCCCTCCTGCTTTTGAAACGCCCAGAGCTGCGAGGGCTTGCCGGAGTTGGACTCCAGCACAATTCGGTTGCCGCGCTGCGCGCCGCCATTCTCGACGGAAAGAGCGCGGGACGGGTCGCCCGCGGGACTGATGCAAAAAAATCCGTCGGCACCGCGCACGATGTTCCATTTCTGCGCAATTTCCCTCGCTGCCTTCCCAATCGTGATCACTCCATCCACCGGCACAAGAGCCATGTCCGGACCGCCAACCGGTCTGATTGAATAGCGTCCCCAATCCTCCGCGCCATTTTCATGCGGCTCCGGCTCGCTGCTGATTCCGACAACAAGCGACGCACTCTCCGCGGCGGCCGTCTTATCGCTCACCTTCGAGCCGTAAGCTTCGGTCGCGGCTTTTTGAAACTCCGGCAGAATCGTTTTTCCATTACCGGACCAACCTGCGTGCTGCACGAGAAAAACAGTGATGAGTCTGCGTTCGGCATCGTACCGCGAGTTTGTGCCGTACGCGCCGCCGTGTGTGAACGATTTGCCATCCGTTCCGATTCCAAAGCCGTAGTGCGCGCCGGCGAGGCCGGTGTGTTCTGAAGTCATCGTTTTGACTGCTTTCTCCGAGAGGATTCGCTTGCCGCTCAAGGCGCCGTTGTTGGCGAGCATCCGGTAGAACTTCGACAAGTCATGCGCCGTTGAGAACAGTCCGCCGGCGGGCATCGCGCGCCGGTCAGGATCATCGAGCGGATACTTGAGCTGCGCGATTTTGGTTTCCTCCAGTCCGCCATTAGCTCCGGCCGGTTTGTATGATTTTGCGAGGCGCTCGATTTGTTGTTTGTTCGGGAAAAACGTGGTGTCCCGCATTTCCAGCGGCCTGAGAATGCGCTCTTCGATGAACTGCTCGAAGCTGAACCCGCTGACGACTTCGATGATGCGGCCTGCGGTGTTGATCCCCGCATTTGAATATTTGTAGCGCGTGCCGGGCTCGAATAAGAGCGGCATTGCTGCGTAACTTTTCACCCGCTCGGAAAGCGGCAGCAGGTCAAGCGTCGGGGCTTCGATCGATGATTTGAAATCGAGGCCGCTGGTGTGGCTGAGGATCTCGCGAACCAGGATCGGATGTTGCGGTGCTTGAAGCTTCGGTTTTCCTGGCTCGGGACTTGCATTGACTTGCTGCCCTTTGAATTCAGGAAGGTACTTCTCGACCGGGTCCTCGACGTTCACTTTTCCCTCATCCACGAGGATCATCAGTGCCGCAGCAGTGATTGGTTTGGACTGGGACGCAATCCAGAACGTGGAATCGGCCTGCATGGGTTTCTTTGCTGCGATGTCCGCCCAGCCGACCGGTTCGATATCGAGGATTTTGTCAGGGTTTGCCACGAGAACCACGGCTCCTGCGAGGATCTGATCGTCTACAAACGGCCGCAGCACCGGCGCGATTCTCCCCGCGGGTGTTTGAGCACCCAGGAGTGCGGTGGAAAGCAGCAGTGTCGCGACGAGTTTTAGCAATGGTTGGCGGTGGTTCATGAGGCTCTTGATACGGTGAGGATTTGGCCCGCCGTGTACATCGGAGTATCCGCGACATTGGTGGCAGGAGGCCAGTCTTGTTGCGGAAACCTCTCACAAACCGGGTGCGTCTTGACTCGCAACGTGGAGTTTCACTGACAAGCATCCGTTCGCCGTGCGTGCCGCGTCCACGGAGCCCCGGTCGCGCATCCCCGTGCCCCTGCGCGACCGATGTTCACCGTGATAGGGCTTATTGCCTTTTCACAGGCTCGTCCGCTGCCCGAAGCGGGGTAGTCTCGATCACACCATCCATGCCACGCAGAATCTTGTCCACGAACTGGAGGCCGCGGGTTTTTACCTCCGGATGGCTGACGGAGCCATGCCCGCCGTCCGTGATTGGGACAAGCAATGAAGTTACGCCCGCCTTTTGCAAGCCTGCATGAATGAGCTCGGCGTGTAAGAAGGCGACGCGCTGGTCTTTTGTTCCGTGAAAAGTGATGAACGGAGGATCATCCCCGCTCACATAGGTGATCGGTGAAGCCGCGGCCGCCAACGAATTTTTGTCCTGGGCAGTGCCCCCAAAAAGTCGGGATACGGCGTCATCTTTCCAGATAGGCATGTTCTCCTTGTCAAACATGAGTGCCTGCGAGAAGTCCTCGGGACCGCATAGGTTCACAACGCACTGGACGCGGCTGCTGAAGTGTCTGTTGGGACCAAGATCGCCTTCCAACTCTCCGATGTCACCGCTGGTACCGAGCAACGAGGAAAGATGCCCGCCAGCCGAGCTACCCCAAACGGCAATTTTATCAGCATCGAGATTGTGCTCTTTCGCGTGCGCCCGGATCCAGCGGATCGCCGCCTTGCAATCGTGCACCTGTGAGGGCCATTGCGATTCAGCAGTCAAGCGATAGCCCACGGCGACCGCCGCATAGTTACCGGTTCGCGCGATTTGAATTGCTTGCGACGCGTATCCGATTCTGTCGCCATTCACCCAGCCTCCGCCGTGAATGAGCGCGACGACTGGAAGCGGTTTCTCCGCGCCACGATTTTTCGGGAGGTAAAGATCCACCATTTGCTTCGGGTTGTCCTTCCCCGCGTAGGATTGGTCGAGCCGCACCTCTACTTCGCTTTTGGCGGCGGCGTTGAGAGCACTCTGCTTTTGCTCGGAAAGCGCCGCGGCAAATAACGGCGCAGCCACAAAAAGAATAACGGCTGGTTTCATGGGCCGCTCCACCGGAGCAAAAAGGGTGCCCGCTTGCCTTGAGAGCAATCGATTTGTGAAAAGCAGCGCGCCGCACTCTCAAGACTCGGGGTGCAGATCGTTGTAAATGCGCGAACTGACCGGGCGCGGAGCACGGATCATCCACAGAGCGTTCCATTTCGCGCGTAGTTTAGCCTTGCAGCAGATTCAATTTCTTGAGGGCATCGGCTCGTGCAGTTCTTCACCCTCACACTCCACGGCAATGGCGGCATTTTATACCGCACCGAGTGTGGTGAAACGGAGTTTGTCATTGGTCAGGAGGCTGCACCTGACGTGTTCACCGTTTCAGACGCAAGTGTCGCGCAACGGCACGCGATGTTGTGGGTTGGATCTCAAAAATTGCAGGTGGAGCAGCTTGAAGGTGAGACACTGGTAAACGGGTACACGATCAAGGAACGCGTCGAAGTCGATTATCCCGCCTCGGTCCAGACGGGAGACGTGACTTTGCTGATCGAGCCCATCGATGGAGGAGGGCAGTTGCAGGCGGGCGCTGCGGGGGTTTCAGGTGTCCGGGTTGCGATAGACGCTTCGTCCGCAGGGCGCTCTTTTTCCGGCAGCGGCCACGTGGAAACAGCGTCGGAGCACGCAGCCCATCAGGGGACTTACAGAATCGCGGGAGAGATCGCGCGGGGCGGAATGGGATGTATTTACACGGGATTGGATGACCAGCTCGGCCGAAAGGTGGCCATCAAAATCAGTACGATCAGTCAAGATGGCGTGGATCCACGGCTGAACCGCGAGGCCGAGGTGCTTGCGCATCTCGCGCACCCGAACATTGTTCCGGTTTACAACAGAGGATGTGATGACGCGGGCAGGCCTTTCTACGCGATGAAATTGGTGAAGGGGCGCTCGTTGCAGGACATTCTCAACCTGATCCGCGAGGGGGAGCCCGCCGCCGTGTCCGAGTATCCCACACCCGCGCTGCTGACCATGTTTCGTAAAGTTTGCGACGCGATGGCGTTTGCGCACAGCAAACAGATCCTGCATCGCGATCTGAAGCCCGATAATGTCATGGTCGGCGAGTACGGTGAAGTGCTCGTGATGGACTGGGGCCTTGCGAAACGAATCGGGGAGGATCCGGAAGACACGTCGAAAGGCTTTTATTCGCAGCCTACCGATCCGGATGATTTCGGGATGACCATGGAAGGAGAAGTCGTTGGAACTCCCCAGTACATGTCTCCTGAGCAAGCCGAAGGAATGATCGCTGAACTCGATCAGCGTTCCGACGTGTACGCGCTGGGGGCGATTCTTTACGCCATTTTTACCCTGCGTCCGCCAGTGGATGGCACGAGTCTCAACGAGGTTCTTACCAAAGTGCGGTCGGGAAAAATTTCGGCGATAGCGAAGTCCAAACGCGACGGCAAGAAGTCGCACACACCTGCCGAAGTGCCGTTAAACCGGGAAGTGCCGCAGGCCATTCAAGCTGTGATTTTAAAAGCCATGGCGCGCCGGCGTGAAAAGCGTTATCCGACCGTCACGGCGTTGGCTGCGGACATCGAGGCGTTTCAGCACGGTTTTGCCACGAGTGCCGAAGCGGCGGGCTTTTGGAAACGCGGGAAACTCTGGATGCAGCGCAACAAGGCGCTCGCTGCCTCGGCGGCATTGATGTTTGTGATGGCAACAAGCTTTACGGCAAAGGTGGTGAGCGAGGGACGGCGGGCTACCGCCGCTCTCAGCAGGCTCCGTGAAACCGCGCCGACCTTCGCTGCGCGCGCGCAGGAAGCTTTGCAATCCGGGCAATTTCAGGACGCCTTGATCGCGATTTCGACGGCGGTTGAGCTGCAACCTAAAAACCCTGAGTACCGCGACATCCGCGGGGACACGTTGCAGGTGCTGGGCCGCTGGGATGAGGCCGTGCAAGAGTACAGGCTCGCGCCGGACTTGCATGCTGCTCAGGAAAATCTGGCCCTCACAGAATCGCTTTTGCATCTCGCTCAAACCGACGGGGAGGACAAGGCGCGAGAAAAACTTTTTGAGGCCCTCAACACCCAGGGAAGACAGGCGGAGGCGCTTACGTTTGGCAAAACGCTCGGAAACTACTGGAAAGACCGCGGCAAAGACCTCGTGGCAGCCGAGCAGTTGTCACGGATCCTCGAGGAAAAGCTCATACCCGTACCAAACACCGACGTGCTCATGAGTTCAACGGAGACCACGGTCGCTGAGTGGAAGCTCTACTTGAAGGCAGAGGGACTTTTGGAGTGGACCCAGCCGAGCCGCCTGTACGACCAGACGGACGAACATCCCGTGGTCAACGTCGACTGGAAACAGGCAAAGGCCTTTTGTGTGTTCTTGAGTCAACGTACTGGGAAAGACTGGAGGCTTCCGCTCGTTCACGAATGGAATGCCGCGGTAGGCGAATCGTTGTACCCGTGGGGCGACTACTATCCACCCCAGTGGAATGATGGCAACTATTCGACGGACCTCGCAGGCAGGCGTGATCCCCAAAAAATCGGTGTCGATGGGATTACTGGAACGGCGCCCGTGGCTTCTTTCAAACCAAACGCACTTGGATTTTACGATCTTGGCGGAAACGTCTGGGAGTGGGCTTGGGATGCCCAGCCTGTTCAAAACGGTCCGGGCTGGGGACAACCGCGGGTGCGCGGAGGAGGCTGGACCGACTTCAGCGTTGCCCGCAGCGATGAAGAGCCGGACCGTCAACAATACAGGTCATCTTTTGCGCACTATCATGGGATTACGACGAAGGCCGATTTTATCGGGTTCCGGGTGGTTCAGGCGCAGAATGACGCCACTTTCAAAGCGCTTTTGAAAAGACTTGAGGCAAAGCTGCTCCCCGTTCCCGGCACGGGTGTGCTGATGAGCGCCACCGAATGCACGATCGGTGAGTGGATGCACTATCTCGCCCTCTCCGGTACCGTGATTGACTGGGCGCATCCGAATGCGCGCATGATGGAGTCCAAGGAGCAGCCTGCGGTGAACATTTCATGGATTCAGGCTGAGGGGTTTTGCAAATGGCTTTCTGCGCGCTCGGGTAAAGTATGGCGCTTACCGACCAAGCGCGAGTGGCTCGCCGCTGCGGGTGACAAAACCTACCCATGGGGGGGCTACTTCCCGCCGCTTTCGGATGATGGAAACTACTCGCTGACGGCGGATGGCAAATTTGATGACTCTGGCTTTGGGGTGGATCTCATTTATGGAACGGCACCTGTCGCCTCGTTTCGTCCAAACGGCCTCGGGTTTTACGATATGGCCGGGAATGTCTGGGAATGGTCTTGGGATCTTGAGGAGGGTCGGCATCGGGTGCGCGGCGGAGGCTGGAGGGATCACGGCTCTGCCAAAAGCGACGCTCCGGTGGACTCTGCCAACTATAAAACACAGTTCAGCCACTATCATCGGCCTGACGTGTTCGAGGAGTTTATGGGGATACGCTTGGTGCAGGAAATCAAGCGCTGAGGAGCGGAATGCAGCCCGGCTTTTCTCCCGGGCACTTGAGAACCTTCCCTGAACCCACGCGCAGATGCAGGTCACCTTGGCGTGGCCATGCACTTTTTCACTCGACGCCAGTCACGCTCACGTCATCCAAGTCAAAACTAGACTGCGCACCGTCGGGACCGGGGATGACAACCATCTTGCCTACGTGAGTGACCGTCTCATGCCATGGAAACCCCTGCTCGTGGGCACGGCTCCAACCCGCAGCGCGCGCTTCCTCATCCGTCCAGTCGTACCGTAGCTCGGCGACTGCCTCCTGCCATTCATCCGAAAGCACGGTCTGCGTTTGGATCCGCCATGCGCCGGCATCACCCGCATGAATCTCGATCGCGATTCGTCCGCCGGGCTTCGATCCGCGCACCCTGCAGCGGATCTGCGCGCCGCGTCCGCCCAGCGCTTTTGTCCAGTCGCTCGTGCTCGGCTGATCCGAAACAACTTTTGAGTACGCGAAAGGCGCAGAGCGACCCTCGCGTGATACGGTGAGAACTCCGTCATGAGCGGTCACCTTGTCGACACCCTTCCAAGACTCGGCGCCGTCGTGAAAATCAAAGCGAATCCTCTTTACCGGCGAGGGGATCCACGCAGCGTCTTTGAGCGGGTTCGGCTTCGCAGGCATCGTACGGTCCACCAGCGCTGCGCCTTCGATCCCATAAAGCTTCCCCCGCGCCACCGTGATGTGGAAGCGGAGCGTTTTGTCCGCCCATTCCGTTCTAGCCAGCGTCTTGCCGTTTTCGTCGCTCGCGCGGACCTCGAGCACATCCGCATCGGCGATGATCCGAAACGGCTCGGGAGTGACACGAAGCAGCCTTGTAGTGATAACCGCCGGCTTGCCGGCGTCCACGGGCTCAAACCCGGCGAATCCATCCTCCGGCAACAGCGCAAGGCATGGAAGGCAGTGGCGCTTCCAGCCCGTGTGCGGAAAATCGTCGCCCCCGTAGAAAATCCAGTGCTCATCGCCGCGCGTGATCAATCCACCTGCCATTGCATAGATACACTCGCTGTCGTAGCTGCCCTTTGGTCCGCGTGGAATCAGCGGCATACCGGGAGTGGCGCGCTGCCATTGGAGTCCGTCGGGGCTCCATGCGAGTTCGCAATCAACGGAGCGGTCCGTCCCCGGGTGGTACATCATGACATAACCGAGATAGATGCCCGCGTGCTGGAATACGGGCATGCAGTACGTCTGCGTGGCGCGGCCTTCGGGCAGAGTGCTGCGCAGCACCACGCCGTTGTTTTTCCAGTGGATAAAGTCATCGCTTTCAAAGCGCGCAACCAGCCGTTCACCAAGGTAGAGTTTGGTAAACCACAGGTATTTCCCGCAGCTCTTGTCCCAGAATGCGTTGTTGTGCGTGTCGCCGTTCTTTGCGCCGAAGCCCTCCGCATCAAGAGCCGCTCCCCAACGCACCCCGTCCGCAGAAAATCGAACCCGTGGCTTTCCCAAGCCGACGTCGCTCACCATCTTGTAGCGGCGCGCGGGGTCTGCGTCATGCGGGTCTTTGAACACACCCGCGTTCGGACAGTCGCGCGCCACAATGTTAGTTGCCGGGTTTCCTCCAAACGAATGGAGTCCCAAGGCTGGTTTCTCCCAGCGGATCCCGTCTTTCGACGTTGCGTAGAGCAGATACCAGCCGACGTCATGCACGGTGCTCGGTCCGTCCATTTGCCGGATTGCATCGCTGTCAGCCAGCACGCACTTGTACCACATCTTGAAGATTTGTTGTTCCTCGTCCCAAACAACATTCGGGTAAAGGTTGTTGAGCGAATTCTCCCAGGGCTTGTCGGCTTGAAACAACGGATTGCTTGCATGCTTCCGAACCGACCCGGGCACCAAGCGTGCATTTTCCGCGACATCGATCACGCGGGTGTCGAGCACCAGAAGTTTGTCGGCGAAAAGCGCGCCGTTGAGTGCAAGCGAGGCGAGGATATACAAAACGGAAAGCCGTCTCATACAGGTCCTCATGCCGGTTCGTCCCCGGAGCCGTCCGGCGGTTGCGCCGCCTCCGGACGCATTTCCGCGATCATGGCATCGATGGAGGCCACGTCGTCGTGCGGAAGGCGTTTCCTCTGGTATTTTCGCCAGAGAATGTCGCGCAATTCATCGAGGTCTTCCAAGCTCGGGACGTCGTAGTAGGTCCACCGCTCCTCGGACTTCAATTTGGACTGGAATCTCCATCTGCCACCGAACCGCTCCGCCCGCACTTCGCGCTTCTCACCGTCCTCGGTGCGCGTCTTCCAAACGTGAACATTCCGCATGTGATAAGGTGGGTTTTGGGTGGAGCTTTGCAGGGAGGCGGGTGCACAATACCCACCGAAGTGAAAGAGATCGGTAAAATTCTCGCGTATCTTGCGGCGGTTCTGCTTAGCGGCGCTGTTTTGGCGCCCTGGCTTTACTGGGGCGCCCAGGCCCTCGCGGACGCCGGGGTTCTGGTGGTTTTGCGGAAATACTCTTTCCAAAAATATTTCAACCGGAGCCTGCTCTTGTCCGCCATCGCGCTTCTGTGGCCGGCCGCGCGCTGGCTTGGAGTGCGCGGCAGAGCAAACCCAACCATTGAGCCCGACCGGCATTGGAAAGAGCATTTGTTCCAAGGTGTTTTTCTCGGGGCGGGGGTGATGGCGTTGTTGAGCGTGCTTTACCTGAAATTGGGGTTCTACGTGCTGAAGTCCCCGGCCTCACCCAAGCTCCTTGGCATCGCTGCGGCTTCCGCCGTTTCGGTGGGGCTTTTGGAGGAATGGCTTTTCCGCGGAGTCATCGCAGGCCTGTTTCTCCGGTCGTTGCCGCAGCGCGCGGCGCTTCTTTGGACGAGCGGGATTTTCGCGGTGGTGCATTTCCTCAAACCCAATCCCGCCATCACCATACCGGAAGTAAACGCGTGGACCGGGTTTGCCTTGGTTCCGCACATGTTTCATCAGTTCACGCAGCCTCTGCTTTTCGTCGCGGGTTTCACGACGCTCTTCGTGTTCGGCTGGACCCTGGGGATCGCAGCGCTGAGGACTCGCGCGCTGTGGATGAGCATCGGAATCCATGCAGGCCTGGTGTTCATCAAGGCGATTTTTTCAAAAGTAGCGGCGCGGCAGGGCGAGTCCCTCCCTTGGGTCGGCCCTGAACTCCAAATCGGACTGGTTCCCGTGGCGTTGCTCCTCGTCGCGCTTGCGCTGGTGTGGTTTTGGACGGCGCCGCTTTCGCGTGGCAAATCGATCCAAGCGGCGTGAGCTCATGATTTACCTCGACCACAATGCAACCGCACCGCTGTGCGCGCCCGCGCGAGAAGCTTGGCTCGGTGCGCACGACAGCGTTTTTGCAAATCCGTCCAGCCTGCACAGGCCTGGACAGAGGGCCGAACGCGCACTCGACTCGGCGCGCGAAGAACTCGCGGCACATCTCGGCGCGCACGCCGCCGACCTTGTGTGGACGAGCGGTGCAACTGAGGCTGCAAACGCAGTCCTAGCGCATTTGAGCCGCCAAACGAGCTCTGCCATCGCCGTCTCCGCAATCGAGCATCCCTGCATCCTTGAAGCCGCACAGCGTTTTTTTGAGGGAAGGCTCAAAATCATCCCGGTCGACGGCAACGGTGTCGTGCAGATCGCCGACCTGCAAGCGATGCTCTCGTCCGAATCCATCGGTGCGGTCGCCGTCATGGCTGCAAACAACGAGACAGGTTCCCTCCAGCCATGGAGAGAGATCCAGCAAATCTGCGCCCGAAGCGGTGTCCCGTTTGTGTGCGACGCGACCCAATGGATCGGAAGACTGCCCGGCACGGAAATCGGAAGGTGCGACTATGTATTTGCAAGCGGCCACAAGTTCGGCGCGCCCGTGGGAGTCGGATTCCTAAAGCTCCCCGGAAACGCCGGAGGAAAACATTTCCACAGCTTTCTGCTCGGGGGACCTCAGGAGGACGCGCGGAGGGCGGGCACGCAAAACGTCGCCGCGGCGATGGCCTTCGTCGCTGCGCTGAGGCACAGGGCCCGCAACATGGACTCAATCCCGGCCCGCCTCGCATTCCGCGCACGGATCGAATCGCGGCTTCGGGAAAGCATCGGTTCACTGCGGATCATTGCCGAGTCTGCAGAGCGTTTGTGGAATACGATTACAATACTCGCCCCCGCGGCGGCCGATTGCAGACAACGCTGGGTGGTTCGTCTGGACGCAGCGGGCGTGGCTGCTTCAAGCGGATCAGCGTGCTCCAGCGGCAAGGAAAAACCTTCCCACGTCCTCGCCGCGATGGGCCTTGCGGACTGCGCCGACAGGGTGGTGCGTCTGAGCGGAGGATGGGAAACCACCGAAGACGAGTGGGGCCGCGCCGTTGAAGCGTGCATTGCAACGCATCGCAAACTCAACGCAAGCTGAACGGAAAGCAGACTGCGCGGGGTGCCCGCGGCGGATCGAATCTCACCGCCCGCACCGCATCCCTCCTCCGCCGCAGTCGAGCCAACCGAGGGTCACGCGAGCTTCCAACCGCCGCGGTATTCGTTGTGCAGCCACTTCGAGTCGCCCGATCCTTTTTCGAAGGCAAGAAGCGCAGGATTCCACGACATGGCCTTGCCGTGATAGTACGCGAGGTTGATGAGATGGCAGCCGATCACCGTTCTCGCGCCTGTCTCCACATCGGCGATCGGTTGTTTGCGCGAGACCATCGCGGAAAGAAAGTCCGCCTTGTGATCCGCACTCGCGTACAGGCGCACTTTCGCATTCGAAAGGTATTCTTTCTCTGCGAAATCCAGCGCGGCAGGGAACGCGGATTTATCCTCCTTGCTCAGGGCAGTCGCTTTGACCTCGCTTCCCAATTTGATCTGGAACTTTCCGCGGTTCACGTACACCTCACCTTCAGAGCCGAAAAACGTCACGCCGTTTTCCTTGATGTGGCGCACTTCCACGCCGTTGGGATACTGCAAAGTCACGCCTGAATCAGCGCTGCTCCAGTTGTCCGGGGGAACGATGCGACTGGGCCCGCTCCTGTCCGCGTCGATTCCCCAGTGGGTGATATCGAGATGGTGGGCGCCCCAGTCCGTCACGCCGTTTCCGCCGTATTCGCGGTACGCGCGCCACTGAGGAAAATGTTTGTTCACACCGCGCGGACTCAAAATGGAATTGTAATCCCGCTTGGGTGCGGGCCCGAGCCACAAGTCCCAGTCCAATCCGGGTTCCATTTCCTCCGCAGGGAGGTCACATGGTTTTGCAGGGCCTCCAAAACCCGCTTCCACCCGCGAGATTTTCCCGATCACTCCGTTCCGCACCAACTCGCAGGCGACTCGGAACTCCCGCGACGAACGCTGCATCGAACCGGTTTGGAAAACGCGGCTGTTTTTTCGGACAGCTTCCATCAGGGCCCGCGCTTCGTGGATGGTGTTGGTGAGCGGTTTTTCGCAGTAAATGTCCTTGCCCGCGGCTGCGGCCGCGACCGCGATGATCGCGTGCCAGTGATCCGGCGTGGCGATGACCACTCCGTCGATGTCTTCGCGGGCGAGCAGTTCGCGGAAATCGTTGTAAACCTCGCAGCCCTTGAACCCAGCTTGAGACTGGCCGGCATAGTGGGTCTCGATGATCTGCTTGTGATTTTCGCGGCGAGTCCTGTCCACGTCGCAGACGGCGACCGCCCGGGTGTTTGGAAGTTTTAAAAAGCCCGACAACAATCCGCGTCCTTGAATCCCGCAACCGATAAACCCGAGCCGAATGGTGTCGTTGGGTCCGACTTTTGCGGACCATAGGCGGCTTGGAAGAAGCAGGGGAGCGGCACCTGCTGCGAGAATGGATTTGAGAAACGAACGGCGGCGAAGGGGGGTGTTGGCCATTTCCCAGTCGTAGGGCGAACCGGTGCTGCAGGAAACTCTTTTTTCGAACTCAGACGCGGCGGGGAAGGGAGTGCAAAACCGTTTGAACTTTGATCAGAACGCGGAGCCGGCACCCCGCAGAAACAAACAACTTGCGGTCTTTAACTTACCTTCCACTTGGCTTGGCGAAGTACGGCGCGTCCCGTTTCCGGGTTGCTTTGGTACCACACGCTTAGGAGCGTTCCATCCGCGAGTTCCACCGTGCTCGGGTATCCCAAGTCGCCGTTCGCGCCGTCGTCGGAAATGATCATCTCCTCGCTCCATGTCGCGCCATGGTCCGTGCTGAGGCGGGCGCGGTTTCCATGCGGCTGATGGCGGTAACCGTACGTCATCAAAAGCCGCCCATCGCGGAGCTTCAAGAGATGCGAAGGAAGACCGAGGCAGATTGGACGAGGCTCGGTCCACGAGTGCCCGCCGTCCGACGATTCCGTCTGGAGCGTCCAGCCCTTGTGTTCGGCATTGTGGTTGCGAATTTGCACAAGCAACTTGCCGTTGGCGGCCTCTACCGCGTGCAATTCGTGGTACGCTTGGACGTCTCCCTTGCGCAGCGGGATCTCGGAAATCCAGCGCCATGTCAGGCCGTCATCCAGGGACTCCGCGATGCCCACGCGTTTTTCCGCGGTCCAAAGTTCTTTGCCCGCGTACAACAATCGCCCATCCGAGAGAGCGATTGGACCGTGCGGACTGTTCACGATGGTTTTGATTCTGGAAGACCACGAAAGACCACCGTCATCGGAGCGAACGCACCATTGACCGAGTTCACCGCGGCGTTCAGCATCGGTGGCTCGCGCATGGGCGGCTGCCCATTTTTGCCTGCGCGCCTCGGAAATCGCGCCCGACTCCCATCCCTTGCCGGTCATTTGAGTGAACGCCTTCCCGCTTTTGAACGAGTCCTCGTAGGCGAGCGAACTGAAAGTGGTGACAAGAATGGTGCCTTTCTGGGTTTCCAAAACACCCGCGTCGCGGTTGTCGATCGGCCCGTCCAGGAGCACGCGCGGCCAACTCCAAGTGGCGCCTTCGTCGCGTGAAACCATCACCTGTACCTGGCCGAAAGGGCACACATGCAATTCGCGCCCGCCCGACCATGCCACCCACAGGTCGCCGTTTCTGCGCCGCGCCACGGTTGGCCATCCGTTGTAGTGCTCGGGTTGCGCGGAGATGGTCTTTGCTTCGGCGACCAGCGCCTTTGGGTTTTCTGCGCGCACAACAAACGGTATGCCCAGCGTGGAGACGCCAAGCTGGGAAAAAGTGGAAATGAAGCGGCGGCGGCCGATGGGGGAAATGAGGCTCATAGGTTTGGCGCCAGTTACCCCCATGTTCGCAAACCGGGCAACACGCGATTCAAGCCCCAATCGCAAAAAGTGTCCCGCGCCGGCCTCAACCCATGCCCGTGGGGCTGCTCGGCATCGTTTTGATGGTACGAAAATCCGTCCCGGAAATGGTGCCGTTCCCCCCGAAATGCAAATTCCGAAAATCCACGCCCGCAATGCTTCCAGCGCTTGTGTTCATCTTGCGCAAATCCGTGCCTGCCACGGGACCCAGTCGTGCGGGCATGTTCCTGAGGCTCACCCCCGCAATTGAACCCGGCTGCGTGGGCATGTCCCTCAGGTCCACTCCCGAAACCGGGCCGGCTGATTGATAGTTGGAGTTCAAGGACCTCAGCAACTCCGAGAACTGGGTCATCAGCTGTTGCAGACTCGCCTGTTTTCCGAACGCACCGAGGGCTGAGACGGGAGCATGGTTTGCTAAGCTCATATGCCAGATTGTTTGTTTTGCCAGACGGCGATTAGCTAACAGCTTTTATTAGTACCCTGACACACATTTCAAAGCAACCACAAGTTGCGCGCCGGCCAAGGCCGGCGACCGCCCGGAATCCCTAGAAGGCGGCCGGACCCTGCCTCCAGAAGCGCACGATCCGCAGGAACCTCAACATCCGCAAAGTCTTCACCACGAGCGCGGAGGACGGATTCAGCATCAGAAGGAACGTTGGCAGGATCGAGATCAGGTCGACCAACCCCCAGAAACTGAAAACGAACGCCAGTCGTTCGCTCGCAAAAAACAGCGTGCCAAGGTAATCGATCGTAAAAAACCCGACGGACGTCAGTTCCAGCGCGCTGATAAATCCGGGCCACCCGCTCTCATAGGGTTCGTAGAATTCCAGCAGCATCGAGGTGCAGGACGCAAAAATCAGAAACCCCTGGATCATCCTCCACCAGAAACGGGAGACCGTTCCAGACTCCGTGAAAATATCTTTCAATAACTCGCTCATATCAGCATGGGATCGTTTATAAATAACTAAAAGCCTCCGATGTCTGCTAAGACGGAACCAAACTATCGATAGGTGGAAACGCCTCTAACCCGGGGCCCTGAATGGCTGAAACTCAGCAGATTGCCGAGGAGTAGTCCATCGCTATTTTCACCTTCAAACCAACAACGGCCGGCCGGCCAATCACCCGAAAAGCTCCTGAACCGCTTTGCCGCGCTCCACCAGCGGCACAGGACGCCCCTGACGGTCCGTGAGGAACATCTCTGGATCGACCCCCAAGGCCATGTAAATGGTCTTCGCCAGGTCCTCGGGAGTCATCGTCTTTTCCTGCGGATACTCCGCTCTGGCGTCCGTTTTCCCGTAAACGATTCCCCCGCGAATCCCCGCTCCGGCAATCAGCGCCGGGAAGCACGTGCTCCAATGCCCGCGCCCCCAGTTCGCCGTGGCCACCGGAGTGCGGCCCATCTCGCCCACCGCGACAACCAGTGTCTCATCGAGCAGCCCGCGCTCTTCCAGATCCATCAGCAGCGCGGAGCATGCCTGGTCAAACGTCGGAAGCAGATGCTTTTTCACATCGTCACTGTTGCGGTGCGAATCCCAACTGTACCCGTCCGGACAATCATAGTGCACCGTCACAAAACGCGTGCCCGCCTCGACGAAGCGCCGCGCCATTAAACAGGACTGGCCGAACAAATGCCGACCGTAACGATCCCGCATCCGGTCAGGTTCACGGCGCAGGTCGAGCGCAGCGCCCATTCGATCAGACGCGATCAGCGCGAGTGCGCGCCGCCGGTGCCTGTCCAGCGCGTCCGCGTCCCCGGCGTCCAACCGCGTGCGCATGGCTTCAAACTGGTCCAGCAGCGAAAACCGCTGCCGGATTCTGCTCACCGGTACCAAGGGCTCCAATCCCTCGAGCTGAAAATTCAACTCCGCATCCGTGCATTCGCGCCAGTAGGGATTGTCCTCTTTGTCGCGCTTGTCGATGCGCGTGGTCACCGGATTGTACCCCGTTCCGAGCCATCCCGCGTATTCGCCGGGCCGAATGTACTGACCCTGCGCCTGCAGCCTTCCCAACCGGTTCGGCAAAACCGCGTACGAGGGCATGTCGCGCTCCATCCCGCCCGGACTTTGCTGCGATAAATGTTCCACCACCGAGCCCATCGAGGGCCAGTCCTGCGGCGTCGCCGAAAATCCGCCTCCGACCGGGACATGCCACCGCTTGCCGGTCTGGATGTAGTGCCCCGCGCCGCTGTGGTCGTTGTAGGGATGCGACATCGTCCGCACGACGCAGAATTTCTTCGAGATGTTCGCGAGCCTTTCGAGGTGCTCGCACATGAGCAAATCCGGGGTCTGCGAGGCTATCGGCCGAAACGGACCGCGGATCTCGCGCGGCGCATCCGGTTTCAAATCGAAAGTCTCGAGCTGGCTCGGTCCGCCGAAGAGATGCAGGAAAATCACCGACTTCGCCCTGCCTCCTCCCAAGCCCGACGCGGAAGAATTCTGGGCGGCAAACAACTTCGGCAACGACAACCCGAACAAACCCGCCCCGCCAATCTGGAGCAGCTCGCGGCGCGAAATGCCGCCGCAATTCTTTTTCGGAAGTCCGTTTAAAGTCAGCATACCGGGGGTCTCTGTTACGCAGCATTCTTTGTGCCCCGCGCCAGCGTCCCGCCAAAACAGGCTTGGTCCCCGGTGAACGCCCCCCAAGGGCGGCCCTTTGCCGGGGTGTTCCCGCTCATTTTGGTTGGGAGAACGCGAAAACCTGCTTTAAGACGTGGAAATGTTCCATCCTTCCCCCCTCGCGACCTTCCTTCTGAGCGCAGCCTGCCTCGTGTTTCCCTTGTCGGGACGCGCTGCGGAATCCAACAGCATTCCGACGAACGCGCGCATCGCCGTGATCGGAGACTCCATCACCGAGCAGAAGCTTTACTCCAAATACATCGAAGCCTACCTGCTTGCGGTTGAAGGCAGGCAGGATGTCCGCGTGTGCCAGTTCGGATGGAGCGGCGAGACCGCCGGCGGGTTTCTCGGGCGGATGAAGAACGATCTTGCCATGTTTCAGCCCACCATTGCCACGCTGTGCTACGGAATGAACGACGGCACGTACCGGCCTTTTGAAGAGTCCATCGGCAAACGCTATGGCGACGCCATGCGCGGGATTCTCTCGAACTTCAAGGAGACTAACACGCGAGTCATCGTGGGAACCCCGGGCGCCGTGGATACGAAGTTTTTTGTCAAACCCAGCTTTGCCGCCGCCAATCCAGCGCAGAGCTACAACGAAAACCTCGAGCAACTCGGGAAAATCGGACGCAGCCTCGCAAACGAATTCCACCAGGGGTTTGCGGACGTGCACGCGCCGATGGTGGATTCGATGTCAAAAGCGAAAAAAACGCTGGGCGAAAACTATGATGTCTGCGGCTCGGACGGCGTGCATCCCGCCGCGAACGGGCAACTCATCATGGCTTACGCTTTCCTCAAAGGGCTCGGATGCGAGGGCAAAGTAGGCGAATTCCAAGTGGACTACTCGGGAAAAGCGAGCGCCTCCGCCGGACACAAAGTGGTCGGGTATGCCGCCGGAAAACTCGAGGTCGAAAGCCAGAAATACCCGTTCTGCTTCGAGGGCGACCCCAAAGCCTCGAACGGGACCCGCAGCATTCTTCCTTTCCTCCCGTTCAATCAGGATCTCAACCGGCTGATCCTCAAAGTCACCAACTTCACCGCGGCAAAAGCAAAGGTGACTTGGGGAAACGAAAGCCGCGAATTCACCAAAGAACAGCTCTCAGCGGGCATCAACCTGGCCGCAGAGTTCTCGTCCACTCCATTCGACGAACCGTTTAAAAAGGTGATCGGTTCAATCGCCGCTAAACAAGCGTTCGAAACCAGCATGATCAAAGGAATGATCACCGGTTTCCGGATGTTCCAGACGGAAAGCCAGCGTGATCCCGAGTGGAAAACAATCTTCGAAAAACTCAGCGCCAAACTTTCAGCGCGTCACAAAGAACTCGAAGCCGAGGTGCACAAGACAATCACGCCCGTGAAGCACACCCTCACGATCACTGCGATTTGATGCGGGAATACCAGAACAGCTGCATGGCGCCGTAATGCCGCTGCGCCTGGCTAGTGCCCCTTGCGTACGGCCATCCCGCTGCGCTCGGCAGTCAGCGCTCCATCGAGAATCACCGGCACGCCATTCACGATCACCGCACTGAATCCCTCCGCGTAATGGTGGGGGTCATCCATCGTCGATGCATCCCGAACCTTCTCGGGATCAAAAACCACCACGTCCGCCCATGCGCCCACCCGCAACTCGCCACGGTCTTTGATGTCAAACGTGGTGGAAGGGAGAGACGTCATCCTGCGGACCGCCTCAGTTAGGCTCATCACTTTTTGCTCGCGCACGAATCGACCCAGCACCCGCGCATTGTTTCCATAACTCCTCGGATGCGGCACCGCCTCCCCGAAGACCCGCGGACTTCCATCGCTTGCAACCATCGTGAGCGGATGTGTCAGAAACGCCTTCTGATCCTCTTCGTTCATGTTGTGGTACACCGCACTTGCTCCGCCACGGAGTTCGAGTTCAAGAATGGTCTCCACCTGATCCGCAATCGAATCGCTGCCACGAAGCAGCCGCGCAGCTTCCGGGATCGATTTGCCGTTCAAGCGCGGATCCCCGGCAAACTGCGCGATCACCGCATAATGGTAGTCCGCGCGCCCCTGCTTCTCCCGCGTTTCTTTCATCAGCTTGAAGATGCGTTCTTTTTTCGCAGGATCCGCCACCCGCGCAGCAAAGTCCTCGCGCGTTCCTTCGCGCATGCTGTCGGGAATCAATTGCGCGATTCCGGTGCTGGAGGCGGTGTAGGCATAGTTGTCATGCGTGATCGCCAGCCCCTCCCCCCTCGCACGATCCAGGACGCCCAGCACTTCCGCCGCTCTGCCCCAGGACGTCGGTGCGCTCAGCTTGATATGGGATACTTGCGAGCGGATCCGCGCCTCCCTCGCAATCCGCAGGAACTCCTCGAGGGCGTCAAAAATCTTCGTGTTCTCCGACCTCATGTGGCTCACGTAAATGCCGTCATAGGATGCCACCACCTTCGCAAGCTCCACGATCTCATCCGTGCCCGCAAACGTGCCTGGTAAATAAATCAACCCGGTGCTGAGTCCCACCGCACCCTCGCGCATCGCCCGGTCGACTTGCGATTTCATTTGGTTCAACTCAGCATCGGTGGGCGGGCGCTTGAAGTTCCCGCCCATTCCGCGCCGCCTCACGGAATTGTGCCCGATCAATGTCGCCACATTCAGAGCAGTCCTTGTCCTTTCAACGTGCGAGAGGAACTCACCCACGTTCGTGTTCGATGAACCGCAGTTCCCGGTGATGATAGTCGTCACGCCCATCCGCAGAAAGTTCTCCGCAACGGGGATCTCGCAGATGTCTTCGGAATGCGTGTGCACGTCGATGAATCCAGGCGCGACAACCTGCCCCTTCGCGTCCAGTCGGATTTTTGCCGAACCCCTAGCGTCACCGACGGCTGAAATGCGTCCCGCACGGATTCCGATGGATCCAGTGAAAAGAGGCTTGCCGGTTCCGTCCGCGATGGCGGCGTTTTCCACAAGGATGTCAAAATCCTCCGCGGACAACGTTCCGCATGAACTTAGCGAACAGATGGCGCACAGCGACCACAGGAGTCTTCGAAGACCGCCGCGGTCGGGGCGCGAGACGGGAATCGGCGTTGCATGGGGGGGCTTCATGGAGTGCGGTGGGTGTTTGGGAATTGCCGGCCCAGGGTCCTGCTGCAACCGCCCTGCCGGCGTGACCACCCTCACCCACATTCGCTCTGTCCACAAGTGTATGCTTGCCAGACCGTCCCCAAAGAGCCTCTTTAACCCGAACGTCTTTACGTCCTGACAGCACCCTCGAAAGAAAGCCGCCCTCCAGCCATGAAAGATCCCCGCCGCATCCCCGCGCTGATCGTCCTCTCGGTTCTCAGTCTGGCAAATCTCGCAGCCGCCGTCGAACCCGTTCGCGTCTCGCCGGAGAAATGGGAAAAGGACATCAGCGCTTTCGAAGCCGCCGAGGCTTCGAACCCTGTGCCGAAAAATGCGGTCGTGTTCGTGGGCAGTTCAAGCATCCGGAAATGGACTTCGCTCGCAACAGACTTCCCCCACCATCAGGTCCTCAACAGGGGATTCGGGGGATCGCAGCTCAGCGACTCGGCGCATTTTGCGGAAAGACTGGTGCTCAAACACGAGCCCCGCTTCATCGTCGTTTATGCAGGAGGCAACGACATTAACGCGAATAAAACGCCCGAAGAGGTTTTCTCGTCATTCAAAGCGTTCGTGGGGAAGATCCGCGAAAAACAGCCTTCGACCCCCATCGCCTATATCTCCATCGCCGGAAATCCAAAACGCTGGTCGCAAGTCGAAAAAGTCATTCAAGCCAACGCTCTGATTGAGGCCTACACCAAAGCCAACCCCGGGCTTCTTTTTATCGATGTATTTCATCCCATGCTTGGTCCGGATTGCCTGCCAAAGCCAGAAATTTTCAGCTCGGATAAACTGCACATGAACGAAGACGGGTACAAGCTGTGGACGGAGATCGTGGCGCCCTACCTCCCGAAACCGGACCGGCCCTAGGAACGCATCTGGTTTTACTTCCGGTATTGATTCAAGCCGAAATCACGCGATTCTCGACGGACAGCATGGCCGCCCCAAAGTCCAAGTCACTCGATGTAATCACCGCAGTCATCGGATCCGATGATGCGGAGGTCAAGTCCACCGCGCGCGCTCTTTCGTTGAAGCTCGCGCCGAAGGACGGCGGGGATTTCTCGATCGACATCATCGACGGCGTCGCTTCAGGCGCGGATGACGCTGCAGACCGCGTCCGCAAAACCATCGACGCGCTCCTGACTTTCCCGTTCTTCGGCGGCGAAAAGCTCGTGTGGTTGAAGGATGCCACTTTTTTGGGCGATTCAGTCACAGGAAGGGCCGCCGCCGTGCAGGAGGCGCTTGAGGAGTTGAGCAGTCTACTCGCAAAAGGGATACCCGATGGAATCCGCTTTCTGCTGAGCGGAAGCGATGTGGATAAAAGGCGCTCGTTTTACAAAAGCCTGCAAAAACTCTGCAAGGTCACCGTGTGCGACAAACTGGACACGAGTAAGGCGGGTTGGGAGGAGGCGGCCATGGACATGGCGAAGGAGATCGCTTCGGCGCGTGGCATCTCCATCGAGGAAGACGCCCTTGAACTGCTTGCCATACGCACCGGAGGCGACCGCCGCACGATGCAGTCGGAGGTCGAGAAACTCAGCTTGTATCTCGGCGACGACAAACGCCGCGTCAGACGGGCGGATGTCGATTTGCTGGTTCCCATGACGGGATCCGCCGGAATTTTCGAGCTGGGCAACGCGCTGGCGGCGCGGGACACCAAACGTTCGCTGGACCTGCTGGCGCAACTTTTCCAGGACCAGGAATCACCCATCGGCATCATGCTCGTTGCGATCGTGCCCACATTCAGAAATCTGCTCGCGGTGAAAGATCTCATGGATCGCCACAAGCTGACACGTCCTGCTCAGCCGTTCTTTTTCTCAAAGACACTCGAAAAGCTGAGCGAGGAAGCCAAGGAACATCTTCCGCGCAAAAAGGACGGGACTGTCAACGCGTACTCGCTTGGTATCGCGGCACAGCAGGCGCATCGCTATAGCATCGCAGAACTGCGGACCGCGCAGAAACTCGTGCTGGAAGCAAACATTGCGTTGGTGAGCTCCTCGAAAGAGCCCAGGGGCGTCTTGCAACAACTCATCGTCCGACTGACCGTCCCATAGAAGATTCAGCGCCACGTTTCAAAAAGCCATCATGCTTCTTCCGATTCTCATTGGCGCCGCCAGCGGCGTGGTTGCCGCGCTCTGCGGGGTCGGCGGCGGCGTGATTATGGTGCCGCTTTTCGTAGGCGTACTCGGCCTCTCTCAAAAACAAGCCGTGGCGACATCGCTGGCTGCCATCGTACTGACCTCGCTGGTCGCTTCCGTGAAAAACGGAGGCAACAATTTGATCGATTGGAAAACTGCGATCCCCGCCGGTGTCGCGGGCGCCGTGATTGCATGGTTCAGCGCAGGAGCACTGCAGCATTTTCAGAACAGGACGCTCACGCTCATCTTTGCGACGGTGATGATTTTGGTGGGTGTAAGGATGCTTTTTATCAAATAGCGCGAAGCGCTTGAATGCTTGTCCGCTTGCGGTGCGGACCGATCCTTGACGCAACCCGCGCCGAGGTGCGGTGTTTCCAGAATGCCCACCCACCCCAATGAAGACTTTTGATTCTCTCCTTAAACTAGCCGCGTGCGCCTGCGCGGGTTTGTCTTTTCAGCCGGCTTCCTGCGCAGCATCACCCAATATTCTGCTGATCTACAGCGACGACCACGGTTGGGCTGATGTCGGTCTGCAAGGAAGCGATCCGGATGTTCGGACGCCTCATATGGACCAACTGGCGCGTGACGGTGTGATTTTCAAGCGCGGTTACGCGACAGCCCCGCAGTGTGTCCCATCGCGGGCGGGGCTGCTCACGGGCCGCTACCAACAAAGGTTTGGCGTTGAGGACAACCTGAAGGGCCCGCTTCCGCTTGCCGAGCAAACCATCGCAGAGCGTCTCAAGGCGGCAGGTTACGTGACGGGGCAGGTGGGAAAATGGCACCTTGATCTCAAATACGAGGCCGCCGTGAAAAAGGATGTGCGCGTGGACCCCGCGCATTTTCCGCATCAGCAGGGTTTCGATGAATACTGGAGGGGAGAACTGAAGCAGTTCTACGCATCCCACGATTTGCAGGGAAATGCATTGCCAAACGCACCACGCCTTGTGGCGGACGACCGCTTCCGCGTCGTTGTTCAAACGGACGCGGCGATTTCCTTCCTGAATCGCAGGGCGGCAAAGCCGGAGCAACCCTGGTTTATGTACCTTGCTTGGTATGCGCCGCACGTGCCGCTGGATTCTCCCGAGCCTTGGTATTCAAAAACGCCCGCACACCTGCCGAAGGAACGACGCCAGGCGCTCTCCATGATCGCCGCAATGGATGACGGCTTGGGGCGAATCCGAAGCAAGCTCAGAGAAATGGGGCAGGAGAAAAACACGCTCGTGTTTTTTATCTCCGACAACGGCGCGCCCCTGGGCGGTGCGTGGAACGGCTCGTTGAATGTGCCGATGCGAGGGCAGAAAGGCATGTTGAGTGAGGGAGGCATTCGCGTGCCGTTCGTATGCGCGTGGCCCGGCACGATCCCTCCGGGGCAGGTTTACGAGCAACCCGTGATCACACTCGACGTGGCAGCGACCGCCATGGCGGCCGCCGGACAGCCGAAGGATCCAGCCCTCGAAGGCATGAATCTCATTCCATACATGACCGGCGTTGAAAAGATGGCTCCTGCTCGGACCCTGTATTGGCGCTGGGGTTCGCAGGCCGCGATTCAGGAGTATCCCAACAAACTGATCACGCTGGGCGACCGGGAACGCCTGTTGTTCGACGTGACCACACCGGAGGGCGAAAACCGCGACCGCAATCTGGCCCAACAGCGGCCGGAAGTCGCCGCTCTCCTTGAACAAAAACTGCGCGCATGGTCCGAGGGATTAACGCCGGCCGGGCTGCCGGCTTCGTTGGACAAGCACCATGAAACACTATTTGCGGAGCATGAAATCACCGGCGGCGGCCCGCATCCACGCGGCGTGGTACCCGCGGCGCAGCCCGCCGTGCCGGACGGCACGATCCAGGGATGGCTTTGCCGCAACGGAAGTATTTCCATCTCGGGGGAAAGCCCCGCTTCTTCGGCACTGTCTGTTGTGGCGGGCGCAAACACAGCGCCGAACGCACGCGTGTTCCTCACCAATTCGAATCTTGAGCTTTCTCCACCGATTGAAGTAACGCTCACCGTTCGCTCTTCAAAAGGCGGCAGCGGCTCGCTGAATTGGCGCACGAAATCGAGAAGCTTCACAGCGGAGCAGACCGCGTCACTCGAATGGCCGGCCTCGCAGGAGTGGAGCAAGCTCACCGCCACCATTCAAGATACCGAGCCGGTGCTCCACCTCCGCATCCACCCTCCAAAGGCATGCGAGAAACTCGAAGTCCAGTCGATCGAACTTCGCGGCAAAAACGGCAAGACGCAATCGTGGCGGTTTGACGCACCGCAGCGCTGAAGCACCGCGGCGCCCTCACGCAAGCTTTGCTAATTGGCCTTCTTTTTTGAAGGGGGCGCCGGGGCAGACACGCCGGCGGCTTCCATCACGATTTTCTGAAACGTATCCTTCGGCTTGCCGCTGTCCGGCACCAGCACATCCTGCACGAGGAACACCGTGACAATCTGTCGCTCGGGATCAATCCAGCCATTGGTCGAAAACGCGCCTCCGTGTCCGAAACTTCCCACGGGCATCGCGGAACAAGGCCTTTGTTCCTCAGTGTTGCATTGCCAGCCCGCCGCGTAACCCTGCCGCTTACCGCCCGCAGTCACGGGCGAGGTCATATCCGCCACGGCTTTCGCAGAGAGAATCCGCACGCCATCCAGTTCGCCGCGGTTTGCGATCATCGCGTAAAACCTGCCCATGTCCGTCGCCGTCGAAAACAATCCGCCTGAAGGTTCAACCATGTGGATGACGCTGGCGTCGCTCGTGACAAACGGATTGTACCCGGGCTTCAGCTCATGGGTGTCTTCATCCATCGTGTAGGTTTGCGCGATCCGGGCACGATGCGCAGTGTCGGGGTTGAACTGCGTATCCTTCATACCGAGCGGCCCGAACAAACGTTTTTCCAGAAACTCATCATATTTCATTCCTGAAACAAGCTCGATGATCCGGCCGGCCACCGTCGGACCGAATCCATACTCGTAGCCGCCGCCCGGCTCGAATGCGAGGGGCGCTTTCAGGAGCGATGCCACGTACGCCTTCAGCGAGATGGCACCGTCCGTCGCTTTGCGCGTAGGGAATGCGATGCCCGCCGTGTGACTCAAAAGTCGCCGGAGTGTGATCGGTGTCTTGGGTGCGCTCCCGTCGGCGAGTTTCATTTTTCCAAGCTCCGGAAGCCACTGCGATGCGGGCTCGTCGAGCGACAGTTTGCCTTCATCCACCAGGATCATCACGGCGGTCGCGTTCACAGACTTCGTCATCGACGCAATCCAGAAAAGCGCGTCCTTTTCCATCCTGCGCCCTTGCTTGATATCAGCCATGCCGGCGGCCTCGTGGTGCACGATCTTCCCCTTTTCCATGACAAGCGTGACGATTCCCGCCGCCTGCTTTGCGGCAATGCCTTGTTCCATGGCCGGCTTGATCGCCGCGAGTTTCGCGGAGTCGATCCCAAAAGCGGCTGAACAAGCACCAAAGAGAGCAATGACCGCTGCGCGAAGAATTGTCCGAGGATGTTGGCGTGGAATCATAGGGGGATGAGTTTCCGCGAAGCCTCCGCGATCGACGCACAAATGACAACTCCAACCCACTCACCCGGGAACACAGCCGCCGCGCGGCAATGGTTGCCCGGGAGCTATGACTTCACCTCTGGCGTCACGTCCGGTTCCCGATCCAACATCCTCCGGATTGTGCCGAGGGGGACCCGCGCCCATGCGCGTTCATGGAGATAATACAGCAGGATTTTCGTCAGCACGTCCGTACCGCCGATTTTCAGAGCTTTGCTGGTGTCGCCCGTCCAGAAGTAAGACACGAGAATCGTGTCGATGGTGCCCACAGCCCGCCAGCTGATCGCCTTGAGCATGCTGCGCAATTTGGAATCCCGCAACTGCACGGGTGTCGGGGCGGCATCTTTTGAAAAAGGACTGAAGCGCCGCAACGTGCCGAGAGGTATCCGAGCCCAGACCCGCTCATGCACGTAGTACAAGCCCACTTTCGTGAGGACTTCCGAGCCGCCGATGGCGAGAGCGCGGCCTGAGTTTCCAGTCCAAAAATACGAAATCAACATCGTATCGATGGTCCCTATCAGGCGCCAGCTCATCGCCTTGAATACGCTGCGCAAATGTGAGTCCCGGAGCTGCTGGATCACGGCCGCCTCCTGTGCAGAGGTGGGTCGGGGCGTCACGGCGTTGGAAGAAGAAGTACTCACTAAAAATGACTGTAGCTTGTGCGCACGGTAATCCTACGGGATTCGCACAGGAAAGGATTTTCGGCCCCGCGTGCGTGTCATACGCTGAATCCCCAATCCATGGCTCTGGATTGTTGAAGACTGCGCGTGAAAAGACGCATCTGAAAAGCAACCGCGCGCCCGCCGGCACGGCGGATTTCCAGAAGAGGGATTGCCTCGCTATGTTCCTCCGTCGCCCGATAACTTTCTGCCGCCCATGCCGCGCGATTGCCGGACTGCGGGCTTTTTATTTTCGAAACCATCCCTCCCAACCGTGAAAGACACGACCATCATCTCGGAGGCAAAAGCGTGTTCTTGAATCGCGCCCCTGCTGCTTTTCAATTGCACGCCGACAAACTTTGGTCGATCCACCGCACACTGACTCAGCGATGAAAGCATGCAAACTATCCACCGCACTTCTGGTCTTTCTGATCCCGATCAGCGCCCGTGCCCGCGACATTCGGGTAGGGATTGATTGCGCCACCATTGCGGAGGCTATCAAGGCTGCGGGACCCGGGGATACTGTGCATCTCGAGCCGAAGGTATACCGGGAGTACGCGGGTTTTTATGCGAAGAAGGGCGTGCAGGGGCAGCCGATTACCTTGGATGGACACGGCGCAACCCTCGAGGGCGCCGACCCGCTGGACCCGCAGCAATGGCGCGAAGTTTCGCCGGGTTTGTTCGCCGCGGACAATCTGATGGCCCGGTTGGACGACGCCATGCTTGGACGCTGGTTTTTCCGGTTCGCAGGCCGAATGAACCACATGGGACGCACATCAAAAGGGATAAGCGCGCCGTTCAAAAAGCCGGAGGAGCTCTCACCGGGCGAATGGACCTTTGTAAAAGACCCGGCGCGCGCGGTGCCCGACAATCCCCAGGTATTCGGAACCTTTTTCGTCCGCTTGAACCACGGTGAATCGCTGGCTGACGCGCACATTGAAGTCCCCGTGCGCTCGGCCGGCGTCCAACTCGGAGGCAACAACGCGCACCTTGTCATTCGAAACATCACCGCCACGCATCCCTACAACGACGGGTTCAACATCCATGGCGATTGCCGTGACGTGGTCTTTGAGAACATCCGCGCCATCGAATGCGGTGACGATGGGATCAGCGCGCACGAATCGGCGCAGTATCGGGTCTGCGGTTTTGTCTCGATTGGAAACAGCACGGGCATCTGCGATACCGGCACGAGTGAAACCAACTACGACGGCGTTCTGATACGCGATTGCATCGGGCATGACCTGTTTTTTCCAGCCACCGGACGTTACACGGTCCGGAACGCACTTATCGTTTCATCCGCTCAACAGGCGTTGACTGTCTCCAAAAGCGGCCCGCTACCATCCTGCACCGTACACCTCGAGAACGTTTGGATGATTCGGCAAGGAGAACTGAAAGAGGCAAGCATCGGTCCGGACACCACGCTTGAAGCACGGAAATGCACGTTTGAAAACATGCGTTTCCGAGGATCCGGCATGCAGAATTTTCACGAGTGCATCGTCGGTGGCCAACCGCAATCGCACGATGCTTCAGCGGGTGCGGATCAGGCATCACTCAGGCGCCGAATCAATCCAGACATGGCCGTGGTCTTTGCTCCCGAACCGGCAAGGTGACGCGACGTCGGAACGCGGATGATCGCGCATTTAACAGGTTGGATGACCCTCGCCACGCGCCGTGAGTCAGCCGGTCTTCGAGAGGCCGTTGGATACGCTGTTTCGAAACCCTATTCCACGAACAATGTCCCCCGCATCACGCGCCAATGGCCCGGGAAGGTGCATAGAAAAGGGTACCTGCCCGGTTCCGCGGGCGCGTTGAACTTCAACTCCGCCCGACCCGTTGGATTCACGAGAGGCGTTGCATAAAGCACCTTCGGTGATTCGGGAATGAACTGCTTGCTCATCGCGTCCGGCCGGACCGCCATTTGATCGGCCAGCATGCCCACCTCTTCGTCCGCGCCGCGGGCCACCAGCACCAAATTATGCTGCATCAAATCCGGATTCTCAAAGATGATCCTCACCGGTGCACCGGCCTTGACCCGGAGCTCCTTCGGTGCGAATTGCATCAGGTTCGGAACCGCCTGAATTTTCAACGCGCTCGAATCCGCTTCATGCGCCTTGCTCCACTCGGCTGCCATCGATTGTAACGCGGTCTCGTCCTTGGGCGTGCGGACATCCGACAAAGGCTGGCCCGCCGGGTCGTACACGTAAATAGGGGGACGCACGGCCTTGTCCTTCAAACGGCGGAAAATCACTTCGATCATGTTGAGGCCGGGAACGAGGTCCATCTGAACTTGCTGCTGCGAGCTGAACGGACTGTCCGCGCTGAGCAATTGCACTTCGTTCACCAAGACGTCGAGGTAGCCGTGTTTGACACTCAACAAGACCGTCTGCGGGCTGGTCGAGTGAAGAAAGGTGCGGAACCCCACCTGCTTGATTGGAACCAGCTTTCCCTTCTGGCCTCCGATCGGCTCAATTTGCAGCGTGCTCTCGGCGCCCGCAATCCATTCGTCCACCTTGGCGGACGGATCCACCTCGAGCACGGGGATCGAGCGGCCTTTCGCCGGGCGCGTGCCTGCGCTCAAATCATCAAGCATGCTCTTCACCGCGGGCTCGCTTGCACGCATCCCTTCCAGGACCTTGTCCGGAAGGACCGCGCTTCCGGCGCTCACCCTCGCGTGCGAGTCGTGCGCTGCAGCCTCAGCGCCGCCGGGCAGCCTTGCCGATGCTTGCCCGAGGACATGCGACACCGTGTTGATGACGGCCATTCTCACCCTCGGATGTTCGTCCTTCGCGCCGAGTGCCAGCAGTCCCTGCGGATCCGCGAGACGCCCGTAGACAAACCGGACCATTTGCATCGCCGCCGCCCGGAACCGCGCGTCCTGCGACTTCATCAATTCAACCACCCACTCGGGATGCGCGTCACCGCGGGCGGTCGCCAACATCAAGCCTTCCAACAGCGCCTGGTCGTAGGACGCCTCTCCGCGCTTCAGCCCCGCAACCCATGCATCCACAACGGAAGCCGCTTCCGCGCCCTTGGCGCGGATTTGTATTCTGGCATGTTCTCTGACCAAGTCCTGTGGATGCCGGAGCAACTCAAGCAACTCCGGCAAGGACGCGCCTTCAATCTTCGGCCATACCTTGGACACTGGATTGTCTTTGGAGATCGCGCGCCAAATGCGGCCACGCGTGTGGTTCCACTGCGGGTCCCGCATCGGATGCTGCGCATGACCGATGATCCTGCTCGCAAAATCCGACACATACAGCGCGCCGTCCATGCCGAAAGCAGTGTCCACCGGCCGGAACGCCGAGTTCTGCGAGGAGATCAGGTCGATGCGGTCCTCACCCACAACGGGCCCCGAGTCGATTCTCGGAGTCGATATGGTGACGTTGTAACTGCCAAGCAACGATGCAGAGACAACCCCCTGTTGGTACGACGCCGGAAAATTCGGGCTGGAAATGACGCTCATCGCGGACCCTTTCGCGTAGTTCACAACCGTCGCGTTTCCGTACGCATGGTACACCCCTAGCGGCGTCCAGGTTTGAGCCAAACCATCAAGCACATGGCCGCCGCCGAACCGTTGAAAAATCGCGCCGTAACGGTCAAAGGCCACCTTCCATGGATTCGGCGTCATGCCCTGCCACTCGGTCTCAATCCGGCCGTTGCTCAAATTCATCCGGTACGTCGTAGAATCGATGCCCCGAAAAACCCCGAATGGCGTTTCAAACTGCGATCGATGAAAAACACCGTCGCTGAAAATCACGTGTCCCAGAGGATCCGTTGCAATCATGCCGCCGTGATGCGAATCGGTCACATCGACTCCGCGAAGCAGCTCCTCGCGCGTATCGGCTCTGCCGTCTCCATCTGTATCGTTCATCAGAAAAATCCGCGGCTGTGCGGAAACAATCACCCCGCGTTCGTGAAACGCAACCCCGTCCAAGGCGTCGAAACCGCCGGCAAAAACGGTGCATTTGTCGGCCTTTCCATCGTGGTCAACATCCTCAAGGATGAGAATCTTGTCATCGGGCAACTCCCCCGGAACCGTGTGCGGGAAAGAGGGCATGGTCACCACCCACAGCCGTCCCCGGGCATCAAAGGAGATCTGCACGGGATTTTTCAAATCGGGAAACTCGACCTCTGAAGCGAAAAGGTTGAGCGCATATCCGTCCGCAACCGCGAGGTCCTTGATCTGCTCCGCGGGATCCTTCAGCACGCCTCCGCTAAAACGGTCGGGCACCGTCTTTCCCTCCGGCAAGGCCGGCAAAGAGGGCCTTGGGTAATCTGAAAACTTCTTGTTCGGATGTAACGCCAGATCCCTCAGCACTTCCTCCGCTTTCGCAACAAGCTGGTGGTAACGCGGCATTTCGAGGTTGTACTCGTCGGCACGCACACGCACCCCGAAATACACCACGCCGTTTTTGGGGCGGACAATCTCAGCGACAAACGCGGCCTTTTGCGACGCCGCAAGCGCAACCTCGCGCACGCGCTCTTCACTTGGCGCATCGGTTTTTGCGGCTCCGTTGCTCAACGCGCGGGCGAGCACCTTCCCGATCGCACGGCTTCCTTCCGTATTCAAATGCACGCCCAGCGCCGTAAGCGGCCTCTCGACGCTCCCGAACACTTCCAAGCTGGCGTGAAATAAATCGACGTAGGTTGCGCCTTTTTCTTTTGCGATTTCCTCGATCGCTTTTGCATAGAGCGACACGTTTTTGTTGTGTGATCCAGCATCAAACGACCGGGTGCTCTGTGTTGCGATTGGCGAGAGCAAAAACACCCTTGCACCCGGATGAAGCCGTTCGATCTCACGGTAGAAAACGACCCAGTCCTTTTTAAACTGCGTCAAACCCTGCTCGCCGGCAAAAGCCTCGTTGTTGCCGAACCCGACCACAATCGTCTTCGCAGGCCAGAGCGCCAGCGTGCTCTTCATGTGCGCTGCATAGCCATCAGGCCGCAGACGGTGGCCCACCTCGTCGCCCGTCCAAGCCATGCTTCGAATACGCACCGGCTTTTTGGGGTCCGCCAGCAGCAACCGCGCTTCCAGTTCGCCCGCCTCAAGAACCCGCTCGACCAAGCCGCCACCGTAAAAAAGGATCGTATCAGCACCCTCGACATCATTCGCGGCGGGGCACGGCAGGCAGGAAACCGCGATCATCAACACGAAGAGCAGGCGTAATGGCTTCATAAAAAGGGGTGAGGTGGAACCGGATATTTCGCGGCCCGTGGGAATGGGAGTGCGGATCTTCTAAGGAAGGTCGCGTCGCGGGCAACGTCAAAGCGCGAAATCGAGCGCCTTGGCCGGCACCCGCGTTTCCAATCGGCTGAGCTGCAGGTTTGGATTGATCGCCGTGGATCCTTATTTCAGACAGGTCTCGCAGAATTTTCGCCGAGACCCACGAGCAGGGTTTTCGAAATGCGAAAAATCCTCCACGATTTTCAAAAAACCATCCCGCCATGCCAAACCTCCTCATCGCCACGAAAAATGCACACAAGACGCAGGAGTTTAGAGCAGTGCTGGGGGATCGCTGGGACGTCAGCGACTTGTGCGGGAATCCCCAGATTGCGGCACCCGAGGAGACCGGCAGTACATTCTCGGAAAATGCCGCGATCAAGGCGCTCTCAGCCTCAAACCGATTCGACGGCTGGGTGCTCGCGGATGACTCGGGCCTTGCCGTCGACGCCCTCAATGGCGCGCCCGGCGTGATCTCGGCGCGATACGCCGGACCCGGCAGTTCCGATGCCGAGAACCGCGCCCGGCTGCTGCGTGATTTGGCTGACTTCCCTGCGGCGTCATCGCGACGATGCCGGTTTCATTGTGTTCTGGCACTTGCCAAATCGGGTGAAATCCGCGGGATGTTCCAAGGCATTTGCGAAGGTACGTTGCTTGCAGCAGAACAGGGCGAGGGAGGGTTCGGCTACGACTCGTTGTTTGTGCCGCAAGGCCACGCCGATTCTTTTGGCGTTCTGCCATCCGAAATCAAGAATGCGATCAGCCACAGGGCTCGCGCGCTGGAAGCGTTTCAAGCCTGGCTTTTGGAAAACCCGGACATCTGCTAGCGACCTGCGAGATACCGCGGAAACGCTTGCCAATCCAACGGGCGGCCGCCTTTAGACCGGCGCGGCGGCGCGCATCCGCGCCATCCACTCTTTGTGGATCAAAGGAGAAATCTCGGACGGCTTGATTTCGCTGCGTCCGCCCCAGAACACGTTTGTGTACACGACGGGGATCCCGCACGCCTGAAGATGCGCGTCGATCGCAGCCTTGTGCTGAAGCACGCGATCTTTCTCGGTTCCGTGCGCCACGGACATGATATTGACGTTGTTGAAATCAGCGCCGCCCTCGCGCCAATAGCAGTGGGTGAGCACCTCGTGCCGGCCGACCTCTCCGCCCGCTTCAACCTCGCGCCCCGCGGGCACCGCCCAATGAAACAGCGCGTTGAAACGCGTCACGCGCACCCCGGTCTGCGAGGGTTTGACGTGCTCAAGGAACGTTGAAAAACGGCCGATCACTTTTCGCTGCTGAAGGCTCTCGGCTGTCGCGAAAAATTCATCCACGCTCACGCCGGCTTCCGCGGCCCGCGCGACCCACGGATGCGACCCGATTTCTGAAACTTCGAATTCACGCTTCAATGCCAGCAACACTTTCCAATCAAGATCGGTGAGGCTGATGTTTTGGATGGACATCATCTGCGCCGGTTTGTCGATCTTGTCACCGGGTTCGATCGTTTTGCGGCGCACATGCCCGACACCGAGGGCAAAGATGCCTTTTGCAGGCATGAGCTTATATTTGTCGCAGCCTGTGTGCTTCATCAGCACCTCGCAGTGTTCGTCCATCGACGTGCCCACGGGCACTTTCAAAGTCGTCCACAACCGGTACTCCGAGCCTTTCGTTTGCTGGTCGGTTGAACGGACCACCACATGGCCGCTGAACGGGTCATGTTGGAACATGAAATCAAACGCGCTGTTGAGCTTCTCCTCAGCAACACGCCACGCCACAAGAGCGCCGTGAGCGAGATTCGGCGCGATCAATGTCTGGCGCACGCGGCGAATGGTTCCAGCCTCCAACATCGCGCGGATCCTCTCCACCACCACCTCCAAGGCGACCCCTGAGAGCCTCGCGATTTCCTCAAACGGCTCCCTGACGAAGCCCTGAATTTTGTCCTCGGAAATCGCGAGAATTTGCGCGTTGACCGGATCGTTGTGTTCGACGGGGGTGGCTGAAGTCATAAGGGTTTTTGGTTTGCCAAAAGATAAGCTTTTTTCTTCCACGGGGCATCCAAACTGAAGAATGAAATCTGCGGGGGTGGTTTAGTAGGACTTCGCGAAAAGCACCCGGCGCGCACTCGGCTCTCCCGTGATCACGCAGCGCCCGGGCTCCTCGGCGCCCGGAATTTGTCCTGCTGTTGGAATGCAGCGAATCGTCACCTTCAAATCTTCTTTGATCTGCTTTTCCACCTCCACAGATCCATTCCAATGCGCCAACGCAAACCCGGCGTGAATCTCGGGCTTGTCTGTGTTTTTTGGAGTAAAAAACGCGTAGAAATCCTCCTTTGTGTCGATTCGGACCGTGTTCGCGTCGCGATATGCGGTCGCCTTTGCGAGCAGTCCGTCCTGAATTTCCTGCAGCACACCGGTCATTCCACCCACACACTCCTCTAAAGTGGGGAACGTCTTGTCCTTCGGGCCGCGATCGCGGCGCGCAAGCGCCACGGAACCTTTCTCCAAATCTCTGGGCCCGATTTCAACACGGACCGGCGCGCCTTTCTTGATCCACTCCCAGCTCTTGGTCCCGCCGCCGATATCGCGCGTGTCGACTTCGACGCGCAGCAAGTCGCCATGAAACCGCTGCTCCCGCAGCCGCGCCGCGAGCTTGTGTGCGGCTTCAAGCACAGCCGCTTTCGTGTCTTCCTTGGGCGTGACAGGCAGAATCACGATTTGGGACGGCGCAATACGCGGGGGCAGGATGACTCCGTCGTCATCTCCATGCGCCATGATGACCGTGCCGATCAACCGCGTGCTCACACCCCAGCTGGTCGTCCACGCGTACTCCTGCGTGTTGGATCTTGAAAGAAAACGAATCCCGCTCGCCTTCGCGAAGTTCTGACCCAGAAAATGCGAGGTCCCAGCCTGGATCGCTTTGCGATCCTGCACCATTGTCTCGATCGTCAGGGTCTGCACCGCGCCCGGAAAACGCTCTCCGGCGCTTTTCTCACCCGTGTACACCGGCAGCGCGAGGTGCTCGCGCGCGAACTTCGCGTAAACGCCGAGCATTTTCTCCGTTTCCTCCACTGCTTCGGCGTCCGTCTCGTGAGCCGTGTGTCCTTCCTGCCATAGAAATTCGGCGGTGCGCAAAAAAATCCGGGGTCGCATTTCCCAGCGAACCACATTCGCCCACTGGTTGATGAGAATCGGCAGGTCCCGATAACTCTGCACCCATTTGGCGTACGTCGCGCCGATGATCGTCTCGCTGGTGGGACGCACGATCAGCGGTTCGGTTAACTCAGCGGAGGGCGCGGGCCGCAGGCCGCCGTCCGGTCCGACTTCAAGCCGGTGGTGCGTCACCACGGCGCACTCTTTCGCGAAGCCGTCGACGTGCTCGGCTTCCTTCGCGAGGTACGACAGCGGGATGAACAGCGGGAAGTACGCGTTCTTGTGGCCCGTCGCCTTGAACATCGCGTCAAGCGCTCCCTGCATTTGCTCCCATACGCCGTAGCCCCAGGGCTTGATGACCATGCAGCCGCGTACGTCCGACGGCTCGGCAAGGTCGGCGGCGCGAACCACCTGCTGGTACCATTCGGAAAAATCCTCGTCTCTGCGCGGAGTGATCGCTGTCTGGGGCTGGCTCATAATTTACTGGGGTGTTTTTCGATCCGCGCCGGCCCTCGTAGGGCGCCTGCACCGGGCACCGTCAATCGGGCGACTGCGACGCGTCAGGCTTGCGCAACCGTTCCAACGGAATGGAACGTCGCATCTTTCGGAAGCACCGCGCGGTCGCAGAAGTCGCCAAAACCCTCGCCCTCGTTCCGCTCCAAGGCGTACCGCTTGATGACGGGCTTCAGCATCTCAACCGCCGAATCAATCGTCACACTCGGGCTGAACAAGCGGTTCAAGCGGGTGCCGTTGTACTTTGCGCCCAGATAAAGCGCGTACTTGTTCGGCGCGCGCCCGACGAAACCGATCTCCGCAAGATAAGGCCGCGCGCACCCGTTCGGGCAGCCAGTCACACGCAGGCTGATTGCATCGTCGTGCAAGCCGGCTTCGTCCAGAACAGTCTCGAACTTCGAGAGGATGTCAGGCAGCGCGCGCTCGCTTTCCGCAAGCGCCAGGCCGCAGGTCGGCAGAGCCACGCAGGAAAGCGCATTCAAGCGGAGGCGGGAGCGGTTGTTTTCGCCCGTAAGCCCGTGCCGTCCGAGGATGGCCTCGATCACTGGTTTCTGCGCCTCCGTCACGCCTGAAATCGTCAGATTCTGCGAAGGCGTCAGGCGGAAGTCGCCCGTGTGCACCTCGGCGATCTCGCGCAGCGCCGATTTCATGTTCCAGCCCGGCAAATCGCGGATGCGGCCGCTCAGAATGTGCAGTCCATAAAACCACGTCCCGTCCACGCACTGGTGCCAGCCGTGAGGATCTTCGATGGTGGTGAACTCGTAAGCGCGCGCGGGCTCGAATTTGATCCCCGCACGGCGCTCCACTTCCGTGCGGAACCACTCGATGCCGCGATCCTCGATCGTGTACTTCAAACGCGCGTGTTTGCGGTTGGTGCGGTCCCCGTGGTCGCGCTGGGTGGTGAGAACCGCTTCGCCCACGATGTTCACCTTGTCAGGCGTAATGAAGCCCAGAACATCAGCCAGACGCGGATAAGTCTCCGCGTTCCCGTGACTCATTCCCAGGCCTCCCCCAACCGTCACGTTGTAACCTGCCAACCGGTCGCCTTCGACAATCGCGATGTATCCGAGGTCCTGCGAAAAAACGTCCACATCGTTCGAGGGCGGCAGCACGAATCCGGTCTTGAATTTACGGGGCAGATACGTTGCGCCGTACATCGTCTCCCGTTCCGGTTCGCCGCCCGCGACCATTTCTTCATCAAGCCAGATCTCGTGGTAGGCGCGGGTTTTCGGCAGGGAATACTCGCTCCAGGCGCGCGCGTCGTCATAAACGCGCTGCAACAATTCGCTCCGCTCGGGGTTGGGCGGCGCCATCACGTTGCGGTTCACATCGCCGCAAGCCGCGATCGAATCCAGCAACACGCTGTGCATGCGCTGCACGAGCGGTTTGACGTTGCCCTTGAGAATCCCGTGAAACTGGAATGTCTGGCGCGTCGTGAGACGAAGAGATGGTGAGGCCACTTCCCCCGCAAGTTTGTCCAACACCAACCATTGTTGCGGAGTCGCTTTCCCCCCGGGCAAACGCACCCGCAGCATGAAGGAAAACGCCTTCTCTTTGCCCTCTTTCTTCAACGCGTTCCGCTGGTCGCGGTCGTCCTGGAGGTACAGACCGTGGAATTTCGTGAGCTGGCTGTTATCCTCGGAAATCGCGCCCGTGGAGGAATCCATCAAATCCTGCGCGATACTGCCGCGCAAAAAGTTTGAGAGCGTCTTGATATTCTCGTTGGCGCTCAGAGGTTTGACACCATTGGATTCGGAGGTCATACGGCTGGTTTTTAGGAATAAGGTTGGCCCAAACCGGATAGGATTGCGGCTCGGACCGAAAACTATGCGCCAACGCTCCCGTCAGTTCAAGCGGATCGCCAGCTCGCAGGCCGAATGCAAAACGCAAGCCGTTGCTTGAAAGGTTTTTCAGCACGGCAAAACACCGCAGGGGCCCTGCGCCCGCGATTCCCCCGCTCCCACGCGGCACCTGTGGTCCGGGACCTAAAACGCCCCGATCACCAGGGACGCATTGTGCCCCCCGAATCCAAAGCTGTTGTTGAGCGCGACTTTCACCGGCCGTTCCTGTGCGGTGAGTGCCGTGAAGTTCAAGTCGCACTCCTCCTCGGGATCCTCGAGGTTGATGGTCGGAGGCACCACGCCCGTCCGGATGCTCATGGCGCACGCCACGCTCTCGACGACGCCGGCCGCGCCGAGCAGGTGGCCGGTCATGGATTTGGTGGAGGAAATCGCGAGCTTCTTGGCGTGCTCGCCGAAAACCGCCTTGATTGCGCGAACCTCGCAGAGATCGCCGACCGGCGTGGAGGTGCCGTGGGCGTTGACGTAGTCCACCGCCTCGACGTTCAAGCCCGCCTTGGCGAGCGCCATCCGCATGCAACGCTGCGCGCCCTCTCCGTTCGGGAGCGGTGAGGTCATGTGATACGCGTCCGCGGTCAGCCCGTACCCCAGCAATTCACAGTAAATGCGGGCGCCGCGGGCCTTGGCGTGCTCCAGTTCTTCAAGCACGAGAACGCCGGCGCCTTCGCCCATGACAAAGCCGTCGCGGCCTTTGTCGAAAGGCCTTGAAGCGCGCGTGGGCTCGTCGTTGCGGGTGGAAAGCGCTTTCATCGCGCCGAATCCACCCAGCCCCAGCGGCACCACGGCAGCTTCCGAACCGCCTGCGAGGAACGCATCCGCGTCGCCGTCCCGAATCATGCGCCAAGCCTCGCCAATCGCGTGCGCCGAAGTCGCGCAGGCTGATACCGGGGCGAAGTTCGGCCCCTGAAGCCCATACTCCATCGACACCAACCCGCTCGCCATGTTCGAGATCATCATCGGAATCATGAAGGGCGAAATGCGGCTGGGCCCTTTGGTGATCAGGTTTGTGTGCTGGTCTTCGAGCGATTTGAGCCCGCCGATTCCCGAACCGATCATCACCCCGAACCGCTCGGGGTTTCCGGGGGCGCCTTCGAGCCCTGCATCGGCCATCGCCAGTTTTGAGGCGGCCATCGCCAGCTGCGCGTAACGGTCCGCACGGCGCGAGTCTTTCGGCACTTTGAACCACTGGGCCGGATCGAACCCGTCCACTTCACCCGCGATCTGGCAGTCGTAACCGGTAATGTCGAAAAGCGTGACGCGCCCGATCCCGCTTTGACCGGCGGTCAGATTCTTCCAAAAAGTGTCGATGTCGGTCCCAACCGGACTCATCACTCCCATTCCTGTTACAACAACTCGGCGCGCAGAACTCATAATTGGATCTCAAAGCAACGAAACTCCGTTTGGACGCGTGCCGATGCAAACCCAAAAGTGGAGGTTGCGCCCCTACAGGCATAAAAATCGCCGGATCGCGCCCGAAACCGTCTCAGGATTAGACTCCGAACTCCAACCGTGGCAAGCTCCCGCCTCCGCCATGCCCAAAGTCTTCATCAAAACCTACGGCTGCCAGATGAACGAGCGCGACTCCGAGCAAGTCACGCGCGATCTGCTGTCCCGCGGTTATGAACTCGCCGAAAGCGAGAAATCGGCGGACGTCGTCCTGCTCAACACCTGCAGCGTCCGCGACATGGCGGAGCAGAAAGCCCTGGGAAAAATGGGCATGCTCGGCAGGCTGCGCCAAAACAAGCCGGAAATGGTGTTTGGCTTTCTGGGATGCATGGCTCAGAGCCGCGGCGCCGAACTTGTGCGCGACATCGAGCACGTGGATCTGGTCGTCGGCACCCAAAAATTCCACAAGGTGGCCGATTACGTGGACCAACTTGTGCAACACCGCCGTCGCTCGCGAGAGCGGCTCATGGACGACCAGCGCCTTTCGATTGTCGACGTGGACGAGGAACCGGGCTCTCAGGAGACCATCCGCGAACATGTGCTCGAGGAAAACCAGGCGACCGCTTTCGTCTCGATCATGCAGGGCTGCAACATGCGCTGCACCTTTTGCATCGTCCCGAGTACCCGCGGTTCGGAACGCTCCCGCGCTATTCCCGAAATCGTCGACGAAGTCCGGGCGCTCGTCGCAAGAGGCGTCCGCGAAGTGACCCTGCTCGGGCAGATCGTCAACCTTTACGGCCGCCATGAGTTTGAAAAGGCCGCCGGCCTCAGCCCGTTCGTGCAATTGCTGGAGGCGGTTCATGCGGTGGACGGTCTGGAACGACTCCGCTTCACTTCTCCGCACCCCATCGGATTCAAGGTTGATTTGATCGAGGCTTTTGCCCGCCTGCCAAAGCTCATGCCGCACGTGCACCTGCCCATGCAATCCGCCTCGGACCGGATTTTAAAGAAAATGCACCGCGGCTACACTGCCGAGAAATTTTTCGCACTTACGGAGTCGATTAGAAAAACGCGCGAAGACATCGCCGTCACAACCGATGTGATCGTCGGATTCCCCGGTGAAACCGAGGAGGATTACGCGGCGACGCGCGAGATGGTGAAGCGTGTGGAATTCGACAACGCATTCATCTTCCGCTACTCGCCCCGGCGCGACACTCCCGCCGCAACCATGGAGGAGCAGCTTCCTGAATCGGTGAAAGAGGAGCGCAATCAGGATTTGCTCGGCGTGCTCAACGAAATTGTTGCCCGCAAGAACGAGCAGCTGGTTGGGAAAAACGTGCAGGTGCTCTGCGAAGGACTCAGCAAAAACAACGAACAACGGCTTTCTGGACGCACGCCGCAGAACAAGATCGTGGTGTTCGAGGGCAGCCGTCGGCATCACGGCCAATTGCTGGACGTAAGGGTGACTCGTTCGAGCGGCTTCACTCTTTACGGCGACGCAGCCATTCTGTAGCGCCACCGGCCCGGCGCGAGCGATGCGCGGCCGCTGATTTTCATTCATTTTTTAACGACTGCCCCATGCGCCAATACCACGACCTGCTCAGGCTTGTTCTCGAAAGCGGCCACGAAAAAGCCGACCGGACCGGCACCGGCACGCTTTCCGTGTTTGGAGCGCAAACGCGGTTTGACCTTTCAAAGGGTTTCCCGCTGCTCACGACCAAGAAACTGCATCTCAAAAGCATCATCCATGAGCTGTTGTGGTTCCTGCGCGGAGACACCAACGTGCGTTCGCTTCAAGAAGCGGGCGTCACCATCTGGGACGAGTGGGCGGATTCGGAAGGCAACCTCGGACGCGTTTACGGCGCGCAGTGGACCGACTGGCGTTCGCCCGACGGCAAGTCGATCAACCAGATTAGCGAGGCGATCGCTCGCATCCGTCGTGATCCTGACAGCCGCAGACACCTGGTTTGCGCGTGGAATCCGGGCGAAATCCACATGATGGCGCTGCCTCCGTGCCACACGCTCTTCCAGTTTTACGTCGCCGGCGGGAAACTGAGTTGCCAGCTCTATCAGCGCAGCGCCGATCTTTTCCTCGGCGTACCATTCAACATCGCGTCCTATGCACTCCTCACGATGATGGTCGCGCAGGTCTGCGACCTGATTCCCGGCGACTTTGTGCATACATTCGGCGACCTGCACTTGTACTCAAACCATCTTGAGCAGGCGCGCCTGCAGCTCTCCCGCGAACCCCGCGCGCTCCCTGTGATGCGAATCAATCCGGCGGTCCGTGAAATCACGGGATTCAAGTTCGAGGATTTCAGTTTGGAAGGCTACGACCCGCATCCGGCCATCAAGGCGCCGATCGCCGTTTGATCCCCAGTCCTCAAGTGCACATGAAAGCAATTGCTGCAATGGCTGAAAACCGCGTGATCGGCGCGCAAGGGAAAATTCCTTGGCATCTTCCTGAGGACTTCCGCTGGTTCAAGCGGGCGACCATGGGCGGCGTCGTGGTAATGGGCCGCAAAACCTATGAAAGCTTGGGCAAGCCGCTTCCAGGCCGCGAGAATGTCGTGCTGTCGCGGTCTGCGGAAATCCCCGGGGTGCGGATGATCCGCAGCATGGATGAACTGCTCGGTGCGTCCTTCGGAGACCGCACAGTATGGATTATCGGAGGGAGCGATCTGTACGAGCAGGCATTGCCGTTCTGCTCCGATCTTTACCTCAGCCTCGTGAGCCTTCAGCCGGAGGGTGACGCGCTTTTTCCGCTGTTTGAACCTTTGTTTGAATTCAAAGAAATCATCGAGGCGCACTCGATGTTTGAAGTGCAGCACCACGTGAGACGGGCGGCACAATAAAACACGCTCGCCGGCGGGCGCACTCCGGGAAGCGTATTGCGCCGCTCCCTGCGCTTTTCACCGTGCGACGCATTGTGCCCCGCGCGGTGCATCACTGTCGGCAAACAGCGGAAGCAGCATTTGCTTGCGAACCGGCGGAACAAGCGTGGAAACGCCGAGACCAAGCAGCCTCAGCGGACCCGTCACCAGCCGGTGGGTCGCAAGCAAATGGCAGGCGATTCTGTACAGCTCCCGCGACGTGGTGACAGGTTCGTCGAGGCGCAGTTGGCGCGTGAGCGTGGTAAAATCGGTGTAACGTACCTTCACCTGGACCGTCAAAGCTCCCACTTCGTGCTCTTTCAGCGAGGAACGCACGTCTTCCGCAAGCGCGTGCAAAACCTGCCGCAGTTCGGCGCGGCTATCCGTGTCGGTGAGGAATGTGTGCTCCGAGCTGATGCTTTTGCGCTCCCTTTCCAAATCAACCTCACGATCATCCTCGCCAAACGCGCGGCCCCTGAGGGTGGCGGCAAAGGAACCAACCAGCTCTTCCAAACGCACGGTGGTGTCCTGAATGTCGCCGATCTTCCAGAGGCCGCGTGATTCTAAAGCGGCCGCCGTGACTGGACCGACGCCGTGGATGCTCCGGACAGGCAGGGGCCTCAAGAACTCCACTTTCCGGCCATCCTCGATGAGGGTGAGGCCGTTTGGTTTTTCAAAATCGCTGCCGAGTTTCGCAAGAAACTTGTTTGATGCGACGCCGATGCTCGCGGTGAGACCACGCTCGTCCAGGATCCGCGATTTGATATCGCGGGCAAGCGGAAGCGCGCGCTGCAGTGCCGCATCTCCGTTCTCGCAGCAATCGCTGACGAAGCTCAAATCGAGGTATGCCTCGTCCACGGACACTTGTTCGATGAGCGGCGTGTAGCTCTCGAAAATGTTCATGATCCGGTTGGATTCGGCGCGGTAAACGGACATCCGCGGCCGAACAAACACTGCCTCCGGGCACAGTTTGAAAGCGGTGCGCGAGGGCATCGCGGAACGCACTTTGAAACGGCGCGCCTCGTAACTGGCCGCGCAGACCACGCCGCGCTGGTCCGGCGGCGAACCTACCACCAGCGGCCTGCCGCGATACTCCGGATTGTCGCGCTGTTCGATGGACGCGAAAAACGCGTCCATGTCGACGTGCAAAATTACCCGGTGACGCGCGGGAGCGCGGCCGTGCGGAGGCGCCTGCGAGGGTTGCTCACGGGACATCAGAGAGCGGTCCGCTATTGTTTGGCCGTGGGAGCCGGCTTCGCCTTTTCGTCCATCCAACGGAGCAAGTCCGCCGTTTCGTTCCGCACAGAGGCTCCGTCCATCGGCACCTCGACTCCGGCCGCCCACAGGATCCCGTTCACCACCAGCTTCCTTTGCCCCTCGACGCCCCAATTCCGGTGAAGGTCGCATCCGGTGAAGCCGAAGCTTCTGCCGCCCGAGGGCCGCTCATACGCCCAACCGATAACCTCCGACCTGCCGATATTCGCCTTCGCGTCCGCCGTGGACCGGTTTTTGTCCGGAACCATCCCTGATGCGACGGGCACGGCGCCTTTTCGGAAATGAAGGTTGAAAAGCCAGCCGTCCAGCGGCGCGGCAAACGAACTCACGCCCCGGGTCACTGCATGCGGGGGAAATGCATTAAACTCCATATCCCAGTGTCCTCTTGAGCCGATGTCGGGCTGCCACACGGCGCCAAGCCAGTCGCCGATTTCCGAGGCAACCGCATGCGGCACGTCAACGGCTTGATGCAACATCACAAAACCCGCGCCCCTTTTGATGGCCGCAGCTAAACGTGCCATCCGCTCGGGCTGCAAAAACGGCAGCTTCGGGCCGCCATCCGCGAAGACGACGATGCATTTTGCTTGATCGATGAGCGTCTCGTCCTTGGGCCACCCGTTCGCGGCCTGGACGGGAACAACGTCCGGGTTCTGGCGGAGCCATTTTGCCAGCAGGGTGCATCCCGCGAAATACTCGTGCTGCCCCGCCTTGTTGGAGGCTTCGCCGGCGATCAGCAGTACGGACGCGCCTTTGGCGCCGGCGGGCATCGCCTCAAGCGCGACCTCCGATTGCTCGGGGGTGAGAGCCAAAAGCGGTTCCGCAACATGCAGGCCGATCGCGGAACAGACCAAAAGAGAGAGGCGTTTTGAGCGTTTCATAAGGGTTGAATCAGTTGTACGGATGTCTGCGGACAAGCAACGTGTTTGTCCGCGTTTCAGGCACGCGCCGCTCGGAGAGCATCACGCAAAAAGATCGCCGACCACGTGTCCGTGGACGTCGGTAAGGCGGAAGTCGCGGCCCGCGTGACGGTACGTCAGCTTTTCATGGTCGAGCCCGAGCGCGTGCAACAACGTCGCGTGTAGATCGTGCATGTGCACCTTGTCTGCGATCGCGTGATGCCCGAATTCGTCCGTTTCTCCGTACGCCACGCCGGACTTGAATCCGCCTCCAGCGAGCCAGATCGAGAATCCCGCGGGATTGTGATCGCGGCCCGTGCCGTTTTTTTCGGCGTAAGGCGTGCGCCCAAACTCGCCGCCCCACCACACAACGGTGTCTTCGAGCATGCCGCGCTGCTTGAGGTCCTCCAGCAGACCCGCGACCGGCCGGTCGACTGCCAGCGCATGGTCTCCATGTTTTTTGAGATTGGAATGCTGATCCCACGCGGGATTGTTCGTGTTGTCCGCGTAGCTGACCTGGATAAAACGCACGCCGGATTCAGCCATGCGGCGCGCGAGCAGACACTGTCTTCCGAACTGGTCGGTTGCCGTAGTGCCGATCCCGTACAGATCACGCACATGCTGCGGCTCGGAATCCAGATCGAATGCCATCGGCCCGGCGGTTTGCATGCGCCAGGCGAGCTCGTAGCTCTCCACCATCGCCTCGATTTCAGATCCCGGCGCGGTGCCCGCGGCCTGCGCAGCGTTGAGCGCACGGATCGCGCCGCGCTGCCGGGCGTCGGCGCCAAAAGTGTTGCTCGGCGTGATGTTTCGGATCACTGCGTCCTTTGCAGGCATCCCCGCGCGCCCGATTGCGGTGCCCTGATATGAGGCGGGCAGGAAAGCAGTACCGTAGTTGCGCGGGCCTCCGTTGCCCATGGGCGGCGAAATGGTGACAAACCCGGGTAGATTCTGGCTCTCGGACCCCAGTCCGTAACTCACCCATGCGCCCATGGACGGCCTGAGAAAGTTGGTGGATCCGGTGTGCAAAAACAGCGTGGCCGGTCCGTGCGCGATCCCCTCGGTCTGCATCGACCGGATCACGCAAAGATCATCCGCATGCTTTGCCATCTCCGGAAACAAATCCGAAACCCAGAGGCCGCTTTGTCCGCGCTTGTCGAACTGCCACATCGGAGCCATCACGCGCTGCTTCGGACTCGTGCCGGTCTTTGCAATCGCGCGGAGGTCATCAAAATCGAGAAGCTTCCCGTTGTCCTCGGTCAGCTTGGGCTTGTGGTCAAAGCTGTCCACGTGGCTCACCCCGCCCGACATGAACAAAAAAATGATCCGCTTGGCGCGGGCAGGAAACAATCCGGCTTTCGGGGCCATCATGCCGGCGGATGCCGCAGCCGCGCGAGGATTTGTTCCGGCAAGTCCCGCGAGAGCAAGCGAACCAAACCCGCAGCTGATGGTGGAGAGCGCGGAACGCCGAGTCATGCCGCAGAGCGGATGGGGATTGAATTCGTTGCGCATATCTTTTGGGGGTTAAGAGCCGTATTGCGGCCAAGCTATCGGATATATCTAAAGTCAACCGAGGCAAAAAGCGCGTGCGCGACGCGGGCGAGGCGCTTCGAGGCATCCTCCTGCTGCGGCGCGGCTTTGTATAGCGCCAAAAGCACTTTCGCCTCCGGGTCGGAGGGATCCCGCCCGAGGATCGCCCGGCTCATCCCTTTGATGGCGGCGTCCGTGTCCTTGTGGGCGGCCGCGAACCGCTCCCCAACCGCCTGCGCCTGCTCGCCCGCAAAAGCGCTGTTGAGGAAGAACAGCGCTTGCGGCGCAACGGTACTCGCCTCCCGGACACCGATGGAATTATTGACGTCGCCGAAGTCGAAAACATCGAACACCTCATGCCGACGGTTCCGGAAGGCCGGCGTGTACAAGCTGCGCCGCACATCGGTGAACACGTAGTTGTATTCGATGTTGGCGGCGCCCGAATCGTTCGCGTTGATTTCCATCGCCCCCTTGATGTTCGGACCTCCGATATCACGGTTGAGCGTTCCCGCGGCGTGCAGCATTGAGTCGCGGATTTGGTCCGCATCCATGCGTCTGATGGAATGTCGGGACAACAGCCTGTTGGCCGGGTCCGAGACATGTGGGGGCTGCTCCGCGAGGCGCCATGCGTGGGAAAGCACCATTTCGCGGACAAGTTTTTTCAAACTCCACCCTTCCTGAATGAATCGCGCGCTCAAGTAATCCAGCAGTTCGGGATGAGACGGCTTTTCGCCGGTTGTCCCGAAATTCTCGGTCGTGGTCACGAGGCCGGCCCCGAAAACCCACGCCCAGACGCGGTTCACCAGAACGCGCGCCGTTAGCGGGTTTTGGTCCGAGGTCAGCCACTGCGCGAGCTGCACGCGGCCGCTTTGCGTCGCATCAAAGCGTGCGTTCTTTGAATCCTCAACCAACACGGCTCTCAGGAATCCGCGTGGTGCGACTTCGCCCTTCTGCTTTGCAATACCGCGTACGCGGATCGCTGTGTCGCCGATGTCGACATTCTCGGAAACAACCATCGCGACCGAGCGCGGCGGCGCTTTTTTCTCGAGTTGTTTGAGCTCCTCGTTGAGGGCGGCGAGGGCCGCGCGGGCTTCTTTTGCGGCGTCCCCCTCGCTGCCGGAATCCAACTGCTGGGGACGATTATCATTGGCTTCAGGCTTGGCGGCGCCATCCGATGTCGCAGCCGCCTTAGTTGCCGGCTTTGCGGGGGACAGGTTGTCCTGAATGAACTGGATCGCATCAACCACCACATGGCCCGGACCCCCTGCATTGCTCACCAGCACGAAGCCCGCGCCGTCCTTTTCAAAGCGGAACGTGCCCAGCGAGGTAAAATGGCCGTCGACCGCCGGTTCCTCCGTTTCATTCACGCGCACGGTTTCCTCGCCGTCCGCGTGAAAAACGGTGACCATGACATCCTTCGAGCGGTTCGGTCCGGCTGAGTACGCGAATCGAACCTCGAACCTGCCCGACGCCGGGAGGGCCGGGGTGAACGTGGCGGTTTTTTCACCTTTCGCGGTGTTCTCGTCGGTGATGTATCCCGCACCGACATAGTTTTTGAAAAAGCTCGAGGTCTTCCATGCTCCGACGAGTTTTGCATCGGAATCGTCCAGCACGATGCCCGGAAGCCGATCCAGCGGGACGGGCCCTCTGGCGAGGGATTCACCGTCGCTGCCTTTTGAATTCAAGCGCGCGATCCGCGTGCGTGCCGCTTCGATTTTCACGCGCAGATGCGCCAGTTTTTCTTTGTGTTCGTTGGCAGCCTGCTCCTCCTCGGGGCGGCCGGGCAGCGGTTCGACCACCCAGCGCGCGACGTTGTCTGTGAGGTTGTTTAAGGTTCGCGTGCTGCTGAAAATTCCGGCCAGCGCGTAGTAGTCGCGCTGCGGGATGGGATCAAACTTGTGGTCATGGCAGCGGGCGCAGCCGATGGTTTGTCCTAAAAACGCTTTGCCGATGGTGTCGAGCTGCTCGTCGATGATGTCGAAACGGAGCTGCTGCTTGTCCTGTTCCTCGTAGTTGGTGGGGCCCAGCGCAAGGAACCCGGTGGCCGTGAGCAGGCGAGCCCGGTCTTCGTCCGTGGCGGCAGGCAACAGGTCGCCCGCAATCTGCTCCCGGATGAACCGGTTGATCGGGACGTCCGCGTGGATGGATTGAATCACATAGTCGCGGTAGCGCCACGCGTCCTTGAAAAGAAGCGTGCGGCCTCCGCCGCTTGACTCCGCGAAACGCGTCAAATCCAACCAGCGCCTGGCAAACGCCTCGGCGAATCCGCTCGATGCGAGCAACAGGTCGGTCGTTTTCGAAACGGCCAGCTGCGGGTTGCGTTTGTAGTCGGCTGCGAATGCATCGATTGCCGCAGCCTCGGGCGGCAGCCCCGTGAGCAGCAAATGCAGGCGGCGGCACACGGTCGCCGCATCGGCATCGTTGACCGGTTCGATCGACGCAGACTCCATCGCGCTTAACAAAAACCGGTCGATCGAACTCTCCGCCCACCGGACATTCCGGACTGCGGGCGCGGGTTGGGATGAGACTGGGCGGTAAGCCCAGTGGCTGGATGCGGCCTCCAGCGGGAGCGCCTTCGATTTTTGCGATTTGGCCGTTTGCGCGGCGGGGTCTTCGCGGCGCGGGTCCGGTGCACCGCCGCGCACCCACTCCTCGAGGACCGCGAGTTCGCTTGCCGCGAGTTTTTTGCGAGGCGGCATTTGGAAATCGGGATCTCGGTAGCGAACCGCTTTGATCAGAAGGCTGGCCTCCGTGTCGCCCGGAACCAGGGCAGGTCCGGAATCACCCCCAGTCTTCCATCCGGATTCAAAATCAAGCCTCAGCCCGCCTTTGACTTTCTTTGCAGCACTGTGACATTCGAGACAGTGTTCCTCGAGGAGCGGACGAACCTTCTTTTCAAACAGCTCGTTTCCGGCGTGTACGGAGGGCGAGCCCGGCGCCAGCGAGGCCACCGCAGCCTGCAGCATCCCGCACGCCGTAAGAGTCGCGGCGACACCGAGGATCCAAGGGGGCAAGGGAGTGAAGCGCATGCGAGGGGGGGCGGCAAGACAACCAGTTTTGGGGACTTATGTTAGGGTGCCAAACAGCTCCTTCCGAGAGAAGAGTAAAGATACGCCAAAACGAACGTCCACACTCATCAGGAGAGTGCAGACGGATTTCCCGACCCAACGGGTGAAGGCAGCGAAAGGCAGCGGACGGATTCCATGGTGCAGTGGGGCAGGCGCGCCGAACCCCCAACGTTCCAGGCCAACTTTTGCAAGGAGTGCGCTATGCCGAAAACGATGCGCCGTCCCATGCGCGCACTCGGCGCAAAAAATCCGCTACGCCCGCCGCGTAAACCGTGAACAAATGCTCGCCCTTCTCGGGTGTGGCGTGCTGCGGACAACCGATGTGGCCCGAAACCGTCCGGTCATCAGTGATCCAACCGCGGTACGCCGGCTCGAAGCCGAACCCGGCAGGCACGTCAGGCAGTCCGTCAACGTCACCCGCCAGTTCAGGATGGATTGCTTGAATCATCGAAGTTTCCCATTCACACGCATGCCCCATGTAGCGCTGGACAAAATCGTCCCGCGTGAACCATGGCTCCGCGTGATCCCAGTACGTCGTGAACAACAGCAGCAAATCCTTGCGCGCCCGATAACGCTGTCTCGCTTCAAAAACAGCCTGCCGTCCTGGCACATCATTTCCGCCGTGTCCGTTTAAAAAAACAATTCTCCTGAACCCGTGCTGAACCGCATTGTCGATCATGCGGTTGAGCATCGCGATGTAGCCTTTGGGTTCGGCGGAAAGAGTTCCCGCAAAGTGAAGGTGGTGGTCGGAATTTCCGAGCCATTGCAGCGGCGCGAACAACACATTCTCCATTGGCAAAAGCGTCTGCACTCGCGACACAACTTCCGCTAGCAGCATGCTGTCGGTGGCAACTGGCAGGTGGTGTCCGTGCTGTTCGATCGCCGCCACAGGGAAAACGATCGGCGTATCAGGCGCGAGTGCTGCGATGCGCGGCCAAGGAAGGTCTGTAAGGTTCATGGAGACGTCCGGTCATTGAACATGAACTCCGGAAAATTTGACAGCGCTCAAACGACATCCTCTTGAACTCGCGTGTCCGCCCACGCATCGGGGTCGTTTTCCTAAAACCGTCAGATTCTTCGGCGTCAGGTGTGCGGGAGAAACGGCGGCGTCCGCTCCGATCATTCATCGTGATCCCTAAATGTCCACGGGGCACAAAATGCCGGCGGATCCGATGGGGACAGCCCTTATTTCATGAAGTCTGCGCGGGGGTGGATTTGCAAAAGGTGAGCCTAAAAACCGACTGAAAACGGCCTGCCCCGACGCGAAATCCGAGTCAGATCTTGAGACTCGCCCGTTTATTCGCCCGTGCGGCTCTCGGCTCAATGGGAGAAGGGGAAATTCATCAGCCGAACGACATGCTCTTGAAGGCGACGTTTTCCGTGCCCGAAAATGCGCGGGGATTTTTCGAGAACCATCTCCCGGCGGATCTGACCGCTGTCATGGACTGGGGATCCCTGTCCCTCGAGCCTTGCACGTTTGTCGACCCGCATCTTGCAGGCTCTCAAAGTGACCTGTTGTTTCGAGTCAAGCTGCGGCAGAGCGATGTGTTCCTGTACTTGCTGTTTGAGCATCAGAGCTACGAGGACCCGCGGATGCCGCTTCGGCTGCTGTCGTACATCCTGCGCATTTGGGAGAGGTTTTCCAAGCATGAGACTCCGAGCGCAAAACTGCCTCCCGTGCTTCCGGTGGTGCTTGCACAGGGCAAACGGGCGTGGAGAACCTCTCCCAAGCTGGAGGATATGATCGGAATCCCTCCGGAGTTCGCCGAGACCCTGATGCCGTGGCAGCCGAGGCTCGTGTACAAACTGCTCGAATTAGTGAGGATCCCGTACGGTGAGATTGCGGGAACCGCTGAGGGCATTTTGACGTTGCGCGCGCTCAAGGCTGAGCCCGTCAATGAATTGCTGGGCGATGAAATATGGGACGAGTCACTGTTGCTGTCCATATCCGAGAGTGCATTGGAGCAATGGTTGAGGTATGTTCTGAACGCTGACTTGCGCGTACCCGAATTGAAAAATCGGATACGCAAGATCCGAACCCAACCGCTTAAAACCAAAACCATGACACTCGCCGAACGGCTTCGTGAAGAAGGCAAACTTGAAGGAAAAGTGGAGGGTCAGCTGCAGGCTCTTAGAATGACGGTACTGCGGGCGTTGGAAATCCGGTGCGGAGTATGTCCGGAAGGAATCCGCGAAGCTGTGGAAGTGTTGTGCGATCAAGAGGTCCTCGGGCGGCTCTTAGAGGCGGCGATACGCGCCAATTCTCTCGAAGAATTTGCGCAGAAGCTCTGACGGTCTATTCGGGTTTTCGGTAGGGCTCTGGAGGCTCACCCTTTAGAGAGCGCCACGCCCGGGTGCTCCCTCGCGCAGCTTGAGATCCAGCCATCCGCGCTTCTCACGTGCGCCGATGTTCTGGGTACGAGCGTACACA
>JBILLT010000058.1:0-20096 GCA_044375925.1 Chthoniobacteraceae bacterium | reverse complement strand
AAGAAGAAGACGCCCGTGCTCATTCTCACCGCGAGAAGCGCAACGCCGGACAGGGTGCGGGGCTTGGACGCCGGCGCGGACGATTATCTGCCAAAACCCTATGAACTTCCCGAACTGCTCGCGCGGATTCGCGCGCTGATCCGGCGCACCACAGGCAATGCATCGGCGGTGATCAGCATAGACGATGTCCTCATCGACCTGGCCGCACACAGCGTCACCAAAGCGGGCATCCCCGTGCCTCTCACTGCGCGCGAGTTGGCACTGGTCGAGTACCTAGCCCAGCACCGCGGCCGGGTCATCACACGTGAGCAACTCTACGAACATCTCTTCGATGAAAATGATGATACGCTTTCCAATCTGCTGGACGTCCATGTCTCGCACCTTCGGAAAAAACTCGGCCACGACTTCGTGACCACCCGCCGCGGACTTGGATACGTCGTGGAATGAGAATCCCAGAGTCGCTCAGTTTCAGGATTCAGCTTTGGTACGGGTTTCTTCTCGCGATCGTGCTGACGATGTTTTCCGTGATTTCCTACAAGCACCAGCAAGCCGGCGCGATCCGGCGGGTCGACAACGAGCTGCGCAAAAGGCTCACGGTTGTGCAGGAGGGTCTTTTGGCGCCGGAAAACGCAATGCCCGCTCAGTCGAAACCCGGCCGTCCAACAGAGTTGCGGCTCCCCGCCTCGCGAGCCGCACTGTTCGACACGCAGGATCCCGCCGGATATTTTTACGTCGTTTGGACTCCAGACGGGACGGTGCGGAGGCGCTCCAAACAGCTTCAATTCGAAGTATCCCGTCCAGTGGTTTCGGAAGACGACGACGGTCCGGTTGGCGAGCGCTTCAACGAGCCATTCAGGGAAATGTATTTTTTCACCGCGCAGGGTGAATGCGCTCTTGTTGGAGGTTCACTTGCGCATGAACTCCGCGCACTTCGCGATGACGCGCGCTGGCTTGCTGCCATCTCAAGCGGCGTATTGCTGCTCGGACTTGCGGTCGGACGCGCAATCACGCGGCACGCGCTTAAACCCATCGCCACCATATCAACAACCGCAAAGAAAATCGCGCAAGGGGCTCTCACAGAGCGCATCACCATCCCTGAAAAAACAAGCGAACTTGCCCAGCTCTCTAAAACTCTCAACGAATCTTTCGCGCAGATCGAGGACTCGTTTACGCGCCAATACCGGTTCGCAGCAGACGCAGCGCATGAACTACGAACACCGGTCGCAATCATCATGGCACAAGCCCAGCAGGTGTTGAACCGCGACCGTGAACCAACGGTTTACAAGAAGGCGCTTGAGACATGCGTAACGGCTTCACGCCGACTGAGGAAACTCACCGACACTCTTCTCGAACTGGCCACGCACGACGCTGGAGTGGTGGTTCCAAAAATGGCTCCGTGCGACCTCTCTGATCTCGCCCGGGAGGCGGGCGAACAGATCCGCGCGCTGCTCGTGGACCACGGGCTCGGAATCAGTTTTGATCTGGCAAGCACCCCGTGTGTCGCAGACGCCGACCAGCTCATGCAGCTCATTCTCAATCTGCTCTCCAACGCGATCGATCATACCCCACCTCTGGGCCGCATCACCATCCGGACAAGGATTGAAGACGGGCAAGCAACCCTGTCCATCATTGACACCGGGGAGGGTATCTCTCCCGAGAACCTGCCCCATATTTTTGATCGTTTCTACCGCGCGGACGATTCACGCAGCCGAAAGACCGGCGGTGCCGGACTTGGGCTTGCGATCAGCAAATCGATTGCTGAATCACACTGCGCGCAACTGACCGCCAGCAGCACTCTTGGCAAGGGCACCGCGTTCACCTTCCGAATGCCACTGGCCGCTGATTCAAACCAGAGCCCGACCCAACCAGAGCGCGACGCTGATCATGCGCCTGCGGCCGCGGAGGCCGCCGCCTCCGCAAACCCTTCCGCAGAGTAGCACCGGTCTCTCACAACGCATCACCGCGCCTCCGTTTCCTTGAACCGGCGCACCACGCGGAAGCCGCCTGTGTTGAGGGCGACATCCGCCCTCATGCTCACGCGTACGGCGACGCCGCAACTGTCGACCGAGCCGGAACTTCCTCCCCCGCGGATGACCCTCCGCTCGCCGCTCAAGGGCCCGCGGGGATCATCGGTGAGCGCGGAGAGGTCAACCGAGTACCAATCCCACACCCATTCCCAGACGTTGCCCGCCATCTCATACAACCCGAATCCATTGGGTGGATAGGACTTTACCGGGCGTGGCCCAACGTGGTTGAGGCTGTGATTGGCATCCTTGCCGGTGAGCTTGTCGCCGTTCGGATAGCGCTTGCCAACAAGCGTGCCACGCGCGGCCTTCTCCCACTCAGCCTCGGTCGGAAGCCGGTAACCATCGGCGTCCCAGTCCACCATCGCATTGCTAAGCTCGATCTGGCCCGCGCAATACACGTCCGAGAAACTGCGGTCCGTTCCGCTGTAATAACAGGGCCGCAGGCCCGACATCTCGCTCTTCGCGTTGCACCAGCGAGCAGCATCGTACCAAGTGATTTCAGCAACGGGACAATCAGGCTTCAAAGCGGATCCCTCGGAGGAAAATACATACCCGAAGTCCCCCGCCCAATCCCTGACCTTCTTCCATTCGTCAAAAGTCACTTCGGTGGAGTCCATCCAAAAATCGGGGAGGCTTACCTCATGAACGACATTGTTTGGTTCAATCCGCGCGCCCATTTGAAAGCTGCCCGCGGGAATCACGACAAACTTCTCCTGAAACCAAACCTGTTCCGCACCTCGCAATGCCTCCACTGAGCGCTCGAGCTTCTCACGCAACTCCCGCTCGTTCCTCTTCGGCACCTCTGTCTTTACAGGATCTGTCTTTACAAAAGACCCGCCCGCATCGGACTTGATTGTATTCACTGAAACCGGCGCAGTGGCTGCGGGTTGCGGATGCAGTGCTCCATTCTCGCCGGCATTGGCCGGATCAGCCGCCTCCGCCGGTTTGCTCCCTGGATCGGGCCCGTTACTTCGAAGCAGGTAAGCAGCCACACCCAATCCGACGACGAGCAACACCGCGGGCCACCTAAACCCACCGGCGCGCACCGCCTCCCGTCCGTCGGAAACAGCCCCTGAGTGCGGATCAGTCGCAACGCGTTCCGCGCCAGTCTGCCTGCGCGCTGCAATCTGAAAATACTGCATCTGCAGGATTTTCTGCAGACAGACAACGCTGCGGTCCGCCTGTTGTGATCCGCTGGCGCCTCCAGTTCGGCGCTCTTTTGATTCAGTTTTTGAGATGTTTTCGGACATGAAGAAATTTCTAACTTAAAAGAATGCCAACTGGGGCACCTCAAAAATGCAAGAGCGCCGTGCTTTTGAAGTCTTCCAACGGATTTACAGAAACCGGGATTCGATCAGGCGCGGGCCGGCTTGATCCCGAGCCCCTTCGCGACGGCCGCAGCGACCTCCTCGGGGACCGGGCCCTCAGCAACTGCGTGAGCGGGCTCTTTTTGCCCATCTTCAAAAAGCAAAGCTTCCATGCGAATCGACCCTGAACCGACCTTTGTTCGAACACCGACAGGCAGTGTGCAATCGCCCGACAACAAACGCTGAAGCTCGCGTTCAGCACGAATGGCAGTCCATGTGGGCTCATGAGTAATTGCGCGCAGCGCCTCACGCACAGGTTCGCGCTCCCGCTCGCACTGCAAAGCGATCGCGCCCTGACCGATCGCCGGGAACATCCGGTCTTCCAAAGAGGCCACGTGAAACTCCGATTCCTCAAACTCAAGCCGCCCACTCGCCATTGAAAAACCGAGCCTGTCGAGTCCGGCCTGTGCGAGCAGGATGGCGCTAAAAGCCGCCTGCTGTCCGAGTTTGCGGAGCCGCGTCTGCACGTTACCGCGCCACTCGCACACCTTCAAATCAGGACGCAACCACTGCAACTGGCGGGCGCGCCTCACACTGCTCGTTCCAACCGAAGATCCCGCAGGGAGACCATCAAGCCCGCCGGGATACTTTGAAAGAAGCATGTCCGCTGTCGCCGCCCGCTCCAAAACACCGCCGAGCACAAGTCCGGCCGGCATGTTTCCGGGAAGATCCTTCAAACTGTGCACCGCCACTTCAATCCTGCGGTCAAACAACGCTTCCTCGAGCTCTTTGGTGAAAAGGCCTTTGCCGCCGGAGGGCTGGCGCAGCAGCTCCAAATCGAGTTTTTTATCTCCCTGCGTGATGAAAGTCTCCATTGAGACGGCCATGGATGGGAAGACGCGTTTAAGCGCGGTCTTGGTGAGTTCGGTTTGCGCGAGCGCCAGAGCCGAACCGCGCGTTCCTAGAATCAAACTGTTCAACATAAATCGGGTCGCATTCAAATCGTTTTGCACCTGACGCTAGCCGCGCTGCGCCGCCGTGCCGTCCGGGGGATTCCCTGCGCGGTCTCCCACGGAGCTCACATTGCGCGACTGGGAACCCTGCCCCTGCTGCATCAATGGGTTCGGCGAAGCCATCCATTTTGAAAACTCAACCACATGCCTTTCGATGAGCATCTCGCACAACCCAAGTTCCTGACGCCGCTCTTCCATGGATTGCGAGGCAATCGACTGAAGCGAGTCGATGTCGTACAAGTACACGCCTTCAATCGCGTTTACCGCAGGCTCGATATCGCGCGGCACCGCAAGGTCGATGCAAAACAACGGCCGATGACGGCGCTTCGCCATGATGGGCGCAAGTTTCTCGCGCGTGAGCACGTGGTGGGGCGCAGCTGTGGAACCGATCAAAATATCGACGCCACCAAACTCGCTTGTCCATTCATCAAAATGCAACGCGCGGCCGCCCATTTTCCCGGCGAGAGCAACCGCGCGATCGTGGGACCGGTTGGCGACAAACAGCGTCTTTACACCCCGGGCCTGCAGAGCACCTGCGGTGAGTTCGCTTGTTTCACCCGCCCCTAAAATCATGACTCCGCAATGCGCAAGGTTGCCGAAGATTTTCTCCGCCAATTCTACGGCGACGGATCCGACGGATACGCTGCCACGCGTGATGTTGGTTTGTGTGCGGACCTCCTTGGCGACGTTGAAAGCACGTTGAAATAGCTTGTTGAGATGCCTGGATGTCGCCCGAGCGTCCTGCGCGGCCTGATACGCCTTCTTGACCTGCCCGAGGATTTCCGTCTCACCGAGCACCATGGATTCGAGTCCGGAAACCACTCGGAACAAATGACGCACGCCGTCCGCGGCATGGCGCTCGAAAAAACCCGCACCATCGATTTCCAACCCGCGCTCGGAAAGAAACCGGCGCATAATCTCAAATCCCTGGCCAGGCTCTTGCGACACCGCGTAAAACTCCACCCGATTGCAGGTGGATATGACGACGCCCTCGCTTAGACCTGCATATGATGCCATCGCGCGAGAGAGTTCGCCGGTCAGCGACTCCGCAATCGCGAATCTCTCCCGGATTTCCACGGGGGCCGTATGATGACTCAAACCCAGACAAAGGATTTCCATGCCATCATCCCTTCGATACGATCTGCACCGCCCACACCGTGAGCAGCAGCACTGCGAACGCTCCGATCGCGAGCCATGACGCGCGCCCCGGAGTAATTCGCTTGACCCCCAGCGCGACGCACAGGAACGCGTAAAGCAGCCAGATGGAAATTGACACCACCCTGAGCAGGCTCACGTGTGCCATCCCCTGCCTCATCCCGCTTAGCAGACCGGCCGTGAGCAGCAAAAATCCAAAGTAAACGAGCCGGCGATTTGCCGTTGCCAAGTCGTGGATGGGCGGCAGGTGAAAAAAAAACGAGTGAAGCTTGTGCGTTTTGAGCTGCCGCTCCTGAAAAAGCAGCATTGCCCCTGCGATTCCGGCGAGTGCAAACGCCCCATATGCCACCAGGGAAACCGCGGCGTGAAACTCAAGCCACGGGTTGGCCGGAGCGGCGCCCTTCTCCAAAACGGGCATCGGCATCAACAAAGCCGATGCCTGAAGTAAAAAAACCAGCGGCGAAGTCAGCGCCCCCAGCAGCGAAAGCCGGTACGTAGCACCCGTGACCATGTAAACCAGCGACACGGACCAAGCCAAGAATACGAGGACATCAAAAAGGGTCGTCAGGGGGCAGCGTCCTGCGTCCTGGCCCCGCTGGTAAAGCCAAATGGTTTGAAGCAGGAACCCCAGGAGCGATACAAAGAAGTTCAGGGGGGACCGCCGGTACACGCGAGCACCGAGGGCGTGCATCGTGTGTGCAAAGCCCAGCAGAAAACAGGCGGTTGAGGCAACCAGTGCGGTCCGATCCATTGTGGGGTGTGAGGGGGCGGGACATTAAAGGCTCCCGAGCCAAATGCCAACGTCGGATTCCAACCGATCCTCATAACACCAACCCGCGAAACACCGTTTTCTGAGACGAATCCGGAGGCATCTTCACACCCCAACAAACGGAACCCTGCACCAGTTGTGCGCACCCACCCTGCGCACCGGACCGCACCATCCTTGAACCGAATAACACCCCGCAGCAACAAGACGCTTGTTGCGCCGGGGAGCCGCGGGAGCGAAGAGGCGGCCCGGCAACGAAACCGCGATGGCCCTGAAGCCACCCCAATCTCATCGCGCGCGAACAGACCTTGGGCTGCCCTCTAGCGAATCGGAGAAAAATCCGTGGCCTGCATGTAAACGGACTTCACGCCATCAGGCTGCACGGTGAGGGAACCATCCTTTTCGCTGGCCGTTTTGGCTGCGATCCACGCCGGATCGGCGCGGAAACTGTTGAAGGAGGCGGCGCCGGCCTCCTGGCTCTTATGGCTGAGAATGTAAATCAGCTTGGTTCCCGCGCCTTTTTCCGCATCGGTGGGAAGCCAGTAGCCTATGTGCGTCATCCCGTGCTTTGAGAAAAGCCCGACCGTATGGTTGCGGAAGCGCGCATTCAAAGCGTCCAATTTTCCTTCAGGCGTGGTGTACGTGCGCAACTCAAACACACGCGGCGAGACCCCGGCCGAGGGCACGATGGCGTTGGAATAATCGGTCGCCGTCATGAAGATCGCCTCCGGCTTCTTGGCGAGAAGCTTACCGTTCGCCTCGCTGGCCTTGGCGACCTCCTTCCATTGAGGGTCGAGGCCAAATGCACTCCAGGATGCCTTTGCATCCTCCCGACTCTTGTGTGCGACGATGTAAATGAGCGTGTCATCCGCTCCGTCGGCTTTTTGAATCGGCGTCCAATAACCGATGTTCTGAATGCCGTGTTTCTCCAACAACGCGCAGGAGTGGTCCCGGAACCGTTTCAGGAGGTCCGGCATTTTTCCCTCGTTTGTGGTGTAGATGCGCATTTCATAAACGCGCGTATCGGGGGCGGATTTGGCGTTGGACACAAAGACCAGAGGAAGCGACAAGGCGAGACCGAGCAGGGCGCGGCGCGAAATCAGGGGGGTGTTCGGCATAGGAGCATTCTTGTGTGAACCAGAACCCTTCCGAAGGAAAGCCTTTAAACCGTGCCTGACTCAACGGGCACCGCCGGCAACGGCGTGCGCAAGGCTTTCAGTTCCACCCGCGCCCGCTTCCCTCAAGGCGTAGTCAATCATCGCACGCCGCTCGCCGGGAATCTCCCAGCGGGCCTGGACCTGGGACGAAAGCGAACTGAGCGGGTCGAAATACAGAAACCACTGTCCCGGCTTCACGGAGGGACTGGTGAAAACAGCGATCCCGTTTTCGGCATCGTAATGCTCAAAGGAGTGCGCATCCCTCTTACCTCCCCCCCCCATGGTATCGACGACAAACGCTGGTGTATGAAACCCCGCGGTGATGCCGCGCACATGTTTTTCAATCGCCAAACCCTCTCCGAGGCTAGTCCGCAAATCCTCCACGCCCGGCACCATGTCATGAAAATACACATAGTAGGGCTGGATATTCACATGACCAAGGCGCTTCACAAGAAGCTGCATCGCCTGCGCAGAATTGTTGACGCCCGCTTGCAAAACCGTCTGGCAGCGCACCGTGATCCCGCGCTCCACTAACACGTTCATCGCGCGCCGTGTGACATCCACGATCTCCTGCGCGCTGTTAAAATGCGTGTGCACCACCGCGGTCTTGTGCAGCCGCCGAGCCTGTTCCACGACGCGCGTGAGAGCATCGGTCCACCGCTTGTCTGAGAGGATCTTCTGCGGCATGACGCTCAGTCCCTTCGTTGCGAACCGCAGCCGGCGCACATGAGGAATACCCAGCAGTCGCATCCCAATCAGCTCGATGTGATCCGCCCTGAGATTGAATGAATCCCCCCCGCTGATCACGATGTCTTCAATTCCCGGGTGCCCCTCGATGTACGCAAAAGCGTCTTCCCATCGCTGCAAACTTGCATGGAGCTTCAGCTTCTCCCCGACCAACTCCGTATCCGCCCCCACCGCGTAGGAGCGGGTGCAAAACCGGCAGTACACCGGGCAGCTGTCCACAGGAAGGAACAACGCTTTGTCGACATAGCGGTGGGTGAGTCCCGGCACAGGGGAATCTTTGCGTTCGCCCAGCGAGTCGAGCTGCAGCATGGGGTGATCCGCCCTCTGTCCCGAGCGCAAAGGAAGAAACTGCAGGCGGATCGGGTCGCACTCCGGAGCCCGCCAGTTGATGAGACTAAGCAAATGGGGCGAGATCCGCAGCGCCATCGGCGCATTCGCGATCCCGGCCTGAAGGTCCGTGTAAAAGCCTTCGGAAACGGTTGTCCCAAGCGTCTCCCGCAACTGGGCCACGCTGGTCACCGTATGGCGCTGCTGAAACTGGTGAGTTTCAAACTCGCTTGCGGGAACAGATCCAAAGGCGGGGAGTTCACGCCAATACTCGCCTTCCCTCAGAAACCGGTGCGCACTGGAGTCACGGTCGCCCACGGTACTCATGCCACACCTCCACATGACGGGTGAGCCGCAGCAAAAGCGATCCTACAAAACTTGCTGCCCAGCATGTCTGCAAGGCGGCTGGAATTCTTCGGAACAATACCGGCGCCAGAACGGAGCAACTGTAACTGAAGGCCCATGAACGTAAGGAAAGACCGCAATTCGGCAGACCCTGATTGTTGTGGCTTGTCCGAGGGGTAGCAAGAAAGAGATTCGCGTTTGTCGCGAGCCAAAAGGACGTCTGCCGCCGCTTCAAACGGTGTGCAACGCGCGTTCACCCTACTTTCTGGCCTCAGGCGTCACCTTGAGTTCCACCAGCGCCCCGCCGCGCTGAACCTTGAGCAGCACCTCCTGCCCGATCTTCACAGCGTCCAGTGCGTAGGTGTAGTCATAAATGTTCGCGATCTTCTGTCCGGCAAACTCGACGATGACATCCCCTCCCTGAAGCCCTCCCTTTTCAGCGGGACTCCCCGCGCGCACCCCGCTGAGTTTCACCCCCTTCACCTCCGTGGCATAGTCGGGAATGGATCCGATGTAGGCCCTGAGCGTTTCCCGGGAACCGGATTCCTGCTGGGCGCTGCGCTCGACCCGCGCGAAGTCCGGCTTCTCCGCCGCCTCTGCCAGATCCTGCACGAGTTGCGCGGCGAAGCGGGAAATCCTCTCCAGTCCGTCGTAGTCGATCTTGTCCGGCGTGTCGGTGGGCCGGTGGTAATCCTCGTGGGAACCGGTGAAAAAACTGAGCACGGGAATGCGCTTTGGGTAAAAACTGGTTGTGTCGGTGGGAAGATAGGGATCGTCCTGCAAAACGAGATTGAATCCGGCCGCGACGTTGCGCCGTTCGATCATGCGTTTCCAAGCCTTCGAGGATCCGATGCCCTGCAGATTGAGACGGTTTTCACGCAACCTCCCGACCATGTCGAAATTCACGTATGCCACCACGCGGTTCAACTCCACCGGTGGTTTTTCCGCGAAGCCAGCCGAGCCTATCAACCCGATTTCCTCGCCGGACCAGAGCGCGATCAACACGCCGCGACGGAAGCGCTCCGGATGCAGTCGCCTTTCCTCCGCCAGCGCCGCTCCGAGTTCCATCACGAGCGCGGTTCCGGAAGCGTTGTCATCAGCTCCCACATGGATTCCACCCTCTTCTCCGGAACGCGCCATCGAGTTCGATTCGGCGCCCTTGCCCAAGTGATCGTAATGGGCACCCACGAGCACCCACTCGCCGCTCGAGGATGGCCCCGGCGGAATCGCCGCCACCACGTTCCGGTCATGCCCCTTGCGATGCAGCACGCCGGCCTCCAGCTCAACCCGCACACCGGGCAGCGCGAACCCGGCCGGGATGTGCGGGTTCTCGTTGTCCAGCTCAGCCTGCGCCTGCTTGAGCGTCTTTCCTGACGCCGCAAGCAACGCATCCGCAACCTCAGTTGCCACGCTATGCGCGATGATTTCAGACCCCGCCACCGTGTTGTCAGAGGACAACCCGAGCAACTCCCCCGCCTGCGCCGACGCGGGGCCCGCGACCACCAGCACCGCCTTCGCACCCCGCTCGCGCGCAAGCATCGCTTTGTATCGCAACCCGGAGTAGCGGTTGAGCTGCGCACGCCGCTTTGCATCCACCTGCTCCGGCACGTACCGCAGCAAAAGCACCACCTTGTCCTTCACGTCCAGCCCGTCGTAGGAGTTGTAGCGGAACGTTCCATTCCCCTCCGGAACTGAAAGGCCGTAACCGGCGAACACCACCTCGCCCTCGAACTTCCCCGAGTCGCTGAATGATAGAGGCCTGAATTCCTTGTTCAATTCGAACCCCCTCGCCTTCCCGCCTGCAACCACTTTCAGGACGTTGCGGCCCTCAACCAATTCCGCTCCCGCTGGATAGTCGAACCCTTGAAAATACGACCCGCCCACCGGCTCCAGAGCCGCAGCCTTGACGTACTCGGAAATCCAATCCGCAGCCGCGCGCGCCCCCGCGCCGCCGGTGCGCCTTCCCTCACGCTGCGGATCCGCCAACCATTCCACCTGCGCCTTCAGATCCGCCGCCCGGATCCCGCTCTGGTAAGCGTGTCCCGATGTTTGCCCCGCAGCTCCCCGTGACTCACCCGTCGAAGGGCCGCCGGATGTTGCACTCAAGCCCGCGGAAACCCCGCCCGCGCCAGCGACCGTTTTTGTTGCCGGCGCGGAACTCTTGCGCTCAGGAGCGGAACCCAGCGCGGCAATCATGGCGGAGTGATTCCAGTCCGCCATGAACAGCTGGCTTTTCCCCTCGCCGCCCCGATTCGCAGTCCAGCAAAGGCGCATGCCGTCTGGCGAAAATACGGGCAACCCGTCGAATCCGGGCGTATGCGTGATACGCACGGGTTCGCGGCGCCCGAGGGTGTCGACGACAAACAGCTCAAAATTATCGAACCCAAGTTTGTTCGCCGTGAAAATCACGTACTCGCCCGAGGGATGATGGTACGGCGCCCATGACATGCAGCCGAAATCGGTGAGCCTTCGCACCTCAGTGCCGTCCATTTTGGCAGAGTAAACGTCCGCATTCATCCCGCTGGCATCAAAACGACGCCACAAAACCCGGGTGCCGTCGGGGGAAAAAAACGGTCCCCCGTCGTAGCCTCGCTCGGAGGTGATGCGCTTCACCTCGGTGCCGTCGGAGCGCATCACGTAAAGATCCGCGAAAAATGCGGGATCCTTTTCAAAAAGATCGCGGTCCTCCTTGGAAAGTTTCTCCAGAGGATAAGCACTCCGGTTTGAGGCGAAGACGATCCACTTTCCATCGGGCGAAAAAGACGCCTCCGCGTCGTATCCGGGTGACTGCGTCAAACGGCGCATATCGGAGCCGGTCGCGTCCACCGAATAAATCTCGTACGAAGGATCATAATCCCAAGAGTAGCGGCGCGTTTTCCCGGACGCTCGGAAGTCCAGTTCGGCTTTTTGTTTCTCGAGAGCTTCCGGATCCTCGTGGGTGGATGAGAACAACAGCCGCGAGGAGTCCGGTTGAAAGAAAGCGCATGTCGTCTTCCCGCGCCCGTTGGAGAGCCGCTTGGTGTCTCCTGAGGTCAAATCCAAAGAGTAAATCTGGTAAAACGGGTTTCCCGCCTCCCGTTCGCTCTGAAAAACCAGCGCCTTGCCATCCGGGCGGAAGTAACCCTCGCCGCTGCGAATACCTTCGAAAATGAGCTGCCGGGCATTTTTTAGGAAAACCTGCTCCGGTGCGGCAGGTCCCTCGGTTGCCGGAGGGGACTGCGCCGGGAGCAGATTCACAGAGGCGCCAAGAAGCAAGAAAGCCGTGCTGACAAAGATGGGGGTGCGCATGAACCCAAGCCTTAGCGCAACCGTGCCGGCAGGCAAGCAGGCATGCGGCATGGCCTTCGCCTGCGGGCCCAGCCAGCCCAAGCCGGCCAAGTGAGCTCAATTCTGATTCTGCCGGTTGGCCACCACGGAACGGATGGTCTAGACTCATCTGCAAACCCGTTTTGGGTCTGCTAAGAGCCTTCCCGGGCCCCGGCAACCCACCCTTATGCGCCTGCACCCCACCCTTCTAAAATGCCTTCCCTGGACCGGAGCCGTTTGCTCGGGCCTCCTAATGGCGCTCTGTTTCGCCCCTTGGGAATATCCGAACCTCGCATGGATCGCGCTTCTCCCGCTCGTGTTCGCGCTCTGGTCTCTGCCCGCGGAGGCGCCGCGGAAACGGGCTTTCCAGCTCGGCGCACTCGCCGGAACCGTCTTTTACACGAGCGCATTCTACTGGCTCGCGTCACTCGCTCCGTTGTTTCATTCCCCCGCCCTCACCGGGCTCCCGCTGCTCCTCGGAGCGTACCTTGGGCTTTACCCCGCGCTATGGGCCGTACTCGTTTCGCACCCCCCTTCCCCCGGCACTTCCAGCCTCGGGACCTCCGTGAAAAATGTCGCCTTCGCCGTGCGCGCGGCAGGCGCATGGGTCGCGCTGGACTGGATGCGCGGCTGGTTCCTCTCAGGCTTCAGTTGGAACACGCTGGGCGTGGCGTTTCACCACAACCTCGCATTGATCCAAATCGCCGACCTCTTCGGTGCGCTCGGAATCACCTTCATCATCGTTTTCGCAAACCTCACCCTCGCCTTGGTGGCCCGCAGGCTTGCGCATGAGCCAACGGTCCACGCACTGCCACGGCTCAGGGTTGAAATGATGACGCTGATCCTGCTGCTCGCAATGTGCGTGAGCTACGGAATCCGCTCCGTGCTGAATCCTCCCGCAATCGAGACCCTGCCCCTGCGCGCGATCACCCTTCAGCCAAACATTCCGCAGACCCAGAAGTTCGATCCGCTGCAAGAAAACGCCGTGTTTGAAACCATCGACCGCATGATGTCGCTGGTCGAAGCCATCCGGCCGCGGCCGGACTTGGTGCTGTGGCCCGAGGCCACGCTTCCACGCGGTATGTTCGCGGACGAAGAAAGCCGACGATTCGTGCTGCGTCAGGCCAACCGCACCGAGCTTCCGCTGCTGCTGGGTAGTCTCGAGGAAGTACCGGCCAAAGGGCGACCGGATGAACTCGTCCACCGCAACTCGGCGGTCCTTCTCACCGAGTACGCGACAAATGTGCAGACTTATCAAAAACGGCATTTGGTACCCTTCGGCGAATACCTCCCGATGCGCGACATCTTCCCGGATTTCATTCGCGACCTGATTCCTGGGGACATCGATCCAGGGGAAGCGCCGAAGGTGCTCTCGCTTGACAAGCCATCAATGAAAATCGGAGCGCTGGTGTGCTTTGAAGACAGTCTTCAACGCGAGACAAGAGACATCGTCCGCGCGGGCGCGCAGATCCTCGTGAATATCACCAACGACGCCTGGTTCGCCCAGACCGCCGGATCCGCCCAGCACTTCGCCAACGCCCACCTGCGCGCCGTCGAGGCCCGCATCCCAATGCTTCGTTCCACCAACACCGGAGTAACATGCAGCGTGGACGCCATCGGGCGCGTGGAGTCGCACCTGCAGCCCTTCTCCGAGGGAATTGATACGCTCGACGTCAAGGTTCCGCTGCATCCACAGCCGACGATTTACACCCGATTCGGCGACCTTTGGGTCCTCGCATGCGCCTTCAACGCAATCGCGCTGTTGCCGCGCCGCCGCAAAGCGATCACGGCTGATTCCTATCGGCAATCACCCCCCGGGCCCAAGGAATACAAACGGCCCGCGTGATCCTGAAGAGAAGTCAGCGACGCACGCCGCAAACCAACGGGCAAACCCGCATCCCCGCGAGCCGCAGCCATGTCCTACATCGAACTGCACTGCAGAAGCGCATTCAGCTTCCTGCGCGGCGCCTCGACGCCGGAGGCTCTCGCGGCTAAAGCCGCAAACCTCGGACTGCAGGCGGTCGCACTCACCGATCGAGACGGACTGTACGGCACGCCGCGCTTCCACGCTGCGGCACGGGACCATGGCATTCGTCAAATCATCGGCGCGGAACTAACCATGGAGGACCATTCGATTCTGCCGGTTCTGGTGGAATCCCGCGAAGGTTATCAAAACCTTTGCCGCCTCATCACCCGCGCCAAACTTCGTGGCACAAAGAATGAGGCTCCCGTGCAATGGTCGGATCTCGGGGATTTCGCTCACGGGCTTGTGGCGCTTACCGGCGACGAAGAAGGCCCCGTCCGGCGCGCGATTGAGATCGGCGACCCGGAGCTCGCCCAAAAGCGCATCAATCAACTTTTGGATGCGTTTGGAACCGGCAATGTCTTCGTCGAGCTACAGCGACCGCTGCAAAGAGGCGAAGCAATCACCATGAATTCGCTTGCCGATCTCGCGTCCGCGAACCGTCTTCCTTTGCTTGCAACCGGTGGCGTGCTGTACGCAGAAAAATCCGATAGACCTGTGCTGGATGTGTTCACATGCGCGCGACACCACACGCATCTGGACGCAGCAGGCCGGTTGCTGAACGCGAACTCGGAGCGCGTTCTTCGGTCTCCCACGCAAATGCACGCGCTGTTTTGCGACCGCCCGGAAGCCGTCGTCAACACCGTCGCGCTCGGAGAGAGACTGCGATTTTCACTCAAAGAAATCGGCTACCAATTCCCAAAATTCCCGGTGCCTGAGGGCGAGTCCATGGACGGCTTTTTGTACAAAATCACCATGGATGCCGCGCGCAAACGGTATTCCCCCTCCGACAACAGAGCCCGCGCCCAGCTTGAAAGGGAGCTCGCGCTCATCGCAAAGCTGGGTTTTTCCGGGTATTTTTTAATCGTCTGGGATTTGGTGAACTACTGCGCACAACAGGGCATTCTGGTGCAGGGCCGCGGATCCGCAGCGAACTCAGCAGTCTGCTATTCGCTGGGAATCACTGCATGCGACCCGATCGCGTGCGACTTGCTGTTCGAAAGGTTCCTATCCGAGGGGCGTTCGACATGGCCCGACATCGACTTGGATCTTCCAAGCGGCGACCGGCGCGAGGCAGTGATTCAAGAGGTTTACCGGAGATACGGTGAACACGGCGCTGCGATGACTGCGAACGTGATTACTTTCAGAGGAAAGGGAGCGATGCGCGAGATCGGCAAAGCACTCAATCTTCCAGACGACATTCTTGGACGCTTTTCCGCGCTGTACTCAACTGGCGACTTCCCGCACACACTCGAGGTTGCCGAACAGCTTGAGCGCTCGGGCCTGCCGCGCGCGCATCCGCGCTACCAGGCAGCGTTATCGCTTTTCGGAAAGATACGCGGACTGCCCCGTCACCTCGGGCAGCACTCCGGTGGAATGATTATTTCGCAAGGAAACCTCTCGTCGATTATCCCGCTTGAGAATGCCTCGATGCAAGGGCGTGTCGTTGCACAATGGGATAAGTACGACTGCGAATCGCTCGGAATCATCAAGGTAGACCTGCTCGGATTGGGCATGATGGCTGCCCTACAAGACACGCTTGAGCTTTGCAGTCAGCGCGACCGGGCTGTGGACCTGGCGTCCATTCCAAAAGACGACGCTGCGACCTACGACCTCATGTGCAGAGCGGATACTGTCGGGCTTTTTCAGATCGAGAGCCGCGCCCAAATGGTGACCCTGCCCCGCATCAAGCCGCGCTGTTTTTATGATGTCGTCATCCAAGTGGCGATCATCCGGCCCGGCCCTATCCAAGGCGACATGGTACATCCTTTCCTCGCGCGCCGGGCCGGAAAAGCGCCGGTGACCTACCTGCATCCTGACCTTGAACCGGTGCTGGCGAGGACACTGGGAGTGCCTCTTTTTCAGGAACAACTGCTGCGGATCGCAATGATCATGGCGGATTTCTCAGGCGCCGAGGCTGAGGAATTGCGAAGAGCCCTTTCCGACCGGCGCTCCGAGGAACGCATGGAGCGCGTGTGTGCAAAGGTTCGGGCAAGCATGGCGTTACGCGGCCATTCGGTGCAGACCGCGGAACAAGTCATCCAGTCCATGCGTTCCTTTGCGCTGTATGGTTTTCCAGAATCCCATGCGATCAGCTTCGCGCTGATCGCCTACGCAAGCGCATGGATGAAAGTCCACCGCGCCCCCGAATTCTTTGCAGCCCTTCTCAACAACCAACCAATGGGCTTCTACTCAAGCGCGACTTTGATCAAGGACGCGCAATCACGGGGCGTGCGGGTGTTGCCCGTGTCCATCTGCGACTCCGAGTGGCGTTGCACCGTGAACCCAGACGACTCAATCCGTCTGGGAATGTGCATGGTGCGCGGCCTTGCCTCCGCCCGTGCAGAACAGTTGCTCGAAGCGCGGCGCCTAGCGCCGTTCCGCTCGATCGGTGATCTGCGCTCAAGGACAACCCTCAACCGCGAAGAACTCCGCACCCTTGCCCGCATCGGGGCGCTGAACCAGCTCGGAACGCGCGGTATTGGGAAAAAACCGGAGAAGCTGCACCGAAGGAGCGCTCTTTGGGAGATCGAATCCCCACCGCCCGAAGAAGATCTTTTCAACCGGCGTGGCAGCGCCTCAGAATCGAATTCCCCGCTCATGCCGATGTCCATGGAAGAGCGCGTTTCCGCTGACTTCGCCGGCACGGGCGTGACCACCGGCCCCCACCCGACTGCCCTTTGGCGAGAGCATCTGCCGGATGCGTGGACCGCGGCGGAAATCAAGCTGGCCCCACAAGGGACGTATTTGGAATTGGCTGGAATGGTGATCAGCAGGCAGCGGCCCGGAACCGCGAAAGGGTTTGTATTTCTGAGCCTCGAGGATGAAACCGGGATCGCAAACGTGATTTTAGATCCAGCTTTGTATGAGTCGGCGCGCCTTGTGGTGCATCAAGAGGCTTTCCTGCTTGTCCGCGGAATGGTCCAACAACACGAAGGAATCACGCACCTGCGCGCCGCGCATGTCGAGAGATGCAACGCGAGGTGAATCTTGGAAGCCCAAATGGTAACGCAGGAACCACGCCAGACAGGTTGCTTGATCCTGCGCCACGCTACCCGCAGCAGTTTGCATCCGATTGAGGACGATTTGCAGGCCCAAGGCGGACCTTATGGGTGAGGCTCACCTCAACCGCTTCAGTCGTACCGCTTGGATCTCGATGCCGTGAGCGGCAGTAACTTGAAGGTCGTGGGATCCTGCTGGAATGCTGATCGTGCCGATGCTCAGAGGCCCAAAGACTTTATCCGGCACCTCCCACCGTGGAACCAGATCGCGGCGCGGAATTTCCGCAGGATCATAAGCATTCGTGACGATTACGCTTGTCTGTAGCTCACCGAGACTGACCCGGATTTCCCCGCCCGTGGCTTTCGCTGTGTGCAACGCGCTGACCTCGTAACGCCCGCCGATGGGAATGGCCAGATGCCACGAGATCGCAGCGGTGCTTACGGGAAAAGTAGCCCAGTCGTAGTCCCAACCTTTGCCAAAGAGCTGAGCTCCGCCAAGGCGGGAAGCATTTGGGACGAGGAGGTCAGTGCCCTCTGTCACGGTGATCGGAAAACGTGCGACTCTGCCCGCAGCAGAGGAAGTTACCTCCTGAAACCAAGCCTTGTATGCCTTTTCCATCTCAGAGGCGAGGCCGGGCTGCTGTTCAGCCAAGTTAGTCTTTTCGCCCGGATCATGGCGCAGATCAAAAAGCATCGCTTGCTTCCCGTCATGCACCCACCGATGCGTCTCCGTTCTAGCCGTGCCGGGATACTCGGAAATCGGCGCTCCGTCTTTACCGCCGCGCCCGGTGATTTCGAACAGGGTCCGATTAGGCCACGAAGATGCCTTGCTTTGCAGGAGCGGCACGAGACTGAATCCATCAAGGGGCTGTCCATTCTGCAACGGTACGGCTGCGAGTTCGAGCAGCGTGGGCAGCACATCGACATGCTGGGTGATTTCAGCGACGCGGCCGCCAGCCTTTAATTTTTCCGGCCAGCGAATGAAACACGGCACCCGGAGCCCACCCTCAAACACGCTGCCCTTCCCTCCTCTCATACCTCCGTTGTATCGGGCGGTGTTGGGGCCGTTGTCGGTCGTGAATAGAACGATGGTATTCGCAGAGAGGCTGAGCTGATCGAGCTTTTTCAGCAAACGGCCGACATTGCGGTCGATATTCTCGATCATCGCGTAAACAGCGGCATCTTTTGCCTCGAAGCCTTGTGTGCGATATTTCTCGAACAAGTCCTGCGGCGCCTGCATCGGCGAATGACACGCGTTGAACGGTACGTAGCAAAAGAACGGCTTCGATTTGTTTTCTTCAACAAAACTCATTGCCGCGTCGGCGAGCACATCCGTGATAAACCCTTTTGTCTGCGTGCTGACGCCGTTGTGCTCAAGCAGTGGATCAAAGTAGTTGTGGAAGAATCCCCCGCTGAACCCAAAGAACTCGTCGAAGCCCTGGCCTCGAGCAGTCGATGGGTGATTGGACCCGTTATGCCACTTGCCAAAACAACCGGACACATAGCCCGCTGGTTTCAGCATCTCGGCGAGCGTGGTTTCCTCGCCACGCATCACTTCGAGGCTGTCCGAAGTATTGAGGACATGAAGCCGCGCGTGATGCCGCCCCGTAAGCAACGACGAGCGCGTGGGCGAGCAGATTGGGCTGACATAAAAATGCTCCAATTCGACGCTCTGCGTTCTCAGCCTGTCGAGCGATGGCGTGGCAAGTTTGGTGTTGCCATGACAACGCAAATCACCCCAGCCCATGTCGTCGGCGAGGATGAAAAGAATATTCGGGGAAACCACGGATGGTGTTTGGCCCACGGAATACACGGATGACACGGAAAGCAAAAAAAGAGGCAATAGTACGGCGAGGCGACTCATATGCGGGGTGGATTTTTGTATATTCGGGCTCGCCTACCAACTCTCCGGCGGGCTGGTCTGCTGGCTTTTTAATATGCGAAACGTTCGATGCCCACCCCATCCTTGGATCCGAAATTGATCAGGAGGCCGAGCTTCATGCCGGTGGCTTTAAGATAATTCATCAGCTGGGAACGATGCTCGTCGGCAAGGGCCGATACGGCTTTGAGTTCGAGAATGATCTTGTCGTAACAAATCACATCCGGGATGAAGGTGTGACGCAGCTTTCGGCCTTTGTAGCACAATGGGATTTGGCGCTGTGCATCATGTGGAATATCTTGAAGAGCTAGCTTCACCTCCAAGCATTCCTGATAGATAGACTCGGTAAACCCGCAGCCTTTCTCTTTGTAAACTGCGAACAATGCGTTGCGTATCCGGAAAGTTTCCTCGGCGTAAATCAGCGGCGTTCTCATTGTTTTTATCTGGGTGGCCCACGGAATACACCGAACTCACAGAAAATTTAAAATCTCTGATTACCTGCGTTTAGTATGTCCCCCCCGTCTCACGCGGGTCTCACGCGGGTCTCACGCGGGTCTCACGCGGGGCTGACGCGGGGCTGACGCGGGGCTGACGCGGGTCTCACGCGGGGCTGACGCGGGGCTGACGCGGGGCTGACGCGGGGCTGACGCGGGGCTGACGCGGGGCTGACGCGGGGCTGACGCGGGGCTGACGCGGGGCTGACGCGGGGCTGGTGGGTCTTGGTAATTCTGTGTCTTCCGTGTATTCCGTGGGCTATCATCGTTCTGGGGTGTGGTGCTCGATTGTTGGTTCGGAACGGCGGGGCTGGGAGGTCGGCTTTGCTGTTAACGTTGCATGTCTCAGCATCGAACCATCCGTCGGGCCCTTCGGGCGTCGGAATCAATCTTTCATCAAGCCCTCTATTTTAGACTGCATGGCGTTCGCCCATGTTTCGTATCCTTCCGCGCTCAGGTGGATGGCGTATGGCTTTTCGTCCTGAAACATCTGCATCAAAAGGGCGCCATCAGCATCGAGAAAATGCTCGCTCAAATTAAGCCAGAAC
>JBILLT010000127.1:0-5246 GCA_044375925.1 Chthoniobacteraceae bacterium | reverse complement strand
GCAACGCGCGGTTGTCACGGGGATGCAGCCCGATGGTGGGCTCGTCCAGCACGTACAACACGCCCCTTAAATTCGAGCCAAGCTGCGCCGCAAGCCGGATGCGCTGCGACTCGCCTCCCGAGAGGGTCTTTGCAGATCTGCTGAGCGAAAGATACCCCAAGCCCACGCTGTCCAAGAATCGCAACCTTTGGCCGATTTCAGGCACAATGTCCGCGGCGATTGCGGCGGCGGATCCGGTAAATTTCAATCTTTGCAGCCACTCCATGACTCCTGACGCGCTTTGCGAAACAACCCGATCGATAGACGTCCCTGCGACTCGGACGAACCTGGCAGTGGGATTCAGGCGGGAACCGTCGCACCCTTCACAGCAGACGGCTTCGCCAGCATCGAGCGCTTCATGCTGGCGCTCATAATCCAGTTCGAGCTCCAACGCCGTATCAAGTTTCGGGTTTTCATGGCGCTTCCATAGCTCGCCAAAACCGTTGCATTCCACACACCAACCATGCGGGCTGTTGAAAGAAAACAATCGCGGATCAAGCTCCTCGAACGACTGTCCGCACCCCGCGCAGCTGCGCTCCATGCTCAACACATGCCTCTTGTTGCGCGAGTCCAGCAGAAGAGCCGTTCCGCGCCCGATCTCAAACGCCCTCGCGACGAGCGCGGGGATGCCGGATGCCTTGGACGCTTCCCCCACCAAGACCTCGATGGTGTGCTCACGAAACCGCTCCAGCTTCGGCGGCGCGGAGGCCGTCTCCCACTTTCCATCCACCAGCAATTCTTTGAATCCTTTCCCAACCGCCCATGCGAAAACCTCGGTATGAAATCCTTTTCGTGCTTTCACCAAAGGTGCAAGCACGCGCAGGCGTCCCTTTGCGGCCAGCGCCTCCGCCCGGCGCACGGCCTCGCCAACCGACTGACTGGCGACAGGTAAATCGCATTTTGGACAGTGCTGAGTTCCAACCTTGGAAAAGAGCAAACGCAGAAAGTGATACACTTCGGTTACTGTTGCCACGGTGGACTTTCCGCCTCCGCGGGTTAACCGCTGTTCGATCGCCACGGTCGGGGGCAGACCCGTGACACGGTCGACATCAGGCCGCTCGAGTTGGGTCGCAAACTGACGCGCATACGGCGACATGCTGTCCAGAAAGCGTCGCTGCCCCTCCGCAAACAAAAGATCAAACGCGAGCGAGGACTTCCCGGATCCACTTAATCCGGTGATCACGGACATCGCATTCAGTGGAATTTCCAGGGACACATTCTTGAGATTGTGCTGCCGCGCGCCGACTATCTCGATTCCGCGGCTGTCTGTTTGCCGAGCAGCAATCGGTTGCTTTGCTGACAGTATTTTTGCCTTCGCGCGTTTGCCCTTGAGGAAAAAGCCGGTATGCGAAGCCGCGCAATCCGCAACCTGCTCCGGTGTGCCGCCTGCAACCACAACGCCGCCATCGACGCCTGCCTCCGGCCCCATGTCGATGAGATAATCACTGGCCCGAATCACATCAAGGTTGTGCTCGATGACGATCACGGAATGCCCTTGCTCCACGAGCCGGTTCAATGCCCGCACAAGCATCACAATGTCATCAAAGTGAAGGCCGGTCGTCGGTTCGTCCAAGATCAGACATGCCTTCGTCTGCGATCGGTGCAGCAAACGCTCCACCAGCTTCAGTCTCTGCGATTCCCCGCCGGAGAGCCCGTTCAACGGTTGGCCAAGTTTGAGATATCCCAACCCGAGCTCGATCAGCGCCTCCAGCGGAGACATCATTTCTTTAATCGCATGCGTGTGCGCGAAGCCGATTGCCTCGGTGATTGTGAGCTCCAGCACTTGATCGATGGAAAGTCCACCAAGCTTCACTTTGCGAATGTGCGGTTGATACCGGCGCCCCTCGCACTCTGGGCAGCGCACAAAAACATCGCTCAGAAACTGCATTTCAATTTTCTCAAACCCACTTCCCCCGCACCGCTCACAGCGACCCGGACCCGTGTTGAAAGAGAACGCGCTCGCGGTCAGCCCGAGTGACGACGCCTCCGGCAAGGCAGCAAAACGCTGCCGGATTGCATCAAAGATCCCGAGGTATAACGCGGGACTGGATCGAGGCGTCTTCGAGAGCGGCGACTGGTCGACCAAGACAACCGATCCGACCTGCTCGGCTCCGGCGACACTCTTGCACGCGCCCGGCGTGTCCTCAGGCTGCTCCCCTTTGAGAAGCGCCAGATTCCGGTAAAGAACCTGGTGGACAAGCGTGCTCTTCCCGGACCCTGACACGCCGCTGACACAAGCGAGGACACCGAGTGGAAAATCCACCGTGACATTCCGCAGATTGTTTTCCGAAGCACCCTCCACCCGGATCCAGCCCGCTGGTTTTCTCCTTTTGGACGGAGATGGAAAGCCTTTGGCGCCGGTCAGGTAGTCGCCCGTGAGGGTTTTTATTTTGCCGTTCAAAATCGGGTCCAGCGGCCCCGAATGCACAAGGCGGCCGCCCTCTTCGCCCCGTCCCGGGCCTATTTCCACCAGGTGATCAGCAGCCCGAATGACGGCCTCCTCATGCTCCACCACCACCAAAGTGTTGCCGCGATCCCGCAGACGACGCATCACGCCGATCAGCCGCTCTGTATCTCTGGGATGAAGCCCGATGCTTGGCTCGTCCAATACGAAAAGCGTGTTGACCAGCGCAGTCCCGAGGCAAGTGGTCAGGTTTACGCGCGCCGTTTCGCCTCCGCTGAGCGAACGCGTCGGACGGTCGAGCGTAAGGTATCCCAGACCAACCTCGCGCAGGTACCCCAGACGCGACTCCACCTCCTCCAAAAGCAGCAGGGTGGTCGGATCCTTGCAGGCGCCTTTGTGTTTTTGCCGCTGCTTTGAAACCAAGTCATGAATCGCATCCACAGACATCTTCAGCAGCTCCGGCGCGGTGTGTCCGACCCACCGGAAATTGAGGGAATCCTGAGCGAACCGTCCACCTTTGCAATCGGGGCAAATCGTGTAGGTGCGATACCGGCTCAACAAAACGCGCACATGCATTTTATAACTGCGCGATTCCAGCCAGTCGAAGAACCCGCGCACGCCGTACCAAAGTCCGGACTTCCACAAATCCATGCTCGGTCGTGTATCGTCTTCCCCGTAAAGCACCCAGTTTTGATGAGCTTTCGACAGCTTCTCGAAGGGAACGGTTGTCTTGATTTTCCGCTTCGCCGCAGCACGCATCAAGTCAGCCTGGCACTCCTGCCCGCTCTCGGTCTGAAATGGCTTAATTGCGCCGTCCGCGAGACTCAGGCTCGGATCCGGAATCGCGCGCATCATCTCAAGGGTGATGATGCGTCCAAACCCGCGGCAAGCGGCGCATGCGCCGATGGGATGGTTGAACGAAAAACGACCCACACTGGGCTCCGGGATGTCGATCTCGCACCCGGGGCAATGCCATCCCAGAGCGAAGGTGTGCAGCTGTGCGCCATCAATCACGGTAACCTTGCCCTTTCCGAAACGCAGCGCGGTTTCGACAGCCTCGCTGAGCCTCGCTGCATTTTCACGCTTGGGCGCGAGACGGTCCTGGATGACTTGAATCTTATCCGGGAGCCGTGGAGACGGATCGTCCACGCGGATCACCTCTCCTTTCACCCACACTCGCTGGTAGCCCTGCGATTGTAAGAACGCGAGAAAATCGATCGCAGGGACACCCTGCGGCACGTTCATCGGAAACGCAATCAACACCGCGCCCGAAGACTGGTTGGAAATGCTTTTGACAATCGACTGCACCGTAGCCGGCCGAATTTGAACGGAGCACTTCGGACAGAACGCATCAACCACACGCGGCAACAGCAGTCTCAGATAGTCGTTCAGATCGGTCATCGTCCCCACAGTCGAGCGAGTCGATTTCACGGCGTTGACCTGCTCGATTGCGATCGCGGGGGGAATGCCGCGAATCTCGTCCACAGCGGGTTTGTCCATCCGGTCAAAGAACTGCCGGGTGTACGGGCTGAAAGTTTCGACGTAACGCCGCTGCCCTTCGGCGTAGAGAGTGTCGAAAGCAAGACTCGACTTCCCGCTGCCGCTCGGGCCTGAAACCACAATGAGCTTGCCCAGCGGGAGGCTCAGGTCGAATCCGCGGAGGTTGTTTTGGCGGATGCCGCGGACTTCGATGGCGCCGTTTCCGACCGGCAAAGGGGTGGGCTTGGTCATGCAACCAGCATGCTTAGCACCGAAAAGGACTGCCGTCCAAAGCCGTCACCATTGAGACGCCCGAATTTTCCGCGTTTCTCAGCGCGGCATGCTGTCCTGCCGCATCAATGCTCGACGCTGAAATAATTGGTCACCTTTTTGAGCGGCCAGAACAGGATCGCAAGCGGGACATTGATCATCCGCAAGATGGGTAGCGCCACGCCTTTCAGCACCGGATCAACGATTCGCTGCAATGCCGGCACCCCATCGTAAACCAGAGTCACACCAATCAGCGAAATCAGGCCGATGAGCTTCTCGTCGGGATGCAGGTCGGGGATGGCATGCTGCAGACGCACGCCGAGGTGCTGAAGCTGCTGGAAGAACTCACCTTCGAGCTGCATGGACTCGAGCCCTTTCCACTTGTTGAAGGTCTCAACCAGAAGCAACCAGCCAATCCAACCCACCAGAACGTAAACGGTCTCCGAAAGAATCGGCATTTTCCGGATGATCCGCGCGGTGACTGAGCCGAAGAGACGAAGGAAAATCAGCCCTGAAACAACAGTCGAACAAATCACCCACACTTCGCGGGTGAGCGAGACCGCAGCGACAATATTGTCTATGCTCAAAATCAGATCGAGCAACACCATGGAAAACACCGTACGCCCGAGTCCCCAGGTGCTCGCGCCCCCCATCTCGGTCTTCTTCCGTTTACCCGTAAAGTGAGAGCTCATCGCGTACATCATGTAAGCCGCCCCCAAGAGCTTGACGCCTGTGAACATGGAGATCAGCGGCGCCGTCACGAGAAGTCCAAACACCCGCCCGAGATACGCGGCGGCGGCGCCGAGTTTGAATGCGAGGCTTTTTTTTTCCTCGGGCAAGTGTTCAGCCAACTTCTGAACGCCCGCAATGTTATCCACGGACAACAACACTTCGATAATCGCCAGAGAAATCAAAGTAGGTGCCGCTTCCTTAAGCTCGTATGCCTCAATCATGGGTGGTTTGGATTCGGTGGGTTCGTTCTTTAGCCAGAATCCTTGAAATTAGCCAGCGTTTCAGGATGCACCCCTTGTAAGGTCCGTTTCGAAAGCCCCTA
>JBILLT010000191.1:0-5270 GCA_044375925.1 Chthoniobacteraceae bacterium | reverse complement strand
CACCCTTGGACGTGTCCACGATGGACGCTGAATACAGAGTGTCCCGATTCATTCTGACCACCGTTTGCTGGTCCAGCGGCGTCGGCTTGCGGATGTAGAACCAGCGGTTGACACCGCCAGCCTGCTGGCTGATGTTGTGGAAGGTTCGGTCGGTCTCGGCGCGGATGTAGCTGTCAGGGGTGACCTTGTGATTGTCCGAGGACGATGATCCAGCGGGCGGCTGACCGCCCAGGGGCTCCTTGCCTTCTTGCGCGAGAGCCGTGGGACCCGCTACGCATCCCGCCGCGACCATGGCCATCATCAGGTTTTTCGCTGCGCATGAGGACATTGAGCTGCACCTTTCGTGAGTGAGGTGTGTCGTTCGGCCGGCAACCGGATTGCGAGACATGGAAGAAGTCTACTCGCTCCTCAATCGCCACGCAGAGCATCCCCGCCCGATACCCCCTCTTCCACGCTCAGAAACGGTCTCGGCAGGTCTCGGCGGCGTGCTGACGGCCCTTCATGCCGATGGATCGAACTCCCAGACACGTCGCGCGGCCGCTGTGTCCATGTTGGTCTCTCTATCGCTTCGGGTTACCGCTACGCGCCCGCTATTGAAAAACGAAAAACCCCCGGGTCGCAAGACTCGGGGGTTGTCGTTTTGCCATTCGCACGCAGCGACCGCACCTCACGAAACGACCACGGCCCGAGCGTGTGCCCGGGCCGTGGAGGGTTGAACCTAGGTTGTGCGGTCAGAGTCGGACAAACTCAGCGGCGACGACGCGCGGCAAGGAGGCCGCCGAGGAGGGCCATCGCAGTGGCGGGAGCAGGGACATCTACAGTCAGGCTGATGTCATCCAGAAACGTTGTCCGATCCTCCGCGCCCCCGACAGCTCCCGACGCGTCGTACCAGTAAGGGCTGAGGCTGTTGAAACCCAGTGTGTAGGTCATGCCTTGTACGATGGAGAAACCGCTGCCGCTCTTGGCGAACCAGGTCGATCTGCCCTCCGTGGTCCACCAGCCAGGACCGCTCCCGGAGTACGAGTTTCCACCGGCGACTTCGCTTGTGTAGTTGCCGATGTTCTGCACGTTGCCAAGCGAATCGGTCAAGGTCACGCTGTAGCTGTTCGGTCGACCGTACCAGTCGATATTGCGCCAGGCCGGTCGGTTTGCATCAAACCAGGAGAGCGTGCCCACGCCGCTCTCGGTCGCCGTGAACGTCTGGGACATGGTCTGGCGACCCGAGATGATGCCGAACACATCACCCGTGTGGGCCCACTTCCATCCGGCGCCATGTTCCTCGGTATAAGCGATCGAACCACCGACCCATGCGCCCGAAAAGTTGCCCTGCCAGGAGCTCCATCCCCAGTTGCTCCATCCGGCACCCCACCTCGCTCCGTTCGCCTGCTGCCAGTAGCGGTTGTTCTGCACGACGGCCTGATTCTCAAAGCCTCCATCGATGATGATGTCGGCCGAAGCCGAACCCGCTATGGCTGCGATGACGACACTGCCGATGGCGATGGCGTGAGTCACATTCCGATGCGGCTGAGACTTGCGATGATCCACGACGCGCCTCCAGTTCTAGGATAAAGATGAGATTGACCGGGTCGCCCGGCAAGCGCTGCGAGGCCAAAGCCGCGGCCAAGGGATGGCGCCGGACCGCACAGACCGGACAGGCCTCCGGTTATGCTTCGGCGCGGGCAGTTTGCGGACGAGGCCGACGCTTGCAACGCTTGGTCCGGGAACGGGCGCGGCAAACACCTCGCCACGCGGCGGGGTTGCGGGGTTCCATGAGCAGGTTGAGTCGGGTTACTCAGCGGCGGCGAAGGGCCGAAGCGAAGCGCGTGAAGGCGAGCAGGCGGCGGCAGCCGCGCCGAGGACGACAAGGTGACTCTTCGACGGTAGCTGCCAGGGGACAGCATCCGCTCGTCGTGTCTCTGGTTCTCTGTGAAGCACGTCGTCACACAATCTCTCGTCCTCCATTGAATAACCCCCGGGTTGCAAGACTCGGGGGCTGCCTTTGTGGTATCCACTTTTCGGGGACCAAACTATGGCGAGGTTGGCGCGGCGCGGTGTTTGGCGATGCCGATAATGAGCAGCGTCACCGAGAGGATCAGGCCGATCGCCGCCGGCAGATGGCAGAGTTTCACCACTGCTTCCTGCCAGGCCGCGGCCCCGGCTGCTCCGGCTTGCTTTGCCGCGATCGGGAGCATCTGGTTGGCACCCCACCATGCATTGGCGGCCTCGGACAAGGGCACGAGCCACGTCAGCCACGCCGACACCAGAATCACAAGCACCGATCTGGGGCCGGCGCGGTGGGGCACCTTGAGCACGACGATCGCCAGCACCACGAACAACATGCCGTTGGTGACAAACTGAATGTGCGCGCCGAGTGCGAGCCGGGGATAAGGCGTCAAGGGCAGGGCAAAGCCAAACACCAGCCCGGCCAGAATGAGGGCCAGCCCATGAAGGAGAATCTGTTTGCCGCCGGTTTCAACAGTCATGTTGTTTGCTGGGCAAACGTTTTCCGGAATGGGCTTGGTGTACCAGCGACTTGTTCAACGCCGCCAGCGGCTCACTGGTTGAGTTTCTTCGCGACATGCTCCACCACTGCGCAATGTTCAGCCTGTGGGCTGAACAGAATGATTTCCGCGTCCACTCCCACCCGCACCGTGTGTCCCGGCGGCCAGTAGAAAAGGTCGCCACCCGAGACAACCTCTTCAGAGCCGTTTCGATACGTCACGGTGACCTGGCCTTCGATCATGTAGCCCCAATGCGGCGACTGGCACAAATCTGACTCCAGCCCTTTGAGCAGCGGCCCGAGGTCAGTGCCCTTGGCAAGCGAGAAGTACTCGCCGGCAATCGCCCCGTAGCCGCTGGCGTCGCCAAAATTCAGTTCCTGTCGGGCGATTGCGCCCGGCACGTTTACCCTTGCTTTGATATCGTTTTTCGCGATTTTCATGGTTTTTCTTCTGTGGTGCCGGCGTTGCATCAGTGCGACGAAATGAGAGTACTTCGTTGAAGGCTTGCTGCAGCAGCAACTTCTTCAACGCCTCCAGCGCGGCGTGCTCGTGCTCGGAGAAGCCGGCGAGATGGTCGGCTCTCGCTTGGCTCATGGTACGCCTTGCGATTCCGTCGTGCTGCGGTGTTTGGCGATACCGATAATGAGCAGAGTCACCGAGAGGATCATGCCCAGTCCCGCCGGCAGATGACACAGTTTCACCACGGCTTCCTGCCAAGCCGCTGCCCAAGCTGCTCCGGCATGCTTTGCCGCGATCGGGAGCATCTGGTTCGCACCCCAACATGCATTGGCAGTCTCGTACAGGGCCATGAACCACGTGAGCACGCCGACGCCAACATCACACCAACCGACTTGGGGCCAGCGCGGTGGGGCACCTTGAGCACGACGATCGCCAGCACCACGAACAACATGCCGTTGGTGACAAACTGAATGTGCGCGCCGAGTGCGAGCCGGGGATAAGGCGTCAAGGGCAGGGCAAAGCCAAACACCAGCCCGGCCAGAATGAGGGCCAGCCCATGAAGGAGAACCTGTTTGCCGCCAGCTTGAATGGTCACGGTGTTCTCGGGTTTCTGGTGCGCCGGTGGAGGGTACGGTGCAGCAGCGACCTCCTCAACGCCACCATCGCGGCATGCTCCGTTCGTAGAAGCGGGCGAAGCGTTGGGTTTCGGTGACGCTCAAAGTCGGTCACGGCGGGTCTCGGTAGCGAGCCGACGGCCGTTCACGCCGCTGGATTGAACTCCCAGACACGTCGCGCCGACCCTATGTCTATGCGGGTCTCTCTATTGCGTCGGTTTACCGCTACGCGCCCACTATTCGCATAATCCCCGGGTTGCAAGACTCGGGGGTTGTCGTTTTGCCATTCGCACGCAGCGACCGCACCTCACGAAACGACCACGGCCCGAGCGTGTGCCCGGGCCGTGGAGGATTGAACTCAAGTTGTGAGGTCAGAGCCAAGCGAACTCAGCGGCGGCGACGCGCCGCCATCAGGCCACCGAGGCCGAAGACCGCGGCCGCGCCGGGGGTCGGGACGAGCGTGTAGGTGAAGTTGGTGACCGTTGCACTCTCCCCTGCCGAAATGCCGGTGAACCGGACGCTCATGCCCGTGACCGCGCTCAGGTCAAAGCCGGGATCCATGGTCGCGGTGCTGAAGTCGAGGGTCTGGGTGCCGGTGCCGGACACAGACACCAGTGCACCAAGCTGAACGAGATTGTTGCCGTTCGCATCCTCGAGGTACCAGTTCAGGATGACCGAACCGGTCACGTTGATGTCGAACGACATCGACGCGATCCCTGAGAGGTCGATCGTCGAACCGACACTGTCCTGCCGATAGTTGAGATAGGAAGATCCATTCTGCGTGGGCGAGGAGAATTGGTTCGCGCCCATCGTCCACGCGCCGCTTCCGAGGGAGGCGGTGGCGTTGTTGAAACGCTGAAACTGCCGCTCCGCGAAGAGCGAGCTCGGGATGCTAAGCCAAGTTGCGCCCGCACCGCCGCTAGTCTGCGCGGTCGTGAACGAATCCACGATGGCCGCGTGCGCCGATCCTGAAATGACCGCGAGGGCCAACGCGCCGATGGCGATAGAAGTCTTCATGTCTCTCTCCTCTGCCGCCCTTCGGCGGCGATTGTTGCCGGCGGCACGCGCATGGCAACCGCCAAGCACGGGGAAAACCCGCCAGTGGTATTATACCCCCCCCCCCCCCCGCTTTGTCAATCCCCTTTTTAGGGAATCCGCACAGAGATTGTGCAATGTGGAGATGGGGAATCACGCCTAGTGCGGGCGGGTTGCCTTCAACGGTCGCGACGGACTTTCGAGAATCGCCGCTGCGTCTCGGAGCCCCCGGGGCAAAACCACGACACGCGTTACGCTCGCCGGTTGCTGACGTCCGCGCGTTCTGTCTCTGGGTCTCTGGAACGCTCGCTGTCAGACCACCCCGCGCCCTCTATTCGAAGAAACCCCCGGGTCGCAAGACTCGGGGGTTTGTCGTTTGTGACCAGCACATGCGATACCTGCACCCCACGAAACGACCACGGCCCGAGCGTGTGCCCGGGCCGCGGAGGATTGAACTCAAGTTGTGAGGTCAGAGCCGAGCGAACTCAGCGGCGACGACGCGCGGCGAGCAGGCCGCCGAGGCCGAGGACCGCGGCCGCGCCGGGGGTCGGCACCAGCGTGTAGGTGAAGTTGGTGACCGAAATGCTCGAGTTGGCAGAAGCGGCACTGATGCGGATCTGCATTCGTTCAACGGCGGTGACGTCAAATCCAGGATCGATGT
>JBILLT010000057.1:0-20784 GCA_044375925.1 Chthoniobacteraceae bacterium | reverse complement strand
GAAGCGAAAACGGGCCGGTGTTCAATTCCGAGGTGCCAAGCAAAAGCAGGGTGCTGGAGGTGATCCAAAGCACGGACCCTGATACCGTCATGCCACCGCCGGCAAAGGACAGGCCGCGTCCCAGTGCGGAGCAAATCAGCATCCTCAAGAATTGGGTTCTCGGCGGAGCGCAATGGGAACCGGGATATGCTTTTAAAAAAACGGCTTACACCGCGCCGGTTGCCCACCGCGCGCCCGTGCTCCCGCCGGCCGCCAAGGGACTGGAACACCCCTTGGACCGGCTGCTTGACGCCTACCTTCAATCAAAAGGACTCCCGCTACCCCCGCTGTGTGATGACGCAACGTTCGCGCGGCGGGTGCACCTTGATCTGGTGGGGTTACTGCCGGAGCCCGTCGCCCTGCGCGAGTTTCTGGAGTCGAAATCCGGCGACAAGCGCGAAAAACTCATCGACTCCCTTCTTGCGCGCAAAACGGATTACACCGAGCACTGGCTCACATTTTGGAATGATCTGCTCAGGAACGACTACGGCGGAACGGGATTCATTACCGGCGGACGCAAGCAGATCTCTGCCTGGCTTTACACGGCGCTGCACTCCAACATGCCGTACGATGAAATGGTGCGACAATTGGTGAACCCAAACGCCGACACCGAAGGGTTCGCACAGGGAATCACGTGGCGGGGCACCGTGAGCGCCAGCCAGACGCGGGAAATTCAATACGCGCAGTCGATCTCACAGGCTTTCTTGGGACTGAACCTCAAGTGCGCCTCTTGCCACGACAGCTTCATCGACAAATGGAAGCTCACCGACGCTTACGGACTGGCGGCGGTGTTCGCGGAAAAACCAGTCGAGATCGCGCGCTGCGAAAAGCTGACCGGAAAAACCGCCGTGCCCTCGTTTCCATTTCCCGAAGTGGGCCAAATCGATGCCACTAAGCCCCGTGCTGATCAACTGCGCCAACTCGCCGACCTGATGACCCACCCCGATAACGGTTGGCTTGCGCGAACCATCAGCAACCGTCTCTGGGACCGCATGCTTGGCCACGGTTTAGTTCATCCGGTTGACGCGATGGGAACCCAACCATGGAGCGAAGAGATTCTGGATTACCTCGGCTGGCACCTCGCCCAGAACCGCTACGACCTCAAATCCAATCTGCGCCTCATCGCCACCTCCCGCGCCTACCAGAGCCAGTCAGCGATTCGCGAGAAAGGCGATGACACCGCCAAGTATGTTTTCCGTGGCCCCCGCGCAAAGCGCCTGAGTGCTGAAATGTTTCTCGACCTGCTCTGGCAAATAGCAGGAACGCCGCCAACCCACCAGGATGCTCCCGTGCGCAGGGGCGAGGTCTCGCGGGATCTGCTGGCATCGACGAAACTCACGGCCGTGCCGATCATGCTTCCATTGGACCCGGAGCCGGAGCAGGCGGCCACTTCCGAAACGCAGGCTCCCTCAGAGAAGCCTGCGCGCAGGGCGAAAAAGGCGGGAAAGTCCGGAGCGACATCCATCGGGTTCGCGAAAACCGTGGTGCTGCCTTCAAAAGCACGGAAGGTTTCTGGCGTTCTTTTTGACTCGGGTAAAGGCAGAGTGCTTCTGAATGGCTCGCTGCTCAAGGCGCCTTCCGCGACCCGCTTCAACTTCGTTACCGAGCTCCAGCTTTCCCAGGCGTTCAAGCAGGGAGAAAACACGCTCGTGATCCTTCAACCGGCCACCGCTGAGGGAACCGAACCGGAGGCTTTCCTGCTCGAAATCGAGTGCACGCTTGAAAACGGCACAAAGATGAGGATCGCCTCCGACGAGTCTTGGAGGGCGACCACCAGCTTCACGGAAGAGCAAATCAAACCGGGAAAACTTGCGGCAAAGAACCCGGAATTTGACAACGCAGAATGGTTCGGAGTGAAGGCGGATAAGAGCGCATTCGACGCATGGAAATCCCAAGAAAAACCGCTTGAGTCCTTCGTATGGTCGATCCAGATGCCGCCACCGACCCGCGCGGCGTTGCTGAAATCCGATCTGCTCATGCGCACCCTGGGCCGCCCAAACCGGGATCAGATTGTGACGTCCCGCCCCCAGGATCTCAGCACGCTGGAGGCCCTGGACTTGTCCGCAGGCAAACGGCTCTCCGAGCTGCTCGTCGCCGGCGCGCAGAAGCTCGCAACTCGCTCGTGGACCGACTCCGCGGCATTGACCGGGTGGTTGTTCGATTTCGCGCTTTGCAGGCAGCCATCGGCAGCGGAGCTCGACGCCGCGCTCGAATTGGTAGGGCCGGGGGCGCCGTCCCGGCAGTCCATCGAGGATCTGCTGTGGGCGGTCCTCTCGCTGCCCGAGTTTCAACTGATCCGCTGAAGAGACCTCCGCAAAACGGCTAACATTTTCCCCCGAAACGGAACATACTTCAGCAACCGGGCCGTTCCCACACCCAGCCCCCGCCTATGAACCCCCTCCCACTTGATCCCCAAAACACCAGGCGCGATTTTCTGAAGAAGCTCTCGGCCGCATCAGTCGCTTCCATGCTGGCTCCGGCTCCCGGACTCTTCGGCGCAATCGAACAAGTGATCCACCCAAGGGCGAAAGCGGACGCATGCATCCTGATCTGGATGGCCGGCGGAATGGCCGCGCCTGATAACTTTGATCCAAAAAGATATCTGCCCTACGAAAAAGGACGCCAGATCAAGGAGATCCTTTCGACGTTTCCGGCGATAGACACCGCCGTGGACAACATCAAGATCTGCGAGGGTCTTGAGAACATCGCACGCGTGATGGACCGGGGCGCGCTCATCCGTTCCCACGTCCAGCCTGATTTGGGGAGCATTCTGCACTCACGCCACCAGTACCACTGGCACACAGGGTATGTGCCGCCGCAAACCGTCGCCTGCCCGCACATCGGAGCGTGGATGTCGAAGGTGCTCGGCCCCCGTAATCCGGTAATGCCCGCGTTCATCAACATCGGGCAGCGCATCGAGGGCATCGGCGAATCGGAGGAAATCAAAGCGTTCACGACGGCGGGATTTTTCGGCGCGGAGTTCGGCCCGATGAACCTCCCCTTCCCCGAGGAAGCAGCCCAATCGGTGCGCCCTCCCGCGGGAATGGAACCGGGCCGTTTTGAAAACCGCTACAAGTTCTACAAAAAGCTGCTTGAGCGCAGCCCGAACAGGGAGGTTTTAAGCGACTACCAGAGGGAGTCCATGTTGCGTTCCTTTGAAAACGCGCAGCGTCTTCTGAGCTCAAAAGAAAAAGACGCCTTCGACCTCACGCTTGAACCGAAAGAGTCCTACCAATTGTATGACACGGGCCGATTCGGACGCGGATGCCTGCTTGCGCGACGGTTGGTTGAAAACGGCGCTCGGTTCGTTGAAGTCACAACCGAATACGTCCCGTTTTTACACTGGGACACCCACGGCAGCGGGCACGAGACGGTCGACCGCATGCACAAGGAAATCGACATGCCGATCGCCACGCTCGTCCGCGATTTGGAAAACCGCGGGCTTTTGGATCGGACGCTTGTGATCATCGCTTCGGAATTCAGCCGCGACGCCATGGTCGAAGGCACCGCTGGATCGACCGCAGGCGACCAAGCGGCGCACAAGGGCGACACCATGGAGGACCCCAAGCACTACGGGCTGCACCGGCACTTCACCGGAGGGTCGTCCGTGGCCATGATCGGGGGCGGGGTGAAAAAAGGGTTTCTTTACGGGAAAACAGCACCGGAGCGCCCCTGTCTGGCGGTGGAGAATCCCGTGTCCGTCTCCGACATGCACGCAACGATTTTCACGGCGATGGGAATCAACCCGAAAACCGCATTCGACGTTGAGAACCGGCCCTTCTACGCGACGCAGGACGGAAAGGGTGTCGCCGTGAAGGATTTGTTCGCCTGAAACGGCAACAAAAACAAACGTTTACATAGGTCCGCAGATTTCCTTGGAGCCGACCATCCAAAAACGCTTCGGTTTGCGTTGTCATCGGGACGGTAGTCTTTACATTACTCGAGTCCTTGCGGTTGCGCGAGTGACTGTTCCCGCCCGATTATGACCTTATTTTTTCTTTGTTTCCTGACGGCAATTGCTTGGTGCGTGGTCTGTTCCTTCTTTGAGTGGACTGTTCACCGCTACGTCATGCACCGGCCCGTGGGACCCTTCGTGTATCCGTTTCGAGCCCATGCAGTGGTTCACCACCAAACCTTCAGCTCCGACGAAAGCTACCACCTGATCCATACCAAGGATAAAGAAACCATCCCGATGGCATGGTGGAACGGGCCCGTCCTGATCGTTCTAGGCTCCCTGCCTTCCCTCCCGCTTTCCTACTGGCTCGACTGCTGGCAAATCACCGCAACCGCGGCCACTGTGACTGGCCTCTACTACTGCGTCTACGAGTACATCCACTGGTGCATGCATCTTCCGAAAACCCGCCGGCTCGAAAGATCCTGGCTGTTCCGGCGCCTGAACGGCCACCACCTTCTGCACCACAGGTACATGCACAAGAACTTCAATGTGGTTCTTCCCCTTGCGGATCTGTGCACCGGCACTTTCATTTCCAGGGCGAAGCACCAGTTCGCACAGCCCCAGAACCCCGCCGTCCCAAACGTGCAGCCAAGGGACTCCGAGGCAATGCACGAAGCAATAGCCTCAAGCCCAGCGGCCTCAGTCTAAATAAATCCATTCGAGCAAGGACTGAAAACAGCCTCCTTCTCGGGCCCCGCGTCGCGGAGAGGGGTTCACATCAGCTGATAGGCGTCGACATCGACGCTCACGATCACCTCTTCCGGGAAGGTGAGCTTCTCAAGCACCGCCCGCACGTGGGCCGCCAGTCGTAGGATCGATTTGGTGCGCAGCATCAAATGGAACCGGAACTGCCCGTGCGATTTCTCAAGCGGCGCCGGCGCGGGCTCCCCCAGGATCACTCCCTGAGGCAACCCCTCTGCCAGCCTTTTGGCGAGGGTCTGCATGGAGAACTCCCCTCGCGCCTGATGCTTGGACCTCAGGGCGATCACCATCAGGTGGGTGAAAGGCGGATAGTGCCACTGCCTGCGGAAATCGATTTCCTGCTCCCAAAAGCCCTGGAAATCATGATGCCTGGAAAACTGGATCGCCGGGGTGAACGGCGTGTGGCTTTGCACGAACACCTCGCCCTCGACATCGCCCCGCCCCGCCCTTCCGGCCACCTGCGTCAGCAATTGAAAGGTGCGCTCCCCCGCCCTGAAATCAGGGATGTGCAATCCCATGTCCGCATTGATGATCCCCACAAGCGTGACATTCGGGAAGTGCAGCCCTTTGGCGATCATCTGCGTCCCCACGAGAACATCAATCTTGCCTGTTCGGAAGTCCGCCAATGTTTCTTTGAAAGCGTCCTTCCTCTGCACCACGTCGGAATCCAGGCGCCGCACCACCGCCTTGGGAAACAGCTTCTGCACGGCGTCCTCCACCCGCTCGGTGCCGCTCCCCTGATGCCTGATTCCGGGCTCCTTGCACTCGGGACACTTGGTGGGCGCAACCGCCAGATAACCGCAGATGTGGCACACCACGCGGTTGGCCGCGCGGTGGAAAGTCAGCGAAACCGAGCAGTTCTGGCACTGGCAAACGTGCCCGCACTTCTCGCACAGCAACGATGTAGAGAATCCTCTCCGGTTTAAAAACAAAATGCTCTGCTCGCGCCGCGCGATCCGCTCTTCGAGCGCGGTAAACAGGCGCGAGGAAATCAGCGCCCCGTGTTTTTTTGATTCTAGGCGCATGTCAATAATCCGGATGAACGGAAGTTTTTTATCGTCGACGCGCGCACGGATGTTGAGCAGTTCATACTTGCCCTGCTTCGCATTGTGGAAGCTCTCCAACGAGGGGGTTGCAGAACCGAGCAGGACCGCGCATTTCTCCAAGTGCCCGCGCAAAACCGCAACATCCCTCCCATGGTACCGCGGCGCCTCCTCCTGCTTGTAGGAAGGCTCGTGCTCCTCATCCACCACGATGAGCCCCAGATTTTCCACCGGAGCGAACACCGCGCTGCGTGCGCCGATCACAATCCTAGCCTGTCCCGTGCGGATACGATGCCATTCGTCGTGGCGCTCGCCCTCGGAAAGATGGCTGTGCAACACCGCCACCTCGTGGCGGCTTGCGGCGAAACGCATCTTGAAACGCTCCACCGTCTGCGGTGTCAGCGAAATCTCGGGAACAAGCATGATCGCCGACCTGCCCTGCTCGAGCACCACCTCGATCGCCTGAAGGTAAATCTCGGTTTTTCCGCTTCCGGTGACCCCGTGCAACAGAAACGGCTTGGGTGCTTCCTGATTTCCCGGAGAAGCGTGGAGCACTTCGCTGAGCCGCTTGAAAACCTGAGCCTGCTCTTCATTGAGACTCAGCTTGCTTTGAGCGAGGAACTCCTCGTTCCGAAAAGGATCCCGCTGGATGGTTTCCAGCTCGATCTCCACGAATCCTTTCCGCTCAAGGGCGCGCACGACAGCGTGCGATGCATCCGTCTGCTGCGCCAGCGACACCACGTTCACGGGCTTCTGGGCATCGCGCAAAAACTCGATGACGGCCGCCTGCAGAGGAGCTTTGCGGCGCATCGCCTCAAGAACAGCCTCCTCCGGCATCCTCGCCAAACGGACCGCTTGCCGTTGCTGATGCGACATTTCTGATTTCCGGATCACCTGTGGCACCACCGCTTTCAACGCCGTCTCCAAGGGACAGCAGTAATAATCCGCAATCCAAGCCGCGAGCTTCAGAAGCGCCGCATTCAGCGAGACTTCGCCCTTCACCAAGGCGGCGATCGGGCGGACGCCCTGCGCATCGGTCTGCGTATTGACCTCCAAAACCGTGCCAAGCAGCGTGCGCATGCGGACCGGCACGCGCACCCGGGAACCCGGACGCACTTCCATCCCGGCGGGGATGGAATAATCAAAAATGCGGCCGGCAGAATCGTCCAGAATGACCTTTGCATAGGAGCGGGGATCACTCTCGAGTTCAAACAACTGGGCGCTGGAGGACTGGCGAGCCATGTCGCGGCTATACTGCGCCTGCGGAGCACGGTGCGCAACCGCGCGCAACGCCAAAACCCACCCTCTTTAAACCTGTTGAAGACTTTGCTTCCATTCTCGGCTAATAATCCGCGTTCAACCACCCACCTATGATCCCAATCACCAAAATCTACTTTTTCGTATTTGCAGCGCTTACTGCAGCCGGCGGCCTCATGGGCTATCTAAAAGCGCAAAGCACCGCCTCGCTCATCGCAGGCGGAATCGCAGGGCTGCTTCTGGCGACCGCCGCTTTTCTGCTGGAACAAAAGCCCGTACCCGCCCTCTCGCTGGCCATCGCAATTTCACTCTTGCTGCTCGGTAGGTTTGGATCGGTCTACCTTAAAAAAGGAGCCGCCATGCCCGCGATCCCGATGGTCGTTATGAGCGCGATCGGCGTGGCGCTCGCCGTGGCATCCATCGTCAAACGCTGAACCCGCCGCAGGCCGAGTTCAAGGCACCGGCAGCATTGCAGTGCGTTCTCCGAAGCAACCAGGCGCCGATGCAGCCCGCCACTCCAATGCGTGACCGTGGCATGAGCTCCTCTCCCTGCGACATTCCAGCCACCGCGCGCGACAGCCGAATCCATTCGCATTCGGTTTTCGGTTCGGGCGATTTCCTCATGTTTTTGCGGGTAGTTGCCTTTCTGGCTTCCATCGGACTGCTTGGCTGCAGGGAAAAGCCCGCCCCCCCAACCGAGCCACCACCACCGCCGCCCGTCCAGCAACCGCCCGCCCCACCGCCCCTTCCGGTCATCCCCTACAAGAAGCTAGATACCGCGAAACTCTTCAGCGGCATCAGCCTGAAAACCAGTTTCGAAGCGGAGGTCGGCACCAGCGCCAGTGTCGAGAGGCAGGATCCCTCAAGCTATGAGCTGGATTTGCGACTCCGCGTCCGGGTGCCAAAGCCGCACAGCGATCTGGACGCATTGCTCAACCTCAATCCGGATCTGGCGGTCATGCTTCCAAAGCTCGGCACCTTGATGGCAACCGCGACGGTGTCCCCGCTTTTTCAAGAGTTTTATCAGCGAAAAGTCGCCAACCTCCAAAGCAACCTTTCCAAACTCGAGTCACTGCTCTCACGACACAACTTTTTTGACATAGAAACCATCCTCGAACTGCAGGATCCCGATACCGGCAGAAAGGCCATTCTCGTCCAGTCGGACATGGACGTGGATACAGACGGATCCGACGGAGACAGACTTTCAACCACAGACGGCGTAAGCTCCACCTTCCAACCTTTCACGAGCTACCGCTGGCCCAAAAAAACTCGCAACGCCAACCCATTCCTGAGCGCGTGGGAAAAGAAGCTCAAGGACTGCGAAAAGGAAACAAGCGCACCGAAGCTCACCCCCGCCCGCCTCAAGGAACTCAAAGACCAGCAAGTCGAACTCAAAAACGAAATCAACGATCTGAAGAAATCGAGTTTCCTAATCGGCTCCATGGATCCGTTCGTGGTGCTTCCGCTGCCGATGGTTTCCCGCAAGGATGGCCCGAGCGCCGCGAAGATTGGCGATTACTGCGTGGTGATCCACCAGAAACGGATGTTCCCCGCCATCGTCGGGGATGCCGGCCCCAGCTACAAGTCGGGGGAAGCCTCGCTCCGGATCTGCCGCGAGATCAGCGAAAAAGCCGGATCGAACAACCGTGCTGAAAGCGACCTGCGCGTCACTTACATCGTCTTTCCCGGCACGGCTGACTCCCCTCGCGAAGCGCCGAATCTGATGCGGTGGTGGATCCGCTGCAACGAACTGCTCCGGGAAATCGGCGGCTATCTGGGCGAGCTCTTTTTCTTCCCGCTCCCGGATCACCTCAAGCCCGCGCCGCTTCCCGGGGATCCGAATTTCATCGGCCCGCCCATCCAGCTCTACGGCCCTCCGCTTCCTCCGGGATTCTGATCCGAGCGCAGAGCCGCCGGCATCAGGCCGACACCGTGCGCCCCGCGTCAATTTTAACCGGGCGCACCGCCCTGCAACTCTGCGGCCCCGGGCCGCGCCCCCAATCACGATTCGGAAATAGATGAACGAGGAAGACGCGGTTTTGGCACTCCACTTGGTTCCAAACCTCGGCCCCATGCGCATCCGTCGACTCATCGCACACTTCGGTTCCGCGCTTACCTGCGTGCAAACGGCACCCGAGATTTTGAGAACCGTGCCCGGAATCCAAACCGCCTGCGCTTTCGGAATCGCACAGATCGTGAGAGAGGGCGCATGGGAGAAGGAAAGGGAACGCCTGCACTCTCTCGGGGGCTGGATCCTCACCCACACCGACCCCCGCTATCCGAAGGCGCTCAGCCATATTCCAAACGCACCCGTCCTGCTGGAAGTTATCGGGAGCATCTCCGAAGAGGATCAGCACGCGATCGGGATCGTCGGATCTCGTGAATGCAGCTTCTACGGCATCGACTGCGCTCGAAAGTTCGGCGCAACCCTCGCCGAAGCCCGCTGGACGGTCGTGAGCGGACTCGCGCGCGGAATCGATACGGCAGCCCACCGGGGCGCGCTCGCGGCAAAAGGACGGACCATCGGCGTGCTCGGATCAGGTCTTGGGAAAATATACCCCTCTGAGAACCGCGAACTGGCCCACAAAATCGCCTGCCACGGTGCGATCCTCAGCGAATTTCCCGCGGACTATCCCCCCAGCCCCCAGACCTTCCCTTATCGCAATAGAATTGTCGCCGGACTCGGACGGGGGATCCTCGTGGTGGAGGCCGGTTGTAAAAGCGGTGCGCTGATCACCGCAAACCTCGCCGTGGACTATGGCCGGCAAATATTCTGCATCCCGGGTCCCATCGACAAGACGACCTCCCAGGGCACCAACCGTCTCATCCAGCAGGGAGCAAAGCTGGCAACGTGCGCGGAGGACATCCTGGACGAGCTCGAATATCTGCTCCCCCCCGCCCTCTCGCCTTCGGAAGCGTCTGACAAACACAATGATCCGAACCTTAACGCCGCGGAAAGCGCCGTCCTGCGGACCCTTGCCGGTGGCGAGCTCGATGTGGAATCCCTCGTGGAGCACACCAAACTCCCCGTAGCCAGCCTCAGCAGCGCGCTGCTCTCCCTCGAGCTTAAGCACAGGGTAAAAGTGCTGCCCGGAGGCTGGTACCGCATCCTCTAAAGACATGTCGCCCCCGTCCGTGGCCGAGGTTTGCCTTTTCCCAAGGGTCCACTAATCTTCTCGCCCTATGCTCAAACCGTCCGCCCTAGGCAAAGGCCTCAGTGCTCTCATTTCGACCAAATCGCCCACTCCAGTCGCCTCGCCGACTCCGGCTGTGGAGAAGGGGGAACGCATCCAAGAGCTGCCCATCACCAGTCTGACTCCCTCCCCCCTTCAGCCCCGCAAAAGTTTCCGTGAGGAACACCTCCAAGAACTGGAAGACTCCATCCGCGAACACGGCATCGTCCAGCCTCTGATCTGCCGCTTTCGGAACGAACAATACGAGATCATCGCCGGAGAACGGCGGTGGCGCGCCTCGCAGCGGGTGGGGCTTACAACGGTGCCCGTCATCGTGCGGGAAGCGCCCGACCGGGACGTGCTGGAACTGGCTTTGATCGAAAACTTGCAGCGCGAGGACCTCAACCCGATCGAGGAGGCGAAGGCGTACGACCGGCTTGCCACGGATTTTTCGATGAAACAAGAGGACATCGCCCAGCGGGTCGGCAAGAGCCGGGCGTCGGTCGCCAACGCAATCCGACTGTTGGAACTGGAGGACCAGGTGCAGGGATGGCTTGAGCAGGACCGGATCTCCGTGGGACATGCGAAAGTGCTTCTGGGACTCAAGAGCCACGACGAACAGCTCGCGGCGGCCGAGGAGGTGCTCAAAAAGGGGCTCACTGTGCGTGGGATCGAGACGCTGGTGGCGCAGCAACTCGAGCGCAACGGCAAAGTCCGCAAAGGTCGCTCGAGCTCCGCACGCGCCCCGCTCGCCCCCGCCGTCCAACACGTTCAGAACCGGCTGCAACATCACCTCGGAACCCACGTCGCCCTTCATCACGGCGACAAGAAGGGTAAGATCGAAATCGAGTACTACGGCACCGACGATCTGGACCGCCTTCTGGCGCTGATCGGTTTGCCCAGCGAGAATCGATAGGCTGCGCCGCGATGAGTTTGTCCCCCCTACGCCTCCGCGCGGCGGCATTCCTGCTTGCAACCGCCTGTTGCGGGTGCGGCCCCAGTCCGCAGAGTTCTCTCGCAACGGGCGCGCCTCTCCCGCCGGGAGAAACGCAGATCTGGAAGGATTTCGACGGGGCACGCGCCCTCGCCGACGCGGGCGCCCAGATCGAATGCGGACCCCGGCCCGCGGGTTCGCCCGCCTTGGAAACCGCGCGCAAGCTCATCGTTGATTCGCTCACCGCCTCAGGTTGGAAGGCTGACCGCCAGGAATTTGATCAGGACACGCCCCACGGCAAAATCCGGATGACGAACATTCTCGCGAGTTTTCCAAATCAACCCGCCGCGGCGCAGTCGTCCGCCGCTTCACCGGCGCCAAAGCCCGCCCGCAGCCGTGCCCTCGTCGCCGGCCATTACGACACGAAAAAATTCTCCACCATCCGCTTTGTGGGAGCCAACGACGGCGCCTCGAGCACCGGAGCCCTCCTGGAGTTGGCGCGGGTTCTGGCCAAAAGCCCTGCACTAGCCTCCAAAGTCGATTTGGTATTCTTCGACGGCGAGGAGGCCATGGTCCAATTCACCGAAACCGACGGACTTTACGGCAGCCGATATTTCGCGATGTCGCTGCGCTCCTCGGGAAAAGCGGCCGAATACAATTTCGGCATCGTTCTGGACATGATCGGCGATAAAAATCTCACCATCACCCTTCCATTCGACTCGCCCAAAGAACTCACGCGCGGCGTGCTGGAATCCGCGCGGGCGCTTGGGTTCAGGGACCATTTCAGCCTGCTGGACCGGGCGCTTCTGGATGATCATGTCCCGCTCAATGAAATCGCGAGGATTCCAACAGTGGATCTCATTGATTTTGAGTACAAAGTCTGGCACACGGCCGACGACACCATGGACCAACTCAGCGCGCAGAGCCTCGAAACCGTCGGCGCCGTCACGCTCCACTACCTCAGCACCTCCCTTTCCGGCCAACCCCACGCCAAATGAAAAAGACCGTCGTTTTACTGGTGTTCCTTGCCGCCGCCGGAATCGGCATCTGGAAATACCGCGGGCGCCCGGAGTCGGACGCCCTGAAAGCACCTGCAGCAAGAGAGACCGCAGGCGCGCCAAACCCCGGCCCGTCCCGAGGTGGACCCGGAGGGCGCGGAGGAGAGAGCGCCCCAGTGCCTGTCGCGGTCGGACAGGTCACGCAATCCGACGTGCCGCTTTTTCTGAGCGGGCTTGGGAATGTGCAGGGATTCAACACCGTGACCATCCGTTCGAGGGTGGACGGGCAGCTTGAGAAACTTTCTTTCAGCGAAGGACAGGATGTGAAGGAGGGCGATGTGCTCGCGCAGATCGATCCGCGCCCGTTCCAGGCGGCGCTCGACCAGGCAAAGGCCCTGCGGATGCAAAACGAAGCGCTGCTGCTGAATGCAAAACTCGATCTGGAGCGCGACGTTGCCCTGTTTCAGGGCAAAGCCGGAACCGCCCAAAAAGCCGACACGCAGAAGGCGTTGGTCAACCAACTTGAGGCAACTCTCCGTGCAAACGACGCAGCCATCGATGCTGCGAAAACACAACTTAACTACGCCACCATCCGCTCCCCCATCGCCGGACGCACGGGCATCCGCCTGATGGATGTGGGCAACGTGGTCCGCGCGGCCGACCCGGCGGGGACTGGCATCGTGGTGGTCACTCAAATGAAACCGATCACCGTCCTGTTCACGCTGTCCGAGCAGCATTTACCGCTCATCCAGCAGGAGGCAAAAAGCGGCAAACTGCCTGTTTTTGCGCTGGATCGCGGCAACAGCATGCGCATCGCGACCGGCGAACTGAGCGTGATTGACAACCAGATTGACTCCACCACCGGCACCATCCGCCTTAAGGCAACTTTCCCGAACGAAGACCTCAAACTCTGGCCGGGCCAGTTCATCAACGTCCGGCTGCAAGTGTCGGTCCGCAAAAACGCGCTGACCGTGCCGGCATCGGTCGTGCAACGCGGGCCGAACGGGACCTACGCGTACGTCGTCACCACCGGGCAAACCGCGGAAATGCGGCCGCTGAGCGTCGAGCGCATCGAGGAGGGAACCGCCATCATCGCCTCGGGCCTGCAATCGGGCGAAAAAGTGATCACCGACGGCCACTACCGCGTTCAACCTGGTGGCAAACTCAAGCTGCCTGAAGCCGCGGGCGGACCGGACCCGGGCAGGAAAAGGACCGTTGAATCCGCCGTGGATTCAAAACCCTGAACCGCGGCAACCCCGGCCACCCTCATCCGCCGTGAATATTTCCGAAGGATTCATCCGCCGCCCGGTTGCCACTGGACTGCTGATGCTTGCCCTCGTGCTGCTGGGGAGCCTTGGCTACAAGATGCTTCCGGTCTCCGCACTGCCGATGGTGGATTTTCCCACCATCGAGGTGCGCGCGGATTACCCGGGAGCAAGCCCCGAGGTGATGGCGTCCGCGGTGACAACGCCGCTGGAGCGGCAGTTCGGACAAATCAGCGGACTGTCCTCAATGACCTCAACCAGTTCGTTCGGCCACTCCAGTTTGACGCTCCAATTCGAACTGGACCGCGACATCGATTCCGCCGCACAAGATGTCCAGGCGGCGATCAACACCGCAGCCGGCGTGCTGCCACGATCCATGCCGAATCCGCCCACCTTCAACAAGGTCAACCCCGCGGACCCCCCCATCCTGACTCTGGTCATCGAATCCGACACGCTTCCTTTGGGGAAAATCAACGACTTCGCGGACACGGTTCTCTCCCAAAAGCTCAGCCAAGTCTACGGCGTTGGACTCGTTTCAATCCAGGGCAACCAAAAGCCTGCGATCCGTGTGCGGGTCAATCCAAGTGCACTCGCCAAACTTGACCTCAGCCTCGAGGACGTGAGGGCCGCGGTCATGAACTCCAATCTGAACGCTCCGAAAGGCAGTTTTGATGGAAAACGCCAGGCTTACGCCATCAGCACCAACGATCAGATCATCGCACCGGAGGGCTTCCGGTCGTTGATCATCGCATACAAAAACGGATCCCCAGTCCGGATCTCCGATGTCGGGGAGGTCGTTGACGGCGTGGAGAACAACAGACAGGGCGCATGGGTGAACGGAAAACCCGCGGTCCTAGTGGATGTTCAACGGCAACCCGGCGCGAACATCATTGAAACAGCCGACCGCATCAAAGAACTGCTGCCGCTCATCAAGGCGTCGCACCCGCCGTCCATCCGCATTTCGATCTTTTCCGACAGAACTGAGACAATCCGTGCCTCGGTCCGCGACGTCGAATTCACGCTCGTGGCGACCGTTGCACTGGTGGTGATGGTCATCTTTGTCTTTCTGCGCAAACTTTGGGCCACGGCAATCCCAAGCGTCGCGGTCCCGCTTGCAATCGTCGGCACATTCGGAGTGATGAAGCTGGGCAATTACAGTCTGGACAATCTTTCACTGATGGCACTCACGATCTGCACCGGCTTTGTCGTGGATGACGCAATTGTGATGATTGAAAACATCGTGCGATTCATCGAGGCCGGCGAGACGCCGTTCGAAGCAGCGCTCAAAGGCGCGCGTCAGATCGGATTCACCGTCGTCTCTCTCTCGCTCTCCCTCATCGCGGTCTTTATTCCCCTCCTTTTCATGACGGGAATTGTCGGCAGATTGTTCCGTGAATTTGCGATCGTGCTGAGCATCGCCGTGATCCTTTCCGCAATCGTCTCGCTCACCCTCACTCCAATGATGTGCGCAAGGCTTCTGCGTCCTGAATCGGAGTCTCAGCACGGCGCACTTTTTCGAATGACGGAACGTTGGTTTGAGGCGCTGCGCGACTGGTACGACGCCGGTTTGAAATGGGTGCTCCGCAATGAGGCTTTCACGCTCCTCGTGACGTTCGCAACGCTGGCAGCAACAATCTGGCTTTATTTCATCGTACCGAAGGGGCTGCTGCCCCTGCAAGACACCGGCCTGATTCTCGGCGTCACCGACGCCGAGCAGAGCATCTCCTTTAAAACCATGTCGGAGCGCCAAGCGGAAGTCGCGGCAGCCGTGAGCAAAGATCCCGATGTAAAAGGCGTTGCCTCATTCGTTGGAACGGGCGCGGTCAACGCAACGCTGAACACGGGCCGCTTGTACATCAACCTGAAGCCCCGAAAAGAACGCGGCGCTTCCGCGCAAACCATCATCGAGAGAATCCGAATAGCAGTACAAGAGGTGGCGGGCATCTCCCTCTTCATGCAGGCGGTCCAGGATGTTCAAATCGACAGCAGGCCAAGCCGCACGCAGTACCAACTCACGCTTCAGGATCCTGATGAAGACGAACTCGAACGCTGGGCGACAAAACTCAAAGACGAACTGGCGAAAAGCCCCGTGCTCGCCGACGTCGCAAGCGACCAGCAGTCCGGCGGACTGCAGCTTAAAATCGACATCGACCGCGACAAGGCCTCACGCTTCAACGTTCGCACCCAAGCCATCGACGATACGCTCTACGATGCTTTCGGCCAAAGGCAGGTCTCCTCGATTTTCACACAACTCAACCAGTACCGCGTCATTCTGGAGGTCCTGCCCGGCTTTCAAATCGGCCCCGATGCACTTGAGAAAATCCACGTGAAATCGAGCACCGGACAGCTTGTGCCGATCCATAATTTTGCATCGGTACGCACAGTCGCCGCACCGCTCGCCATTCATCACCAGAGTCAGTTCTCCTCCGCGACACTGTCCTTCAACCTTGCACCGAACCGCTCCCTGAGCGAAGCAGTCAAAGAAATTGAATCGGCCAAAATGCGGATCGGCCTGCCCGCCTCCGTTGCCACGGAATACGTTGGAAGCGCCGCGGAATTCAATGCGAGCCTCAAAAGCGCACCGCTTCTGCTGCTGGCAGCCATCGTGGTGATCTACATCGTTCTGGGGATTCTGTACGAAAGCTACATCCATCCCATCACCATTCTTTCCTCCCTTCCCTCGGCCGGAGTGGGAGCACTGGCGGCATTGATGCTCGCGAAGATGGATCTCTCCCTGATCGCTCTCATTGGAATCATTCTGCTCATCGGCATTGTGAAGAAAAACGCCATCATGATGATCGACTTTGCGCTTGAAGCGGAGCGTGACGCGGGGCTTGAGCCGCGCGAATCTATCTACCAGGCATGCCTGCTAAGGTTCCGGCCGATCCTCATGACGACGATGGCTGCGCTTCTCGGCGCTTTGCCGCTCGCGCTTGAGGACGGCACCGGTTCAGAGCTGAGAAGACCGCTGGGAGTCACGATCATCGGCGGACTGATTTTCTCGCAGTTCCTGACCCTCTACACCACCCCCGTGATTTATCTGACGCTGGACCGCTTCTCAAAGCGGCTCCGGCGGTTTTTTCCAAAGGTGGCATGAACATCTCAGAGCCATTCATCCGGCGGCCGGTGGCCACAACATTGATCTCACTAGGAGCACTGCTGCTCGGATTGCTCGCCTACCACCTTCTGCCGGTCGCCCCACTCCCAAGGGTCGAGTTCCCCGTGGTGCAAGTTTCAGCGAGCCTTCCCGGGGCCGATCCGGCAACCATGGCATCAAGCGTTGCGACTCCTCTGGAACGCCGGCTGGGGCAAATCGCCGGCTTGAGCGAAATGACCTCAACGAGTTCCATCGGGAGCGTCTACATCACGCTCCAATTCGACCTCCACCGCACCCTCAGCAGCGCTTCTCGCGACGTCCAGGCCGCAATCAACGCGGCCTCAAGCGATCTCCCCCCCAACCTGCCCTACCCTCCGACCTACCGCCGCTACAGCCCCTCGGACAGTCCCGTGATGATCCTCGCGCTCACTTCAGACCTGCTGCCCATCAGGCGCCTGTATGAGCTTGCGGACACCGTCATCGGACAGCGCCTCTGTCAAATCGACGGCGTCAGCCAAACCTCCATCAGCGGCTCCGCCAAATCCGCGGTCCGCATCCGCATGAACCCCGGCGCACTCGCGATCGCCGGATTGAGCCTGGAGGATGTTCGAAACACGATATCTGCTTCCAGTACGAAGCTGCCGAAAGGCTCCGTCGAATCTGACTCGCTCAGTTATGTGATCGAAACCAACGATCAACTCGTCTCCGCAGAGGACTACCGCGCGATCGTGATTGCGGAGAAAAACGGCGCTCCCGTCACCCTGGGCGATCTGGGTGAAGTGACCGAGAGCATCGAGAACTGGAAAGTGGCCGGTTGGTCGGGAACAACCCCGGCCATTCTGATGTCGGTTTACAAGCAGGCGGATGCGAATGTGATCCGGACCGTGGATGCGATCCACGCGGTGCTCCCACAACTGCGGGAATGGATGCCTCCCACGGTGCGACTCCAAGTCCAAAGCGACCGCACGCTGACGATCCGCGGCAGCGTGGACGAAGTACAAAAGTCGCTGCTCATCAGCACCGCTCTGGTGGTCTTGGTAATGCTGATCTTCCTGCGCCGCTTTTGGCCAACTTTCATCGCAAGCGTCACGGTGCCCATGGCGCTTGCAGTGACATGCGGCGTAATGCACCTGCTGGACTACAGCCTCGACAACCTTTCCCTGATGGCGCTTACGATCTCCGTGGGCTTTGTCGTGGATGATGCGATTGTCGTCATCGAAAACATCTACCGCTTGATCGAACACGGCGACTCCCCCTTTGAGGCCGCTCTGAAAGGCGCGCGACAGATCGGATTCACGGTCATCTCCATCACCATCTCGCTTGTGGCGGTATTTATTCCGCTGCTTTTCCTTGGCGGTCTCGTCGGACGGTTGTTCCACGAATTCGCAATGACGCTCAGCGTGGCCGTTTGCGTCTCCGCCATCACATCGCTCACCCTGACCCCCAGTTTGTGCTCGCGGTTTCTGCGCACACAAGCCACCGAGCCCGAACCAAATCTCGCACAAAGAGCGTTGACCGCGGGCTTAAACCTCATCTCAGCGTGGTACGAGAAGTCACTTCGCTTCGTGCTGCGCTTTGAATGGCTGGCCCTGCTTGCCACTGTCGCGTCCATCGCTTCAACCGTCTGGTTGTACGGCAAGGTGCCCAAAGGATTCTTTCCCCAACAGGATTCAGGGATGATGATGGCGGTTGTCGAGTGCGCGCAGGACATCTCATTTTCCGCGATGGCGGAAGTCCAACTCCGCGCGGCAGAGATCGTCTCAAAAGACCCTGCAGTGCAGACGGTCAGCAGCTACATGGGATCGTCGCACTTCGGAGGGGGAGGAAACTCCGGACGAATGTTCATTTCGCTCAAGCCTCTTGCTGAAAGGGGCGAGCCAGCCGAAGCTGTTTCCGCGCGCATCCGCAGGATGACTGCCGGCATCGAGGGCGCTCGCGTTTTCGTCGTGGGCATGCAGGACTTGCGCGTAGGCGGCCGCTCCTCAAAATCAATGTACCAATTTTCCCTGCAAAGCCCGGATCTTGCAGAACTCAATGACTGGGCGCCCCGGGTTCAGGCTGCCTTGCGGCAACTTCCGGAACTGCGAGACGTCACAAGCGACATGCAAACCGGCGGGCTCAAATCGAATGTCGTAGTTGACCGTGATGCAGCGGCGCGCTTAGGCGTGAACCTGAGCGAGATCGACGCCACTCTGTACGATGCATTCGGCCAGAGACTGGTTTCCACGGTTTACAAGCGATACAACCAGCACAGGGTGGTGCTTGAGCTCGAATCAACGTTTCTCGAAACCCCCTCCGCGCTGGATCAGATCTTTGTCCGATCCGCAGGCGGCCCCATGGTGCCGCTGACCAGCGTTGCGAAGATCACCACCACCAATTCGCAGCTCTCGGTTTCACATCAGGGCCAGTTTCCGGCGATCACGATATCGTACAACCTTGCACCGAACGGCTCGCTGGGCGCTGCGAACGAAGCGATCAATGAAGTCGTTGAATCGCTGCGGATGCCCGACAGTATTCAAGCGTCCTTCCAAGGCACCGCACAGGTTTTTCAAGCTTCGCTCTCGACGCTTCCCTGGCTGATCATCTGGGCACTGGTGGCTGTGTATCTTGTGCTCGGAATGCTGTACGAGAGCTTGCTGCATCCGGTGACAATCCTGTCCACTCTCCCCTCGGCTGGGCTCGGTGCGCTGCTTGCCCTGCAGACATTCGGATACGATCTCTCATTGGTGTCTTTCATCGGAATCATCCTGCTGATGGGCATCGTAAAGAAGAACGCGATCATGATGGTTGACTTCGCACTCGACATGCAGCGCAACCAGCCTCTTGTCGATCCCCGCCACGCCATTTTCGAGGCCTGCAGGACGCGCTTCAGGCCCATCACGATGACCACGCTTGCCGCCCTGTTTGGGAGCCTGCCGCTCGCGCTTGGAACCGGCGTGGGGAGCGAATTGAGACGGCCGCTCGGAGTCGCAATCGTCGGGGGACTCATGGTTTCACAAATTCTCACGCTCTACACCACTCCGGTAGTTTATCTCATGCTCGAGCGCGTCCGCATGTGTTTCAGCGGAACACACCGGCAAAGCCGTAACGAACGACTGACGGCACAACCCAGCGCCGCAACCTAAACTCGACCTTGGATGCACGATGCCGGCTTTCATCGTACGCTCCTCCCCGTTCTGGACTTGGCTGCCTGCTGCATGCGCGAAGATCGCGCGTCGGCAAATCCCTCCCGATGCTGATGAAAGAACCTTCCGACTCACTACTGCCGGTCATGGCGCTGCGAAGACAGTACACTCCTCAGGACCCAAGCATGCACAGGCCGAGGCGCATCGAATAGCCATACGCGATAAACGCATTGAGAAGAAAACACACGAACGCCTGCAGAAAACCACCGAAGGGATCTTTGATTTTTAAGCGGACACCGATCGCCACAATCATCATCAAACTCAAGCCAACCGACGCAAGCAACGCGCACAGCGGGTAAATGTATCCTGCGACTAGGCCGACTGCCGCTCCTACCTGGAGAGTGCCCGTAACCACCCGCAGCTTAGGAAGCCCGTACCGCTCAAACTCAACCCGCATCGCGCGGGTGGTGAGGCATCCGGCGCCGTACGCCAGAAAACCAACCGCAGAAATGGCTTGGGCAGTCTCCAAAAGATGGTTCATTATCAGGAAGTAAAAGAATCGAAGGGGCGGCCTCGCAAAACCAACTCCAGCGCAAACAATGACCCGCAAATGAAAATTGTATCTCTTATTATTCAAATCATCGTCGCGCTCGGACTTCTGAATGTCTGGCTGCTGCGCTTCAACCGACCCACCCCGTTCAGAGGCGGGATGGCCCAGTCCATGCCCGAGGAGTTCGCGGCGTATGGGCTACCAAAGTGGCTGCTGTGGACGGTCGGCGCACTCAAGGTTTCATGCGCCCTTTGTCTAATCGCAGGAATCTGGGTTCAAACTCTGGTGCTGCCTGCGGCAGTCCTGATCGCGGCCCTGATGCTGGGGGCAATCGCGATGCATTTGAAGGTCCACGATCCCTTCATCAAATCGGTCCCGGCGGGAACCGTGCTGGCGCTCACAGCGCTTGTTCTGGCAAACGCGGTATAGCCCGCTGCGCCGAAGCTTTCCCAGATTCGCCCCATGAAACACCCCCTGCTTTCCGTAATGAAGCGCTTCATCTGCACGGCGGCCTGGCTCTTCGCATGCGACGCCGGATTCGTCTTCGCGCAGCAGGCAAGGCCGAACATTCTTTGGATCACCAGCGAAGACCACGGGCCGCACATGGGCTGCTACGGCGACCCATACGCCACTACTCCAAACATCG
>JBILLT010000056.1:0-20835 GCA_044375925.1 Chthoniobacteraceae bacterium | reverse complement strand
AAACGCCACTCGAGAGGATGTGGCCAGACGCTTCCGCGTTTCACTTGGCATGGTGAAAAAGCTCATTCAACAGCGACGACATACCGGAAATATCCAATCGCGCCGGCATCTCTGCGGACGCAAGCCCCGGATTCTGGAAAATCACCGGAGTCAGATGCGGGATCTTGTGAACAAAAAGCCGGGTGTCACCCTTGCTGAACTGCGCGATGCCGTAGGTTTAAACTGTACGCTGCCGGCAATCCATTATGCTTTGGTGAAGATGGGGCTCTCATTTAAAAAAAGACCTGCCATGCCAGCGAGCAAGAGCGCGAAGATGTCGCCAAAGCTCGGGCAAAGTAGTTCCGTCAACAGGGCAAGATAGACCCGTCTCGTCTCGTTTTTGTGGATCAATCAGCGGCCATCATCTCTTCGATTGGATGGCTCAACAGCTTGCATAAAAATTGATGGATCTGCCGACACGGAAATCTTTCGGGCCTCGGTGAGTGAAGTACGCCCGCCCACATCAAAATCCGGAGACATTGTGATCAAAACAGCGCCTTTTTGTGTTTGAGCAGCTTTTTGTGGCGGTGGTAAAGCCGGTGGATTTACGCCAGCCCAAAGTCTTCCCTCAGAAGATCAACCAGCGCGCTTTGCTAAAACAAATTGTTCCCTCAAGCTCGCGCGTTCGGTTTCATGTCCGGCCTCTCGCGCCTCATCTACTTCCAACTTGGACGTCTGGAGGTGGCTGACTTGACGGTTCAGGAGTTTGAGGTAGAAAGCGTGGAGACCGAATCAATCAAAAATCTTTCAAATTCAGCCGACTGGACTATAAGTGAAAGGCAGTCGAGGAGTTTAAAATTGAAAAACATCAAAAGAATCTCAAGACATGCATGGTAATAAATGCAAGGTCCTAATCGGATGCTTATTTTTTAAAAGTTTCACTGGATCCGAGTTGTATGTTTATGAATTGGCGAGGAATTTAGTTAAACTAGATTGCGATGTTACGGTGGCCTCTCCCTACGTTGGGGGGGAAATTACGGATTTGGCGATCCTTAATGGCGTGAGGGTTGTGAATATTAGCGCCTTATCTCGAGAGCATTATGATGTAATCCACACGCAGCACAAGCCAATAACAAACTTTCTAGTAAACAAGTTTCCTTCGATAAAAAAAATATCGAGTATCCATTCGGAAATTATCGCTTTGGAAGAACCGGTGATTCATGAGAGTATAAAGCACTATATTGCAATCCGACCGCAAATTAAGGAATTCTTAATTGAGAAGCATAACGTGCCGTGTAACAAAATCTCAGTAATTTACAATCCAATCGATGAGGAAAGATTTAAGGTGGTCAACGTTGAAAATCACAATTCTGTTTTATTTGTAGGCACGCTTGATTACCTCAGGAAGAATGCGATATTTGATCTGATAGATTACTCCAAAAAAAGGAAGATGGATTTTTGGCTGATTGGAGAGAATAACGATGATTATTTGAATGAAATTTTACAACATGAACATGTGAGATACTCCAAGCCAGTTTCCGATGTTGAAAAATACTTTCAAAGGTGCAATGAAACTGCTGGAATTCTGCTTGGGAGAACAACTATTGAAGGATGGATGTGCGGTAAGTCCGGATGGATATATAACGTTAACGAGAGCGGGAAAATTTTGGGTAAGGAGCTACATCATCCGCCAAATGACATTCGGAAATTTTTCTCTTCCGAAGTGGCTAGAAGAATAAGAGAATTGTACTGAATTAATCTCAATCAAAATACCAGACTGTAACACCCGTTTTCAGTGCGATCCAGATCTCGGGTCAGTTGGATTTGCACGGACTTCACGCTCATCCCTGCGCGTTCTGCAGGGCTTGCGCCGCCTTGTGGCGGGCGGCGATCCGACGGGTGATCTCGTCGGCGATCACCCCGACCAAAATCACCGCGCCGATGATCGCGAACTCCACGTTGTTCCGCGTGGTCACCAGCGTGATCATGTTCCGAAGGACCTGCATCAGCGTCGCTCCCACCAGAACCCCCGCGATCGACCCTTCGCCGCCTCGAAGGCTGCAACCGCCCAAGACGGCCGCCGCGATCGCGTACAATTCGTAAAAATTCCCGAAATCCACGGGCTGCGCTGAATTCACGTCCAGCACGAACAGCACGCCGCCCACACCCGCCAACCCCGAGCTGAGTACGTAGGCGAGCAGCGTCATGCGCTCGGTGGGGATTCCGCTGTAGGTCGCCGCCTGCGGGTTCCGCCCGAGCGCCAGCAGATATCGCCCGAAAATCGTCCGGTTCAAGAAAACCGCCGCCACGACCGCCACGACCGCGAGGAACAGAAGGGGAGCGGGCAGGTCGAACCCCGGAAGGAACGGCAGCTTCCATGTGGCGAGAAGCCGCAGCGTCTTGAACTCACTCCCGAAACCGACGGTTTGATCCGCAGTGAATCCACGTGCGATCCCCCGGTACAGAAGCAGACCGCACAAGGTCACGATAAACGGCTGGATGCGCAGTTTCGTGATGAGCAGTCCATGGAAGAGCCCAATTGCCAGTGCGATTGCGAGCACCGCAGGCAGCGCGATGGCGAGCGGCCAGTGGTGCACGGTCAGCAGCCAGGGCAGCGCGCAGCCCACCAGACACACCACAGATCCAAGCGATAGGTCAATCCCGCCCGTGATAATCACAAAGGCCACGCCGATGCTCAGAATCCCAAACAGCGCCGAGCGGCGGAGAACATTCTCGACATTATAAGCGCTCAAAAAGCTGTCCGATAGTGACGCCGTCACCAGACACACCGCGACGAGCAGGCAGAGGATTCCGAGGATTTTTTTCATATCAACACGCGTTTTGTGGGGGGCTGCCTACAGCCCCGGTCGCCAAATGCATCACCGCCTCCTCGCTTAGTTGGGAGCGTGACAATTCGCCGCTCAGCCGCCCCTCGTGCAGAACGAGCGTGCGGTCCGACATTCCAAGAATCTCCTCCAGATCGCTCGACACAAACAGCACCGCCACCCCGCGCGAGGCGAGTTCCTCCATCAACCGGTAAATTTCCTGCTTCGCCCCGATGTCCACGCCTCGCGTGGGTTCGTCAAGAAGCAGAACCTTCGGCCGGGTCGCAAGCCATTTGCCGATCACGACCTTCTGCTGGTTGCCTCCCGAGAGGAACTGCACGGGTTGTTCGGTATTGGGTGTCTTGATGCGCATCGCGGGAATCATCTCCTCGCACAGGGCGCGTTCTTTGGTTCTGTTGAGAAAGCCCGACCGCTGGTCGCGGTGGAGTGTGGCAAGGCTCAAGTTTTCGCGCACTCCCATTTCCAGCACGAGTCCGTCGTGCTTCCGGTCCTCCGGCACGAGCGCAAGACCGGCCTGCATCGCGCTTCGCGGTGAATCGTTCTGCACTGCTTCTCCCGCGACGAGGACTTCGCCCGCAAGCGGCGGGGTGATACCGAACAGCGACTCGAGCACCTCCGTGCGTCCCGCGCCCACCAAACCCGCCATCCCGACCACTTCCCCCGCGCGGATACTGAAGCTCACCGCTTGTTTTGGATGCGCCCGGGTTCGCAGTCCCCGGACTTCCAGCGCCACATCTCCCACGGGATGCCCTTGGTGCGGGTAAAACTGCGACAGCTCGCGGCCAACCATGAGCTTCACCATTGCACCGTGTGAAATTTCCGCACGCGGGAGATGCCCGGCATTTTCTCCGTCGCGCAACACCTCCACGCGGTCGGCCAGCCCGTGCACTTCACCAAGCCGATGGGAGATGTAGACGATTCCCACGCCACGTTCCCGCAATTCGCGGATGAGCTTCAGCAGGTTTTGGGCTTCGTGTCCGGAGAGACTTGAGGTGGGTTCGTCCATGATCAGCACCCGCGCGTTGATGGAGAGCGCCTTTGCAATTTCCACCAGTTGCTGCTGGCCGATGGTGAGGCTGCTCACCAGGGTGTCCGGACTGACTGCAAGTCCAACTTGCTGCAAGACACGCGCCGCTTCGCGCGTGATCTGCGACGAATCGATCAGACCGAAACGTCGCGGCTCCCGGCCCAGAAAAATGTTCGCTCCTACATCCAGCGTTTCCGCCAGGTTGAGCTCTTGGTGAATCAGTGCGATCCCGAGCGAGAGAGCTTCCTGAACCGACCCGATCCTGCGTGCATGGCCGTCGACCACGAGTTCGCCCGAATCAGGGGCCTGCACCCCTGCGAGAATTTTCATCAATGTGCTCTTGCCCGCACCGTTTTCACCAATGACCGCGAGCACCTCACCCGGATTGACCGAAAGACTCACTCCCTTCAAGGCATGGACGCCTCCGAAGGATTTCCGAACATTGCGTGCTTCCAGCAGTGGCGCGGGCATCTCGGCGGGGGTGTTGTCTCTGGATTTGTTCTCTTGCCCGCAATCCGGGAGCTTAAAAACAGCGTCCGCTCGGAGCCCGCCGGAAGGGGCGGGAACGCGCGGACTCATTCGCGCGGATTATTTTGCAGAGCCCAGCCTCGACTTCAATTCGGCTTGAAACTCGTTCACATTGTCCTTCCGGATCTTTTTCGCGGGGATATCGATGAACTTTTGCCCCGGCAGCGGCTTCCCGGCGAGCAGGCCCGCAAGCATTTCAACGGACTTGTAGCCGTACATGTACGGGTCCTGCACGACGGTGCCCTGCACGGTTCCTTTGATGATGCCCTCGAGAGTGGCGTCATCCTCGTCGAATGCGACCAACTTCACGGTGCCCAGTTTGTTGGCCTGCTGCAGAGCTTCCAGGATCAGGGGAGGGTTGTACGCAAACAAACCCACCATGCAGCCGATGTCAGGAAACTTCGCGAGCGTGTCTTCGGCGTTGGCTTTTCCCTTCGCGCGGTCGAACTGGTCGGTCAGCGTCCCGAGGATTTTGTATCCATTTCCCTCCAGCACCTCAGAGGGGTTGTCAAAGTGGTCGCTGTTGTCGGGGCGGCCGAGGATGGCGTCGATGACGCCCTGTCTGCGGCGCTTTGCGTTGTCCTGTTCAAGGCGTCCGATGAACAGCATGACCGACCCTCCGTTCGGCAAAGCCTCGCGCACGATCTCTCCGCAGAGCCGTCCCGCTTTGTAGTTGTCCATGCCGATGTAGAGCAATCGGTCGCTTTGCGGCGCATCCGAATCGTGGGTGATCACTTTCGCGCGCTTGGCGGCTTGGTTGATGAGATCCGTCTGGTTTGCGGGATCAATCGGCGAGATTGCGATCCCATCCACCCCGCGCGTGAGCAAATCTTCGATCATGCGTTTCTGGTCGCTGATTCCCTCGGCGGGCATGAGCGTTTCCGCGCTGACATTGAGATCGCGTGAGGCGGCTTTTACTCCCGCGGCTGCAATGGTCCAGAAGGAGGCTACGCCGTTGGTGACAAACGCGATTTTTTTCCCCTTCGGTTCACCGCTCGGTGTGCTGCCCTCTGCCGCCCCGGTGGAGGGCGCGGGTTTGCTGCAGCCGGTAAAAGCGATCGAAGCGACGGTGAGGACTCCAAGGATGAATCTGGGCAGGGGTGTCATGGGAGGGTGTTTTGAATCGGGTTTGGGGTGGAATTTCCGGAAGTGCTTTCGGCTGGTTGACCAAGGGTCAGTGGACGGTCATTCCTCCATTAATATGCAGGTTCTGTCCGGTGATGAAAGAGGATGCGTCGCTTGCGAGGAAAACTGTTGCCCCTGCCATGTCCTCGGGCACGCCCCAGCGGTCCATCGGAATGAGCCGCCGGTAGCCTTCTTTGGCTTCCTGAGGGTCGTTTTCATGGCGCTCCACTGGAATCCATCCGGGCGAAAGCATGTTGACCGTGATTCCCCACGGGGCCAGCTCCGAGGCGAGGCTGCGGTTGAACCCGTTCTGACCGCCCTTCGCCGCCACATACGCCGTAAACGGCGAGACGCCGCGGGCCACCACCTCCGACCCGATGTTGATGATGCGTCCCCAGCGCCGGGACTTCATGTGGGGCAGGCACGCGCGGGTCAGCAAGAAAGGGCTTTTGATGAAAAAATCGAGCATCTGCTGGTAAAAAGCCCAGTCGTATTCCTCGATGGTTTTTTGCGGCTGCGCCGGGGTCGCGTTCAGAACCAAGATGTCTACCGGACCCAAAGTGCCCGCGATTTCGGAGGTCATCCGTGACACCTCCGCCTCGTCTGTCACGTCTCCGCGCACAAGCATCGATTCGATGTTTGCGGCTTGAAACTCGGCAAAGGTGGCCGCGGCACGCGCCGCATTGTTTTGGTAATTGATCGCGACTTTCGCGCCAGCCTGTCCAAGGGCGCGTGCCATCGCTTTTCCGAGGCCTGTTGAACTGCCGGTGACAAAGGCAACGCGGTTTTGAAGCGAAAAGGAGGGGCCTGACATTGGGGTGAAACGGAAGAGTGTAAAGTTGCGAAGGCGAGGAAGGTGCCGCTGGATTTGCCGCGCCGCTCCGCTTGTCAGCGTGCGGCTGGAATCACATCGACGGCTATCGTGGAATTGCCCATCCGCTCGAAATCGGAGTACGACCAGACCACGCGCTTCGCCGGATCCACCTCGATGCTGAGCGGCATCCCGGGGCCCGCATGACAGTTCCCAAAGCGCGTGTTGCCGTTCGCGAGCCGCTCGACCCGGGTCACCCATGCCAGCGTGATTCCCGGCAGATCGTTTTGCTCGATCTTCCACACGATTTCACCCTTCGGATTCACCTCCAGAACGCTGTGTCCGTTTCCGGTGCCGATCAGCGTGTTGCCATTGGCGAGGCGCGAAACCGAAAACAGCTGGTTGCCGAAAGCTTCCGGTCCGTGGCCGCCCTTCGTGGGCTTTCCAAACAGTGGTACCGCGTATTCCCAGATGACCTTGCCTTCGGAGTTGTATTCGCGGACTTTCCCGTCCTTCTCGTGCGCGACGAGGTAAGTTCCCGCAGCGGTCTTCCGGGCGAGGCGGGTATCGCTGTGCTTGCTTGGAGTATCGACGGTGAGTTTCACCTCCTTTTGCAATTTGCCGTCTTTATCCACTTCGATGATCCGGCAAACCCCGGACTCCGAGATCATCGTCGCACCGTTTTCGAGCCGTTGGATCGCGTGCACTTCGAGCGGCTTTCCCGCGTTCCCATTGGAAGTCGCGGAGTCGTACTCCCAGACCACCTTGCCGCTCGGATCCACCTCCACGGTTTTCGTCCAGTTGGCCTGATAGAGAATGTTGCCGTTGGGAAGGTAGGAGACGTCGTGGGTGCCGCCGGTTTTGATCTCGCGTTCAACAGTTCCATCCGGAGCAAGCACCGCGACCTTTCCGGTGTTCGCCACAAGCAGTCTGTGGGCGCCTCCGGATTGCTCCGCGCGCGCGGCTGCAGGGAGCAGCCAAAGGGTGCTGCAGACCGTTGAAATGACACTCAGTTGATGGAGAAAAAAGCGGGTTCGCATATCGTTGTGGGGTTTTCTGGGTTGATCAAAAGCTGCTGGCGCGCGCATCCGCGGCGCGCCTAGGCGAGAATCTGGTGGATGGGATCCGCGCCTTCGACGCCGACGAGTTTTTGGTCGAGGCCGTTGTAGAAAAACGAAAGTCTGTTTGGGTCAACTCCAAGCAGGTGAAGAATGGTCGCATGCAGATCCTTCACCTCGCTGCGATTGCTCACCGCGCGGTTGCCCAGTTCATCAGTACTGCCGTAGCTCACGCCTCCTTTCACGCCGCCGCCTGCCATCCACATGGTGAATCCCGCGGAATTATGGTCGCGTCCCGTGCCTTGTGCGTACTCGGCGGTGGGTTGACGGCCGAATTCTCCGCCCCAGACCACAAGTGTCTCGTCGAGGAGTCCGCGTTGTTTGAGGTCCTTCAATAGTCCCGCGATCGGCTTGTCCGTGTTGCCCGCGTGAAAGTTGTGGTTTTTTTGCAAGTCGCCGTGCGCATCCCAGTTCTGGTCACTGTGCGCGCCGCCCGAGTAAAGCTGGATGAAGCGCACGCCGCGTTCCACGAGCCTGCGAGCCATCAGGCATTTCCTCCCGAAATCCTCCGTGTTCGGCTGGTCCATCCCGTAAAGTTCGCGGGTCGCGTCGGTCTCCTTGGCAAGATCGATCGCCTCCGGCGCAGCGGCCTGCATTCGGAACGCAAGCTCGTAGCTGTCGATGCGTGCAGAGAGGTTTGTGTTGTCGCGTCGCGCGCCGAGATGGGTTTGGTTCAACTCATTCAGCGAGTTGAGCAGGAAACGTTGTTCGGCCTCACTGGTCCCTTCGGGGCGGTTCAAGTCGAGGATGGGCGAACCCGTCGGGCGGAACACAGTGCCCTGGTAGGTCGCAGGCATAAAACCTGAGGACCAATTTTTCGATCCGGAAATGGGACCGCCCGTCTTGTCGAGCATCACCACATAGCCGGGCAGGTTTTGGTTCACGCTTCCGAGGCCGTAGTTGATCCATGAGCCGAGCGAAGGTTTGCCGCTGAGAATGGAGCCGCAATTCATTTTCAGCATCGCGGATCCGTGGATTGGCGACTCGGCCGTCATGCTGTGGATGAAAGCAATATCGTCCACGCACCGGCTGAGGTGTGGAAACAAGTCGGACACCCATTTGCCGCATTGCCCGTATTGGTTGAACTTCCACTTTGGTTCAACGATGCGTCCCTCGTTTTTCGAACCGCCGCGACCCTTCGTTTGGATTTGAATGGTCTTGCCGTCCATTCCAAGCATGGCGGGCTTGTAGTCGAAGGTGTCGATGTGGCTAGGACCTCCATACATGAACAAAAAAATCACGCTCTTTGCCTTTGCGATGCGTTGCGGCAGGTCGTTCGCGGCAGCGGCGGCGTGCGCCGCGCCTCCGAAAAAACCGTCCTTCGCGAGCATGCCGCACAAAGCCAAGTGCGTGAACCCACCTCCAACGGTGGTTAGGAACTCACGGCGCCGGATGTTTCCGCAGAAGTTCGATGGAGTGTTCATGGGATTAGTCCAGATAGACGAATTCGTTCAAGTTGAGTGCCAGCAATGCGAAGCGTTGCAGCGCGGTCTCCTCGCTCAAGTGGTGCTCTGTTTTGAGAGTGTCGATTGTCCTGCGGCAAATCGCGACCTCGTCTCGTGACGGCTCGCGCTGAAGCACCAGTTTCAATCCGTGCCGGATCTGCGCCTCTGGGGAGTTGCCCGCTTCGCGCCGAATGCGTTCCGAAAAGCGTCGCGATTGGTCAGCCATGAACTCCGAGTTCAGCATTCCCAGCGCCTGCGTTGGAACCGTGCTCGCAAAGCGCACCGCGCAAGGAGTGTCCGTCGCCGCTTGGTCGTGGTCGGACAGCAGCGGCACTGAGAGCGTTCTTTTCACGTGCACGTACACGCTGCGACGCGCTGTTTCCTCGACGTCCTGTCTTGGCCAGCCGCGGCCCGGCACCGACTGTGTCGCCAGCACCGCCTCTGGAAGCGGCGGATAGACCGGCTCGCCGTGGACATTCAGCTTCAGGAGTCCGGAAGCCCACAGGATGGAATCCCGCAGTTCCTCCGCGGTGAGTCTGCGCATTGGATAACGCCAAAGAAGCGCGTTCTCGGGATCCTTTTCGAGTCCGTCCTGCGCCGCAGCGGAGCTCATCCGGTACGCTTGGGAGGTCATCACAAGCCTGTGCATGGACTTAAAACTCCACTTGTTCTCGATAAACTTGCGCGCCAGATAGTCCAGAAGGTCCGGGTGTGTTGGCAGTTCACCCAAGCGCCCAAAGTCGTTTGAGCTCGGTACGATTCCACGCCCGAAATGATGCTGCCAGATTCTGTTCACCGCCACGCGGCTCACGAGCGGGTTTTCGGGCCGCGTCAACCAGTTGGCAAGTGCCGTACGGCGTCCCGAGGATGCGTTTCGAACAGGGTTGGCCTGCGCCCGCGCTGCCTCGGCGTTCAACGAAAGAACAACGGGGAACGCGGCCTCAACGGGTTCGCCCAAGCTCTGGGGGTTGCCCCTGCGATGGACGGCAAGCGGCGGCGGAGCCACGCCCGCTTCCGAAGCGGCGCTGAGCTCGATTCCAAGCGGTCGCTTCACTTCGGTAAACCACCGCTCGGTGTTGTGCTTGACGGTCTTTACGAAATCGCCTCCGGTCCTCTCGTTGATGCGCGCGATCTCCTCTTTGCTTTTCCGTCTGAGCAGGTCTTCCAGTTGGGGTGCATCGCTCTTTTTGTCCCACACCAGCGCCTCGGGAATCGCATCCGCATGGCGTGCGTTGGTGCGGATGCAGACGTAATTCACGCCCGTGTGGAGCAGATTTTTCGCGAGAATGGGCGGCGCGAACATGAGTGTCCGCCGGCCTTTTGGGAGGTTTGGATTGTTGAAAATCTGAGTGCCGTTGATGAAGAGTTCAGTGGGACCCTCGTATTCAAATTCAAGCGCCATGAACTTCGGGATTTCCTTGAGGGCAAAAGTGCGGCGTACCCAAACCTGCTGGCCCGCCTGCGCCGACGCTTTGCCCTGCTCCGACTCCCATTTGGAAGAGTCAAAGCCCTCATCCTTCCAACCTGAATCGGGCTGTTTGAAGGTGTACTTGACGGTTTGCTCGATGCCGTTTCCGTCGGCGGTTGGCGCAGAGTTGCGTTTCTTGTCGCTGTCGGCGGGATTAACACGCGTGCCTGACCCCGGCTGCAGGTCATTGTCATGTTCAACAAGTTTTCTGAGGCGCTGTTCCTCCGCTTCGATGCGCTGCAGCGTTTCAAACTGGTCTTTCGCCAATTTGCTCGCGACCTCGGGTTGGTCTTTGGGAAGCCAGTGAAACATCTGGTGGCGCGTCGCGGAGTATTCCTTCAGCCCGTGGAAAAAGGACATGAAACTGTAGTAGTCACGCTGGGTGATCGGGTCTTTCTTGTGATCGTGGCAGCGCGCGCAGCCCATGGTCATTCCGAGAAATGCTTCCGAGGTGACTTGAACCGTGTCGGCCAGCGAATCGTATTTCGCCAGAAGCCGATCCGCAGGCTCGTCATCGTATTGTCCGAGGCGCAAAAAACCGGTTGCGGTCAGGCTTGCCTGCGTTGGCACTTCGAGCTCGTCGCCCGCAAGCTGTTCGGTGATGAAACGGTCGTAGGGCAGGTCGGAATTGAATGCATCGATCAGATAGTCCCGGTAGCGCCAGATGTTCGGCTTCGCACTGTCCCGCTCGAACCCTTCGGTTTCCGCGTACCGGACAATATCCATCCAGTGCCGGGCCCACTTCTCGCCGTATTGCGGCTTCGCGAGCAATTCTTCGATGAGCCGCGCCCACGCGTCTGCGGAGTGATCAGCGACGAATTTTTCAACCTCGGCCGGGGCAGGGGGCAGGCCAATGAGGTCGTAGTACGCGCGGCGTATCAGTTGTTCCTTGGTTGCCGGCGCGTTGGGCTGGAGGCCCGCCGACTCCAGGCGCGATGCGAGAAAAGCATCCACCGGATTGGCGTTCCATGCGGTGTTTTTCACAACCGGTGGCGCGACTTTTTTCACGGGCTGGTAGGCCCACCAGGATTGTGGGGCGGCCGCGGTTTTTCCCTCAGGATGTGGAGACTGTTTTTTCGCTCCCGCCGTTTCGAGGGAAGGATCGTAGGGCGCGCCCATGGCGACCCATTTCTCGATGATCGCGATCTCCTCAGGCGGACGCTTGCCGGCCGGGGGCATCTCATGGTCCTTGTCCTTGTAGCTGATCATCTCGAGTAGCAGGCTTTTTTCAGGCGCGTTCGCGTCGATGGCGGCGCCGGTCTCTCCTCCCTTCAGCAGCGCGACTTGGGAAGTCATCTCGAGCCCGCCCTTGGTTTTCTCACCTCCGTGGCATTTGAGGCAGTTTGCTTTCAGAATCGGGTAGACCTGCTCGCGGAAAAAAGCCCGCGCCTCGGGTGACGGTGATTCCGCTGCTTGCGCCTGGATTGCCGCCTGCATCACCACGCCCATGGCGGCCACGGCAAGGGAGAGCGTTCTGTGGGTGGTGAAATTCATGGGGATTAGTGCCGAAAATAACCCAGTTTCGCGGAGATTTGCGCGGCGGCATCTTTGACCCGTTTGCCGACCTTGGGGAAGTCCCGAATGGGAAGCCGCGAGGATGGGCCCGTGACCCAAACCGCCGCCACCGGGACCCCGAGGCTGTTGAGGATTCCGGCTCCGATGCAGTGTGCGCCTTCGCGCTCTTCGCCCGCGTCGATGCCGTATCCGGCTTCGCGGGTGCGCTGGAGTTCTTTGCGGAAGGCGTCTGCGTCGGTGATGGTGCGCGCGTTGAACCGGGTGAACGGCATTTGCGCAATGATCGCCTCCGCTTCCGGTGTGGGCAGGGCGGACAGCATCGCTTTGCCGGGAGCCGCGGTGTGCAGCGCGAAGCGGACCCCCACATCCACCACGAAGCGGAAAGGGTGTTTGCCCGAGATTTGTTCGATGACAATACCTTCTGCGCCCGAGAGGGTTCCGAGAAGCACGGTCTCCAAAGTATCCTCTCGCAGGGCGCGCATGGCCTCGAGGGAGCATTCCGTGACGCTCCTCTCGCCGCTGGACGGACGGCAACTCAGTCGCAGCAGCTTCTGGGTGAGGCGCAGACGTTTATTCACTTCATCCCGCTCCAAGTACCCCCTGTCCTCGAGCGTGCGGCTGATCCTGAACACGCTGTTGCTCGGAATCTCAAGGGCTGAAGCCAGCTCCTTTTGGCTCATGCCCCCGGGGGCGTCGCTCAAAAGCTCGAGCATGCTGAGGGCGCGGTCCAGATTGGGAACACTGTAGCGTGAGTCTGGTCGGCTGGGAGCGAGCATCTGTGTTTGATAGGTAGAATTGCGCCTATTAGTCAAATATAACTACCGCCGGGGCTCCCGGGTCTTTGATGATTTTTTCCCCGACTCGCCGATTTCTTCGCCAAGCCACCCTTTCGGGTTGCGCTTGTTTCCCGGAGACGGTGTGGTTGGTTGGTGCGGCGCTCTCATCACCCCAGCGCTCCCCCGCATGATCCCAAAAAAACTCCCCTTCATCGCGCTCGCCTTGTTGGGCGTCTTCGCCTCACTCCCCGGCACGCTCTGCTACGGAGAATTTCGAGCAGGCGCAGCGACCAGCAACATTACTCCCGATCTCGGGGGTGACATCGTCGGCGGTTTCGTTCCGGTGCCTGCAACGCATGTGCATGACGAAGTTCATGCGCGCTGCCTGGTTTTGGATGATGGTGTGACGAAGCTTGCGCTGGTTGTTTGCGACTTGTTGGGCATGCACCGGAGTGTTTTTGAGGAAGCGAAAAAGCTCATACAAGACGCGACGGGGATCCCGCCCAGCCACGTGTTGATTTCAGCGACGCATACGCATTCGGCAACAAACGCGCTGGGTGAAAAAGTCAGGCCCTTTGCATCGGACATCGAGCTCACGGAGTACCAGCGTTTTATTGCACGCCGCGTGAGTGATGGCGTGCGCCGGGCGGTGCATTTGATGCGCCCTGCTGAAATCGGCTTTGTCAGCGTGGATGCTCCGGAGCACGTGTTTGTAAGGCGGTGGTTCATGCGCGAGGGGGCCGTGCCAGCGAATCCGTTCGGAAAAATCGATCGGGTGAAGATGAATCCCTCGGCTGGCAGCAGTGATCTGCTTGAGCCTGCGGGGCAGCCGGACCCGGGCGTTTCAGTCGTGGCTGTGCGGGAGCCGGGGGGAAGGTTGATCTCTGTTTATTCAGCGTATTCGCTGCACTACGTCGGCGGGGTGGGGGCCGGGCACGTTTCCGCGGATTACTTCGGGATGTACTGCGACGCGCTCGCAAAAATGCAGGGCGACGGCGCGCAGCAGCCGCCTTTTGTTGCAATGATGGCAAACGGGACCAGTGGCGATGTGAACAACATCAATTTCAAATTGCCGCGCCCGAAGATGGATCCCTACGAGCAGATGAGAAAGGTTGCTGAGGATCTCGCCACCAAGGTGCATGCGGGTTTGTCCAAAGTGGAATGGAAAAAAACGGCAAAGCTCGATGCGATGCAGCAGGTTTTACCTGTGCGGTGGCGCTCGGTGGATGCGGAGCTTTTGGAGTGGGCTTTGAAGACCGAGGCGGCGGCGACTGCCGAGACGCGCAATGCTTTGCCGGTCATTTACGCGGGCCGGATCCAGCGGCTCGCGCATGCGTCGCCGGAAACAAAGGCGCCCGCCCAAGTGCTTCGAATCGGGGACATCTGTATCGGGACTTCGCCTTGCGAGACATTCTCGGAAACAGGTTTGGAGTTCAAGCGGCGCAGCCCGTTCGCGCATTCGTTCATGGTGGAGCTCGCCGGCGGATATTACGGGTACCTGCCAACGCCGCGTCACTTTGAACTCGGAGGGTACGAGACTTGGCCCGGAACCAACTACTTGGAAGCCCAAGCGGCGCCAAAGTTGATGGATGCGCTTCTGGGGATGGCCGCTGCTCTTCGGGATGCGGGTGGGAGGTAGCGGCAGCGGCGCGGCGCTGTGTTTGGTTTGTACGCGGGCGGGGAATGTTAAAAAAACGCAGATGAGTCTTTCCTGCGCGCGAGAACCCATTATTGTACAGGCATGTGAACCTTGCTGGCCGCGCGCGGTATGAACTGCTCGCGAAGGTGCCGGCAGTGTGGTTGACACGGGCTGTGGCTCAGCTTGGTAGAGCGCTTCGTTCGGGACGAAGAGGCCGCGGGTTCAAATCCCGCCAGCCCGACCACTGCATAACCCTGTCGGTCGAGAAATCGGTTTATTGCCGCTTTTAAGGTCGCGGGGTCTGGGGCTTCTCGGACTTGGATGAACCGCCCTTGGCTCCGCCGATTCCCCATATCCTGAGTTTTCCAACAGGAGCGGACACGGGGCCGTCTCGTTGGATTTCAATAAGAATCCGATGTGGTCCAGAGTCCAAGCCGTGAGCAATCGGGCGGCGGTGAGCGTCCTCTTTGAGCGGTTGGGGTTTGCCTCCGTCGATCGCGAATACGGCTTTTGGAGGCTGCTCTTTCTCGAAGTCGTATCCGAGAAAAAGCGAGTGGCCGCTGAATTCAAACTCAATGGAATCGCCGTTCATATCGCCCTCCCAAAACCTCTCATCGGCAGAGCGTGACCAACCGTCGTTCACTATCGCTTTCAGATTTTCATAAACCGAAAACTGACAAGTCTCATACAAATCCGAAATGAGAGGTTTGGGAATTTCTGTTGTAAGCCGAGTCGAGTCTTGTGAACGCAGAACTGATTCCAGAAGACTGCCCAGAAGTTCCCCGGCGATCAGATGGCCCTCGTCCTTCGGATGAACCACGTCGGCGTACAGGTCCTCCCATTGATAGCGGCCACCCGTGAATTCCGGCCACAAAGCGTCACGGAAACTGACCATCGGCAGACCGTAATGTCGGCCAAGAATCTCCTGCCACATCTGGGCGTTCTCACCGTCCTTGTGCATGAAAAAGAGCTCGATGACGGCGATGTTGCCCGGTGCGCGCAGCAGCTGCCGAAGCACTCCCTCGTAGCTTTCGGCAAAGTCTCGCCCCGCCTGGTTGTTGACGGCCCACTCCACAATCACTAAATCCGGACTCTTTGCCAGCACATCGCGCTGCAGGCGCATGGCTCCGTAGAATGAATTGGTCCCGCCGATGCCCGCGTTGATGAAACCGATCTTGGAATTAGGAAAGTGAACCTCAAACCACTTTGCAATCTGCTGGATGTAACGGTTGGCGGGATCTTTCGTCTGGACGCCCCCAGCAGTGATCGACCCCCCGATAGCTGCAATAGTCACCGGTTCGCCGCGCCGCGCCTTTTCAAATACGGCCTTCAAGCGGCTTGCGTCGCCCTCGCTGACGAGGCTGCGGCGGATCATGGGATCGGAAACGTGACAGCTCTCCGTAGGCACGCCAATCGCCAGAGGAGTTAGAAAGCAGGCAACGCCGGCGAGCGTTTGAAAGTGAGTTTTCATGGAGCGGAAAATAGGAAGGCTGCTTTGAAAAATGTAATCACGCGAACGAAAATCGCCGGTCAAGGTGAATGACATCACACCCGCGCCGGACCAACCAATTTTTTGCATGGTAATATTATGCGGCCCGAGTAGCCCGGTTGCCATGCAAGCAACGCGCTGAGGTTCAACCATGAGTTGATGGCGTCGGCGCTTTATCGTGCGTTCGCAGTTCCCGTGTATATTTGGAGGTCACACCTTGACGCTGTTCCATTCACCAGATCGCTGCGGTCGGCTGGGTGTGCGGGAACAGCCGTTAATTCGCGGGCTGTTGTTTTGCCAGCGACTCGAGGTAGTCCAGCAGGCTGGCGAAATCTTGGACGCTCAGGCCATTGACGAGGCCGGGCGGCATGAGTGACACGGTTTCACTCTTCTCGCGTTTGGCGATGTCGGCAGTGGTAATGCTAATTTCGTGGGACGCGATATTTCTAAGCACAAGTTTGTCAGCGCCTTCGAAAGTCACGAAGCCGATGTGAGTCGCTCCGTTTTTAAGGGTGACAGTGTTTGTCGCAAAGCCCTGTGCGATTGTTTTATTGGGCTCCAGAATGGCTTCCGCAAGGGCGGGGCGCTGGTAGGTGTTCGCGATGTTGCCCAGGTAGGGGCCCTTCAGGGGATCGCTGGCTTTGACCGTGTGGCAGGCGACGCAACCCTGCTGGGTGAAGAGTTGCTCGCCGCGTTTTGCATCGCCTTTCAGCACCACCACGGCGTCTATGATCTCTTTGGACGTCATCGACGCGATGGCCGGACCGGCTGCTGCTGCCGACAGTTTCGCGGGGTCGAGTTTCAGGGCTCCAAAAGTCTGCTTCGCAGCTTTGGCTACTTCCGGATTTGGGCCATTCAGAAGAGGCATCAACTGTGACGCGAACGTGCTGTCGCTGCTCAAACGCATGGCTTCCATGATCTGCAGCGCACGATTCGACTCCTGAAGTCCTGTCTCCAAAGCAAGCCTGGCGGCATCACGAGGCTCCGGCGAACCGAACTTGCGCCCTGCAATTTTAATCAGAGCCACATCGGCAAAGACCGATGTCCTGCCATTCAGTTCGATAGCCACTTTTTCAAAAACGGCATGCTGATTGTCGAGTTTCGTTGAGTAGAAAAAACTGGCTCGGGCGCCCTCAATCTCGATGCGACCCTGAGAAGTGCGCCTCAACCAGTTCTCATGAAGTTCGCCAAGTGTGGTGACGCTGGTGCGTTGCGCTGCGGGATCATCCACATTGCTGAGAGCCCTGATGGCTTGGGCTCGATCCGTGTCCAGAGCTTTCGTGTCGCTCGCGAGCGCAATTAACAAGGGAATGGCATCCGCGGGAGCGCTTTCGCTTTGTTGTCCGAACTGTCTGGCGAGATTTGGAATCAGGGTCGGGTCCTCCTTTGCCAAGTGAATGAGCTTCGCCGTTGCGTCACCGGGTTTGATGCGATGGCGCGCGAACTCTCCACTCAGAAATTTGGATTCTTCGGCATCTGCAGCTGTGAGAACAGAAAGCAGCGCCTGGTTGATGCGTTTGGTTTCGCTCCACTCGGCGAGCGAGAAGTACGGCCCCCGCGAGTCGGGGCGCGTTCCCCAACTGTCTCCGTTCCATTCCGGATTTTCAATTGCGGAAAGTCGGCAGAGGGTTGTGAGCAAGGGTTGACGGAGGGTGGTGTCGGTTGATTTGGCGAGGCGTGCGAGGATGCCCTCGACTACACTGGGCCGATGCAAGGCGCAGAGAACCCTGAATGCGCCGGCGCGAAGGTCCGAACCTGATGCAGGATCGTCTATGATGCCAAAGCTAACGCTCCCGTCGTCGAGTTTGCGCATGGCTTGCATCGCGGTGTGGGCGACAATGAGATCCCGGTCGCCAAGCAGCGGCGCAAGGATGCTGGCGTTGCACGCAATGCTTTTCTTTGCGAGCGCGGCCACGGCTTCGCGGCGCGTGCGCGCATCTGCGGATTTTAACGCGGAGACAACGGAAGCGTCATGATCAGCGAGCTGTTCTTCGCCGTCGGCAAGGGCCCGGATGGCCCATGCGGCGATTGTTTCATCGGAGACGAGATGGGCGATGGACCCGTTGGCGGCGGCCCCTTGGATTTGTTTCATCGCGAACAGCGCTGCAATGCGGGTTGCCAGCGGCTTGGTTGTGTCGGAGGCGAGATTTCCCAGGGAGTGCGCAGCGCCTTTTTCAATGAGCAGGCGCTGGGCTGCCAGGCGTGTGCGATGACTCGGACTCTCGAGCAGGCGCAATAACTCGGCGGGGCTAGCCTTTGCAAAGTCAGGAAGGGCTTTGGCGGTCTGCCCGCTCGGGATGAGACGAACCAGATAGCCAGCCTCCGGGCCGACATAGGAGAAGGTGGCTCCCTTCCAACTCGCGATGTAGACGCAACCGTTGGCGTCGACGTCCAAGTCGTTCACCCGCGTGGCGCGGAAAAACTCGCGTTGGTCGGTGACAAATGTTGCTCCTTTGGGCGTGAGTCCGTGGCGGTAAATGATATTCCTTCCCCAATCGCAGGTGAACGGAGCGTTGTTCCACTCGTCAACCATGTTCGGTTCATCAATCCAAGCGGCACCCATGCCGCTGCCGCCGCCATAAACGGCAAGGGGTGGGATGGTTTCATCCGTAAAATTCTTAAAGAGTGTGGGATAGCCGTGTTCACCTAGTGCGGTTGCGTGGTGGAATCGCACGTCCCAGCCGTCTCCATCGTTGGTGTTGTCCCGCGCGAAGACGTCCAGCAAGGGGCTGACTGCGGTTTCAAGGATGTTCCGTGTGCCACGCGAGTAAAGCTCTAGCCCAGTGCCATCCGTGCGGACCCGGACTACGCCGCCACCACGCAAAGTGAGTCTGCGCCCGTCCAACCCCTCGGCGTTGAGCATCCCGAAGTCGCCGATCGCGCAGTAGATCCAACCGTCGACAGCGACCTCTATCCCGTTTGAGGCGTGGTCGATCACACGATCGTCTATCCCGAAGCCGATTCTTTTCACGAGAGTGCGCTTTTCATCGGCAACGCCGTCGCCATCCTGGTCGATAAACATGCTGAGGTCGGGCGGATGCAGGACATAGAGCTTGTTTCCATCGACGGCGACCCCGCGCGGTGAATCAACTCGGGCAAAGACTTTGGACTCATCTGCGCGTCCGTCACCATCGAGATCGCGGAGGCGCAAGATGCGCCCGCGGTCTTTTTCTCGGCCGCCGCTGCCATTGCCGTCGCACCCAACAAAGAGCGTGCCGTCAGGGGTGGCGCTCACAAAAATGGGATAGCTCACCGCCGGTGGTCTCGCGAAGATGCTGGCAGAGAAGCCTTCGGGGAGGCTGATGTCCTTGAGCCATTCGGCATCCGGATGATTGTCGGGAATCAGCGGCGTCCTCAGCGCACCTGCAATTTCAGCTTCTGGCGTTCCGAGTACTTCAAATTCACGGATGCTGCCGAAGCCGTTTTCTCTTCCCTTCTGGCCAAGAAAGGTAACGCGCACATAGCGTGCTTCCGCGTTGAAATCGGAGGCATATGGTCCAGAGGCGTCAAGCGTGGAGGCGTCTGCGACAAGCTGCCACGTTTGGTTGTCATTCGAGACCTCGACCTTGTGCCGGTATGCGGCATTGTTGTCTTCCCAGGAGACGCGGTAACCAGTGACCGTTTGCGTTTTGCCAAGGTCCACATTGAGCCACTCCCCGGCGTGGCCTTTTGCTGCACACCAGCGCGTGCTCTTGCCGTCAACGGCCTTATCGGCAGTGTTCCCCTTGTCGTTTTCCTCGCTGGAAGCGCTGGCTTTCGCATCGAGTGCGATGTTTTTACGCTTGATCTCCCTCGGTCCGGCGAGCACCAGCGGGACGTCCTGCGGCGGCTTTCCATCTTGCGGTACCAACCCCCCGGCGCGCATTGGGGGTTGTGCGTTGCCGGTTCCGAGCGCTGCCAGAAAGTAGCGCCCATGGACACTCACCGCCGGCATGCGCGCCTCGCTTCCATCGGGAAGCTTCACCACCAATGTCGAACGCGGCCTTTCTAGCCACTCCGCCTTGTTGTCAGCTGCCATTTTATTCCAAAGCTCCACATCGGAAGTGCTGGGTTGGGCAATGCTGATGCTTTGTGGATCTCCAGACGCCAGACGCTGCATCTCAGGATCCGCAGGCCACACTTTTTTGAAGCCCGGTTTGTAGTGCACGGTGCCGGAGAGGGCTTTCGCATCGTGAGACTTCATCAAACTCGACAAGTGGTGGCGCAGTGACTCTGCTCCTGCGTTCAAAGCACCCTCAGGAGCCTGTGCGGGGGGAGTCTCAATGCCGGTCGCCGGCAGTTCCATGAGCCAAACATCTTTGAACTGCACTTTCATGGCGCCACCCACATGGCTCTGTAGTGCGATGATTCCGTTCAGGCGGCGGTAGCGTTCATCATGGTCCATAAGCTCCATCGTCTTCGTTCCGTTTACGCTAAAAGTGATGCGGCTTCCGATCGCCACTACACTGCATTCACTCCACTCGGTTTCTGGGCGGCGAAGTTGTCGGAGCTGCGCGTCATCCGCAAATTTTGCGATGCGCCACCGCTCTCCATCGGGCTGAATGACGACGCTCTCGCCTTTGTTCACACCGAGGCCGCGCTGGCTGCGTTCCTCATAGAACATACCGTCCAGTTCGCCTCCTGGGCTCAGATCGTATTGGTAACCGCCGACGCTCCACGGGTGGACATCGGGCAGCACCACGCTCCGAATTTGGATACCCGAATTGCGAAAGCCCCGACTTGGCTCCCAACTTGGCCAGCGTACTTTGAGGCGTAGTTCAAAGTTGGCTGGCTGCGCGCCTTGATAAATCAGGAAGGAGTTTGCCTTGAGCGGATTTTCGGGCACCACCGTGCCGGTGATGGCGCCGTCCTCAACAGACCAGCGTCCCGGTTCGCCGTTCCAGTGGTTAAGATCTTTCCCATTAAAGAGGGACTTGAATCCTGCCGGAGGTTCCTCGGCGGAGGCGGAGGACACTAGTGCAGTGTAACAGATAAAACGACTACGCTTTTATTCGCTTTGAAGGGTCGGAGTAAGTCCAGCGAATTGGAGTGGCTGTTTTGTTATAGTGGCGGATGTAGCGCATCAGTTT
>JBILLT010000055.1:0-20900 GCA_044375925.1 Chthoniobacteraceae bacterium | reverse complement strand
AGTTTAGTCTCCCGCAAATGCGTGACACCAAAGTTTCACGATCAAAGTTTCACGGTTTCCAAAAGTGTTCAGATTGGGACATTCAACGGGAGAATAACAACGAACAATCAACCGTTGGATTTGCCGGCAATGGCCATTCGCAACGTCCGGATCGAAAAGCTCACAAACTCGCCCAAAGCTTCGTATTCCGCTGAGTTCTTGCTCATCGCCATCAGCTCGTCCTGAAGAACCACATTGTTGCCATCTTTCCTTTGTGCGGGGGATTCCAAGTCGGTCACCACCTTGGGGAGCCCTGCCTTCAAGGGAGATCCAGCATTTAAAGCTTTTGCAAACACCGCGGAGAAGCCCTTCTCAACCTCGACCCTTTTGTAGCTGGGCGTCTCGATATTCGCCAGGTTTGAAGCAATGGCCTGCTGTCTCTGGATCGCGACATCCAGAAGCATTTTCGAGCCATCGTAACTCGGACTGGAGAGCAGTTTCTCGATCATTTCAAGGGACTTGTAAGTTCAAAAATCTAACGTCAGCTAATTGCTTCGAAGAAACATTCAACAAGCAGGACCGTTTTCTAATCTAACAAAAGTCTATCGACCCGCAAGCAAACACGCACTCGATTAACGCAGCAAATCAAACACATCAGTTCGAGTGACAGGTTTCTCGCCGGTAAGGTTTTTAGGCGAAGGAGGCGCCAGACAACGGCATGACAAATCCGGGAGCCTTGGAAAATCCATCCGTCTCAGACGCGGCCGCGGTCGGCACAGCCATGAAGCGGGCAGCCACGGCAGTTTGACCGTTTCCAAACCTCGACGACTCAGATAACTCAGCAATGGAGGAGACCGCCCTCGCTACGCTTCCGCGGGATACCGGGGACAAGGCAACCTCCACCGGCCCGCGTAGGGTGCAAAGCGCCGCCGATCCGTCCTCTCTCACCTCCACACCCGTGACAGAGCCAGCCGGTTGGCTGGCAATTGCCGCTCGCACTTCAGGCAGCCCAAGAACAGCTAATCTTTGAAGATCCAATCCGGAGGGCGCGCTGGAGGGACGCGCGGCACTGGGCAACGCCACGCCAGAACCGGCCGCCTTATATAGCGCATGATCAAATCCCTTAGCGGGAGCGGGCTTTGCTGGAGAAGGTGTCGCGGCCGAGGTCAGTGCGTTGCTGACTCCCGAGATTAAAAGATTGGCAACCGAGGCCGCGCCGGAAAGAACAAGCGGTGACATAACTCCGTTTGAAGCAACCGTCATGCCAACTCGGCAGATGAAACTGAGCAAATGACCTCACTCACGAATGGATTCATCCAGCAAAATCAAGCATAGACCAACAACTGCTCCGTCACTAGGTGCTGCGCCGAATGGCTCTGGAGTTTTGCGATCGAGGCCGCTGAAAACTCATGCCCCTCAGGCACCAGAAGAATGCCCGCGGTGCTCGTGATGCCTCTCGCCAACCGCATGCCGGGTTGAAGTTCGCCCATCAGAGCCTCCCTCACATTCGGCGGCAGGACCGAAAGCCGCATTGACCTCACGAAAAGCCTGACAGCCTCCGGATCGAAAGCTGACCCGCTTTCCCGCAACAGGTACTCCACCGCCTCATCGTTGGACAACCCCGAGTGCACAAATCCCACCGCCACCGCCAGGCAGCGCGCCGTCCATGGAATACTGTCGGCGGCCAACCGGTCGGGGTATCCCGCACCGTCAAAACGCTCGTGATGCGCCCTCACGGTAATGCCCACCTCGTGATCCGGATCCACGAAAGCCGCCACCACCTGCCCTATTACCGGGTGGCACGCAATCATTTCCATTTCGCGCTCGCTGCAACCTGCAGAACCCGACAGGGACTTCCGCGACAATTCCCCGCCGAGTGCGATCAACCCGATATCGTAAATCCAGGCGCTCGTCATCAGGATGCGCCGCTGGGCGCCGTTGAAATACTCGGTGCCGGCAATCACTCGGCAAGCCTCCACAACCGCCTGGGCCTGCCTTCCAAGCAAGGGCGAGAAAGTGCTCAGCAAACGGAAACATAACCCGATCGCTCGCTCGTCGGCTGGAGGATGCCCAGCTGCCTCTCCGGAATCGGGATCCTGCCTGGCGAGCAACGCGCTCAACTGTTCAAGAAGGTTGGCATTCATGGACGCCAAGGAATCATTGACGCGCGAGACCTCAGTGAGCTTCGCTTCCTGAAATTGAGCAACGACACTGCGGCGGACGGCCTCCCCAACGATGTCAAGTAAAGCAACTCGGTCCCAGGGCTTTGGAACGAACCCATCCACGCCCCCGACGTTGATGGCGCTCAAAAGCACCTCGGAGGAAGCCAGCCCGGAGATCAAAATCCGAGAACAAAACGGCTGCACCTCCCTCAACTTGGCAAGCAACTGCACCCCGGTGACTCCAGGCATATTTTGGTCCGCCAGAACCACATCAAACGTCTGCGTCTCCGACAGCTCAAGTGCGCGACGAGGATCAGAAGTTTGCGTAACGAGGTGCCCTCCACATTTCAATTCTTCCGATAGCACAAGCAGCAGGTGAGGATCGTCGTCCACCAAAAGCACCCGCCCATTGTATTCGCCGCCATTTTTTCCCATCACTCAACCCTCCATAAAAAAATCGCCCCGGGCATCTTCGGGTGAATAAGCACCCCTCAGGGAGTGTAAATTCCTCCCAAACGCAACAGCCTCCGTCATCTCCATGCGCAAAGAATCCAAAACCGCATTAAACTGGGCCAAATTGCGTTTTTCGGCCTCGGCCAACGCCTCAAGCCTCAATCGCAAATCTCGGCTCGAGCGGTCGATTCCCAGTCCGCGCCCGACGACCTGCAAACTGGCGAAAACGGCAGCTTTCTCCTCCTGTAAACGTTCGATTTCCTCATAACGGCCCGCCTTCAAGCATCCCGCCTCCTGCGCGGTAAGCGACTCGCACTTTGACAATAGCGACCAGAAATATTGAAACTTGGCGACCCTACTTGTTTTGACCAAACCAGCAATCGGGCCGAAAAAGTGCGTCGAATCTGCCGCGGGAGCCTTGCCTAAACTTGGGCTGTCCGGCTCACGCTCAACCATTGCCTTAGCCCCCCTCACTCTGAAACTTGCCAAGCATTTCAGCCCACGCGTTCCGGATATCTGAAAGAAGACCGGCGACATTCTGTATCGCTTCCTTCTCCTTACGGATGTCGGCGGCCAGCAACTGGTCAATCATAAAGTCATACAGCGCAAACATCTGGCCCGGAAACTCTCCGGCGGCCTCCATATTGAGCGACACTTGGAGCTCCCTCAGTATCGCGCGGGCTCGCGTGAGGTTATTGTGAACTTCCTCATTCCTGCGGGAGAGTGACTCATGATCAAAGCCATGCTCCGCACGTGCGATGAAACGAAGAGCACCGTCAAACAACATTAGAACCAGCGCTGCTGGAGTGACGGTCGAAACGGAAACCACTCCGTACGAACCAACCACCTGCCTCGCTTGCTCTTGAGACAACACGTGAGGCAAGCATTAATTGGCCCCAGAGTCAGCACTCCCAAGAAGGCTGATAGCCACATCTCTGATCACGTTGTCGGAGGGATATCCGGTTTTTCCAGTCACTTCCTTGCCGTACGCGACCTTGTCCGGTCGAATTTGTGATTCAGATGACCTCATTTCACGCGTCAACCGACTCACCACCTCCGCGGGTGAAAAAACATTGTCCACCTGCATCTCATGACGGACAGAACCAAACTTTTCAGCGGCCACAGCCTGCGCTTGATGATTAAGTGGCTGTAAAACCGATGACTGCAACCGCAATGCCTGGATGTTCATGCTCATGTTGGCTAGTCGGTTTCCCGTTAGGAAACTTTAGAAATTCTTCTCAGTAATTAGTCGAACCCATCACCTAGACCGCACCGAGGCAACCGTTCAGCCAACCCGATCCATAGATCCCCGCCCGCAAGATGCTCTAACGCTGTAGCGAGGCAAAGTTCGAGTAGGCAGCAAACTTGACGAATAACTTAGGACTCAACAATACCGTCGCCCCATCGTTATGAGTCATGAAATTGTCCTTCCCGAGAACCTTCTGATAACTCTTCGCCGCATCGGCAACGCCAGCGTTCCCGGAATCATACACCACGTCACTCGCCCAATGAATTCTACCGCTTTCAATATCCACCAGCTTTGAGCGAATCCCAAGCCCCACAGGCTTGTAGGGGGAATAATAGGTGACGTCACTGAACATCACCCCGTCCACAGCATAACGGTCCTTGATCCGCAAGAACAAGTCGCCCGAGATCCGCTCGTACGACGCCAAGGATCGAAGCCCGATAAGTCCTTCCAAATCCCCGCGGGTGATCGGTACCACCTCAAACAGCGCTTTTTTGGAAAGCTCCTCCCCAAAAGCGGTGTCGATGTCCCGCAAAATCGCCTCCGTGTAACGCTCGTTCCAAACCGGCAGGAGGGCCACCCGCCGCATAGGACGGCCTGGACCGCTTGGTAGAAACCAATTCTGCGGCGCCTCGGGGCTCCTTTGGGTGGAATACTTTTTCGTCTCAGTCCTGCATCCGGCGCCGATCAAAGCGACGAGGAAGCCGACGAAAAAACTTCTTAGAACGCTGCGAAAAAAGGGGGTCATTTTACTTGGTGAAGGCATTGGAAAGCTGGGAAAGCATGTTCTGGGAGCGAGACTGCGCTTTTTCCATCGCGATAAAGCTCGCCTCCATGGTCTTCTGACGCGCGGCAAGCCGCCGCTCCATGGCGTCGATCTGACTCTGAATTGCCTTGGTCTCGCTCGTAATGGTGGAAGACGCCGTCTTGAAAAGCCCGGGCGCGCTGGTGGAGCTGTCCAACGCAAGCGAAAGCCACCCGGCAAGCCGCACGGCGACCCCCTGGTTGGCCACCGGCAGATAAATTTTTGAGCGACTGATGCTTTTGGTCAAAGGGTTGTTCAGCGTGATCGTACCGCTCCCCGGCCCCAGTGTAAGAGTCGTCCCAGAAGGGATGCCATCTCCCGAAACTATCTGGCCATTAACCAGATTGCTCGTGCTGGACACCGTGACCGCTGTGGCGCCCGCAGTCCCAGTCCCCTCGATGGAACTCGCACCCGAAGAAAACAGGGCGTTAACCTTGCCAGGCGACTGACTCAAAGACGTCGTAAGCTTGGATTCACTGGTGACCTTAAGCACTCCGTCACGGTCAAAGCCGATTCCAATCGAGTCCAAACCCAGTCCGTAATAACTGCCAACGGTCGGAGCGTCGTCAATGTTCGCAAAAACACTGCCAGGATCCTTCACGGGGCTAAAAATACGGGTCCGGATCGTGGAAAGAAGCGTTTGCACGTCCCGGTTCCCCGCCAGAACGCCGGTGGTCACCTTCCCATCCGACCCAACGGTCGTCTTCGTCAAGTCGTTCACCTCCGTTCTCAAGTCGTTGTACGCCTTGATGAAAGAATTGATCTTTTCACGCGAAAGCGCCACCGCATCGACCTGGAATTTGTAAGACCCCATTCCGGAAACCGAAAGCGAGGTGGATCCCAAGCCGTGGACCGAAAGGTCCAGCGTGCTGGAGCTTGAGGTGAATCCAGCCGGGTCAAGCGGGTTCACAATCGGCTGCCCATTTCGCTTCAGGGTGTATTTGTACGGCTGACTGTTCACCGCGGTCGACGTTCCCAAAATCTGGGATAGTCCGTTGGCTCCAATGTCTTCTATCGATATAGGAGCCCCCCCCGAGTCATTACTCGAGAGGACTAAAGAGCGCTTGCTAGGGTCGATGTACGCCGTCACACCCGCCCCGGAACTGTTGATCGTAGAAATCAGCGAACCGAGGGTCTCGCTGGGACTGAGAGTTATTGAGACTCCGTTGATTTTGTTTGTCGTTCCCGCAGCCACCCCCAAACTGCTCAAAGTCTTCGTCGCGAGTACTGCGCTCGGAACTGTCTGAGAGTACCTTATTTCCCCACCTGATTTTTCGGAGAAAGAAATGCCCAACAGCCCGAGAATGTTGCCTGAATCAGAAGCGCTTCCAAGCGAGGGCGTGTAAGTGTAATTTTTGAGAGTGAAACCCGTCGCCGTCAGTTCCAGTTGCAAACTTGCATCCGCGAACAGAGAGCCTACGTAGGTTTGCAAAAAATCCTTAACGCTCAACGCGAGGTGCGTGCTGTCAATCGTCAACACGTTCCCGTTCGCCGTAATTGTCTGACCAGCTTTCAATCCGTAGTCACTCAGCGTGAGCGTGTTGAGATTGCTCGGATCACTTAAATCCTGAGCCAGCAGCTTGTAGTTTTGCCCCTCCAGCAATGCCGGGCTCGCAGCCTGCGTCACCTCCACCTCGTAGATCCCCGCGACGGCACCGTCGTCCGTCACCACCGACCCCTCGTTTGGCAGCGCCGCCCCGGTGGCAGTAACCGTACTGGACAGCATTTTCGCAGTGCGGGGAGACGAAGAGGTCGTTCCCACATTCAAAGCCGAGGCGGCCGCGCTCAAACTTGTCACGGAGGCCTTGACCTTGTCCAAGGCGGCCTGCTTGTTCGCCTGAGCCGATTTGCGCGCCTTGAGGGCATCCTGAGGAATCCTCTCCAACTTCATCAACTGCTCGACGGTCGTCTTCCAGTCCATCCCGGATGCTAGCCCTGTAAGTTGAATTCCAGCCATGATTGTGAAGTCCGTTTTCTGCGATTCTCAGTCCCGTTAAAAGCAAGATCTATACCCTGCCTTATCCCAGTTTGTGTTCAAAAACTTTTATTTATACGATAAACAACTGATATTCAAATATTAATACCATAAACTAAAGCCACTCACCGATCACTGACCCGAACCGGGCACCCCATTCCCACCCATTTCCACCAGCCGCTTTTTCAATTCCGTTGCCTCCCACTGCCCCGGCACCAGAGCCTCGTGCAGGTAACCGTAATTCAGAACCGACCCGCAGGAGCCCAGCACAAGCCGGGAAACCTGCCCGTACCGTCCCATCCCCATCACCGCCAACCGGCCCTGAGGCCCTGTCACCAAAAAATCAAGCAACCGAGACAGATCCCGCGGCGCCTTCGCCAGGGCAGCGACCTTGATCACATCCGGCGAAACACTTTGCGCCAGCTCCAACCGTCGGCGGAGAACCCCCATGGCGGGCGTCCTTGAAAAGTGATGATCAGACACGATCAGCCGGACTCCCATGTCCCGCGCCCTCGCAACCACCGGGGCAAGCTGCCCGAGAGAACGCACCTCGACATCCATCCACTCGCAAAGCGGCAAAAACTGCCCGAACAGCTCACGCCTTGCACTGAGACTCAGCGCGCCCATCGCCCCCTCCCTCGGATGACGCACCGTCAGAAGAAGCGGTGCGGGCAGCTTCGGGATCGCCTTGAACAACACCCCGGTTTCTTCCGCGAATGCGTCCACCCGCAACTCAAGGATATCCACCTCGCTCGGCTTCAGCCTTAGAGCGCGCTGAAGAGCCCCCTTGGAATGGATGGTTCCAACAACCAAGGGATGATCCGACGCTCTTTTGATTTTAGCCTGCATATCCGGCCCGATTCGAACATGCGGCCGACAAACAATCCAGCCGCCAAGGTGAATCGGCCTGAAAACACATTCTTTTAAGCTGTTTCGGCGAACAAATCCTCGGCAGACGCCGGAGTGCACCCTTGTACTCCGACAAAAACAAGGGGAGCGGCTCTTGACCGCCCCCCTCGATCCGACGCTGAGCAGGTTTACCTACTCGGTGCTCAGCAGGCTGGCTGGCACAACCTGCTTCGGCAGCCCCTGCGCCGACCAAAGCAAACGCGCCGCCGCCTCTCCCGCCTTTTCATAGAACTCCAGTTTCAAATCCACCCACTGACCGAGGCCCAGCGAGACGGCGCCAAGATTTTCCGTCAGAGCGTGCTCCGTCCAGTTGTTGATGAGCAACTGTCCGTTCACCCAAAGCCGGATCCCGTCGTCCGACTGGGTAAAGAAAGTCACGGGCCCGGCGACTGGCGACTTCACCCTGCCTGTCCAGCGTACAGAGTAACCGTCCGCCGCCATCACGCGGGCATCAGGAGAGGAATTTCCCCAGGCAAAATCCACCGATTGATCAACCCGTGTCATCCGAAGCCCCGACAATGTCTGGGTACCGAAATACTGCGCCGTCAAACCTGTCGAAACCATCGGTGCGACCTCATAATCGCTAATGACCGCCTTGGATGCTATCGTCGAAGATCCGCTGGCAAGGAACGGACCGCACTGCACGATTTGGGGCAACCCGAACAGGTCCACATAACCCGCACTTGAGTAGGTGATGTCGTCGCGAGACACGGCGAACGCAACCCGATCCCCGCTTCTCTCAAACGCCACCCAAGCATCAGGCGCAGTCAACCTGCCCGCCACTGGCACCGACACCACAGAACCTCCGGCCACCGATCTGCTCACCAAGGCAAGTGCCCCATCGGACGCCACATCCAAGGCCGCGAAACGGTCGCCGGCGGCGAATCCCTCGCGCAGCATCAACGCGCACCTCGGACTTACACCGCCGGTCACGCTGCGGATTCGGATCGTGTTCTGGAAATTTCCGGAACGCGGCTGCGAAAGGAACCCGCCCTGCTCAGCGGCCCCGGCACGCAACCCCGCGCCAACGGCTTGCAACTCCCTGATCCCATCCGCGAGCGTGACGACCGACGCAGCCGCCCCGGCACCCAGAGGCACCGCCTTCAGAATGGGCCGCAGCGCCGCCGTGGGCACCACCTGTTTGGGCTGGCTTGGACTGGACCACAGCAGCTTGCAGACAGCGGATTGCGCGCCGTCGTAGAACTCGAGCTTCACATCCACAGGCACCCCTGCCTTGAGGACAATCTTGCCCGAGTTCTCGGTCACCCCGTGTATAGTCCAGTTGTTCACCAACTGCACGCCATTCACCCACAGCCTGACCCCATCGTCGCTTTGCGTGTAAAACGTGTACTGCTCGCTGAACTTCGGAATGAGCTGCCCCTCCCAGCGCACAGAAAAATAATCCGCAGCGAGCTGAGGATGGGGAGCCTTGAGCGCCCAATCGAAATCGACCGTCTCATCGACACGCACCACGGTCGGAGCCGTTAAATTCGTCGAGGCAAAATAAGTCCCCAACAAACCAGATTGCGTCACCTGCGGCGCACCAAGCAGACGCGTGAAAGTCCAGTCGGAAACCACCGCTCGTGAAGCAACAGTCGACGACCCGCTGGCGGCTGACAGACCCACCTGCAGCGAGCCGCTCAAAGCGGTGATCGTGTATGATCCAATCTGGCTGAATGCAACACCGTCCGTAGATGCAGACATCCGAACGACGTCACCCTGCCGCTCAAGCATCAGCCATGCATTGGGCATGCCCGCGTTGATTGCTCCCGAAGGGATCACCTCGTTGTAGGTTCCTCCCGTGACCACCCGCGCCCCGACCCGCAACTGATTGCTCGGAGTCACTGAGAGGAGAGCGCAGCGCGCTCCGGGCGCAAAGGATTCGCGCAACATCAAGCCAATCCTCGCGACATCGGGAACTGCCGCAAAACTCTGCACGCGCACTTTCAATCGGAAGTCTCCCACAACCGATAGTCCCTCCATTCTCAATGAGTCGGCAACACCAGCAGCCCCTGCTCCCGACGCATTCAACTCCCATGAACCGCCGAAGAGAACTCGCGAAGAACCGCTGCCGGTCCCTACAAGATTTCCAATCAACCCGCCGGCCGACAAATCGTACGCCACCGCGGTGCTGTTCACGGTCACGGACACTCCGGCGCTCGCCGTCGCGGAACCGTCGGTCACCGTGTACGAAAACTGGTCGGAACCGTAGAACCCGGAGTCGGGAGTGTATTTCACTCCTCCAGTGGTAACCATCACGGTTCCCCTCGCCGGCTTTGAAACGCTCAGGATGCTGAGCGGATTTGGACCGGCGTCCGCATCCACGTCGTTCGCAAGCACCGCGACCGTCACGGATACCCCTTCCGGAGTCGAAGCCGTATCATTTGAAGCGACGGGCGCAATATTTGCCGGCTTTGGCACCGGAGGCATGACCGGATTGAACGGCGCAGTGGAGAGCATCGCGGCAGGAACGATCTCGCGGGCCTGACTTGCGCTTTGCCACTCAAGCTTCGCGACGGCCTCACCTTTCTGTTCGTAAAACTCAACTTTCAAATCGTTGAGCTGCCCCGCGGTTAAACTGATCGTCCCCGCATTTTCCGTGACAGGATGGTCGGTCCAGTTCTCGGCAATCAACTGGCCGTTCACCCAAACGCGAACACCGTCATCGGAGCTCACAAAAAAGGTGTAGCGCTCGGAAAACCGCGCTGTCACAGCCCCGCTCCACCGCACGGAGAATCCATCGGAAGGCAGCGCAGGATCAGGCGATCCCAGCACCCAGTCGAAGTTCACTCCAGCATCCAGCCTCGACAAAATGAGACTGCTTAAATTCACGCCCGAAAAATACTCTCCCTTCAGGCCTGAAAGACGCGTTGGGTCTGGCGGTGCAACCGTCACAGTGACCGCCGCACTGGCGGTTCCCGCACCATCCGTGATGCTGTAATTGAACGTATCTGTGCCGCTGAATCCCGACTTCGGCGTGTAACGGATCTGATTGGCAACCACCACCGCTGTCCCGTTCGCGGGATTCGTGGCGGAAAGCACACTGATTGGGAGCGGAGCCGCATCTGGATCACTGTCGTTTGCGAGCACGCTGACGAGCGTTGCGGTCCCCGCCGAAGTCCAAGCGGTGTCAGCAGTCGCGATCGGAGGCTGATTGGCAGTCACGGGTGGCGTGACTGTCGTCTGCAAGGATGCGAACAAATTCGAATACGGGACGATCTCCCTCGGCAAACTTGGGCTGCTCCACTCAAGTTTGATTTCACTGCCGCTGCCTCCCTGGAAATACTCGAGTTTGATGTCATACGCCTGTCCTGCCACAAGCTGAATCCCTGCCTGATTTACGGTCGCAGGGTGAGTCGTCCAATTGTTCACCAGTTGCTGGCCGTTTACCCATAGCCTGACACCGTCGTCGGATGTTGTGTAAAAAGTCACCAGCTCCGAACTCTTGGGCACCAGCTTTCCAGACCAACGGACCGAGAACGATCCCACACCAATCTTTGGATCCGGAGACCCCGATCCCCAGTTCCAATCAATGTATGGATCAACCCTGGTCATGATCAGGCCGGTGAGGTCGCTGTTGTCGTAGTACTCCCCTAGCAAGCCGTTGACGGGCTGCGATACTGGGTCAGTAGTGTTTGATATAACGACGTTCACGTTCGCTGTCGCAGTCTTCAACCCGTCGGAGATGGTGTAGCTGAACGCATCCGTTCCGCTCACCCCCTGCGCCGGCTTGTACAGAACCCGTCCATTCGAAACGCTGGCGGTTCCCCGCGCGGGCGTGCTCACGCTGACCACCGAAAGCCCGTAAGGCCCCGAATCGGGATCGGAGTCATTCGATAATACAGGGATGCTAACGCTGCCATCCCGGAAGCAAGTCGCCGAATCCCCCACCGCAACGGGAGGTTGGTTTGCAGAAACGGATACGCCGGAGCGATACACCTCGATTTCACGCAGGTTCAATTGATAAACCCCGGACTGCGATCCCGCGTCCTTTAACTCTTTGTTCGACGCTCCTCCCCACGTCACGTCATTGACCATCAAACGGATTTTCTGCGTGGTCACGGGCGCAAAACTGTGGATGAACACAGGGCGCTCGCTGTAAAAGCTGTCCACGGTCGTGTGATTCGCCTGGTTGAAAGTCCGGAAAGTGTTCACCGGCTCTTTGACGGAATCCACCGTGACCCACTGCCCGCCCTGATCCACCTGCAGTTGGTAGTCCAAAATCGAACCATCAGCCTGCCAGAGGACTCCGGCATAAACCACCACACGGTCGATGCTCTGCGCGGAGGGCAAACGCACCTCAACCCAACCCGGATAGCTTGCGTTATTGGCAGACCAAATGTGCGCATCGGGCGCCTGAGTCCAATACCAAGATTCCAACTGACCATTGATGATTTTGCCGATCGAATTGTTCACTCCGGTGAAGATTGGATGCGTTGTGGAACCCGAGGCCGCAGCACTCACGCCCGTCTGTCTTGCAAGATTCTGCCCCCAATCAGACCGAGACACGGCCAGCGTGCCTGTGAATTCCACGTACGTGGGCAACTCACCAACCGCAATCGTCACTTTCCCCGCAACGACAGGAAGCGTGCGCTCCATCCCGAACGGCGACACCACCTTCACGGACGCCGCGCCGGCGATGGTCAACTCAAGCTGTGATTGAGTGTCTCCCGATGTCATGAAGGCTGCGACCTGCTTGCCTTCGCCTGCAAAAAGATTGCCCACGAACAACTGGTTTCCCGGACTCCCAAAGTCGTATTTGCTGACGTAGTTGGTGCCGTACAACTCTTCCGCCCAGACGCGCAGCAACGGGCCCACCGGATTCACCGATTCATCCCCGTTCTCAATCCAGCATGGGTGATCCCAGAATCCACCGTTCCGGTCATACCAATAATGATTGTGCTCCTTCGGGATTCCGTACTGCTCGTAGGTCATCATCTGCAGCATGGTCCAGCGGCCCTGCATCCTGGGCTGGTAGCCTCCCCAAGTGGGCCCGTAAAAACCCTGCTCGGTCTGCCACTTTTCAATCCCGGCCAGATTGTACTGGCGCAGCCAATTGTCGATCTGCTCGAACGATTGGCGCACAAGAGTAAGATCCCCGTTCACGCAGTTGTAAGCGTGAAACGAAAAGGCATCGATGTACTTCCCGCCGCCCGCGCGGAAAAACTCGTCATTCCATCCGGCCATCGGCGGACCGACGCTCACCGCGCCGGGACCCATGACTTTCAAAGACGGATCCACGCTCTTCACCAATTCATAAAACGGCTTCAGCTCGTTGTTCACAAACGCTGTCGCACTCATGAAAAAATTCGGCTCGTTTCTCGCCTCCCAATACTTCACGACGCCTTTGAAGCGCTCGACAATCTTTCGAACCCCTGCGGAGTCTGTCGTTCCGTTTGGAAAGACCACCAAAAGCTCACGCTTCCTGACAGGGTCGAATGATTTGTAGTACTTCTGGTCGATGTCGATAGCCGTTGCGAGCTTGGCGATTTCCGCATCAGGCGCGCTGGCGTTGTCCACTTTGTGCCGTTGCGGACCGTACCCAAACACCCCCCTCAGGACGCTGTCTGAAAACCAATCGACACCGCCAGAGGTTCCCGCTGCAGGCAGCTTAGGAAAATTCGGAGTGTCGCGGATGATTGAAAACATGCTGCTGCCGACCGAGTCGCCGTACGGCATACCTTGGTCGTTTCCGTACAAGGCAACCCGATACCAACCCGGGTCCCGTACCTGAGGCGCAATCGAACTGCCCGAAACAGGGCCGGTCTCCACCACGTTCCCGTAATAATCACGGATCACGTACCGGGACGCGCCGGGGGCAGTCAGTTTGAGCACAACGGTCTCTCCTTTGTAGAAGATGTTGTTCCTCTTGACCGTTTGCGTGTCGACGACCACGGGCGGATTCTGCCACTGCCAATCCCCCGAAGCGGGGAGTGTCGGCAGAATCAGCGCGGTAGTGAGGGGCAACCAAGTCTGGCGCTTCAAAAAAGACCAGAATCGGAATGAAGCGGCATGAGGGCCACTCTGTTGCGGAATGCAGTCGGATGTCGGTGAGTTTATCGGGGTGGATTTCATTTGAAAGTGAGGCTGGCCGCGGAAACCGGTGAACCGGCGGTTGCGCAACAGACTCCGATTTCCCCAAGTGTCAAATTGCGGATCCGCAACCAACTCGCCCCATGTTGTTTGCAAACCAGATTGAACCTCAAAGCAGCGCCCCTTTCCGCAGGCGCAAACACCCGGCCCCGGCAAATATTTACACGCTTCCACTCTTTGACCTTAAAAGAACATCCGCTAATGTCAGCAGTCCCACATGCTCGCGCAAATTCTACACACCATCCTGATCGCAGCCGAGGTTCTGCTCATTTTCAACCTGCTCATCGTCGTCCACGAGCTGGGCCATTTTTTGGCGGGCCGCTGGCGCGGGCTTGTGATCGATGAATTCGGAATCTGGTTTGGAAAGCCAATCTGGCGTAAAAAATTTGGCGGCGTGTGGTACTCGCTTGGAAGCATCCCTGCAGGTGGGTTTGTAAAACTTCCACAGCTTGCCCCGATGGACGCCATCGAAGGGGAATCGGAGGATCGCCCTGAGCCGCTGCCCGCGATCACTCCGCTTGATAAAATCATCGTCGCCCTCGCGGGACCCTTATTTTCATTCCTGCTCGCTGTGGTCATGGCCACCATCGTTTGGGGCGTCGGAAAACCCGTTCATGAGTTTGAGGTCACCACTGTGATCGGTTACGTGAAGCCCGAGGGACCCGCTGACAAGGCGGGACTCAAACCCGGCGACCGCATTCTGGAGGTGGACGGAAAACCCGTTGACCGTTTCATCGGCCCGCTGCATGCGGTCACATGGCGCATCGTGCGGTCGGAGGGGGAAACCATCCCGTTTAAAATCGAGCGCGACGGCAAAGTGCTCACCATCGACTCGGGCTGGGAACGTGAAGAGAACCCAAAGTGGAAGCGCAAAGGTCTGCGGAAAGTTTACATCGCACAACGCCTGGTTCCATCGATTGGCAAGGTTGATCGGGGCTCGCCTGCGGAAGCAACAGGCCTCCAAGAGGGCGACTTGATCACCGCGCTCAACGGCGAACCATTGGTGGATCTGAATGCATTCTTCGCTGCGGTTGAAAAAACGGGTACGAACCCAGTCGCCCTCTCGGTGGAGCGCAACGGGCGGGACGAAACAGTCCAGCTCACCCCAGCGCCTCCACTCGCGGGAGGCAAAACTCCGCACATCGGAGTCGCGTGGGGCCGCATGATGCTCGCATACCCAGACCCGCTCAGCCAAATAGCAGACGCAGTCGCGACGATCCGCAACATGCTGGACGCACTGCTCTCTCCGAAAAGCGATGTCAAAGCCCAGCATTTCAGCGGGCCCGTGGGGATCCTACGCACCTACTACAATCTGTTTGCAGACGAACAGGGGTGGAGGCTAGCAATCGCGTTTTCGGTTTTCTTCAACGTGAACCTGGCCTTGTTCAACCTCCTCCCTTTCCCCGTGCTCGACGGAGGCCACATCACGCTCGCCATTTTCGAGGCACTCCGCAGGCGCCCCATTCAAGGCGCGATGCTGGAATACGTGCAAACCGCATGCGCCATCGCGGTGATGAGTTTCATCGCGTACGTCACCTTCTTCGATGTCAGCGATTTTTTCTCAGTAAAAAGAGAAGCCGCGGGAAAGAAGGAACCTGCAGAGATCAAGACGCCGGCTGCACCGGTGAATCCGCAAAACAAATAGCGCGGACAGTCATACCGCAACCACCCCCGCCATTCCCAACGGGCTGATCTGATCATTCGTTTCCACCCAATCTCCATGCAGTATTGCGACTCCATCTATTCGGCCCGGCGGCGGATTTCCCGGGAGGTTCACGCAGGCAACATCGGCATCGGCGGCGCGCATCCCATCCGCATCCAGTCAATGCTTACATGCGACACGATGGATACCGAGGCCTGCATTCAGCAGACCCTCGAACTGGTTGCCGTCGGATGCGAAATTGTTCGGATCACGGCCCCCACCGTGAAGGACGCCGCGAACCTCCACCACATTGTCGCGGGACTGCGCAGGAACGGCTGCGATGTCCCAATCGTGGCCGATATTCACTTCAAGCCGGAGGCGGCGCTGGAGGCAGCCAAATGGGTCGAAAAAATCCGGATCAATCCCGGAAATTACGCCGACAAGAAACGCTTTGATGTCCGCGAATACACGGACTCCGAATACTCTGCTGAACTTGAGCGAATCCGCGAAAAATTTTCGCCTCTGGTGAAGCTTTGCAAACAGCGCGGATGCGCGATGCGGATAGGTACAAACCACGGATCGCTCTCGGATCGGATCATGAATCGGTACGGCGACACCCCGCTTGGAATGGTGGAGAGCGCTTTGGAGTTCGCCCAGATTGCACGCGATCTCGACTACCACGCGTTCGTTTTCTCGATGAAGTCAAGCAACCCGAAGGTGATGATCTCTGCCTACCGGCTGCTGGTCGCCAGGCTCCATGAGCTCGGTCCGGATTGGAATTACCCCATTCACCTCGGCGTCACCGAGGCTGGGGACGGCGAGGACGGACGGATCAAAAGCGCAATCGGCATCGGAAGCCTTCTGTCCGACGGCATCGGGGACACCGTTCGCGTTTCGCTGACCGAGGATTCGGTTCATGAAATTCCAGTGGCGCGCGCGCTCGTACGCTCTTGCCCTCCGAGCGCCGCCTCAACGCAACCGACGGACGCGCACGAATCAAAACCGCCATACGATCCATTCCAGTTTTCACGGCGAAACTCTGCTTCCATTTCCTGCGGAAAATTCAGCCTTGGCGCCAGCGAGCTTGTACGTGTGGCGCTCCCCTCGGAACTCCAAAACTCTGCGCTCGCAATTCAAAAAACGCTCGGCGAATACCAGCCTGAACTTGCGGCGGAGGATTTGAAGGCGTTGGAAATCGACCCATCGGACTCAGTTGCGGTTGCCGCGGTGAACGCACTGGACAAGCCGACATTGCTGACCGTGAAGGATGGAATTGCGATGCATGCTGTCAGCGCCTTCAGGCTTCTCGCTGCAAAAGTGGACGAGCGACATCCGATCCTCCTCAAGGACACCCTGAATACCGAGCGCGAACCGGAGTCCCCACTCGATGCACTGCTGACTTCGAGCGCGACCCTGGGAAGCCTGATTTGCGATGGCATCGGGGACGCCGTTCTGATTCGCGCGGAACACTCGCCGGAACCGGCGCTGCGCCTGGGCTACAACCTGCTGCAGGCTGCTGGGTCCCGGGTTTTCAAAACCGACTACGTCGCCTGCCCGAGCTGCGGACGGACGCTGTTCAACCTTCAAGACACCACTGCGAAAATCAAAGCCGCCACCGCCCATTTGAAAGGGGTGAAAATCGCCATCATGGGCTGCATCGTCAACGGTCCTGGCGAAATGGCCGACGCTGACTTTGGCTACGTCGGGGGCGCCCCCAACAAGATCAACCTGTACGTGGGCAAAACAGCCGTGAAGTTCAACATACCCGAGTCCGAAGCGGTGGAACGTCTCAAAGATCTCATCGCAGAGCATGGAAAATGGGTTGATCCCTGATCAACCCCGCCACGCCGCTCCATCCAATCCAAAACAACCCAAAACAACCCAAAACAACCCAAAACAACCCAAAACAACCCGTGAAGAACACCCCCCATCTGCCACCGCAGCCATTCACCCGTCGCGAAGCCATCCAACGTTCCGCCCTCGCGGGGCTGGGAGTCGGTCTGGCGAGCTTGATGACCCCCGCAAGCCTCCGCGCTGCCAACGCCGCGAGCCGAAAACTGCGCGTGGCAGTCGTTGCCCTGGGCCGGGGAATGGGACACGTGAGCGCTCTTCTCGCGCTGCCTGACGTCGAAATCGCGTATCTTGCAGAGGTCGATCCTCAGCGCTTGGCAACAGGACTGAAGGCGGTGGGCGACAAACAAGGCGCACCCTGCAAAGGCGTCATGGATTTCCGGACCTGCCTTGAAGACAAGTCGCTTGACGCGGTGTTCATCGCCACACCGAATTTCTGGCACACTCCCGCGGCGATGCTCGCGATGCAGGCAGGCAAGCATGTGTACGTCGAGAAGCCCGGCAGCCAGAATCCCCATGAAGCCGAGCTCATCGTGGCGGCAGCCAAAAAGCACAAACGAAAGGTGCAGATGGGCAACCAGCGGCGCACATGGATGCGGGACGCGATTGCCGCACTGCATGGGGGCGCCGTGGGCGAGGTTAAATTCGCGCGCGCCTTTTACTACGGCGCACGAAAGGCGATCGGAACACCGGCGAAACCCGCGCCCGCGGACCTTGACCTGAACCTGTGGCAGGGGCCCGTTGCGGACGAACCCGGCCGCGATATCCGGGGATTCGTTCACTACGACTGGCACTGGCTCTGGCATTGGGGCAACGGCGAGTTGGGGAACAACGGGATTCACACCCTCGACATCCTGAGATGGGGGTTGCAGGCAAAGTATCCCAAGCGGATCACTTACAACGGCGGCAGATACTGGCACAAAGATTCGCAGGAAACGCCGGACACAGGCACCGCGGTTTTTGACTTTGGAAACTGCGGGATGGAGTGGGTGCAAAGCAGTTGTTTTTCACGCTCCGCGGAAAAGCCGACGGGCGAATGCATTTTCTACGGCGACAAGGGCACTTTCGCGATCACCGGCCCGGCATGGACTGTTTTTGATCCAAAGGGTGAAAAAATCGGCGAGGGCAAAGGCCCTGGAGGCGGAGATGCGGCGCATATCGGAAACTTCCTCGACTCCATCCGGGAAAACTCCGCACTGAACAGCCCGATTGAAGAGGGCCAGATCAGCACGATGCTGTGCCATCTTGGCAACATCGCGTATCGGACAAACATTACTGTTCAATGCGATCAAGCCACAGGCCGCATGATCAATCATCCTGCGGGAGAAAAGCTCTGGACCCGCCCATACCGCAAGAACTGGGAGCCGGTGCTGTGAACGCGTTCCACGCCGCAGATTGAATCGTCCCGGAGCGCGGACGGCACCGCGAAGACAAGAATAGCAGACAGTTTCACTTCGTTTGACGTACTGTTGTGTCAGCCACCGCTCTGTGTCCACGCCACGACCCATTCCAGAAAACGCCAGAACACCGCTCCGGGTGTACCGGGTGCTGGCTCCACTCGCTGCTGCAGCGTTGCTGCCGGGTTTTCTGATGCGGATGCGACGGCGCGGTGGATACAAGAAAAACTTCGGCCAGCGCTTCGGTTGGTTCAGTAAACAGGATCGCGAGACCCTGCAATACGGTGGCTGGACATGGATCCACTCGATCAGCGTCGGTGAGACTCTGGTTGCCATCAAGCTCGCACGCGCACTGCGGGCAATCGAGCCGGGCATTCGGGTGGCGATTTCCACGACAACCTCAACCGGCAACGCCATTGCTCAGGAGGCGGCGCAGGATTGGCTGTTTCCCATGTATAATCCGCTGGACAGCCTCGGCGCCGTGCGGCGGACGCTGGATCTGCTGCGGCCGCCGCGCGTCGTGTTCATCGAGGGCGATGCTTGGCCGAATCTTCTCACGGAATGCCATGCGCGCGGAATTCCCACCATGCTTGCGAATGCGCGACTTTCTCCCAGATCCGCGGGGAGATTCAGCCGCTTCAAGCGATGGGTGTGCCCCATCTTTTCGCTTCTCGAATGGATCGGCGCACCCGACTCGGATGCGGCTGGATGGTGGAGCGAAATCGTGGTGCCAAGTTCCAAAATTCGCATCACCGGCAATATCAAGTTCGACCAAGTCGCCTCGACTTCGAACTCACGCACCGGGGAATTCCAACAACTTCTCGCAGGAGCTGGGATCTCAGCTGAAATGCCGCTCCTCATCGCAGGCAGCACCCACGCGGGCGAGGAGCTGATTCTGGCGCGGCTTCTGAGCGAATGGCGGATGACGCATCCAAATCTCAGGCTCATTCTCGTCCCGAGACACACCGAAAGAAGCAGAGAGCTGCTCAGGGAAATTCAGGAACTGGGATTCCGCGTGACGCTCCGGAGCGAACTCGGCAACGCAGGCTCTGCGGACCAGGCCGACATCATCGTCGTTGACACCACCGGCGAGCTCCGAGACTGGTACGCGCTCGCGACCGTGATCTTTGTGGGCAAAAGCCTCACCGGGGTTGGAGGCCAAAACCCAGTTGAACCGGCGCTCGCCGGTAAACCAGTGGTTTTCGGAATGCACATGGAAAACTTCCAATCGGTGGTGGAGCAGTTGCTCAGCGTGAACGGAGCGGTACAAGTTGCCGATGAACGTGAACTCGCACGCACCATCGAAAACCTGTTGAGTGATCCCGAACGCCGGAATTCGATCGCCAAAAACGCGGTCCTGGCCGTTGAGAAACACCAAGGCGCAACCCGAAAAACCGCGGAACTCATCCTCGCGGCGCGAAGCATAGTGCCGCGCGATTAAAGCCGGGACATTTAATCCGGACTGGAATTGCGACGATAAACAAGTACCCTCCCAAGCCCTTTATGTACCGATCCACCTCCTGCAACAGCTTGCGCAAAGAACACTCAGGTCAATCCGTCACCCTGGCAGGCTGGGTCAATTCACGCCGCGATCACGGCGGCGTGATTTTCATCGACCTGAGGGACAGGGAAGGCCTCACGCAGGTCGTGTTCCGCCCGGAGGAGCACCCGCAGATCTCCGAAGCAGCCCACGGGTTGCGGGGAGAAGACGTGATCCAGATCACCGGAAAGGTAGCGCCGCGCCTTACCGGCACTGAGAACGCCAAACTTGCAACCGGTGAAATCGAAGTGATTGCGAGCGAACTAACGGTTTTGAACAAGTCCGAAGTGCCGCCTTTCCCTCTGGACTCGAAACTTGCAAATGAGGATCTCCGTCTGAATTACCGTTATCTGGACTTGAGAAGAAGCGAGATGGCTCAAAACCTCAAGACCCGCCACCGCGTGGTCAAAGCGACGAGAGACTACCTCGATGAAAAAGGTTTTCTGGAGATTGAGACGCCGATTTTATCCAACCCGACCCCAGAGGGCGCGCGGGATTTCCTGGTTCCATCCAGACTCAACCCCGGGAGTTTTTACGCGCTGCCGCAGGCACCGCAACAATACAAGCAACTGCTGCAGGTCGCAGGCTTGGAAAAGTACTTCCAGATCGCACGCTGCTTTCGCGACGAGGATCTCCGTGCCGACCGGCAGCCTGAATTTACTCAGATCGATATCGAGGCCTCATTCATCACCGAAACTGAAATCCAGTCGCTGATCGAAGGACTTCTGTTTCGAATTTTCAAGGAAACCAAAAATGTCGAGATCCCGACGCCGTTTCCACGGATGACTTACGCGGATGCCATGGACCGATTCGGATCCGACAAACCCGATCTTCGTTTCGGGTTGGAA
>JBILLT010000054.1:0-21101 GCA_044375925.1 Chthoniobacteraceae bacterium | reverse complement strand
ACTCGCCATTGCGCATCGGACGGCGGCCAAGCTGCTTCAAGAAGAAAGCCACATCATGCTTGCGGCAGTAGTCCATCAGCTCCTCTGCCCATTCGATGTTAAAAACGGGCGTATCATCGCCGGCTCCAGACTCACCACCAACAATCACGAAGTCGATGCCTTTTAGGTTCAGAGATTCTGGCGGAATTCTTTCGCGTAATGGCTCGATGGACAGTCCGCGCATGTGGGCTTTCACCATTCGCAAATCGTCCACCCGCTGAAGATTTTCAGGGGATGCGCACGTTACGGTTGTCATCGCACAAACGTTTGGAGGGAACCCGCCGATTTCTTCGGAAAACTTTGCCATCACTTTGGGGCGTTTGGTGAGCCAAAGCCAGATATGCCGAATGCCACTTGCGGACTGGAATTCAGGAATCGTGTCCTCCTTCAAGAAATCGAAGTGCTTCTGAGCGCTAAATGCGTCGCCCATGTCACTCACGAAAATCATTCTAGGTAGTCCGTCTTTCCATGCCCCATCCGAACGTTTAGTGTCAAACAGGTCGGACAACTTGGCGGCTTTAGCGACCCTTCCTTCGAACGGCGTCACTTTCTCAAAAATTTCCGCATGGCCTTTGTGCGGTATCCTTGAGGGATTCAAAATGGTTGCCCCTTTGTTGAAGTGCAATCTTGCTGCGTAGCAGGCTAGCTTGCAGCGTATTGTGGAGCTGACAGCAGATGCAGCAGCCTTGCCGTACTGCGCCTCAATCGAGGAGGCTAGTTGGTCCCGCAGATGCCAGATATTGGTGTTGTTCACCGCTTTTTTGTGGGCTCCCAGAGGGTTGTCAATCTGCTCGAAGGCACGGTCGACAAGTTTTTTCAGGATCGCCTCGCTGTCAATTTGTACGCCTGTCACCGCGACGGCTGCGTCAATCGCCCGCAGCACCTCGCTGGCTTTTGGGTAAAGTTCACATCCATTGCAGCCCATGATTGGGTTTACGGTGCTGTCACACCACTGTATCGAGGTTTTATCGCCCATGGTTTCGGCCTCCTTTCTTGGACGAACCGCTTGGTGTCGAATTGCGGTTGTAACCCGAAATTAATTTTCGATGCCACCATGAGTTAGGACCACAGCCATGGAGCGGCTTTTCTGGGGCACTGCACCATTGGGTGGTGCTTCCTGTTAATTGATTATAGCTGGAGAATCGGGCGGTTACGCCCCTGACCCAGCTTACTAATTCGGTTCGTTTCATATTTTTCTTTCTACTCAAGGCTCCGTTTAGTTGAGCACACTGCCGCTTGGAGCCAGCGGCTGCGTGGATTCGAGGTGTCCGAAAGTCTTGGGTGCGGCGCCTTGAAAGGGATAAAGTTCCCAAATTTTGGGTTTTTTATTGCCTCCGATGCCGAGAGTCTGAACACCGGTAATCGCTGATAGCCGCTCCTTTAGCGAACGCAGCGAGCCGTTTGAGCTGACCTTTGCATCTTGCCCAAATGCGGTTTCCTTTCCTATTTCGATGTACGCCATGAGGCTTGCCCTGTGGATCAAGCGCACACCACGCGTGGCACCTTTTTGGCGGAGCACAGAACTTTTGACGGGCGGACAGTTCTTATTGGCCTTACACGGAAGAATCAGGTTGTTCAGCGTCGAGCGGCTCAAGTTCGAGTATGGACACCTTTCGCCGGCTCGCGGCAGTCGAATCCATTCAGGTTGCTTGGGGTTGGACAGCTGATTTACAGGTGTTTGCCTTTTAAAGTAGGTATGATGGGGAGTGGTTTCCATGCCGTAACGATGCGCGACTTGTGGAGTTTTTTGGATCCACAAACGCCACTGGAGTCCGCGTGTAACGGAAATTGCAGAATTCCGACATGCTCGTCCCTGAATGCTGTAACGCATTTTTGGGGGGGAATTTATTTCAGCTTCTTTTGCCCTCGCCGCACAAGGTTCGTGGGCGACACACAAAGGCCCGTTTCCTCGTGCGAACAATAGGGCGGGTGCCCGGCGTTCCTCCGCGGGCTGTTTTCTGACGCGTCTAAGCGTTGGTCTTAAGCCGAGGAGAGCTTGCGACGGCTTTTAGCAGTTCGCGTCCGACCCAGTTCGAGGCTGCGGCGGACAAGGTAAGCTGCCGGTGCTTCGGGCACATAAGTCGCCACATCAGACACGAGCTCAGTGAGACTGTCATCGTGAAGCCCGAGGATCCATCCGGCCATTGCCTGTACTTGGTCCCAGTATACGAGGCGCCACAACAGTTCCCGCCTTTGCAAATCGAGAAAAAGTGTCTGTAAGATCAATCGTTCAATCCTTTCTCCCTTGAGAAATGCAAGCCCCTTTTCGAGTTGAGGGAGGACGTCTGGACAAAGTTCGCGGAGGACGTGTTTGAACTCATCCACCGGCACACTGGTGATGCAGTTTTTGGGTTCCCCCAACGCTGCGCTTAACCTGACGAGCGCCCGAAAGCGATGGTCGCGTTTTTGCAGAGCTATGGCCAATTTTTGGGGGCTCAGCTTGAAGTGTGCAGGGTTGTAAGAGGGGTCAATCTTAACCAGTTCCCTCTGAATCGCTGCCACTGGACGCACCGGGACAGCTCTGATCATGTCGCCTATGGTTTTGAAAAGCCGCAGGCTTTGATACTCCCCATTAACCCACAGGAGCTCTTTCCCTCGGGTTGTACCTTCACGCTTATGCCTAGTCATGTAAACGGCATGCACTAGGGTGGCCAAATCTCTCAAATCCCCTTCGCGCCACGCCAAATCCGGCAGGGGCGAGAGAGCAGGTCTTTGTATGGCCAACAACCGATTCTTGAACTCCTTTAGTTTTAGACGAAGGGCCTTTAAGGGATCGGCGCTGGATTCAGGCTGGCTTTCGGGAAGGGGTGCTCCACGGGGCATACCTGGACAGGATGCGTTAGAATTGAGGGCGTGAAAAGGGGAGAAGAACCTACCCGGGCCGGAGCATCAGGGCATCTTGACCACGGGGCGAATTGGCGGCCTGCCCCCCCGGCGATTACCGCCAATTGTACGTCGATGGACACCCAAAACGTCGGTGCCGATTTATGACTCTGATTATGACTTTACCGTTTTAGGTGCCACCATATTTGTGTAATTCGTTCGTGTTAAACGAAAAGTACCGAAGGTGGGACTCGAACCCACACACCCTTGCGGATACCAGATTTTGAGTCTAGCGCGTCTGCCATTCCGCCACTTCGGCTTGCCCTGATTTGCTGAAGAACCACGCTGGGCGCCTAGGAGGCTCGGAGCAAGTCAATCAACATTCAGACTATGGCAACTCATCGTTGACTGTGCAACCGCAGAATCGGGGGTAAATTATTCAAGAGTGGTGTTTACTCTGAGCGGTTTGCATCTCGGATTGTTCGATGAGCGGAGTGCGAAGTGACTGAGTGCGGGGTTCTTCGAGTTATGTTGCTATGGTGCCGGCCCCAGATCTGGGTAGAAATGGAAAATTTCCTGAAGAGTTGGCGCTCGGAGTGGTCCGACTTCGAGAGCGCGCCTAGCGCCTGCGATGGTGGCTTCCACACGCGAGTTTGCGGATGCCCCGAGCAAGACTTGCCCAAGGGGCGAAGTGTAGGGCACGGGAACGATCTGGCCCTCCATCGGGAGGTGCTGGTCTTTCGCGCCGACGATAAGGTAGTCCTCAGTATGTCCGCGCTGGGTCACCTTCGCTATCGTGCCAACGGTGACTTTATCGATCGGAGGCTGCGCTAGCGTCCAGTCAATCGGATCTACAATCTCGTAGCCAGAAGTCTCAAGTTTTTTGAAGTCCCGGACCAAGCGTTGCTGAAGACGCCCCGCGAGCCGAAACTTTTCTTTACTCGCTTTGTACTCAGCGTTTTCGCTCAAGTCTCCCCATTCCTTTGCGACTTTTGCTTCTTTTTGTGCGGCGATTTTTTGGGACTGATGAAGCTCCATTTTTTCAGCCAAGAATTGCAGGCTCTGGCGTGTGACAATCAGGCGAACGGACATGGCAAATCACATGTTGGTATTTAGGTCGATGGGCGAGTGAGCCTCATCTAAGTGACTTCAACGATTGAGGGAGGTCTACCCTTTTTGCGCTGGTGGGTGCAGATGTAGGTGCTGTTTTCAATCTACGGGCTTGCCTCGTCCTGAGAGTGTGTCTCTGCTCGGTGGATGGATTGGGATGGAGCATACCGAAGCAAGCAAACTCCGTGGGACAAGGGCGCCCCTTCGCCAGGGTTGGTGGATTTTCTGGAGGCTGCACCCATGCGCGGACGCATTCTTGTGCCGGGTTGTGGACTTGGACATGACGTGCGCGCCATTGCGGCGCTGCCTCGAGTGAGTGTTGTCGGGGTTGATATCTCCCCAACGGCGCTGGCGAGAGCGCGCAGGTTCAAAAAACGCGGTCGGGAAGTGTTTTTAAACGCGGATCTTTTCAGTTTGCCCCGCCAACTCCGGGGAGTCTTCGACTGGGTGTGGGAGCACACGTGTTTTTGTGCAATTCCGATGCGACGGCGCAAGGACTATGTTTCGGCCATCCGGAGCGCCCTCAAAAAGGGCGGCGAGCTCGCCGCAATTTTCTTTCTGGATCCCGGATTGCCTGATCCGGAGGCAGGCCCGCCTTTTGGAGTGACCAAGCGGCAGCTGAATTCTCTTTTTCTGAGATCAGGGGCGTTTGAGTTGGTGCACGAGTGGGATCCCGAGCGCACGTATCCCGGTCGGGAAGGCCGTGAGTTGATGCGCGTAATGAAGGCGATCTAGTGTGGGCTTTCAGCTCGAACTAATCCATCCAAGTCGATTCAGGCGAAGATGCTTGCAATCGCACGTGACAGCAATGTTTTTTCGGCCATGAATCTGCTTCTCTGGGGGGTGGTTGCTTACGTTGCTGCGCAGCTCGTTCTTGGGCTGCTCGTGTCCGCCAGGATTCGGAACGAACAGGATTACCTTTTGGCTGGCAGGAGCCTTGGATTGCCGTTGGCGGCATTCAGTGTGTTCGCGACTTGGTTTGGCGCGGAGAGTTGCGTGAGTGCTTCTGCGAAGGTTTATGAGCATGGATTGGCCGGTGCTGTGGTGGATCCCTTCGCATACGGGGCCTGTTTGCTGGTGATGGGCGCTTTTTTTGCGGCGCCGCTTTGGAAGCGCGGCTTTACCACGTTGGCTGATTTGTTTCGTCAGAGATACTCCGCCGGTGCGGAAAGGGTGGCGGTTCTGTTAATGGTTCCGACATCGATCCTGTGGGCCGCCGCTCAGATCCGTGCTTTCGGTCAGGTTTTTGACTCCACTGCAGGCATTGGAATGCAGGCCGGAATATGGATCGGAGCGGCGGTGGCGATCGCGTACACGGCGACAGGCGGATTGAGGGCCGACGTGGCCACGGATTTCTTCCAAGGAATTTTTATAATCATCGGGATGGTCATTCTTTGCACGTTGGTTGTGTATGATTCCGGGGGGTGGCTGGAAGGTTTCGCCCGTGTGGGGAGTGAGCGTCTGTGCTTCTCCAATGGGGGGGGATTCTGGCAGCAGATGGAGACATGGGCCGTCCCGGTTTGCGGATCGTTGGCTGCGCAGGAGTTGGTTTCCAGAATTCTTGCGGCAAAGTGCCCTTTGACAGCGCAGAGGGCTTCGCTGAGTGGAGGAGCGTTGTATGTTTTGGTGGGATTGATGCCGGTTGCACTCGGACTTTTGAGTGCTGACCAACTGCCGGGCCTGCATGAACCTGAGCAGTTGCTTTCATTGCTGGCTCAAAAGCACCTTTCGACGGTTATGCAGGTCTTTTTTCTCGGCGCGCTGGTATCCGCGATTCTCTCCACGGTAGACAGCACTTTGTTGGCAGCAGCGGCGTTGACTTCGCACAATTTGATTGTGCCCTGTTTTAAAGGAATCGGGGAAACGGCAAAGGTGAACATAGCCCGCGGCGGTGTTTTGGTTGCGGGTCTTGTCGCTTTGGCTCTTGCCCTTCAGTCCGACTCAATTCACGAGCTGGTGCAGAGCGCTTCATCTTTCGGGAGCGCAGGAATATTTGTCGTAACGGTGATGGGGCTTTTCACTCGGATTGGCGGGTCTGGCGCTGCTGTTTCAGCAATGATCGGTGCAACGGCTGTGTGGTGCACAGGGACTTGGATTTTGGCAATCCCACTGGTGTATTTGGCATCTCTTTGCGCTGCCGTACTGGCTTATTTTGTGGCGGCTTTTTTTGAGAAATCAGAGCACGGCTCTGCTGGCGGGGCGGTCCGCGAGTGATTTGATTCTGGGGGTGGACGGTGTTCTACGAGGAAGGCTACTCCGATTCATCATCGACAGAACGGAACGAGCATGTGCTGCTACTCGCCCGCCTCGGCGAGACTTCCTGACGAGTAGGCGCGCGCTCGGACTGTTGCAGATGTAGGAATCATGGGACGCAACTGTTTGGTTACTTTCTCCGCCCATTCTTCCGCGCTGCCTGTTGCAAGATGAACGCCGTCGCCGCCGGATTTCCCGGGTTCGTAGTGAATCATTTTTGAGGAGTCGATGACGCGGAACTGGTTTCGGGCGGCGGCTCTTTTAATCGCGGAAGTCACAAGCGATTGCACTCTGCGAAATTTGTGGCAGTCGGGAGGCGTGACCCAGATAAGCTTCGGGTGGGAAGGGCTTTTTGCCACCGCCTGAGCGAAGCGGTCGAGGATTGCATCGAGACTTGCAATGACGTTTTCGCTCTGAGATTCCGCCAGCAAATCAAACCAGTTTGTTCCCAGTTGAACGATGACTAGGTCCGGTTTCCAGTAAGTGAGTGTCGTTTCGATCTTGGGAACAGGGTATTGCTTTGGGGGTCTGCCGTCTTCATAGCGGCCCACTTGAGATTTGCTTGAGTCTTTGGGGTTTTTGATGCGGTATCCGCACTTCGAGATGAAAGCCGGCTCGCTCTGCAGCCAGTGTTCGGGCGAGGATCCACAGGCGGCGATGTAACCCACCTGTGCATCACTGAACGTAGACACTAGGAAATCTTGGATCCTGTCGCCAAACGGGCCCACCGACAGTGAGTCGCCGATCATCAGCACTTTTTTTGGAGGCAGAAGTGAGGTTGATTTGGGGGCGACCGCGAAACAGAATGCTTCCGATCCGCACGAGGCCGAGATGGCAAAGATAAAAGTAATGAGTCGCGCGAAATGCATGGCGGTGATTGAAAACGGGATGGCGTGCTCTGCTATCGTTTCAAACTCGGTGCGCGCGCTTCATCTTCTTTTTGAATGAATGGAAGTAGGTCAAGTTTGCCGGTTGAATCGCTGCGTTTTATCGATTCCCAAACCGAGCCTTCAAAGTCGACGAGCTTGAGCTCGTACGTTTCACCAACCGCGTACTTTTCCAAGGGTTCTTCCTTGAGCCTGATGTGGGCGGGGTGCATCACAAGGATTTCTTTTTCCTGATACTCGCCGCTGAGCACGTTCTCTACGGAGTAAACGTGCCCGACTAAAGATTCCTGATAAGGAAGGATTTCGTCTTTGGTGAGGGGGCGAGACTTCGTCGTGAGCTTGGCTTTGACGGTGACTTCTCTTCGCGATGGGGTGTCAGTTTTTGTTGTTGCAAGCGAGGAGGTGCCCCTCAGGGCTTCGGTGTTTTTTTGTTTGGAGAGAGGGGTCGCGGGAATCGCGCCTTGTGAAATTTCCGTCGCAATGTGATCGTAGACTTTCTGAGCCCAGGTATCCATGTCCTTGCCGACAAAGTGCTCCTTATCGGGCATCGCCCTTTTGTACGGGTAGCTTACAAGTTCGCGACTGTCGATGACCTGCCAAACCGGACCTCCGTAATACGCCAGCTTTTCAACCAGGAAGTCCTGAGTTTCCTTTGAGTATCTTCCCGACACCGGAGGCGCGATCCAATAAATCTTCTTCAACGAGTAGGAGGCGTTGGTGACGCATTTGAGGAACGGGGCGAGATGCGAACGCAGTTGCGTATCGTGGCGCGCAGGGATGACCGTCGCGCCATCTGAAAAAAGACTTAGAAGATTCGTCCCGTTTTGCATGATGAGGATGTCGGGATTATAACGTTCTAAAAGTGCCTCGATTTTTGGAACAGGGTGTGAGGAGGGTTTGTGACCCGTGGTCATTCCGTAAGTGTCCTTGCTCTCCGTCGGCGGGGAACCGCTTCGGCTTTCGATGCTCCAGAATCCACAAGCTGTTTTCGCCGTCGAGTAGGGCCCGATCTTCAGCCAACTCGACGGGATGGTGCCGCATGCCATGTATGTTGCTACCGCCGAAATATTCTGATTTTCGCGGAGTTTTGAGTCGAGCGATTTGCCGAATCCGCAAAGGCCGAGCGAGTCTCCCAGAACCAGCACCTTGTATTTGGACTGGTTTGGAATCTGAACTTTTTTCGGCTGAGAGTTGGATGGCGGCGGGTCAAATTTCAGCGAAATTGGATTGGAAACAATTTCCGAGATGACTTCGGACAGGTCCGTCTGCGCGCAGGCGCATTGTTCATTCTCTTCATCAGTGAGGAGGATGACGCGTTTGGGCAGTGGCTCTGGGAAGGCGTTTTTGTCCGAGTTTTTGGGCGACACTGTCGTCGGAGCGCTTGATCCCGTCAGGATGTTTCGTTTTTGTTTTTGACTAGGCGAGTTTGCTGGCTGTGCTGGACTGGTTGGGGGCGTTCTTTTAAGAAAATTTTCGGTGTTGGTGACAAAGCCGTCTATTTTAGCGGACGGGGCTGTTTTTGTGATCGTGGCAGTTGGAGGCTTTTCCGGGGAGGGTGTTGCGGCAATCAGCGATGAACCCGGAAACTCTGCTGGAATCACCAGGAATGCGATTGTTAGAATGAGGGCAGGCAGCGGGGCGCGAATGCGCATGGTAGTGGTTAGCGGCGGATTGGAATGGTCTGCCAGCCTTGGTCGGAATCTGTGAACTCGCGGGCGGCGAAACACCAAATAACAACTTTTTTTGAGGTGAGATATTTTGGCTCTTTGATGGAGCGTCTGAGCAGGCTGACTCGGACTGCGTTGGCGCCCGATCCTCGTGTGCCTATCAGGTCCGGGACGATGGAAGTCTCCTTCGCCAGTTGATCCAGAAGACCGGATTGCTCGGCCATGAAATCGTGGTACACGAGGGTGTGACTGTCTCCGATCAGCAGTAGCGGACTGTTAGGGTCGGCCTGTAAGGTCGCGTTGGATTGCGAGATGCGTCGAATCGCAATCTTCTCTTTGGGTGCCTGAAGGTCTGGTGCGAGGGTTGAGAGGTCGCCGCTTGCCTCGACGTGGTCCCACTTTTCGACAAATTTTTGCTGGGAAGTTTTTCGAAACAGGGCTCCGTGGGACTCTCTCAATCGTTTTGCAACAGCCTGAGCAGCAAGCACGCAGCCGACTCCGGACCAGTGCGAGTCGGTTTTGCAGTAGGTCGCCTGATTTGGGTTGGCTGAACGGGATAGCACTTGGCGCAAGTCTAAATAGGAAATGCCTTTGGAGTTCAGTTGCTCAAAAAAACTGTCGAATGGGTCGGGGGCCAAGCTCGAGTGGTCTTCGGGGGCCAGTTCTGCCGAGTATATTCTCGCTTTCGCCGGGACCGGCATCAGGAGGAGTTGGATCCCGCATGCGCTGAGTTGTTTGTGAAAGTCCTCGATCGCCACCATGGGATCGGCATTTTCCGGATTCTGGGATTTGGAAACGCCGCGCGCGGCGGCGCCCCAAAATATTGGGGCACGCAGAAAGTTTAGTTCGGATGACAAAAACAGCCAGCCGTTCAATCCCTTCGTCACAGCCGTCCGGGTGGCGGACTGTTGGGCGTTGGCGGGAATCTGGGCGATGAGGAACCCGATGAGCAGTACGGCTCCGCCGAGGTTACTCAAAAAACATGAAACGATGGTGTGAGTTAAAACACCGGAAAACTGGAATTGCCGGACTTGCGTTTCGGTACGGGGTTTCTGAAGGAGTGGGGCAGGCAATGCTTGCATCGCGCGAGTTTTGTGGCGTGAAGTCTTGTAATTACGCAATCTGAAAAATGAGGTTTGTATGGAGATTAGGAGGTTTGTTTGCTTTAGATAAGCGGGAATCCTAAATGGTTTTTAGCTCGCAGATCTTTATCTTCTATTTTTTGCCGCTTAGTTTGGTTGTGTATTACCTGCTGGCAGCGGCTCCCCAGAAGGCCAGAAACCTCTGGCTGGCTCTGACGGGTTACGTTTTTTACGGTTGGGCCGAGCCTAGGTTTGTGGTCCTGATGTTTGTGACCACCACTTTGGATTGGATGCTGAGCTTGGTAATCGCCCGCGATCGGTGGCGGTTTTGGCGGGAGCAGGCTGGGGGCACGAGGTCCCGCAGGGGTGAGCCGGCCAGCCCCACTCAAAAGCTTGCGCTCCAATGTTCTGTGGTGAGCAATCTCTGTGCGCTGGGATTCTTCAAGTACTTCAACTTTGCGGTTGAGAGTTGGAACGCTGCTTTCACCGCGCTGGGGGTCCAGTCTGCGGTCGTGGAAAGCACCCTGAGGGTGGTTTTGCCGCTCGGAATCAGCTTCTACACGTTCCAAGCGCTGAGTTATATCATCGATGTGTACCGGGGTGATGCGGATGCGATGGACGATTTCGTCGATTTCTCCTGCTTTGTATCCATGTTTCCACATCTGGTTGCCGGGCCGATTTTGAAGTTCTCTTTTCTGGCGGGGCAGTTGCGTGAGCGTACTCTGTCCGGGGCAAAGTTTGCCCGCGGCATGGCTTTCTTCTGGATGGGCCTCGGCAAAAAGGTGTTGCTTGCAAATCCCTGTGGCCAAATGGCAGACGCGAGTTTTGACTCCGGGACAAGGGGCGTTTTGGAAGCGTGGGCGGGTGTGGTGGCTTACGCCCTTCAGATCTATTATGACTTCAGCGGCTACTCGGACATGGCGATAGGTTTGGGGCTCATGTTTGGTTTTTACTTCGCCAAAAATTTCAACTCTCCCTACCTGGCGACTTCCGTGACCGATTTTTGGCGCAGATGGCACATGTCCTTGTCCTCGTGGCTGCGTGAATATCTCTACATCCCGCTTGGGGGAAATCGGTATGGCGAGGGGAGGACTTACCTTAATTTGTTCGCGACGATGCTGCTCGGCGGGCTTTGGCATGGTGCTTCTTGGAATTATTTGATCTGGGGCGCGTGGCATGGAGGCGCGCTTGCGGTCGAGCGGGCTTTTCGAATGCGGACCTCGCTGAGGATACCGCGTTTTATCGGCGGATTGGCGACTTTCATCGTGGTGTTGGTGGGGTGGGTTTTTTTCAGGTCCGTTGATTTGCCTGCTTCCCTCAATTACCTGGCGACGATGGGTGGCGTTGGTTGTGGGCCGGGCTGGGGAGCCGTTTGCTGGCGGGAGCCTCACCTTCTGCTCAGTTTTTCTATCGCCCTGCTGGTCGTGGTCTTCGGTAGGCAGACCTGGGAGTGGACCCAGCAATTGAGCGTCCCGAAGGCTTGCACCGTTCTGTTGGTGGGGGGCGCGGGGTTGGTTGCGCTGCTGACCCAGGATTATAACCCCTTCATTTACTTTATCTTTTAGGATGAGTTCTGTGGACCCAAGCATTCACGTGTCCGCCCGGAGCCGCTCGCGGGAGCAAGAGGCGGAGGAGGATTTGGAGAGCCGCGGATTGGGAGGCCCTGCTCTCTTGGTGATGGCCTTCTTTGGAACCGTTCTCTTGTGCGCCGGCGGTTTTTTGGAGGCTTTTTCAGGCCGGCTCGGGGGATGGGTTCGGGCGGAGTCCGGTGCCAACCGCACGCGGCATGTTTCGTCCGATTCGGCCGGGCGGGTGGGCGAAAGTTTGTGGAAATTCCCCGGTTGGTTTCCGGACGGGGAAAGGATTCGCGATGCGGAGGCCAAGTTGATCGAAAGCTCCTGGGCGTCCGCTGAGCTGCGCCCAAGAGTGCAAGGCTTTCTCACGGCCAACTTGAGGGCGGGCAATTCTCAGGTGGTGCTCGGTGCGGAGGGAGATTTGTTTTTCCGCAAGGATTGCGAGTATGTCAATGGGGAGGGCTTTTTGGATCCAGAGCGTATCCGGCGCCGCGGCACCGTGAACGGATTGCAGCCGGACCCAGTGAGGGCGATTTTGGACTTTCGGGATCAGTTGGCGGTTTTTGGAGTGGATTTAATGGTTGTGCCAGTCCCGGTTAAACCTGTTCTCTCCGTTTTACTTACGCTTGGATCGAGCGGCAATGGAGGAGGGGATGCTGCTCGGCAGAATGCTTCTTTTGAACTTTTTAAAACCCGGATTCTGGATGCGGGTGTTTTTCTTTACGATCCCGCTCCGATTCTGGCAGCGCGCGCTCTCTCGAATGGAGAGCCTCAGTTCCTTTTCACCGATACGCATTGGAAACCCGAGGCCATGGAGGCGGTGGCGAAGGGCGTTGCCGAGGCGGTTGGCGATCGGATTGGATATCGGGCTTTGGAAGAAGCAGGCGCGGTGCCGCAGCGGCTCGCTCCGGTTGAAGTGAGTGCGTTGGGCGATACATTTGCGCTGCTCGGTTTGGGTAAGGCGCAAAAGTTGTGGGCGCCTGAGACTGTGTCGATTCATCCGGTGGGCGTGCAGGGCGGGTTCTGGCGTGGGAACGCACGGAGCGATGTGCTGTTGCTGGGTGATAGTTTTTCGAACATTTACTCGGTTCCGGGGATGGGATGGGGGGAGGCCGCCGGGTTTGCCGAGCACTTGAGTGTGGCGTTGGGACGCTCAGTGGATGCGATTACTCGGAACAGCGACGGTGCTTTCGCCACTCGCCAGATGCTGCAGCGGGAAATGCTTTCCGGGAGGAACCGGCTTGAGGGAAAGAGAATCGTGGTCTGGGAATTCGCGGTCCGCGAATTGATGTTCGGAGACTGGAAGTTACTGCCTTTGACGGTCGGGGAGGCTGCGCCTGCCTCCTTTTATTGTCCGCCCGTGAATTCAAAGGTACGCGTCTCAGGAATGGTGCGTGAAATTTCGAGTGTGCCGCGGCCCGGAACCGTGCCGTATCAGGAGCATATCGCGAGCGTCCACCTGGGCTCCGTTGAGTTAATAGGAGAAAGCGGGAAACGGGAGCGGGTGGGGGATTGTCTTGTTTACGCATGGAGCATGCGCGCGCAACAACTCACTGACGTTGCCCGACTGCGTGCCGGGGAGATGGTCAGTTTCGACGTGACGGATTGGGTTGGGGTCGGTGGGGAGCTCGAAAAGTATCAGCGAAGCGAGTGCGCTGATCCCAGGTTGTTGGCTGAACCTCCCGTGTGGGGGGAGTGGGTGCCGGCGCGTTAGGCTAAGCCGCACTCATGGCCCGTTCTCGGACGGAGAACACTTGCATGCCAGGTGGGCTTAGCCGATATTGAACGATCACATCTAGAAACTGATCCATGGCCGCAGCAAACGATTTACGCAAAGGAATGTGCATCCGCTACAACGGGAATGCAGCAATTGTGCTTGAAGTGCAGCATCGAACCCCGGGCAATCTGCGTGCCTTCGTGCAGGCGATTATCCGGTACATCGGCACGGGGAAATCGGCTGACGTGAGGTTCGGGTCGACCGACAAAGTGGAGACCGTAGATGTGCATCGTCAAAAATTGGATTTTTCCTACAAGGACAACACCGGTTATCACTTCATGGATCCGGAGACCTACGAAACGGTGACTTTCGATGCGGATTTCATCGGCGAGGCCAAGGAGTATTTGACCGAAAACTTGTCCGTTGAGGTGCTTTTTGTGGAGGGAAAGGCGGCGAACGTTGAGTTGCCGGCATCGGTGAATTTGAAGGTTGCTGAATCGGCAGAGGGCGTGCGTGGCGACAGCGCCAATAACGTCCAGAAGCCTGCAACCCTCGAGACTGGGAAAGTGATCACCGTTCCATTGTTCATCAAAGAGGGAGAGTTGGTGAAAATCGACACCCGCACGGGCCAGTACATGGGCCGGGCATAACGGTTTGAATCGATTATCGGGCGGTGCCGCAAACGCAGGGCGGGTCCCGATTCGCTCGAGCCCGCGCTCGAGCCAGATTCGGAGGACAGGAATGAGTCGAAAGTCCGCTCAGATCAAACAGGAGTTTTTCGATGGAGCGGATCTCGGTCTGGCGACGTAATTTTTACGGAACACAAACAGAAGTAGGGTAGTTAAAGGAGATTGTAATTGAGCCCGAAGAAACCATTTCTTGGCCCCGGTCAGAGACAGGTTGAAGCGGGCAAGCGCGGTGCCCACTCTCCCGATTTCCTGAAGTCGGCGAAATCCGCCAAATCCGCCAAATCATCCGGGGGAAGACGTCGGGAGGGCTTGAGGGCGGCTGCGGGTGTTTCGAGGGATTTGGTCCGCGGGGCGCAAAGTGTGCCTGCATTGGAGCGTAGTGAACGGAGTGGGAACCGGCGGGATGAGTGGGGTGAGGCGGGAGGCGAGGCGGATAACCGCGGTTCGGCCGATGGACGCCGGGTTTCCGTGGTTTGGTTGAAAAATGTGGTCGGTGTTTTTCTGCTCCCAGTGGCGTGGGTGTGGACATTGACTGTTTTTGGCGCCCTTGGCCGAGAAACGCTGAAAAACCGGTTTTGGCAGACCGAGGATTTTTGGTTTTTTGGCTTGGGAGTCGTGCTTTGGATGGTTTGGTTCACTGGCAGCCTGTACATGCAGGGGGCGCCCCGCCCGATGAGGGTTTATGTTTTCGGGCACGAGTTGACGCATGCGATTTGGACGTGGCTCTCCATCGGCAGGGTGTCCGAGTTTAAGGTGTCCAAGGAGGGGGGGCACATTGTGACGGACAGTCCCAATGTTTGGGTGACGTTGAGTCCGTATTTTTATCCGGTGTACTGTGTGGCTTTGTTGCTGTTGTTCGGTGTGGCCAGCTTTTTTTATGATTTCAAGGTTGCGGTGCCTGAGGGGCAGTTGTTGTCGCCCTTGAGAGTGGTTTTCATGCTTCTCGGGGCTGCTTGGGCGTTCCATCTGAGTTTCACGGTTTGGATGATCCGCCGGGGGCAAAGTGACCTTCGGCTGCACGGCAATTTTTTCTCGGTCGTTTTGATTTACATCATGAATCTGGTGGTGTTCTCGGTTTTTCTGGTTCTGACCGCTCCCGGGGTCGGAGTGGGGTCGATATCCAAGGATTTGCTGGAAAATTCCGCCGAGGTTGCGGAGGGGGTGTGGCGGGGCATCATGGAACTGAAAGCGCGGTGGTGAGGCCCGCCATTCATTGACGAATTCAGCATCGGGCTTCGCCGTGAATGTCGAAAAGTGGATTTCGGCTTTGACCAGGGACGAACCCTGAACCTTATTGGCGAGGGGTTGTTTTACACTCCCGGATTGCCCCTCGGATTGCACAAACTTCGCATCCATGCTTCGTATTTGGGAGTGCCTATCGGCGTATGCTCAAGTAAGGTGTCGCCTGACTTTGTCTAAGCTTTTACAATAATTTATCCCAGAGGAGGTTGCTCATGTTGAATGGATTTTTTGGCTTGTTCTCCAGTGATATTGGAATTGATTTGGGGACGGCCAATACGTTGGTTTTCGCCAAGGATCATGGAATTGTCCTCCGCGAGCCCTCAGTGGTGGCGGTTCAGGCTGGCACCAACCGGGTTCTTGCGGTGGGGGATGAGGCCAAGCGGATGCTGGGACGTACGCCTGGAAACATCGTGGCAATCCGTCCGCTCAAGGACGGGGTCATCGCTGATTTCGAGATTACAGAGGCCATGCTCAGGCACTTCATTCAAAAAGTGCATGGACGGAAAACGCTTTTCCGACCCAGGCCCCGCGTGGTTGTTGCGGTTCCCTCTGGGATCACCGAGGTGGAGAAGCGGGCGGTAAAGGATAGTGCTCTACGGGCTGGTGCTCGCGAGGTGCATCTCATCGAAGAACCCATGGCGGCGGCGATCGGGTGCGGCTTGCCTGTCCAAGATGCTGCCGGTAACATGATTATCGACATCGGGGGAGGAACGACAGAGGTGGCGTTGATTTCGCTTTCTGGGATCGTGTATTCGCGGAGCGTGCGCGTCGCTGGGGATGAGTTGGACGAGGCGATTATTCAGTACATGAAGCGGGCCTACAACCTGATGATTGGCGAGCGGACGGCGGAGGATATTAAGATTAAGATTGGCTCGGCTTACCCGCTGGAAAGGGAAGCCACGATGGAGGTAAAGGGACGCGATCTGGTGGCGGGCTTGCCAAAGACCCTGACCATCACGTCGCAGGAAATCCGGGAGGCCCTGCTGGAGCCAATTTCAACGATCGTGGATTCGGTCCGTGTTGCCTTGGAGCGATGCCCTCCGGAATTGTCAGCTGACTTGGTGGACAGAGGCTTGGTGCTTGCAGGAGGCGGCGCGTTGCTACGGGGCTTGGATAAGCTTTTGACCGAGGAAACGGGACTGCCCGTGCACTTGGCTGAGGATCCGCTGAGTGCCGTGGCGGAGGGTACGGGGCGGGCGCTTCAGGAGTTGAAGTTCCTGCGTCAGGTGTCTACCGCGACAGAGACCCGTCATTAAGGCAGGTAATGTTTTCAGAAGCTTTTTCAGGCGAAGGCGTCTGAGCCAAGTTTTCGAACTTCACGCTGTGGGTGCCCGGTGGGTGTCCGCAAATTTAGACTGCAATTCACCATGAGAATCCGCTCCAAGTTGATCGCGGTGGCTGTTTTCGTCACGGTGGTGCTTGTTCTGATTCTCGGCTCTGGGAATCCGGCGGCGATGCGTGCCGCACAGTCGGCTTTCCTCGGATTATTGTCGCCTTTTTTGCGATCGGGTTCGTCTTTGGAGCGGAAGTTCAATGCGCTGCGCGAGGGGCTAAAGTCCATCGATGAGTTGGAGCATGAAAACCGTATGCTGCGTCTCAGCAACCGGGAGTTGAGCGCGACGAATCAGACGCTTCGCGGGATGGAGGCGGAGAACGCCAGGCTACGGAAGGCTCTTGATTACCGCGCGAAGGCGCCGTTCCGGTTGCTTTCGGCGAGAATCATCGGCAGGGATACATCGACTTGGTTCAATCAAATCATGATCGACCGCGGTTCGGAGGACGGGATTCGCCGGGACATGCCCGTCCTCACCGAGGACGGTCTGGTGGGCAAGACCACCATGGTTTCGGACCACACCAGTGTGGTGATTTTGATTTCCGATGAGAACTGTAAGGTTGCTGCAAGCGTTGAGAACTCTAGGGAGCAGGGAATCGTGCGTGGGGAAAGGGCTTCAAGTGCCTCCAATCCTTTGGTTTCCTTGTTTTTTCTGTCCAAACAGGCCGGGCTCTCGCCCGGGCAGAAGGTGATGACCTCGGGCGTGGGCGGGGTTTTTCCCCCGGGAATTCAGCTGGGCGCGGTGGAGGAATTCAAGGTGCGGCAGTTGGATGGGATGGCGGTTCTGATTCCAGCGGTCGACCTGGCGACTCTGCAGGACGTGTTTGTCGTGATGGGGGACAAGTAGTGATGTTTTTTTTATTCATCATTGTGAGCTTGCTGGTGTCCCTCGTGATCCAGCATTTTTTAGGTGCGGTTCCTCCTTGGGGGGCGCGTGTCTTGTTGACACCGATCGTGTTTTTTTACGGTGCCCTCTCGTTTCCAACTTCCGGCATGTTGGTACTGGCGTTCATCAGCGGGGTTTCTTGGGATTTGCTGCATGGAGTCTGGGTGGAGGAAAGTCTTGAGTTGGGGGTCGGTTGGTCTGTGTGCGCTTATGCCGTTTTTGGCGCCATCGTGAGCGGGTTGAGGCCGCTTTTTTTAAGGGGCCGCTGGGAAGTGCATTGTTTGTTCAGCGGTTTGGCCGTCGCGTGCTTGGTGTTGATTGAGTACGCCCTGATTTGCCTCCGGCGTGAGCCGCTCGTATTTGAGTTTTCGCCGGTCGTTTGGGGGCGCGTGTTCGGCGCAGGGGTGATTGCACTGGTTGTCTCTCCAGTCGTTTTCTCGGTGCTGGGATACGTGGCGCGTCTCATGAGGCATCGTCACCACCGGAGCAAGTGGAGGGATTTTGACGATGAGTAAACCTCAGAACACCCGCCGCTCAAGAAGCGGTCCCAGCCCCGAGTTGCGCCTTTATTTCATGGCGGTTCTCATGGTGCTGGGACTTTCTGTTCTTGTGGGTCGCCTGTGGTGGCTGGAGGTCGCCCATGGAGATCGTTGGGCCAAACGGATGGCCTCCCGTTCCGAGGTGACTGTCCGAGTACCTTCGGTGCGCGGTGAGATTCGGGATCGCAACGGTTTGACGCTGGTGGGAAACCGGGCCAGTTACGAGGTGGACTTTTACCTTCCCGACATGGTGCGGGGCTATCGCCAGAATTACGGCAAGCCCCCGATGGCCACCTACACCGCGCCTGTCAGGCAGATGCTCAAGGAGAAGCGGGAGGAGGATGTGGTTCAGATTGTCAACAGCACGATTGTTCCGCGCCTCAACGAGCTGGAGCTGGCGAGGGATTACAACAGCACCAGGCTCCAGCGCCATTACCGGAACAACTCTGAGGTTCCGTTCACCTACATCGAGGAATTGGATTTCAAGACGATCGCCAAGTTTTCAGAGAACGACGTCGGTTTACCCGGCGTTGAAATTGCGATTCGGCCCGTCAGGCAGTATGTTTACGGAGCGCTTGGAGCGCATATCTTGGGGTACGTGGGCGCGCCTGTGGACATCGACAGGCTCCCAGATATCCGGAAATACTCCTTCTACCAGCCTGATTCAGAGGGGAAGTCGCAGGTCGAGCTGCACATGGACCGTTGGTTGAAGGGTACCCCGGGGGTTCGGGTTTTGCAGCGCAATTTGAAAGGGGTCATCGAGTCTGAGATTCGCCGGGTGGAGCCCAAACAGGGCAACCATGTTTACCTGACTATTGATGCCCGGATGCAGTACATCGTTGAGCGCGCGTTGCGGGATGCTGGGGTCGGCCGTGCCGCCGCGGTGGTGGTGGATCCGACGAATGGCGAGATTTTAGCGATGGCATCGGTGCCTTCCTATGATCCGAATGTTTTCATCCCGAACATCAGCCGGGAGCATTGGCAACAGATTACCAAGGATGAGACCGATCCTTTGACAAACCGAGCCATCCAGGGGTATGCCCCCGGCTCGACTTACAAGGCTGTGTCGGGCTTGGCGGGGCTGAAGAAGGGACTCACGGCGAAGAATACCTTTGCGTGCGCGGGAGGGGTGTCATACGGGGCCAAGTTCATGAAGTGCTGGGTGGTGGACCGGCACCTGCCGCCGCATGGAAGCGTCGGGCTTTCGGATGCGTTGAAATTCTCATGCAACGCGTTTTTCTACCAGTGGGGCAACGCGGCGGGCATTGATCAGATTGTTGAAGTCGGCGAAGCGCTCGGGCTAGGCCAGAGGAGTGGATTGCCGTTGAGCGGCGAAGATGCCGGAATCTTGCCGAGTCCGGAGTGGTTGCGCGTGGTCAGTCCCCAAGAGCGCTGGTCGAATGGCTACACGGCTAACGTATCGATCGGGCAGGGCGCCGTTGAAGCTTCGCCAGTTCAGATGTGTATGGTCGCGGCTGCAGTCGCTAACGGAGGACTTTGTTTCGCCCCGAAACTTGTGTCACGGGTGGTGGATGAGGCGGGCAATGACGTTGTGAATCCGGAGACCGGCGAAAAAGTGGTCGGGCCGATGCCGAAATTGAGGGCGGATTTGCGGGCGCTCGGAATTTCTGATGAGCAAATTGAATTGATCCGAAGGGGCATGTGGAAGGTTGTGAACGAACCGGGCGGCACTGGCAAAAAGGCTCAAGTGAAGGGGATGGAGGTCGGGGGAAAAACGGGAACCGCGCAGTTTTGGCGCGAAGTCGCGGGGAAGAAGGAAAGGGACAACCACACTTGGTTCATGTGCTTTGCCCCGTACAACAGTCCGCGTTTCGCGGTGACTGTGTTCGTTCAGGGCGCGAAGTCTGGAGGGGCAGTAAGCGCGCCGATTGCACAGCGGATTTTGGAGCAGTGTAGCGCGCTTGCCAATGGATACGATCCGGGCTTGTCGGTGCTTCAGCCCGCACCGGGCAGCTTCCAGCAGATTGACGAGGTCAACTACAAGACCGGCCCGATCTTTGGTGCCGAGTCGCAAGCGGATCGTGAAACCGCGGACCATTCGGAACCCGCCGTGAAGCCATCGAAGAAAAATACCGCATCCGAGGCGCAACCGGATATAAAGCCGGAGGCCGACGATCGGGGAAAGGTTTCTCAAAAGTCGCCAAAGATCGAATCTTCGGAGAAAAGAAGTTTATTTGAGAGACTGTTCAGGCCTAGAAAAGAGCCCACCCCCCAACCCACCCCTCCACCTGCGGGATCTTCTCCGCGCTGATTTCCAGTGTTTTTTAACCTTTTTCCAAAAATTATTTCCATGACCGAACGCGTCAAACGCCTTCTTGGTCTCGCCCCGCGGCGGACTGGGAACACCCTGATTATTAGCTCAGAAAAGTTGGAACGCCGTGTTGCCCTCCTCGAAAACGGCGTCCTCGAGGAGTACTCCATTGAGCGGCAAACGGATCGCAACATCGTGGGGTCCATTTTCAAGGGCCGGGTGAAGAACATCGAACACGGATTGAAGGCGATGTTTGTTGATATCGGCTTTGAGAAGAACGCTTTTCTGCATTTTTGGGACGCCTTGCCGGCCGCCCTTGACAGCGGCGTAGAACAAGTCGAGCGAGCCGGAAGCTCCAAGAAAAAAGACCGCATCACGGCGAAGGATATCCCACAGATTTATCCCGTGGGCAGCGAGGTTTTGGTTCAGGTGACCAAGGGGCCGATTTCAACCAAGGGGCCGCGAATCACCACCAACGTGTCGTTGCCGGGCCGCTACTTGGTTTTGATGCCGTACAGCGATCAATGCGGGATTTCCCGGAAGATCGAGTCGCCGAAAGAAAGGGATCGCCTTAGGAAAGTTCTCAGAGAGCTCGATATTCCTGAGGGGATGGGTGTGATCATCCGCACCGTTGGCGAAGGGCAAAGGGCCCGTTATTTTGTGCGGGACTTGGGGCTTCTGCTCGAGCAGTGGAGAAAAATTGAGGACACGGTTAACAAGCGGTCGGCTCCTGTCTGTGCCTTCGAAGAGCCTGACTTGGTGGAGCGCACTGTGCGGGATTTTTTGACGGATGAGATTGACGAAGTGCACTGTGATGATGAGGCCGCGGTGAAGCGCATGGGAGAATTGGTTGGCGAGATCTCCAAGCGTTCCAAGGGACGAATCCAGTATTACTCAGGGTCGGCTCCAATTTTTGAGAATTTTGGGGTTCAAAAGCAGATTGATGATGCGTTCCATCGGCAGGTTTGGCTGCCTTGCGGCGGGTACA
>JBILLT010000064.1:0-18868 GCA_044375925.1 Chthoniobacteraceae bacterium | reverse complement strand
TGGAGCTCGCGCACTTCGAAAGGCGTTCCGGCCTCGCTGACAACGGTCCGCGCATGGACGCCGCGCTTGAGGTAAGCGAGGGCAACCGGCCCCGTTTCAAGACGGATGATGCTTGTGATATGTCCGACGGAATCCCGGGAATCCCGGGATTCCTGAGCAGGCTGGAGCGGATCAAAAAGAATGGCGCCCTCCGGATCTTGCGCAGCACTACCGTCAGGCCGTGCCGTTAGAAGGACAAGACGCCGGTTGACATGGCCGACGCTCTTGATGCGGGAAAGCACCTCCTGTCCGATATAACATCCCTTGTGGTAATCCACGTGCGTCTGGTCCAGGCCCGCTTCGGGAGGGAGTGTGTCTTCGGAAAGCTCGGAGCCCCAAGCGGGAATCCCGTGGGAAATGCGCAATCGTTCCCAGCCGAAGCGGGAATCATCCGGAATACCAAGAATCCGCCGCGTCTCTTGAAGCGCTGTGTTGGGAACGCGCAAATCCCAACCCGGGATGCCAACGCGGGAGGACCGGAGGATGGTCGAGTCAGAGATCCCGGGGATCATGCCGGGTTGATCCAGACAGTGAAAAAGAGTGTGGGTAAGGGTTTGATTTTCGAGGGCCACATCATCCGCGACGATGTAACGCTCCAGTCTGGCAGGCAGGGTTTCGACGACATCGGGATGGGCGTCCACCAGCAGGGCGCCGCCCAGGTCCGAGATCCAGACCTCCGCTTGCAGGCGGCCTTTGGCGTTGGTCACGCAGGCAGGGAGAGCACGGTTGACCGAAAGCTTGCGCAGATCTTGGGTGACCTGCCCGTTGAGGTAGCGGAGCCGGTCGGGGCCGGTGAACAGGAGTTGGGTTTGGTTTTTGAGTTCAAAACAACGTTGGCCGGGCGAGGGAGTCATGCAAGGAAGGAACAAAGGTGAAAAAGGGTGAAAAAAGACCACGGAATCCGCTGTACTGACATTCGAGGCGGGGGAAAGGGGCGTTGGCGGGGCTATAAACGCGTTTCAGGGGTTTTTAGGCGGTTTTGTCTGGGGAAGCAGGGGGTTGAGCGGGGCCGCAAGCGGGTTCGTTCATCTGATGCCATTGGCTCCGGGGTTTTTCAATCAGAAGCGAGAGGAGGGCGATGTCGGACGGCGTGATGCCGCTGATGCGGCTCGCCTGACCGATGGTTGCGGGGCGAACCTTGGAAAGTTTTTGGCGGGTTTCCGCCCGGAGACCGCGGACCCGTAAAAAATCGAGGTCGGCGGGAAAGGGCTTCGCGTCTTGGGAGCGGAGCTTGTCCACGGCGGCGTGCTGCCGGGTGATATAACCGGCGTAACGCAGCTCAATTTCCAATTCCTCCCAAGCTTCGCCCGGAAAGCCGGAGCGCATTTCGGCCGGCAGGTTTTCCCAGGAGGTTTCCGGCCGGCGCAGCCATTGCGAGAGGCGGCCATCGTGGAAACGGGTGTCATCGGCGAACCGCCTGAGCTCGACCAGTTGATTGAGGCGGGTTTGGAAGCGGCTCCAGCGTTCTCCGGGGATGAGCCCGAGGCCGTGGGCGATCGGCGTCAGACGGAGGTCGGCATTATCATTCCGGAGCAGGAGCCGGTGCTCGGCGCGGCTGGTGAACATCCGGTAAGGTTCCTCGGTGCCCCGGGTGATCAGGTCGTCGACGAGCACGCCCAAATACGCGTCCGCGCGGCCGAGGACAAGGGGAGGCCTGCCCAGGACTTTAAGCGCGGCGTTGGCGCCGGCAAGCAGACCCTGGCCGGCGGCCTCCTCATAGCCGGAGGTGCCGTTGATCTGGCCTGCGAAGTACAGGTGCGGGACGAGGCGCGTTTCAAGGGTGGCGCGCAGCTGGGTGGGCGGGCAGTAGTCGTACTCGACCGCATAACCCGGGCGAAGAATTTCGGCCTTTTCGAGCCCGGGGATGGTCGCGAGGAAGGCGGCCTGAACCTCCAGAGGAAGGGAAGTGGAGACCCCGTTGACGTAGAATTCCCTCGTGTGCCGTCCCTCCGGTTCAAGGAAGATCTGGTGCCGGTCCTTCTCCTCGAACTTCACCACCTTGTCCTCGATGGACGGGCAGTAGCGCGGTCCGACGCCTTGAATCCGGCCCGCGTAGAGGGGGGAGAGGTGCAGGTTCCGGCGGATCAGGTCGTGGGTCGCCGTGTTGGTGTAACTGCTCCAGCAGGACATTTGTTCCACGTGGAACACGCCGTCCCGCCATTCGTTCAGGGTGAAAATCTCGTCCCCGCCCCTGCGGATCTTTTCCGGCAGATGGGTGAAGGGGCGCGGCGGAAGGTCTCCGTCCTGCCGCTCGCACCGGCTGAAGTCGATGGTGCGGCCGTTGAGGCGGCAGGGGGTCCCTGTCTTGAAGCGCCCGACCTCGAAGCCGAGCTCCCGCAGGCTGTCGCTCAGGGTGGAGAATCCGTCTCCGAGGCGGCCGCCCGCGATATTCTGAAGCCCGACATGGAGCAGCCCCCGCATGAAAGTCCCGGTCGTGACCACGACGGAGCGGCCGCGGATCCGCAGGCCGAGGTTGGTCTCCACCCCGCAGACCCCGTCGTCCCCGCGGAGCAGGGTGGTGGCGTTGCCCTGCCTCAGGGTGAGGCCCGGGGTGTCCTCCAGGACCGCCTTGGCGCGGAACTGGTAGGCCTTCTTGTCGCACTGGGCCCTCGGGGAGCGCACGCTCGGTCCCTTTTTGGCATTCAGCATCCGGAACTGGATGCCGGTCGCATCCGTGTTCAGTCCCATGAAGCCCCCGAGAGCATCGATCTCGCGGACGATCTGCCCTTTGGCTTGTCCGCCGATCGCGGGGTTGCAGGACATCTGCCCGATGGAATCCAGGTTCTGGGTCAGGAGCAGGGTGGACGCGCCCAGCCTTGTTGCGGCCAAGGCGGCCTCGATCCCCGCATGGCCTGCGCCGAGGACAATCACATCGTAAACAATCGGGTCGGTGTACATCGGAGGGGGAGTGTACCAGCCGCCGGCCGGAAACAGTAGGTAAAATTCGGGGGCCGCCTCCGCCTGTTCCGAAGGGTGCGCCCGGGCGTTCCACGTGGAACATTCGGGTTGCACGCCCGAGGGATTCCTGCAAAAGTGGCGCCGTGGATTCCTCCTCCCCTGAACTCCTCCCCCGCGCCGCCGCGGCCCCCGATTACCCGGGCCGCCTGATCGCGGTGGAGGGTCTGGACGGGTCTGGAAAATCCACCCAGATCCGGCTGGTGAAAAGCTGGCTTGAACAGGAGGGCTACCGCGTCTTCTTTACCGAGTGGAACTCCTCCACCCTGGTGAAGCAGGCCACGACCAAGGGCAAGCAGAGGCAGCTCCTGACCCCGACCACCTTCTCCCTCATCCACGCCACCGATTTCGCCGACCGTTACCAGCGCCAGATCCTGCCCCTGTTGCGCGCGGGCTTCATCGTCCTCGCGGACCGCTACGTCTACACGGCCTACGCCCGGGACGCCGTCCGGGGAGTGGACCAGCCCTGGGTGGAGAAGGTGTACGAATTCGCCCGCAAGCCGGACATTACCTTTTACTTCCGGGTGCAGCTCGAGGTTTCGCTGCGCCGGATCCTTGAAACCCGCGCGGTGCTCAAATACCACGAGGCCGGCATGGACATGCACTGGAGCTCGGATCCGGTGGAGAGCTTCAAGCTGTTCCAGAGCAAAATCTCAATGGAATACGAAAGCATGCGGGAAAAATTCGGTTTTGTGACGATCGATGCCGGCCGCACGATCCCGGAGCAGCAGGAGGAAGTGCGCGGCATCATCCGCCGTACGATCGACCTGCGCCCGTTCAAACACCAGCAGGTTCCCCAGACATGAAAACCCGCTGGTTTAGAGAACCGCTTCCCGAGGTGAAAGACGCGACCCTGCCGGGCCGTCTCTTTGTCCTGGAAGGACCGGACGGCTCGGGCCGCACCACCCAGATCAACCAGTTGGTGCAATGGCTCGAAAAACGCGGCTTCGCCGTGCGCACCTGCGGGCTGGGCCGATCCGAGCTGGTGGGCGAGGAGCTGGAGCAGGCCACGCACGGGACCATTCTCACGCCCCTGACAAGAAGCCTTTTTTACGCGACCGACTTCTACGACCAGCTTCTGCACACCATCCTGCCCGCCCTCCGCGCGGGGTTCATCGTGCTTACGGACCGCTACATTTACACTCTCATCGCCCGGGACCTTGTCCGGAAGGCGGATCCCGAGTGGACCCGCAATCTCTACGGGCGGGCGCTAGTGCCCGACGTGGTGTTTCATCTCCGGGTGAGCGCCCAGCGGCTGGTGCAGCGGAACTTCGAAAAAAACTCCACTCTCGATTACTGGGAGGCGGGCATGGACCTGTGTCTTTCGGACAACATGTTCGACAGCTTCGTGAAGTACCAGCGGCTGATGAACGCCAGATTTCTGGAGCTTTCGAAGGAGCACAAATTCGAGGTGGTGGACGCAAACCGGAGGGTCGGCCTCATCCAGGCGGACCTTCGCGCGAAGCTGGCGGCCCATTTGGGCATCGCCCCTTAGCCCCGTCCTGCGGCAAAACCGGATGCGGTTTACGGTAAAACCGGATGCGGTTTCTGATCAGACCGGATGCGGTCTTGAGCCTCCGCCGAGTGCCCGGCTAGACTCACAGGCAAAGCATGGATCTTCAAAAAGCACGGGATTGGTTTGCCGAAAACTTTTCGAGGCGCGGGGAACTCGGAGCGTCCGTGAGTGTGTGGGGCGCGGACGGCGAAATGCTTTCGCTCGCAGGCGGTCATGAGGATGCGGCCGGCACCCGGCCGTGGACGGACCGCACCCCAGTGCTGGTCTGGTCCGCAACCAAAGGGCCCGCCGCCGCCTGCTGTCTGCACGCGCTCCATGCGCACGGGATTTGTCCGGACGATAAGGTGGGCCGTGTCTGGCCCGAATTCACGGCCGCGGGCAAAGGGAAGGTCACGTTCCGGATGCTGCTGCAGCACGAGGCCGGGTTGAGTGCGTTGGATCAACCGCCCGCCGTGGAGGACCGCGAGGCGGTCGTGGCGGCTTTGGAAAAACAGACGCCCGCGTGGAAGCCGGGAACCGCCCACGGCTATCATCCGCGCACTTTTGGTTTTCTGGTGGACGAGGTGGTGCGGCGAGTCACGGGGATCGAAAGTCTCGGGAAATACTGGGAACAAGTGTTTGCAGGCCCGATGGGACTGGAGATGTGGATCGGGGTGCCGGAGGTGGTCCTGCCAAGGGTGGCGCAGGTTTACGGCTCGAAGAGCGTCCTGCCAAAAGGGGACCCGTTCATGAGCGCGTTCATGACGCCGGGGTCGCTCACCTCCCGATCGTTCGCGTCGCCGAAGGGGCTGCACTCGGCGGCCGCCATGAACGCGGATGCGCCCCGCAGGGCCTGTTATCCGGGTTTTGGGGGAATCGCCACGGCAGGGGCGCTCGCGAAGTTTTACGCGATGCTGGCGCAGGGCGGAAGGTGGCAGGGAGGCGTGCTGGTGCCCGCGGATTGGCTCAGCCAGATAGTCACGGCCGGCGTGCAGGGGATGGATGCGGTGCTGCAAATGGAGACCGCGTTCAGCCTCGGCTTCATGCGGGATCCGGTGGATCCCGAGGGCAGGAAAAAGCGGCGTGTCTTCGGGTCCGTGCGCGGAGCCTTCGGGCACCCGGGAGCCGGGGGAAGCGTGGCGTTTGCGGATCCCGAGAGGCGGATGGGATTCGCTTACGTGATGAACCAGATGGAGCTCGGGGTGCTGCCTAAGGAGCGTGCCCAGGGGCTGGTAGACGCCCTGTTCGGCGGGTCTACGGGAATCTCCGGCAACTGACGGAGAAACGCGGATTTGGCGCCAGAGAGTGCATCCGCAAAGGTGCAAGGCGGCCCAAGGGGTGCAAGGCGTCCAAGAACGCTCAAGAGGGCCCTGGCGGTTTCTAGGCGCCCGGGTCCGCTGGGTGCGGAAGGGGCGATGGTTGCATGTAGAGTGTCCGGGTGGGGAAGGGCATGCGAAGACCGCGTTCCTTCGCCGTGTACCAGATGCGGGTGCGCACCGCATCCGTGGCGTCGGAGAAATGCTCCTCGCAATCCACCCAGAACACGACCTCGTATTGCACGCTGGAATCGCAGAAATCGGTCAGATGCACCCTCGGTGACGGCGACGGAAGCACGCCTTCGGTTGTTTTTGCCGCGTGCAGCAAGGCGGCTTTGACGGCGTTCGGCTCGGCATCCACGTCGAATTTGACCGTGACCACCGAGGCCCGTTCGGAGGTGGGGGCCGAGAGATTGGTGATGGTTCCGCCTGCGATTGTCTTGTTCGGGACGTCCACCAGAATGTTTTCCGAAGAGCGCATCCGGGTGGAACGCCAGTTGACTTCCATCACCTGCAGCCGCCGGCCGTCGACCAGCAACCAGTCGCCTTTTTTGAAAGGGCTGCCGATTTGAAGGGCGATGCCCGAAAGCAGGTTTCCCAGCAGATCCTGGCTCGCGAAACCCAGCACCGCGACCGACACCGTGGAGCCCAGCTGGAAGCCGCTTAAATCTTTGTGATACACCCCGCTTGCGATCGCTACCAGGGAAAGCCCGATGATGGCGGCACTGCAGATGTCGCTCAAAAATTTCGGGGCCTCCGTTTCCTGCGTCCGCTCGAACCAGTCGTCCCAGACGCATTTTCGGATAATCCGGACCGCCATCAGCGCGCCGAAGAAAATGCCGATCGAGAGCAGCGCCTGGAGCAGTTCCTCGGGGATGAGAATGGGCTGGACCGGGGCCTTGGCGCCTTCGACGGTCACCTCCATGGTCCCCTTGGTTTGCGCGATGGATCCGAGGGCGATGGACTGGTAAAGCCGCAGGGGTAGATCCGCGGAAAAACTGTAGACCGCGATTTTAAAGCGCAGGTCGAAACGCACGTGGAGCCGGCGCGAAAGCACGCGGCCCGCCCAAAGTAAAAGCAATGCAATGAGCGGAATCGCCACCAGACTCGCGGCGAACAGCAGGGCGTAAGGGCGGGTAAAGTCCATGAGCGTTGCGGTCTTCATAGCAGCGAACGGCTCTTTCAGCCAGAGTTGCGAGCGTTGGTCGGCGGGGATTCAATGAAGATCTTTCCCGCCCTGCGCCGGACATGCGCTCCTCCCGGCAGGTTGAGCTTGGCTGGAGCATCCCGCAGGGCGAGGCCGACCACCGCGTCCACGATTTCGAAGCCGATGTTTGAAATGTTCAGCCGCTGCAGCCAGCGCATCACCAGCCGTCGCTGGATTGCGTCCGGTGCGCGGCGAAGGCGCGAGACATCGATGGAGTCGGCCCGTTCGTCGAGTTCAGCGCTCAATTGCTCCAAGTTCGCGTTGTCCGCGCGCAAAAGCTCCGCAGCCCGCCAAATAGCGGTCTTCACGGGTTTGCCCATGATTTCCTCAAGCTGCGGCATCAAGGCGTGTCGGATCCGGTTTCTGGTCCAGCGGGGATCCTCGTTCGACGGATCGTCGCGGAAATCCGCCCGTTTTTCCGCAATACACGCGTCGATCTCAGGGCGCCAGACTTCAAGCATCGGCCGCAGCAGATCGAATGAAACGCCCTCGATCGTGCGGGCGCTTGATGCGGACATGCCGCGGAGGCCGGTTGCGCCGGAGCCCCTGAACAGGCGGAACAAGAAGGTTTCGACTTGATCGTCCGCGTGATGCGCGACCAAGACCCTGCGGGTTCCGAGCCTTTTGACTGCACTCGCAAAAAACGAGTAGCGCGCGTTGCGTCCTGCTTCCTCCACGCCGATTTTGAGCGCCTTCGCATCTGCTGCGACGTCCGAGCGCTCCACATGGCAGCCGAGACCGAGGGAGTCGGCGAACTGCGCAACCCAAGCGGCATCCGAGCCGCTTTCATTTCGCAGCCCGTGGTCGAGATGCAGCAGGGTGAGCTTCGAAAAGCCCGCCTCCAACAGCCAGAGCGCCAGAGCGACCGAGTCGCGCCCTCCGGAGAAGCCGAGCAGAAGCGGCTCCGCGGTTTGTACGCCCGCGTTTTCCAGCGCCCTAGCGATGCGTTGCAGGGGTGAGCGGGAGGTGTTCACGGGCACGTGGCCTTAGCCGATGCGTTCGCCGCCAAAGTACGGCCGCAGGGCTTCCGGAAGCCGTACGGAACCGTCGGGTTGCTGGAAGGTTTCGATCAGCGCGACAAAGAGCCGCGGCAACGCCGTGCCCGAGCCGTTCAGGGTGTGGCAGAAGCGGTTTTTACCCTCGGCATCCTTGAAGCGCAGGTTCATGCGCCGCGCTTGGAAATCCCCGAAATTCGAGCAACTGGAAACCTCCAAGTAGCTGTTTTGACCGGGCGCCCACACTTCGATGTCGTAGGTTTTTGTGGAACCGAACCCCACGTCGCCCGTGCAGAGCTCGATGACCCGGTAGTGCAAGCCGAGGATTTGCAGCACTTTTTCGGCGTTGGCGGTGAGGAGTTCCAGTTCCTCGAAGGCGCTTTCCGGCGTCGTGATTTTCACCAGTTCCACCTTGTCGAATTGGTGCATGCGGATCAGCCCGCGCGTTCCAAGCCCGGCGGAACCGGCCTCGCGCCGGAAGCACGGCGTGTACGCGGCGTAGCGGATGGGCAGCTGTTCCAGACTTAAAATTTCCTCCCGGTGCAGGTTGGTGACAGGCACTTCGGCGGTCGGAGCTAGGTACAGTTCGTCGCGGTCGCAGCGGTACAGTTGTTCCTCAAACTTGGGAAGTTGGGAGGTTCCCACGAGCGCCTCCGGACGGATGATGAACGGGGTGCTGACCTCCCGGTAGCCGTGCTGGGTGGTGTGGAGATCCAGCAGGAAGTTGAGCAAAGCCCGCTCCAGACGGGCGCCGGCCCCCGTGAAACAGACAAACGCGCTGCCCGAGATTTTCGCGGCGCGGTCAAAGTCAAAAAGCCCCAGCGCTTCCCCAAGTTCCACATGGCTCTTTGGCGTGAATGCAAAGCTTGGTTTCTCGCCCCAGACGCGCACCTCGGGATTCGCCTCCGCATCGGCGCCGACGGGGCAGTTTTCGTGCGGCACATTCGGGAGATTCAACAAAAGCTCCCGCTGCCGGGCGTCCAGCGCGGCGGAAAGGTCGTTGAGTTTTGCGACCTCGTCGCCCAGGCCGCGCACCTCCGCCTCGACGCTCGAGGTGTCTTCGCCTTTGGACTTTCGAATGCCGATTTCCTTGCTGATGCGTTTTCTGTCCGATTGCAGTTGCTGGAGCTGAGTTTCAGCCGCCCGGCGTTCCTTGTCGCACGACAGGATTTCATCGATGTGCAGGTGAGCGTCGCCGCCGCGCGCGGCGAGTCGGGCTTTGATCGTTTCGGGCTGTTCCCGGATGAGTCGGATGTCTAGCATAGAAGTCGTTTATTGAAAAAGCTTTCCATAGGGAATGAAGCGGCGGCCGGGAGCCGCGTTCCGCCGAGGTCTCCGCGGTGTGCCGGATGCACGGCTATTGCTGCGTGAACACAAACACCCCGCGTTTGTTTGAAACCAGCACGTCGATTTTTCCGTCTTTGTTGATATCGCCGGTAGTGACCTGCGTGCCGACGCCGCTGTCGTCGTCGATAAGGTGGGCGATGAATGCGGCGCCGCCTTTCCCGTCCCGCTTCAATTCAAACCAGTAGAGCACCGGTGCGGCATCCGGCTCCTCGTCTTTAAAGGGCCCGTGAGCCCAGCGGCGTTTGCCCGTGACCAAATCCAGGAGGCCGTCTCCGTTGATGTCCGCGAGCTGCATGGAGTGCAGCTGCGAGAATTTGACGCCCTGCGGGTTTTCCTCGGGTTTTGAGCCCATGATTTTGTGCTCGGTAAACGAGCCGTCTTTGTTGTTTTCAAACCAGCCCAGCCCGTATCCGTGCGCGTCGTAGGAGGTGATGACATCGTTGCGGCCGTCACCGTTCACGTCGTAAACCAGCATGTGCGAACCCCCGCGGGTTCCGGGCGGCGCAAAAGGCACGGGATGGAAAATCCAGTTGGAGTCTTCTTTGGTGTTTTTGGGCTGCTCCCGCCAGCCTTCGCGGTCGAGGATATCGACCAACCCGTCACCGTTTACGTCGCCGGCTCCGTACCCGTGCGTGTATCGGAAGTATTTTTCGTCGTTTTCGGCGGATTTCGGCGTGATGGGGCGGAAGCGCGCTTTTCCCAACGGGTTGGTCCAGTCCACCTCGGCATAGCCCAATTGCCCGCCGCCTTTGCCTCTGGCGGAGGCGGGTTTGTTGGGATCGCTCGAGTGCACGAGCAGTTCGGGTTTGCCGTCGCCATTGATGTCCTTGAGGTCGGGGGATTCCCCGTCCGCCACGTCAAAAATGTTGTGCTTGGCCCAGTTCTCGCCGGAGTTTTTTGGATTGATGAAAAGAAGCGCGGGCTCCCCGGGCAGGCCGTAGACGAGGATGTCCGCCCAGGAGTCCTGGTTGAAGTCGTAGGCGTAGCACAGGAAATAGTCCGAGTAACCTTTCGCCGGGTCGTAAGGCGTTTTGGTCGGGCCGCCTGCATTTTCGCTGGGCGGAGTGAAGTTGCTTTTGCGCGTAAAATCCGGCCCGTACCAGATGTGGCAGCCGGCGGTCATGTCCATGTGACCGTCGTGGTCGAAGTCGGCGAAATTACAGCCTTCGGACACAAATTCCTCGGTCAGCACATGCTTTTTGAATTTTACTTCGGAAGCGTCGCAGAGGGGGGCGCCGCAGAGAATGAGTGCGAGGAGGAGGGGGCGGTTCATAAGATGGGTGTGGGTTTTGGAATCGGCGGAGGGACGGCACAGCAAGGGGCGAATGAAGCCTGACGCACCCTGCATGAAAGCCGTAAAAGCGCGCGGGATGCGAGCGTTTTTGAGTTTGCCGCGTGGTGCGAGCAGTTGAGAGTTCACCTGTGTCAAGGCAAGCGGTTTCTTGAGGCGCCTGAGGACAGTACGCCAGCGAGTCAACAGACAACGTTCTCCGATGGGTCTGTTGGAAAACTCAGAAACAGAGGGTCGTGAATTATTTAGTGTTGGGAACGACTCTTTTTATAAAAATCTTGCTTCTCGCTTTGCTAGAACATATTCGTGAAGTATGAGTGCTTCGTTGCTTTCAAAACTAACCAGAGTTAGTTGCCTTGGTTTATTGTACGCCTTCGCGATCTTACAAAACGGGTGTCAACAAGGCGCTGAACCACCGAGCATCCGAACTGAAAGAATGACAGTAGCGACAGCGCAGCGGTCTATTCGAATCGGCATGAGCTCATCGGCGGTCCTTGAGACACTCGGTTCACCTAATCTGGTTTCAACCGATGAGAAACGGAGAGAGACTTGGGCGTATGACAAAATCTCCTCTGACGCGGTTGACATGCGCTCCTCGACGGCTGCAGGGCTGATATTTTCGCCCATTTTGTTCGCCGAGACTTCGAGTCACCGCAGCTCGCGAAATCAGAGAACGCTGACAATTGTAGTCAAATTCGACGAACATTCCAAGGTTCGCGATTTTGCGTACCACTCTTCATCTTTCTGACATAAAAAACAAAATGAGGAACTCGGTATTGCTTTCAGCTGTCTTGACATCAATTGTTTTCTCTTCATGTCAAACAATTCCGAAAGATGCGTTACAATTGAAAGGGCCCACCCTTGAGATCAGGCAGATGCAATCTAGGCGGTTTGATTCGAAAGAGGAAAAGAAGGTCTTGATGGCGTGCGGAAGCCTCCTACAGGATTTAGGGTTTAACATCACAGAGAGCGATGTTAACTCAGGGTTGGTAGTCGGTCAAAAAGACCGCTCTGCAGTTGAGGCTGGGCAGGTCATTGCAAAGATTATAGTTGCTGGTTTAGGCGGGGGGAACATGCCAATTGACAAAAATCAACGGCTGAAAGCGTCGATTGTGACTCGGCCCATGGATGCAAAGTCGATTTCGGTTCGGGTCACTTTCCAGAGATATGTTTTTAACGAATTGAATCAAATGACACGGGCAGAGCCTTTGAATGACCCTAAACAATACCAAGAGTTTTTTGAAAAACTATCCAAGTCCCTTTTCCTTAGTGCCCAAAACGTAGAATGAAAAAAAAACCTTGGCTCATTATTTTCTCTGCTGGTGTCCTTTTGTCTTTTACCTCTTGCGCGACGTCGCAGAATCAACTTCTCAAGTCCGATTCTTCGCAACTGGAACTTCGCAAGATGCAGTCAAGGGCGTTTGACACGGGAGATGTGTCTAAGACTCTCCGCTCTGTAATTGCAACGTTGCAGGATCTTGGTTTTGTGATTGATAAATCAGATTCGAATTTTGGGACTGTTACGGCCACTAAATTGGCAGGATACAACCTGACGATGACGGTGACGATCCGACAAACAGCCCCCAAAAGTGTGCTGGTTCGGGCAAATGCACAGTTTAACTTAACGGCCATCTCGAAAGCTGAGCCGTACCAGAATTTCTTTAGTGCGTTGAGTAAATCAATGTTCCTTGACGCGCACGAAGTCGAGTGATCTACGCGACTGGCGGGACGGTTGACACACCAGAAAAACAGCGAGGTTGCCGGGGGTGAACAAATCACCGGACGCAATGTTCGGAAGCTAATCCGGCCGAAATATCGGCTACGGATAAGGCATTGGAGCCTTTCAGAGGTGAAAGAAAGTCTGGAAAGCGAAGCTGGTAGATCTTCCGATAGAGATCATTGAGATTGAAAACGATTGGGAGCTTGTGCATCGTTGCGAATTCGCGACATTTTCTGCACATGGGGGCTGTCCTATAATTTCAAGTAAGATGTGGGAATAGCCTCTGGAGCGGGTGTTTATGCGGGTTAAAGTGCCTTATGGTGTAACGGTAGCACAGCAGATTCTGAATCTGCTTGTCTAGGTTCAAATCCTAGTGAGGCAGCCATCTTTTTTTCGGAAAAATCGGCAGCGGGCGATTCCGCAAATGCCTGGTTTCAAAACCTCAAAAAGGCCGGATCCCCCCGGCGCTTCGTGAGCCTGCGGATCTCGGAAGCAAGGTGTGATTTAGAGCGTGGCCGTCAAAGCGTGACCGGTCGGCGAAGGCGGCAACCCGCTAAAACAATTCGCCGCTCCGTTTCGGCTCGGCCATTCCGAGCTTGCGATAGGTCGGCGCCAAGGCCACCCGGCCTTGCGGCGTCCGCTTCAAATAGCCCTGCATGATGAGGTACGGCTCGTTCACGTCCTCGAGGGTTCCTGCGTCCTCGCCGATCGCCACCGCGAGCGAGTTCAAGCCCACCGGTCCGCCTTCGAACCGATGCACCATCGCTTCGAGAATCCGTTTGTCCATTTCATCCAGACCGTCTGCGTCGATATCAAGCATGGTCAGCGCCGAATCGGCCACGTCCCGTGAAACGTGGTTGTTGGCGCGTACCTGCGCGTAGTCGCGCACCCAGCGCAGCAGATTGTTCGCAATGCGCGGCGTTCCACGCGCACGCGCAGCGACTTCGAATGCGCCCGCGTCGTCGATATCCACCCCGATGAGCCCCGCGCTCCGGAGGATGATGCGCTGCAGCTCGTCGGCCGTGTAATAGTCGAGGCGGCAGTTCATCCCGAATCGCGAGCGGAGCGGCGAGGAAAGCATCCCCGCGCGGGTGGTGGCGCCGACCAGCGTGAATTTCGGCAGATTCAAGCGCACGGAACGGGCGTTGGGGCCCTGGTCGATGATGATGTCCAGCTTGAAGTCTTCCATCGCCGGATACAGGTATTCCTCGATGGCCGGCTGCAGACGGTGAATCTCGTCGATAAACAGCAGGTCTCCGCGTTCCAACGTGGTGAGGAGACCCGCAAGGTCGCCCGCTTTCTCGATCATCGGGCCGCTCGTGTTCTTGATGTTGCTCCCCATCGCCGTCGAGAGAATGTGCGCGAGGGTTGTTTTGCCAAGGCCCGGGGGGCCGCTCAACAGGATGTGATCCAGCACGTCTCCGCGCTGCTTGGCCGCTTCAACCATCAATTCAAGCCGTTGGCAGACCTTCTCCTGCCCGGCAAATTCGCTGAAGAGCGGGGGCCGCAACGAGATATCGAACGGGGTATCGGGAGCCTCGGCGTTGGTTTTGAAAAAGTTCTCGCTCACAAGTTTATTCTAGCACGCTGCCGAAGGAGCGCTCGGTTCAAATGCAGTGGTCCCTGCAAAATGGCTCGGTGAGAAATCCTGCGCACCGCCCAGATGCGCCTAAAGGCTCCATTCGGCGATCTTCCGCGCGTTGATAAAATATGTGTGGGTTTGGCCGATGCTTTTGACTTCCACAGGCCCGCGGTCTTCCAGCTCGAATTCTTCTTTCAGCAGGTCCGCCGTCGCCTGAGAGCAGTGCACCCTGCCGGGCATGCCGGAGGATTCCATGCGGCTGGCGATGTTCACCGTGTCGCCCCAGAGGTCGTATGTGAATTTGCGGATACCGATCACGCCGGCGACCACGGGACCCGAGTTCAGGCCGATCCGGGCGGCGAGCTCGGTTTGGTTGACCGCGTTGATCTTCGCAAGGTTTTCAATCATCGCCAGCGCGAGATCCGCGGCCGCTTGGGCGTGACCTTCTTTGAGCTCCGGCGCGCCACCGACCAGCATGTAGCTGTCGCCGATGGTTTTGATTTTTTCGAGGCCGCTGCGTTCCACAAGCAGGTCGAACGTGGAGAAAATCGCGTTCAACATCTTGACGAGCCGTTCGGGAGTTGTTGTGCGGGAAAGTTTTGTGAAACCCACGAGGTCCATGAACAGCACCGTGACCGATTGATGGGCGTCGGCGATGAGCTTTTCCCCGCCTTTCAGGCGTCCCGCGATGGAGCGCGGCAGGATGTTGAGCAGCAGTTTCTCGGTCTTCTCCTGTTCGGCCACGACGCGCGCGTGCTCTGATTCAATTTGAGCGAGCCGGAGTTTCTCGAGATTGCGGAGCTTCTTCTTTTCGATGGACGTTGTGACGCGAGCGCGCAGCAGCACGGGATTGAAAGGTTTTGGAAGATAGTCTTCCGCGCCCATCTCGATGCAGCTCACTGCGGAACTCACGTCTTCGCCTCCGGAAATCACGATGGTTGGCAGGCTCAGCGACTCGTCTTTCCGCATTTCGGCGAGCACCTCGAGTCCCGTCATTTCAGGCATCTCGACATCGAGCAGCATGAGGTCGAAGGATTCCGCGCGGAGTTTTTCAAGCGCCTCTCTCCCGTTGCTCGCTTCGGCGACGTTCGTGAAACCCAGCTTTTTAAGGTCTCGCGTGATGCCCATGCGCATCATTTTGCTGTCGTCCACCACGAGGATGCGCGCCGACTGGAGGGACTGGGCCGCAGCCTGTTCGGCACGGGCCGCTTCCTCCGATGTTTCGTGCATCGAACTGTTGAAGTCGAAGAGTTCTGAGGGATCTGGATCTTCGGACATAGGGTGGTGAGTAACCTTCGGGTGGATAATGTGATTCTGTCAACTGCGGGTGAACCGGCGCGGTGTTCGTCGGATGAGTTGATTAGGCGGATTAGGCGGATTAGGCGGATTAGGCGGATTAGGCGGGCACCCCGCCGATGGCGCGGATGATGGCGGCGGGCATCTGTTCGAGCGGGACGACGTGGTCCACGACTCCCAGCTGCACCGCGGCGCGCGGCATCCCGTAAACCACGCAGGAGCTTTCGTGTTCCGCGAGGGTTTGTCCGCCCGCGGCTTTGATGGCTTTCATGCCGATGGCGCCGTCGCTTCCCATGCCGGTGAGCAGCACGCCGGTGAGCCGCGCCCCGGCGGCTTCGGCGGCCGACCGGAAAAGTACGTCTACCGCGGGTCGGCAGTAGTGTACCGGAGGCGTTTGCGTAAGCCGCGTGCGATAACCTGTCGCAGATCGCATAACCGTGAGGTGGAAATCGCCCGGAGCGATGACGCACATGCCGGGTTTAAGCTCCTCGTTGTCAATCGCTTCATGAACCTCGTACCCGCACATTTCGTTGACGCGGGCGGCCACGGCCTTGGAAAAGAACGGCGGGATATGCTGGGTGACGGCGATCGGCGGCATCGTCGCCGGAAGGCTCGGGAGCAGGAATCGCAGCGCCTCCACGCCGCCCGTGGAGGAGCCGATGACGATCAGGCGTTTGTCTGCGGATGGAGCCGCCGTCGCAATTCCGGGTCTTGCGGGCGGTCCGGAGGGGGCCGGGCGGCCCCAGCCCGGGGAGGTTGCCTGGTCATTGGCGCTGCCCAGCGGCGAGGACGTCCCAAGCGGCGCAGGCGCGGGTTTTGGGGGAAGCAATGGCTGCAATGGGGCGGCCGTGGAGCGGCGGGCGCGCGCGGCCGCCTTCACGTGGAAGGCCAGTTTGTTCGCAAGACCGCCGATGGACATGCTGCCGTCGGGCTTGGCCAGCACGTCCCGGGCGCCCGCGTCCATCGCGGCAAGGGCCATCGCGGATCCCTGTTGCGTGAGGGAGCTCACGACGACGACCGGGATCATGGGCTGCTGTTTTTGGAGGATTTTGAGGAAAGTCAGGCCGTCCATGCGCGGCATCTCCATGTCCAGCGTGAGCACGTCGGGCTGAAGGCGCGGCATTTTTTCCTGCGCAACCAAAGGATCGTTGGCGGATCCGACCACCTCGATCTCGGGATCGAGGGAGAGCGCGTCGGTGATGGCTTTCCGAACCAGAGCGGAGTCGTCGATGACCAGTACTTTGATTTTGGCGCTTGTACTCATTGGGCGTTTGCTGGGGCTGGGGTGCGTTCAGGGCGTGGTGCAGCGGTTATTTTGCGCGCATGAAAATCCCGTGGCCAAGGGGGCGCAGACGGTGGGTGATCCCCATCAGGCTTTCCGAGTGGCCGATGAAAAGGTAGCCGCCGGGGGCGAGCTGGAGACTGAGCTTGCGGATCAGCTCGGCCTGCGAGGGCTTGTCGAAATAAATGAGCACGTTGCGGCAAAAGATCAGGTGTTGCTCGGCCGGCACCGGATACGACGCGTCGAAAAGGTTCACGCGCTTCATCGTGATCTTGCTCCGGAGGATGTCTTTCACGCGGCAAAAACCCTCGAATTTGCCGGATCCTTTTTGGAAGTAACGTTTCAGGAGCTCCGGTGACGGAAGCTCCAGCCGGCTCTGCTCGTAAACGGCGGCCTGGGCCTTTTCAAGCATCCGGTAGGAAATGTCGGAACCGTGGATACCCCACCGGATGGGCTTGTTGAGCCGCTCGAACTCAGCGAAACAGATCGCGATGGTATACACCTCTTCGCCGGAGGAAGAAGCGGCGGACCAGCAGCGGATGGATTCCTTGGCGTTGGTGATCCGGCGCTCCAATTCGGGGAGCGCGTGCTGCATGAGAAAATCGAAATGGGCGCGCTCGCGGAAGAAGTGGGTGTGATTGGTGGAAATCGCGTCAACGATCAGAGCCACCTCGTCGTCGTTTTTCCGGCGGCTTAAGAGCTCGCAGTAGGCGTCGAAATTTTTGAGCCGCAGCTCGACGCGCCTTTTGCGCAGCCGGCTCGTGATCAGCTGTTGCTTGTGCTCGCCGAGATGAATCCGGCTGTACCGGTAAATCAGCTCTGCGAGGTAGGTGTACGCCTGCTTGGAGATTTCGGCTTCAGCGGACATCCATGGATTTTCTATTCATGGATTAAAAATCCTTGAAGTCGTCCGCGTCGGTCGCCTTCTCCGCGGGCGCCTGTGTCTTGGCTGCCGCGCTGCCGGCTTGCGTCGGTTCAACGGCTCCGGCGGTCGCCGGGCCGGCGCCGAAAGGAGCCGGGGAGTGGACGGCCGGTCCGGAAGCGGCGTTGATGCCGACGATTTCTTCCAACCGGTCGGTGAGCCCCTTGTGGACGCTGGACTGCGCGCTGAGTTCTTCCGCGGCGCTGGCGCATTGTTCGGCGTTGGACGCATTGCTTTGCGTCACTTTGCTCATCTGGCCGATGGCCGTGGAAATCTGTTCGATGCCGAGAGATTGCTCTTTGGCCGCGAGCGCGATCTCCGCCACGAACGCGTCGGTCTGACGCACTTTCTCGCCGATCTTGGTGAAGGCGTCGCCGACTTTGATAAGGCTTTTGGACCCGTTGCGGCTGTTGAGGATCGCAGCCTCGATTTTCTCCGCCGTCTCATTGGCGGCGGCGGCGCTGCGCTGCGCGAGCGAGCGGACCTCGTCGGCAACCACGGCGAAACCCGCGCCAGCCTCGCCGGCGCGCGCGGCTTCGACGGCGGCGTTGAGCGCCAGAATGTTGGTTTGAAACGCGATCTCGTCGATGCTTTTGACGATCTTCGCCACCTCGGCGCTCGAGGACTCGATGGACTTCATGGCCGCTGTCATCTCCACCATCGTGGACGAGCCGCTTTGGGCAGCGTTCTGCGCCTCGTTCGCCATGTTCTTGGCTTGCAGGGCGTTGTTGGCGGTCGAATGGATCATGCTGGACATTTCCTCCAGCGAGGCGCCCGTTTCCTCGACGGCGGCCGCCTGTTCGCTTGCGCCTTCCGCGAGGCGCTGGCTTGCCCGCGCGACCTGCTCTGCCGCGAGGAGGGACTGCTCCGCCCCGAGTGCGAGTTCCTCAGTGATGCTCCGCAGGGACGGAATCGTCGACCGGTACAGCAGGTAGATCGCAAGATAGACGCCAAGCAGGATGGCAAGTTCGCCGCCGAGGACTACCTGCAGCGATTTGGCCTGGCTTTGGGTGGCGACGCCCTCATCCGCTTTCGCCTGCGCCTCCACCAGCGCGACGACTTCATCCACCACGGCCCGGTGCGCTTCGTAAGACTTCGAGAGAGCCGCGTACGCATCGTGCGCGCCGGTTTTGTCTCCGGTGGTGATCGCGGGCAGAAAGCGTGTCTGGGCGATGTTGAAGAATGTGTTGGCGTGCTGGTGCGAGTCGTTGGTTAGCTTTGTTTTGATCGCGGTGGTGAGCAGTTTGCTCTCGGACCAGAACGTGCGCCGTTTTTCGTAGTCCTCTTTGAGAACCGGGATTTTCTCGGCGAGTTTTTTGAGCTCGGCTGGTTTCTCCTCGAGCATGCAGCGGCTCAGCACGAGGTAGCTTTCGATTACGTAGGCGGGCGGCGGCAGGATGTCCGCAAGGAGGTCCTTGTCC
>JBILLT010000053.1:0-21585 GCA_044375925.1 Chthoniobacteraceae bacterium | reverse complement strand
CCGTGTCTTTGCGACCGGAAAGGACCCGATGGCGTGGCCCAAGCCGAAAGACTACAAGCCCGTGCGCTACGAACTGTTGAAGCGTTACGTCCATGCAGCCCCGAGCTCCGAGTGGTGGAACCTCATTTATTCCCGCGGCCCGCTGAAACTCAATGAGGGGGATTGCAACAGTGCCGGACCCGTGTCGCTTGACTTCGTGGGCGGTAGCACCGGATGGGCCAATGGCAGCTACGAGGAACGCGAGCGGATCTTCCAAGCACACGTCAATTATCAGCAGGGTTATTTGTTTTTCCTCGCAAACGATCCCAGTATTCCCGCGGAACTGCGCGCGCGCATTTGCCAGTATGGCCTTCCGAAAAAAGAATTCCCCGAGACCGACGGCTGGCCGCACGAGCTTTATGTGCGGGAAGGCCACCGACTCCGGGGCGACTACGTGCTCACCGAACATGACTGTCTTGGCAAGGCGACGGTCGAGGACTCCGTGGGCCTGGGCAGTTTCATCATGGATTCGCACGTGGTGCGCCGGATCATTTACAAGACTTCCACAGACGCACACATCACCCACTTGCGAACCTCCGCGCCTGATGAAATCACCGATACCCAACGCAACTGGGCCGGAGACATGGTTGGGGTTGAGGGACAGTTCGATTACGCGGTCCCGAATCCCTACCGCATCAGCTACCGCTGCATCCGCCCGAAAAAGCGCGATTGCATGAATCTCTTGGTTCCCACCGTCATTTCATCCACGCATCCGGCGTTCGGTTCTTCGAGGATGGAGCCTGTTTTCATGATTCTAGGCCAAAGCGCGGGAGCCGCCGTAGCCCTTGCCATCGATGGTTCAATCCCGGTGCAGGATGTTGGCTACACCCAGCTGCGAGAAGTGCTCTTGAAAGAGGGCCAGTTATTGGAGTGAACCGAGCCCAAACGAGGTGACACAAGCGTGCTGACTTCGGAAAAACGCGAAGCTTCTCCGTCGAATACTTGGGGGAATTCTCCTTTGTCATCTTGGCCATTTCGGCTCCCGCCAACAGAGGACAGCATCACAGCCTTTCAGTTGCTTTCGGCGTTTTAAACCGCGCCAAAACGCGGCCCCCCGTTATAATCACAAGGATGAAATCCCCCGTCTTCTTGCTTGTTGTCCTCACGTTTGGGCTGCTTCTGCCCCTTGCCGCCAAACCTTATGAAAACACGGCTCAAGTCCGTGAAGCCCGCAAAGAAGCCCTTCACAAACAGCGACGCATCATTTTCAACAACGATGGGAACGAACCGGTTTATGCACTCAAAGAGTTGAGCAAAGAGGCGCTGCTCGACGAGCGCACGGCCCCCCTCGCCGGCTCTCAAGTCGACAGCCTCTTTTACTGCACGTGGAGTTCCGGATTCGGCTTGTTTACCCACGCCACCAAGGTGGGCCAACTTTTCACGACGAAAGAAGCCATATTCGGTCCGAACCGCACTTCCGAAATGATCGGAGCCGGAATTGATCCCTTGAAAGTCATGGCGGAATTCACAGCGGAACATCAGATGGAACTGTTTTGGTCGTTCCGCATGAACGACACCCATGACGGTTCGAAAACGGATTATGGCCCCATCATGCTCAGGGCCAATCGCCTCAAGACCGAACATCCCGATTGGATGATCGGCTCCGAAGCGGAGAAACCCAAATTCGGAGCCTGGACCGCCGTGGATTACACCCGGCCTGAAATCCGCGACTTGGCTTTTCAATACACCGAAGAAGTGTGCCGCAACTACGACATCAGTGGTGTCGAGCTAGATTTTTTTCGTCACCCGGTTTTTTTTAAACGCGCCGCCATGACGGGCACACCCTGCAATGCGGAAGAATCTGCTCTCATGACGCAACTGATGCGGCGCATCCGGATCATGACGGAGGAAGTTGCACAACTCAGGGGAAAACCCATTCTGCTCGCTGTTCGTGTCCCCGATTCGACTGAATACGCAAAGGCATGTGGGTTGGATGTCGAAACTTGGCTTTCGGAAGGGCTGGTAGACATGCTGATGGCGAGCGGATATTTTCAACTGAATACGTGGGAAAACAGTGCGTCCCTCGCTCACAAGTATGGTGCGAAAGCCTATCCATCGCTCGATGAATCCCGCGTTCGGGATGAAAAAGCACGGGCGCTACGCATGAGCGTGACTGCCTATCGCGGGCGCTCTGCAGCAGCCCTCGCCGCGGGCATGGATGGCGTTTACCTCTTCAATTCTTTCAACCCGAGAAACCCGATCTGGCGCGAGTTGGGTTCCAAAGAGCAACTCGCCTCCCTTGATAAAGATTACTTTGCAAGCATCCGGGGAGTCGGTGCGGCTGCCGGAGGTGCATTACCGCACGCCCCCTTCATCCAGATTCCAACATTGAATCCGGCGAGTCCGATTTTGATTCAGCCGGGTGCTTCCGCAAAAACCACCTTCAACGCCGGACAAGAGTCAAACCAACCTTCGAAGGTGTCGATTCTGATACACGCTACAGCGGGTACCGACACCCCCAACATTTCGGCCAAGCTGAATGGAAATTCTCTCGAAACAGGAGTTGCGCTCGACGGCGATTGGATCGAATTCACCGCAAAACAGGAATGGCTTCGAACAGGCACAAACGAGGTGGAGGTCACCACCCATAACGCCGCAGGTAAGCCAACCCGGTGGACGGACCTTCGTTGCACTGTGAGATATGACTCAAAGAAGACGCCGTGAGCCGGGCCACTGACCCTGCGCCGGCACTTCGCAAATGCGCAGGCCTCGGCAGAGCAGCACTCACGCGCAGGCGCTATCGGGGGCCCGGAGCGTTGACGAGATGCGCTTCGCGCGGTTGTCCGGGCCATGCGCCACGCTTCGGCGGTCCTTTGAGAAAAGCCTTCCCAGTCTCGCGGTCGTAGCCGTCCGGGGACAAATCTTCGGGTGCGGCATCGCCGGTTTGCTCGATCCAGGCATCGAGCAGGTTGGACAACCGTTTGTGGACGGCCGCGTGATCCGGGTGGCCCATGAGATTTTCAAGTTGCAGCGGATCTGCTGCCGTTCTGTACAACTCCTCTGCAGGACGCGGTGAGAGGAGTGTGTCCTGCTGCGCGGGAGTCAGCGGGCGCGCGGAAGGGCTCGCCTGCGCGGCGCGTGCGGCAAGCAAGGCCTGATGCGACGGCGAAGCAACGGAGTCGGCAGGTCCCTGCCATGCTTGCGCGGGGCGCTGATTTCGGATGTAGAGATATCCCTCGGACCGCACGGCGCGCCCGTGTGCTTCGTAGTCGTGCCAGTTGTGCTCCGAGAACGCGTGGCGGCGGACAGCGGCGTTCGGATCGGTGAAAGTCGCAAGGAAACTGACTCCCTGAGCGGTGGGCATCGGGGGGGCGCCGGCCGCCTCCATGAGGCTTGGCACGATGTCGATGCTGCTCACAAGCGAATCGCATGGCGTGCCGGGGGATCGGATCCGCGCGGGCCAGTGCGCGATCAAGGCTGTCTTCATGCCCGAGTCGTGCAGCCTTGTCTTTGCCCGTGGAAACGGGCGGCCGTTGTCCGCGAGCAGCAGGATGAGTGTGTTTTCGAGGAGCTGCTGGCGGGCGAGCTCCGCGACCATGACGCCGACGTAATGGTCGAAACGCGTGATCTCATTGTAGTAGGAAGCCAGATCCTTCCGGGTTGCCGCATCGTCAATGAGGTAGGCAGGGACTTGGACTTCCTCAGGCCGATGTTTCGGACCGTAAAGCGACTCGTTCCACTCCAAATCCCCATCCCATCCACGGTGAGCATCGGCGGAAGCCAGCCAAAAAAAGAACGGCTTGTCCTTGGGACGATTGTTGAGGGTATCGACCCATTGCGATTCAAGGCCGCTGTTGTCTGCGGTCTTTCCCTTTTCGATCAAATCCCACCGCGGTTCGTACAACGCCTTGCCGCTTGCGAAGTCCACGGACATGTGGTTTTTCCCAACAAGGACCGTGTAATAACCGGAGCGGCGCAGAAGGGCGGGAAGCCATGGAAGATTCGGTGAGACAGGCAGGTGCAATTCGGCGGCGGGACCAAGATTGTGGGGATAGCGTCCTGTGATGATACTTGAGCGGCTTGGGCTGCAACTGCTCGCTGTGAGGAAAGCTTGCGTGTAGCGCCGGCCTCGATTCGCGAGCGAATCGATGTGTGGGGTGCGCACCACTGGATTTCCATAACAGCCGTAGTCCTCCCAGCCGATGTCGTCCGCGATGAAGACAATGATGTTCGGAGGTTCGGCCGCAGCCGCTTCATGTTTCCCGGAAAAAATGAACCCAAGGCAGAAAAACAGAAACGAAAGGTTTCGGGCTGCTTTCATCGGGTCAAAAAAATGGAATTTGGCTGTGGTGAAATAGAGCATGGTGCTGCGGTTTTCATTGAGCGATAGCAGCGCGCCTTGGGTTTAACAGTCCAAAAAACACTGCTGCTTCCTCCCGCAAACCGCGAATGTCTGCTCTGCATTTACTCAAGTATGCCGCCCACGCTTTCATGGATCCATTCCCGTCGATCGGCCCGGAGATGATTCCACTTGAAGCGGCCGAAAGAAATCCGCTTTTTGTTCGCCGCTGTGCGCGGGATATGCAAAGACCTTCCTGTCAGTCGACGTACCGTTGATCCGCCCTTCATTCCACACCCCAGTTTTCTATGCGCCTGCTCTTCTGCTTAATCATCTGCAGCGCCTCGATCTCATCGGCGGCCTCGCAACCAAACATCATCATCCACTTCATCGACGACTTGGGCTACGGCGACATCGGCCCGTTTGGAGCCACAAAACAAAAGACGCCGCATCTTGACCGGATGGCGCGGGAGGGTATGAAACTCACCTCGTTTTACGCGGCGCCAGTCTGCAGCGTGTCACGGGCGCAGCTCATGACCGGCTGCTATGGCGCACGCGTTTCGGTCCCCGGGGTGTATCCACCCGGAGCAAAGAACGGTCTGCATCCCGAGGAACACACCATCGCCGACCGCCTGAAGCCTCTGGGATACACCACGCAATGCATCGGCAAGTGGCACCTCGGCGATCAAGCAGCTTTCCTTCCAACAAAGCAGGGCTTCGATCACTATCTCGGGATCCCGTATTCGAATGACATGCTCAAAACCTCGAGCGCGGACGGACGCCGTGTCGTGCCGCTGGTGCGGGATGATCAAGTGGAACGCCTCCTCGATGAGACAGACCAGGAACGAATCGAGGAGATCTACACGGACGAGGCCGTGCAGTTCATCCGCAGCAGCAAGGACCGTCCATTCTTTCTCTACTTCCCGCACACAGCAGTGCACACGCCAATCCATCCCGGCAAGGCCTTCCAAGGCACCTCGCAAAACGGCCGCTTCGGCGACTGGGTGCAAGAGGTGGACGCATCCATCGGTCGCGTGTTCGAGACCTTGCGTGAGCTACAACTCGACAACAACACACTCGTTCTATTCACAAGCGACAACGGCCCGTGGCTCGTGAAGGGCGCAGACGGCGGCAGCGCCGGTCCATTGCGGGGCGGGAAAGGCACGACATGGGAGGGGGGCGTTCGCGTCCCTGCGCTCGCGTGGTGGCCCGGCAAAATCACCGCCGGAAGCGTCTGCGATGCCGTTTCTGGCGCCATCGACGTACTGCCCACCTGCCTCAAGGTTGCCGGGTCCGAAATCCCGACACAGCCCGTTCTTGACGGACGCGACCTCTGCCCTCTGCTTTTCGGCCGCAGCAACGAATCACAGCGCGACGCACACTACTACTTTGCAGGCTACAACATCCAGGCCGTGCGCCAAGGCCCTTGGAAACTTGCACTGACACCCCAAGGCAACGCCCAGGCCAAAGGTCAGCTCGAAGACGATGCAAAAACAAACCCGCGCCTTTACAACCTCGATGCAGAAATCGGTGAACGCACGAATCTCGCAGAGCAACATCCCGAAATCGTGTCAAAGCTCGCCGCGCTCGCCAACGCCATGAATGCGGAGATCGGAGGCGCAAATCCAAAATCCCGCCGTCCACCGGGCGAGGCAGTGCAGCCGGTCACCCTTTATCCTACAAACGAGCAGCGGCTCCCAAAAGAATCATCAAAGGATTCGCCGGCAACCGGCGACTTCTCCCACCTCCAGCCCGGCGACAAACTCGACTCAACGAAAGCACCTCACATCGCCAATACGCCTTTCACGCTTTCCTGCGAGATCTACACGACGCAGCGCGATGCGATCCTCGTCGCACACGGCGGCGCAAGCGCGGGTTATGCGCTGCATCTGAGCGGCGGGAATCTCATCTGGACCGTCCGCCAGGGCAACACTCTGGCCAGCGCGCAAACCGAGTACCCTGCAGACAAGCAACCGCACCGCATCACCGCGACTCTCGGTAAAAAAGGACTCCTCACCCTCAAGCTCGATGAAAGCCCGCCGGTTGCTGCGGACGGTCCCGGTTTGATCCGGACCCAGCCAAAGGAAGACTTCTGCCTGGCACACGATAATCAAGTACCCGTCGCCCCTTACACGGCTAAGGGTCGGTTTGAAGGAAAAATCTCGGACTTGAAAGTCAAAGCAAACTGAGACCGCGCAAGAAATGCTTGGAACACTACCCGCTGACATTTCCGGACGCGGTTCGCTTTTTTACGCTAAAGTCATGACCACCTGTCGCCGCCTCGCGCTGCTACTGGGCGTGTGGGTTTTCCTCGCGCACTCGCATGCTGAAATTTTCAACGCCCAAGGAGAAATCGCGGGCGAGCCGACTCAAACCAGCATTTTATTACAAACTCGGCTTACTGCGATCAGCGGGCCTGCAACCAACGAAGATGGCGACATCCCAGGCGCGGCGGGCGTGGCCCGTTTCGAATTCGGAACGAACCCGAATTTTCAAACGACTTTTCTGACTCCGTTGCTGCGGGCGGACCCAGAACACGATTTCATTGTCCGCGCTCGTCTGGAGGGGCTTGAAGCGGGAACCACCTACGTCTACCGACTCCTGTACGGGGAATCGGAGACTGATCTCAAAAAAGGCCCTCCACGAAGCTTCCGCACCCTTCCGGATCCCGCCGCAGACGCCGCCATCTCGTTTGTGATGGGCAGCTGCCAGAACTATGCATTTTTCATGCGCGGAATCCGGGGTGATGGGGTCGGCGCAGCCCCGGAAGCCGATCGCAGCGAGGGGTATCCTTCATACGCAGCGATGCTGGCATTGCATCCCGATTTCTTCGTGGGAACGGGTGACATTGTCTATTACGACCACCCGGCAAAAACTGCGGCGCGAACCCTTGAGGAACTTCGCAAGAAATGGCACGAGCAATTCCGTTTTCCACGGATGACCCGTTTTTTTTCGTCCACCCCAGCTTTCTGGTCCAAAGACGATCATGATTTCCGCTTTAATGATGCAGACTTAGTCGGGGAGAAAAAACCGCTGCCGAAAACAGGGATCGCTGTGTTTCGCGAGCAGATGCCGCTTTTACCGGCGGGAGACGAAACTTCTCCAAGTTACCGGACGCGTCGGGTACACCGTCATCTTCAGCTCTGGTTCACAGAAGGCCGGGACTATCGGTCGCCAAACAATCTCCGGGACGGCCCCGATAAGACGATCTGGGGGCAAGCGCAGCGTGAATGGCTGAATCGCACACTGCGAGAGAGCGATGCGAGGTGGAAGGTGATCATTTCACCAACGCCCATGGTGGGGCCCGACTCGAATCGCAAAGCAGACAATCATGCAAATTTAAAAGGGTTCCGATACGAGGCGGACGACTTTTTCTCCGGACTCAAGCGGGACGGCGTTGAAAATGTGATGATCTTTTGCGGCGACCGTCACTGGCAGTACCACAGCATTCATCCTCTGGGGTTTGAAGAGTATTCCTGCGGCGCACTCAATGATGAAAATGCAATCCGCGGTGTAAAATCCGGGTCCCCAGACAGCACCGATCCGCAGGGTATCGTCCGCCAGCCATTCCTGTACCCAAAACCCACCGGAGGCTTCCTGCACATCGCTCTCAACGGGGGAAACAGAGCCGTGCTAAAGATCTCGTTTTGTGACGACCTCGGCACCGTTGCCTATTCGGTCGAAAAATCTGATTCAGATCGCTGATGCGGGACCATAAAACCATGTAGGCGGCCAGCACGCACTTGGACTCTGCAAACAGGAACAGCCGCAAGCAAGGCGTGTGTCACTCGCGTGCTGTACAACCGCCATCGTGCACCGGCGCATCATCTGCAGTTCCACAGCAACACCCGTCGTCAGAGCAACACATCTCGGACCACGTTTCCATGCACGTCGGTGAGACGGAAATAACGTCCTTGAAACCGGAAAGTCAGCTTCTCATGGTCCACGCCCAGCAGATGCAGCAGTGTCGCCTGGAAATCATGCACGTGCACGGGGTTTTCCACCGCGTTGATCCCAAGATCATCCGAGGCGCCATACGATATTCCCGGCCTCACGCCTCCTCCCGCAAGCCATGTTGTAAAAGCGTAGGGATGATGATCGCGCCCCCATCGCGGGCGGTTCTGAAAGTCGCCTTGAATGAAAGGCGTTCGCCCAAACTCACCTCCCCAAACCACCAGCGTATCCTCCAACATACCGCGCATCTTTAAATCCAGAATCAGCCCCGCGCTCGGTTGGTCAGTGTCCACGCACTGCGTGTACAACTCGGTCGTGAGACTATTGTGCTGATCCCATCCCGCGTGCATGCATTGGATAAACCGGACTCCACGTTCGGCCAGCCTCCTAGCCATCAGGCAGTTGTAGGCAAAGGTGCCGGGCTCCCGGACCTGCGGACCGTACAAATCCAGCACATGCTGCGGTTCATTTGATAGATCAGTAAGATCAGGCACCGAACTCTGCATCCGATACGCCATCTCGTACTGCGAAATACGCGTCTGGATCTCGGGATCCCCAGCCTCTTTAAATCTAATTTCATTCAAAGCGGCCAAGTCATCCAAAAGACCGCGGCGCAGCTCCCGACTCACGCCATCCGGATTGGAAAGGTACAAGACCGGATCGCGGCTTCCCCGGAACTTGCTGCCCTGATAGCGCGAAGGCAAAAAGCCCGACCCCCAATAAAAGTCGTAGAAGATCTGTCCGCACGTTGTGTTTTTGCTCACGGAAGTCATCACCACAAAGCCGGGCAGATCCGATGAGGCTGAACCGAGGCCATAAGTGAGCCAGGCACCCATGGTCGGACGTCCGGGAATCTGCGCACCGCTCAGCATGAAGGAGATCGCCGGCGCGTGATTCACGGCATCCGTGTGCATGCTTTTGACGAAGCACAATTCATCGGTGATCTGAGCGGTGTAGGGAAGAAACGCGCTCACCCATGCGCCGCTCCGTCCATGCTGCTTGAACGGCTCCACTGGCTGCAGCATGAGCTTGCCCTGCGGATTGCCGGTCATCGAACTGAAGCGCTTGCCTTCAAGGTAGCCCTCCGGGAGCGCGGTGCCGTGGAGCTTGTGGAGCTGCGGCTTGTAATCAAACAAGTCGACATGCGTCGGCGCGCCATTCTGAAAAAGATAAATCACGCGCTTCGCCTTTGGAGCGAAATGAGGCAGCCCGCCAGCACTGCGTCCAGGGGGTAAAGCATCTCCAGCGAGGATCGCTGCGCCTCCCTTTGGCGGCGCCAGCTCCGCGGAAAAACCATCGCGCGACAACAATGCTGCAAGAGCAGCCACGCCGATTCCGTTTGTGCCCTTTTGAAAAAAATGGCGCCTGTTCACCATCAACTGATGCTCATGCAACGCGGATGGCGCGTCTGGACTGAGAAAATGCCGGGACGTTTCCATAATCATGCCTCGTTCATTCTTTGGTAAGCGCCTCGTCTAGGTTCAACAGGTTCAGACAAAGCATCGTCCACGCCGCATGCACCTCGGGCTGCAACCCGCTGTCCGCCGCGGCCGGCGCTTGCGCCATGAGCCGCGCGGCCGCCGCCGGATCACGCTTGAATGCTTCGATGGACCTTCCGAGTGTGTTCATCCAAACCGCCGTTTCTGGCTGCGAAAGATCCCTGCACAAAACCCGCTCAGCGGCAGTCCGCAGACGCTCCGGGTCAGCAGCACCTCCCCTCAAGGCAACCCCGGCAAGACCCGCCGCCGCCTCCACGTAAGTGACGTCATTGAGCGTGGTCAGAGCGTGCATTGGAGTGTTCGTGCGGAGAGGCTTCACTTCACAAACCTGCCGGCGCGCAACGTCGAAAAACACGGTTGGTCCCACAATGCGCCGCCAGAAAGTGTAGAGGCTGCGCCGGTGGAGTTCGCGGCCCGCGCTCTGGTGATACTGCCGCTTGCCGAACGTGGCCTCCTCCCAGACGCCTGCCGGTTGGTACGGAAACACGGGAGGGCCTCCCACAGTGCGATCAAGCAGTCCCGACACATGAAGCGCCTGATCACGGATCATCCAAGATGGCATCCTGAAACGGGGTCCCCTCGCCAAAAGACGGTTATCCGGATCGCGTTCGCGAAGCTCTGGTTTTAAGATCAGCGAACTGCGCTGGTACACCCCGCTTGTCACAATAGTCCGCAACAAATGCTTCACGTCCCACCCCGACTCCACAAACTCGCTCGCAAGCCAATCAAGCAGCTCTGGGTACACGGGATACTCCGCTTGCACCCCGAAATCTTCCGGGGTTTTGATTAAACCGATTCCAAAGAGCATTTGCCAAAAGCGGTTCACCGCGACGCGCGCGGTGAGCGGGTTTTTACCGGACACAAGCCAGCGGGCAAGATCGAGCCGGGTCGCCCGCTCGGATGTCTCGCCGCGCTCCAACGCCGGCAGAACCGCGGGCACGGCCGACTGCACCTCCGGTCCGGGTTGGTTATACAAACCGCGGTTCAAAAGAAACGTCTGCCTTGGCTTGGGCTCATCCCTCATCACCATCACGCGCGGGATTGCATTGCGCACGCCATCGAGCGACTGCTTTGCATTCAGAGCCGCCTTCATCAACTGTGCGTATTCGCCCTGTTTTTCAGCAAACTCCTTGATCAGCAGTTCCCACTGCTCCGGTTTCCGCGATGCAGGCGCGACAGACAACGCGTCGCTCACAGGTTTGCTCAAATCAACGGCCGCGGCCGATTCGCGCAAGGATTTCCCTTTCGGTCGCGGAAACAAGTCATTCTCTTTGCCTCCCACCAATCCGATCGCTTTGCTCCAGTCGGCTTCAGCTTTCTTGAGCACCTCGGCCTGGCCCGGCAACGGGCACTCGAGCACCGGAGGCGTCTGCGCGTTGCCGCCTCCTCCGTTCACAGGAGTTTGATTAAAAAAAGCCGTGAATTGGTAGTATTCACGCTGGGTGAGCGGATCAAACTTATGGTCATGGCAACGGCAACAATTCAGCGTCAAACCGAGCCACACCGATCCCATCGTCTCCGACATGTCCATCACATAGTCCACGCGGTTCTCTTCAGCGATGCGGCCTCCCTCGCCATTGATCATGTGGTTGCGGTTAAATCCAGTGGCGAGAATCTGCTCGTGCGTCGCCGCCGGCATCAGATCTCCCGCGAGCTGCCAGATCGTGAACCGGTCAAACGGGAGATTTTGATTGAAGGCGTTCACCACCCAGTCGCGCCACGGCCACATCGTGCGATCCGCATCGCCCTGATAACCGTTCGAGTCGGCGTAACGCGACGCGTCGAGCCAATCCCAGGCCATGCGCTCGCCAAATGCGTCTGCTTTCAAGAGTCGATCCACCACCCGCTCCCACGCCCCGGGCGCGGTGTCTGAAAGAAAAGCCTGGACCTCCGATGGCGTCGGCGGGAGCCCGGTGAGGTCCAGACTCACCCTCCGAATGAGCGTCTGCCTCGAGGCCGGACCACTGGTTGAAATGCCATCTTTTGTGAGCCGCCCGTCGACCATCACGTCGATCGGATGACGGCTGCCCGCCTCAACCGAGGGACGCTTCACGGGTTCGAACGACCAATGCTTTCCCCACTGCGCCCCCCCATCAATCCAACGCTTCAGCAGTTCAACCTGCTTTGAACCTAGCGCACGCCCCGTTTTCGGCGGAGGCATCTTTTCGTCCTTGTCTGAGGAAAGCAGTCTGAGGATCGCTTCGCTTTGCTCCGCCTTGCCCGCGACGATCGCAGCATGCCCGTCCTTCCACTTTTTTGCCTCAGCCTCCACGTCCAGACGCAAGCCACCCTTGCGTCCCTCCTTCGGATCGGGGCCGTGGCATTGGTAACAGTTGTCCGAGAGGATCGGCAGGATGTCCCTTGAAAACACGATCTCCGGTTCCGTGACAGCGGGAACAACGCCCCCAGTCGCGTGCCAGAGGAGGCAGGCGAACGCGAGAAGCAGGACGGATCGGGGGCGGCCTTTCACACTTTGATTCTCTGGGTTCGGCAATCTCTGACAAGCGTCTTTTGCGCAAGATGACAATGCCGACCCACTCGTCTGGCAAACCCTCACACTTGGTAATGTGGGAAGGCAATGATGGGCCTGCAGTCAGCCAAACGATTTGCCGTGCCTTTCCAAAAGGAGGATGCGCAGACCGCGCATCATGCTACCGCACCGGCGCCGGCTGCGCTTCCGCATCAAAATAAGCGGCTACGCCGAAGCGCAGCGCCCACTCGGCGGCCGGAGTATCGGCGCCGGTTCGGCCACTCCACCAAACCCAACGTGTCGTCTGTTTCGATTAAAATCGGTGACGACTCTGGCCCACAAATGAGCGTCACGCGCCGGGGTGCGGCGCTCGAAATTATGACTCGGAGAAATTTCATCCAACTCGGGTTTGTGACGACGGCGATGACCGTGCTTCCAAAGATTCCCGATGCCCCGAAGCCTCCCCCCTTCCGGCGTAATCCGAAGCGCGGTATTGGGATTACTGCGGATAAAGATAAATTGTGGCGGGGAAAAATTGAAGCCATCGGCGCTCGTTGGTTTTATTCCTGGAACGTCACGCCACCGGAGAACGTGCCCGCCGGCATTGCATTTGTTCCAATGACGTGGGGCAAACTGTGCGATGATTCGATGTTTACCATCGGCTCTGTGCTGCGACAAAATCGCGCCGACCATTTACTCGGGTTCAACGAACCGGACCAACCCGACCAGTCTGACATGACCGTCTCTGAAGCGCTCGCGGCATGGCCAAGACTCATGGAATTCGACGTCCGTCTTGGCAGTCCAAGCTGTGTGCATCCGGATCGGGAATGGATGAAAGCCTTCATGCGTGGAGTGACCGAACAGGGCTTGCGGGTGGATTTCCTCACCGTTCATTCGTACGGCGGGTTGAATGTACGCGCTCTCATGAAGCAGTTGGAAAAGGTCTATCAGCTTTACCGTCTCCCGCTCTGGATTACGGAATTAGGGGTAGGCGATTGGAAGGCGAAGACACGTGCGGAAAATCAATATCGTCCTGAGCAGATCGTGAAGTTCATCGAACAGTTGGTGCCCCGATTAGACGATTGCGATTTTGTCGAACGCTACGCATGGTTTCCAGCAGATGAGGACGACCCCGCTTTAGGTCCTTGTGCGGTTTTTAACGCTGAAGGGTCTTTGACAGCGGTGGGCAAAGCATACCAGGCAACATAATTCGTCGCCCCGATGAACATGTGAATTCCGCCAGCCAGCTGCTGAAGCTCGTCGAGCAACTCGTCTACAAGAGTGAGACTCTCGTCGCCGGCCCGCCCACAGTCCACACGATTCCGAACATCTGAGCGCTTGAGCACAGGCACCCGAGGGGGTGAACCCGGATTATCGGCAATGGAGGTTTGAGATCGTAGTGCACGGAGTTTCTCTAACTGTGCAGGCATGCAATGCCACTCGGCCCATCCGCGCGGGCGGCTACGATGGATGCTGAAGACAGGCCTGGGAAAAATCGGCATTCGCTTGGGACACGTCTATTCGATTCACAGGGAGCTAATTCTGCGGCTCCTTTGCTTTCGCTTCTGCAACCTTGCGTCTACTGGCCGCGGAAGATTTCGCTTTTATTTTTGCACGTTCAACCGCTGATTCTCTTCGACCCGTTGAAGCTTACTTGTTCTTTGGCTTCGTGATTTTGAAATCAGCAAACTCGGCGTGACAAGGGCGGGTCGGCGCCCAAGTTTTGTCATTCCCACCATGGAAGGTTTCAAAGAGTAGCGAGTCCACGTGGAATGTATCGGAACTGCGCCATTCCATATCGGTGCGTTCGACTACAAGCCTTTCGTCTTGCCCGGGGAGAGTCAGCCAGACCCGCAAAATGCCGTCGCGTTGGCCGCCGGTGTTCATCTCCACTGCTAGGCGGACGTGGATTGGTTTGCCGGTTGGAAAACGGAAGTCCTCTGGGAAGGCAAAGCTTTCCCCGTACTTCTCAGGTTGGTTCTTATGATACACATATGCCTCTCCACGGCCCTCCTTGCGCCACATGAGGCGGGCGGAGAAACCGTTGCGTCCATCGCCTGGTTTACCGCCGCTCACGTTTTCCGGTCCGCCGCAAACGCCGGGGAGCTTGCCTCCCTTCACGAAGTCGAAGCCTTGACTGAACTGCATCGTATAGCTGAGCTGAGCTGCTCGGTGATTTCCAACAGGCCAACGCCAACCGGATCCACCTTTCTCCGGGCCTATACCGCCGACGGCATAGTTTACCCTAAGCCATTTCCTACCGTCTTTTTCTTTGAGCTGTACATGCCCCTCTTTCACGCCGTCTTCAAACTCGCAGCCCGGCCAGTCCTGCCTCCAGCGTTGCTCGGTGTAATCGCCTTCTGAACCGGCCAAGCTGACGATAATGGGTAACTCAGCTGCATTCAGACTGGCTGTGAAGATTAGAAGGATAAGGCATTTCATCACTTAAAATTGAGTTTTGTACGACTTTAGAGCGCCCCGTGTTTATACCGCGCGCTAAAACAGCCGAAATCGGCCGAGAGGCGAACTTCTAGCACTCAACGGTTCAATAGCCTTACTCAAGAGACATTCCAAGAGCCCATGAAAAGTGCCTGTCCCCGTAGCTCCCCTTAGCTGTACAATCGGCGCGAAAAGGCGAAAGCTGTCCTGCTTGCCCGCCAAATCCTCACGCGACTCGCGATGGGAACGGGCTCATGGGCCTACAGTCAGCGGAACGATTTGCCGCGCCTTCTCTAAATCAGGGCGCACAGGCCGCGGATCATGCCACCGGAGGCGCGCCGGCGGCGCTTTCGCATCAAGATAAACGCCGAGTCTGAGACGCAGCGTCGCCAAGGCTGCCTGAGTCTCCGCGCCGAACTGCGACTTGCCAGCATCCTCCTCGTTCTTCTTTACCAAGGTGGCGCGAAAGCCTTCGGTTGACCGCAACGCAGCCATCACGGTCTCACGACTCTGGCCGCTCACCGCGCAATACTGTGTGAGATACTCGACGAGTTGCTGGCCGGCCATAAAGGCTTTCAAACGCAAGCTGGGGATAGGACCCTTCGCGCTTGGATACAGCACCGAGAGCTCGTCAGGAGTCTGCCATGCCTCGGCCTTACCAATGGTGTTCCAAGGCACGACGCCGTCCGCCCCCAAAGACCAAGCTTCGACGCACCATGCTGCGTTGGCAACGTTCGGCGTGCCAATGGCGTTTGCGCCGCCGTACATGTAATAAATGCTGCCGCACTCGCTTGCGCGCCGCTGCACGCGGGGCCAGTAAGTGCGAAGAACACCACTCACAACCTCCGCGTTGACGCAGTAATCCAGCAGATCGCGCTGCCATTGTGGTCTCGAAATGTCGGCGCGATACGCGAGCCGCACTTTTTGATGTTTCGCGACCGCACTCCAGAATTCGCGGCCGTAATGACGAAGCGCCCAAAAATCCTGAGTGTGCACGGGTTCGTCAAAAATCCATGCGGCGGAACATCTGCGCCAGTCGTCTTTTTTGAAGTACACCTTGTTGTTGAGGTAGAACTCAAACATCGGCTCGGTCCATCCCTTCAACTCGAGGTGGCCAGCGATTTCGGACGCCATCGCGCGGAACTCGTCCCAGTAAGCCTCTTCAAACGCGCTTTCAATCCAATAACCGCCCTTGAAATGCTCGTCGTGCTTCATCGGCCAGTTTTCGTTCAAGAGCAGGTAGTAGGCGTCCACGGGCGTCGCTCCACGCGGAAGATCGGCAAATGCGCTGCCATCAAGCAGGGGGCCGAATTCAGCGTCGAAGTTCGTCCAATCCCACCTGCCATCACTGCCGAGCTTCGGCGCCGGCTCGTCCACTTTACCCGTCCAACTGTAAGGCAACTGGTTGAGCACCGTTCGATGCTCGTGCGCGAGCCGGTAATAATCTCGCGTGTGGCCGGGCAATCCGTACGCATTCATCTGTGGAATGAAGGACAATCCATCCGGCAGTGTAAAATTCCACACCGTGACCATGAACGGCATCGCCACGCCGTTGACATGCACGGTGCCGCTTTGCAGTCCGGCCAAAGCATGCTTGGGGACGTGCAGTTCGATGAATGTCTCCTCGGTTTCAGCCGCCGCCGCATCAGATCCGAACGGCACTAACGGGTCATGAAGCCCGCCGACCTTCGGCATGGAATAAAGTTTTACGTCCAAGCCGGGTGCATCAACCTTGGGTTTGCCCGGCACTGAAAAGCCGATGGTCTCGCCTTTCGCTGCGAAAAGGTGTGTGGACTCCAGTGCGTTCCCGAATCCATCGAGGCAAGGTAGGCTCGGTTTCATCAGGTGAATTTTTGGAACCTCTGGAAGCCAGGCCACGCCGACTCCCTCGGCTTTCGGAGCTGAACTTGGATCATTCACAGACCCATCCTCCATCCATAACGAGAAGTACGGCCTGCTCTCGCGCTTGTCCTCGCGGCTGGATACGTAACGATTCACAAAGTTTGTGAATCTCACCGCATTTCCATCGCGCGCGTACTCGTTACCGACGTCGTCGATGACGAAAAAACCATGGGAACGTCCGTCGATCCTCGCCTGAGCAACATCAGGTTGGATCGGGATAATCTGCCACCCGTTCTGATCTGGCATCGATGCGTCGCCGAAACCCCATGTGGAACCGCCCTCCCCGCAAACAACGCTGGTGATGTCAGGATCGTTGGTTCCCCAACGCTGCTCGCCTGTCTTCCTCCATGTGAAACAACTCGCACCCGTCGTCGTTTCGTAGCCAGTACCCGCGCCCTCCACCCAGTCCTGTGAGATCGTTGACACCGTGGTTCGGCGCAGCGGCGCATCCGGGGAAGCCAGCCGCACGTGAAGCTGCGCCTTCATAATTTTTTTCCCACGCAAGGGAGCCGGATCGAAGTCGATCAGAAAGAACTCTTGAATGCCCTTGAGCTTGAGACGGTGGGAGCCGCCATTGTTTCCCTCGACCTCCTTCGGGTAAGCGGAGATCCAGAGGTCTCTTGAAACCTCCACGCGCTTCTGGGCGTACAAGGCGACGCTACTCATCATGAGAAGGAGCACATGCACAAACGTGATCATGCGCAGCAGATTAATGCCGCTCTCCACCCGCAGCAAGCGCCGCAAAATTGAAACACGCCAAGTGCTGCATGCGATATCAGTCGGACCGGCGGGGTTTGAAATGCCATTTTCAGTCCGCTTCTACTGGCACCGGCGCCAGTTGCACTGCAGAGTCTTGTTGCATCCGCTTATGAAAACCCCCGTCGTAATGGCCGTCACTTGTTTGATTGCATCACCTCTCTTTGCACAAGCCCCCTCCGGTGGATCATCCGCCGAGTCTCCACGGCAAGCCGCGCCCGCCAAGAAGGCTTCTGCTCAAAAGCCGGAGGCGTACTCCACTTCCGTGCCAAAACCCACTTTCAGCGCCGTCCCGTATGGCGAGCATGAGCGACAGATCCTCGACTTTTGGCAGGCGGACTCATCCGGTCCGGCGCCGGTGGCTTTTGTGATTCACGGCGGCGGCTGGGTCGGAGGCAGCAAGGAAAGGGTCGACCGCTTCGTGGATGTGAACGCGCTTCTGAAGGCGGGAGTCTCGGTGGTCGCCATCAATTACCGATTGATCCGTCGCGACTCATCGGCGGACACAACGCCTCCGGTAAAAGCGCCCCTGCACGACGCGGCGCGCGCGCTGCAGTTCGTTCGCAGCAAGGCGGCCGAGTGGAATATCGACAAAAGCCGGATTGGCGCGGCAGGCGGATCCGCGGGGGCTTGCTCCAGTCTTTGGCTCGCGTTTCATGAAGATCTGTCGGCTCCCAATTCGGAGGATCCCGTCGCTCGCGAATCAACGCGGCTCTCCTGCGCAGCAGTGACCGGCCCCCAAACCACGCTGGATCCTCAGCAGATGCAAGAATGGACGCCAAACAGCACGTACGGAGGACACGCCTTCGGTCTCGGGTCATTCCAGGAGTTCCTCGCCGCACGGGAGAAGATCCTGCCGCTCATTGCCGAATACTCACCCTACGCCCTGGTTAGCTCGGATGATCCGGCGGTCTACATGATATTCAACGCGGCACCAGCAATCGGCCAACCGCAGAAAGATCCGACCCACACCGCCAACTTCGGTGTGAAGCTGGCCGAACATTGCATGACCAAAAACGTCTCCGCAGAGGTGGTTTATCCGAGTGCTCCCGACGTCAAACATCCAACCCCGACCGACTTTCTGATCGCGCGCTTGAAGCCGGTCTCCAAATAGCCGGCTGGCCGTGACGTAGCTTAGAGAATGACTCTGCACCCACGCTTGGCTTGAGAAGCGATCCGAAAGGCCCGCACCGTCCCGCGCTGCCCGGAGTGTTCAGCGTGTAAACATCGCGTGGGCCTTGTCACCGCCGCTCAACACATAGGCGAGGAGATCGAGAATTTCTTCCTTTTGAAGCGGCGCCAAAAGCATTGGAGGCATTGGGGAGACCTTGCTGAGCTCGATGCTTTTGACTTCTTTTCTGTCGACGTTCACCCGCTGGTTTGGATCCGTGAGATCCGTGTTCAGCGTGACATTATCGCCGCTCAAATTGACCACGACCCCGCTCAGCATATCGCCGCTGTTCTTGGTGACCACGATCGGCGCGAACTGTTCGTTGATTTCCTTCGATGGATTGATGATCTGATCCAGAAGGTCATGCGGGCTGTAGCGTCCTCCCGCGCCCGTGAGATCAGGCCCCGTCATTCCTCCTGCGTTCCCAAAGCGATGACAAGTGTAGCACGCGGCCGCGCTGAACATTTTGCGGCCGTTTTCAAAGCTGCGGTTCTTCATCCCATGCTGGGCCGCCGCACTCAGCTCCTCAAGAGTCCACATGGTTGGCGTGCGCCCTGCAAAAATTGCGCCGACGCTCTCGATCGCCGACTTGCGTTCGGGTTTCTTGGCGAGCAGCTCTGCAAAATCCGTTTTCTCACTTTCGGTAAACGTGGCGGTGCTGTCGTTGCGGATGAACTCGAGGAATTTTTCAAAGCTCGAGCCGCCCCGGTAGTTAGCCGCTTTCAAAAACCATTCGAGTTGTCCGGTACGGAGCTGCGGGGTCCAACCGGTGTGGAGAAACCGCAGGCTGCGCGCATACTCGATCTGGGGCTCCTGGCTTTCAGCGCCGTTCATCAGCGCCATGCCCTTGGCGGCAGTGCCCGGAGCCTGCAGATGGGCAAGTGTCTCCGTGAGCAGCCAGTTGAGCTCAAAATTGTCCGCCGGGTAGGCGGGATCAAGCTTGGCGACGATCTTGGCGGCTGTCCCTGCGTCGGGATCGCCAAAGCGATGGAGCGTGATCTGGATCAAGCGCACAAAAGCCATGCGCTGCACGTTGGTGAGTTTCGAAAAATCGCGTGCCAGCAAGGCCGCGAGGATTTCGTCGCGCGCGACGGTGTTGACGGTGTCATTTTCACCGCGGTGCGTGGGGCAGACTCCAGTGCGACGGATGAGGGCGAGCAGCGCTTCAAGTTGCGCCGTGGCGTCGGTCTCCTGAAGCGCCTTTGCCTGCCACTGCTCCAGAGGCTGATGCTCGAGCGCGGTGCGCGCTGCGGCGCGGATGTAGCGATCAGGGCTGCGCAGGTGGGGCCATGCGGCCCCAACCGCGTTCGAAGATTCTTTTCCATGAAACTCCTCGAGGGATTGCCGCAGTTTGCGGGAGGCCCGTGCTTCAGCGTCGCCCGGATGATTTCCGGTGCGCGCTTTTTCAGTGCTCTCCTTGCCCGCGTATGAAACGCGATAGAGCGCGCTCTGAACGCGCCTGCCTCCGACGGTGAAGTACATCGCGCCGTCCTTGCCGATAATGGCGTCGCTCACAGGAAGGGGACCGCCTGTCACGAACTCTTCCTTCGTTGCAGTATACGTGCTTCCCTCGGGCTTGAGGTGGACGGCGTAGATCTTGCCCCAGCTCCAATCGAGCGCGTAGAAGGCCTCCTGATACTTCGCCGGAAACTTTGCGCCGTACCCGAACGTGCAGCCCGTTGGAGAGCCGGGTCCGATGTTGAGCGTCGCAGGCAGGTTGTCGATGTAGAACTCGGGGTACTTCCCAGCGCCGTTGCGCCAGCCGTATTCGCCGCCGCTCACTACGTGGTTGATCCGCGTGGGACGGTACCATGAAGTGTTGAAATCGTACTCCATGTCGGCGTCGTACACGAAGAGTTCGCCATCATGGTTGATGGCTCCGTCATAGATGTTGCGAAAGCCGCTCGCGAATATTTCGAAGGTTTTCCCGTCGGGCGTAAAGCGGTACACGATCCCGCCGGGCGCCATCACATGGCGGTTGTGGCCCCGACCGTCGGGCATGCGAGGCAGCAGATGGTCATCACCCCAAAGTTTCGCAACGGGCGACGTGTTGGGCGTGCCGGCCTTGGGCCCTTCTTTGAGCACTGCGTTGTTGCCGCTGATGAGGTACAGCCCGCGGCCGTCCGGCGTTTTCAAAATCGCATGCACCCCATGGTCGCTCCCTGCGTCGAACTCACGAAGCATCTCCACCTTGTCAGGCATTTCATCTCCATCACTGTCTGTGATCCGGTACACACCGCTCGGGATCTTTTTTTCGTAGTCATTCACGCCCACATAGAGCGCACCGAATGCGAACAGCATCCCGTTGATGCCGCGGATCTCCGCGGGGACTTTTTCAACGCTCGCCGGACTCAGGGGCTCCCCGGGGGCGGGCGGCATGAACCGGTAGAGGCAGCCGTATTGGTCGCTCGCGTAAATGCGCCCCTTCTCATCGCTGGTGAGGTTCACCCAGGAGCCCTGCTCCAACCCCGGGACGCTGTAAAGGAGCTCCACTTTGAAGTCTGGCAGCGCGCGAATGTTCGAAATGGGTGTCGCAACATTCGCTCCAATCGCAGGACCCACCGCGTCAGGCCGCCTCGCGGCTGGCTTCGCTTTGTCAGGCGATTTCTCAGCCGCTTTCTCAGCCGCTTTCTCAGCCGCCTTTGGTGCAGGCGGCTGCGGACTTGGCGGCTGCGCCTTTGGCGCGGGCTTTTTCGATTCAATAATCTGCGCGTCGCTCGGAATGGCAGATTTCTCAAACGCGAGTTCGCCGCCCTCCGGAAGTTCGCGAAGCATGACATCCTTGATGTGGACACTCATCGCCGGACCGGCATGGATTTGAAAAGCGAGGAGTCCCTCCATGGAACGCCTCGCTTCCTCAAAGTCCGTGAACTCCATCGTCACTTTTCCGTCGATCCGATGGACGATATGGTTGCCCTTGGCCAACACAGAATATTCGTGCCATTCGGAGACGTCGACGTTCACGGGGTCATGCTCCGCCGTGCGCCATTTCACTCCGGAGGGATCCACGACGACGCTCTGCCCGTTCTGGGCCACGATTCCGCGTCCGCCTTCCTCGTACAACATCGCGCGATAC
>JBILLT010000126.1:0-5540 GCA_044375925.1 Chthoniobacteraceae bacterium | reverse complement strand
GTTTCGTGCTGAAACTCGCGCCGGATGGCTCCGCTGCCGGCGCGGCTTCGTTTCCGGGCACCGCGCCGACGATTCATGAAATCGCGGTGGACCGCGACGGGCGTGTTTGGATCGCCGGAATGTACAAGCAGAATATGCAAATCGGCACCCACTCCCTGACCAGTTCCAGCGCCACAAACAGCGACGGATTCTGCGCGTCCCTGGACCGGGACTTAAGCGTCCGGTGGGTGCACGCGCTGCACGGAGAAGGCGTCGACTATTGCCTTGGGGTTGCAACCGACGGAAGCGGGCGCGGGTTTTTCACCGGCGAATTCACCGGGGATGCCGTCTTCTCGGAGGCCGCCCTGCACGGCGCCGGCGCAACGGATATCTTCGTCGCCGCATTCGATGCGGATGGTCGCCTGGAATGGGTCGAGCGTTGCGGCTCGGAAAAGGGTGACAACGCGTACACGATGGCCTGGCATCCGTCGGGCTTTCTCGTGCTTGGAGGCGCCTGTACGGCACCCGCGCAGTTCGGTCAAAAAGTGATGAACTCGCCGCGCGGAGCGGAAGCGTACGGCGCAAAAATAAAAGTGCGGTGAAAAATTCCCGCCTGCGGTGCGGCACCCGTTTCCGTCCGTTGGCAAGGGACCTGCTGCGGTGGGGCACTTAAACGATGCAGCCTTGCGGATGGGTGCATGATCGCTCGCGGCCGTGCGCAGTCCCCCGCCCCGCCCCGCCAAGCCGGGGGCCGGTTGCGCGGCACCGATCTTGTTTGCGAGTCTAGTCATGAGCACTGAAACCACCCCGAGCGAAGAGCCTCCATTCCCTCAGCGGAAGGAAAGGAAGCCGAGCGCGTACTGGTTGACGCGTTTTGTTCTGCTGCGCTTTTTGGGGCTTGTGTATTTCACCGCCTTTCTGGTGGCGGCAAACCAAGCGGTACCGCTCATCGGCCACGAGGGACTGCTTCCTGCGGATGCGTTTCTCGACAAGGTGGCGCTGTACTTCGGCTCGCGGGAGGCTGGGTTCCGGCAAATCCCCAGCCTCTTTTGGTGGAATGTGAGCGACGCGTGCCTTGCAAACACAGCGTGGGTGGGCGTCGCGCTTTCCGCAGTGGTGGTTTGCGGATACGCGAACTCGATCATCATGCTTGCGCTGTGGGCGCTTTACATGTCGTTCGTGCACGTGGGCCAACTCTGGTACTCGTACGGATGGGAAACGCAGCTGTTGGAGACCGGGTTCATCGCTGTTTTTTTGTGCCCGCTTTTGGATCCGCGCCCGTTTCCGAGAATGCCGCCCCCGCTCACGACGCTCTGGTTGTACCGCTGGCTGATTTTCCGGATCATGCTGGGGGCGGGCCTCATTAAAATCCGCGGAGACGAATGTTGGCGGGACTTTACCGCGTTGCTGTATCACTACGAAACGCAACCCGTGCCCAATCCGATCAGCCGGTTCCTGCACTTTGCACCGGCATGGTTTCATCGGTTCGGGGTGCTTTGGAACCATTTTGTGGAGCTCGTCGTGCCCTGGTTTGCATTTGGACCAAAACTCGCCCGCAACGCCGCCGGTGCGCTCATGGCGGGATTCATGGGGGTGCTGATTTTCAGCGGGAACCTCTCGTTCCTGAATTGGCTCACGATTGTCCCGTGTTTGGCCTGCCTTGATGATTCGTTTTGGCAACGCATCCTTCCCCAGGCCCTCGTCCGGCGGGCGCAGAACGCGCAACGGAACGCCCGGCAGTCGCGGTTGCCAACGCTCGCGAGCGGTATCTTCGCCCTCGTTGTCGCATGGCTGAGCATCAAGCCGGTGCAAAACTTGATCTCCCCAACTCAGGCGATGAACGCCTCCTTCGACATGCTCCATCTCGTGAACACCTACGGAGCTTTCGGCAGCGTGGGCCGCGAGCGTTACGAGATCGTGTTCGAGGGCACGGAGAATCGGGTCCCCGGCGAGTCTGCGGTATGGCGTGAGTACGAGTTCAAGGTCAAACCCGGCGCCACGGGACGGCGCCCTTCCTTCATCAGCCCGTACCACCACAGGCTGGACTGGCAAATCTGGTTCGCGGCCATCCCCGGCGTCCACTACGACATGCGAACCATGCCCACTCCTCAGCATTATCCCTGGGTGGTGCATTTCGTCTGGAAACTCCTCCACAACCATCCGGGGACCTTGAGTCTTTTGGCGAACAACCCCTTCCCCGACGCGCCTCCCCGGTACGTGCGCGCGGTTTTGTACCGCTATCAATTCGCGCCCATCGGCGCGAATGAGGGGGCCTGGTGGACCCGCGAACGGACCGGCATGTGGCTCCAAGCGGTCTCGCTTTATACGCCCGAATTCCGGAGATTTCTGGAGTCCAACGGCATGATTGCCAAGGACGCCGAGTGAGGACGCGAAAAGCGGGATGGCGTCCGGTCTCCTCCCGGCTCAAAAGCCCCCACCCAGCCCAACAGAACCCCCGATCCGGGCTTAAGAGTCAGGCAGTCGCCGCGGGAGGGCGAACAGGCGCGGCGCACGGAATCTCAAAGCTGGATTCGCGTGGCACTCTTCCGCTTATCTATACCCAAATGCGCATCGTTCTCAAATTAGGCTCGGGAATCCTGGCCACCCAGCGTGGCAACACATTGGATTCAAAGCAGTTTCTCCGATTGGCAAAGGAAATTGCGGCGCTCGTCGACGGGGGGCACGAGTGCATTGTGGTTTCCAGCGGCGCGGTGGCCGCGGGGTTGGGCGCCCTCGGCTTTGCGGCGCGCCCGGACGACCTGCCCTCGCGCCAGGCCTGCGCCGCCGTGGGCCAGTCGAAGCTCATGCAGAAGTATTCCGAAAGCTTCAAGCCGCACGACCTGCAGGTGGCGCAGGTGCTTTTGACCCACGGCGATATCGACAGCAAAACCCGCTGCGAAAACGTCAGGACCACGCTGGGATGCATCCTCCAGAGGCGCAGAGTCGTGCCGATCATCAACGAGAACGACACCGTGGCCACCGAGGAACTCCGCTTCGGTGACAACGACCGCCTCTCGGCAGAAGTTGCGATGCTCGTGAATGCCGACGTGTTGATCCTCCTCACGAGTGTCGACGGGCTGCTCGATTCCAAGGGAACCCGCATCGGGGAAGTCCCTGACGTGGATGCGGTATCCCGATACGCCCGCAACGACAAAGGCAGGCTTTCGGTGGGCGGCATGGTTTCAAAGTTGCAGGCCGTCAAGCTGGCGGTGGATTCGGGAATCACGACCTATATCGCGAGCGGCCGCAAGGCCGGCCAGGTCGCGGCAATCCTCGCCGGAAAAAACGTCGGAACGCATTTTGCACCGGCCCGGCAGAGCGCGGTCAAAAATTCAAAGTAAGCGTTTTATGAGCGACCTTCAGCAGACCATTCTCGCCTACGGCAAGCGCGCCCGCGCGGCTGCGCGTCAGCTTGCCCGTTTGAGTTCCGGGCAGAAAAACGCGGGTCTTTTGGCGATGGCGGATGCCCTCGAGAACAACGAGGCGCAGATTCTCGAGGCAAACGAGAAGGACCTCGAGGGCGCCCGCGCGCGCAACCTCTCGGCCGCCATGATCGACCGTCTCAGGCTGGATCCGAAGCGCATCCGGGCGATGAGCGACGGCATCCGGCAGGTCGCCGCGCTCGCGGATCCGGTCGGGGAAGTGATCCGCGAATGGACGCGTCCCAATGAGCTGCGGATTAAAAAACTGCGTGTGCCGATCGGCGTTGTGGGGATCATCTATGAATCGCGTCCAAACGTGACAAGCGACGCGGCGGTGCTGTGCACCAAGACCGGCAACGCGACGATCCTGCGCGGCGGGTCCGAATCAATCCATTCGAATCTTGCGATTGCAAGCGCGCTGTCGGAGGGCGCGGCTTCGGCGGGTTTGCCTGCCGACGCCATTCTGCTGGTGCCGGTCACGGACAGGGCCGCGGTCGAGTATCTTTGCGCAATGGACCAGTATCTGGACGTGATCGTTCCGCGCGGCGGCAAAGGTCTGATTGAGACCGTCGTCACTCATGCGCGGATGCCCGTGATCAAGCACTACGACGGCATCTGTATCCTGTACGTGGATTCAAAGGCGGATCCCGGGATGTCCGAGAAAATCGTTGTGAATGCCAAATGCCAGCGCCCGGGAGTCTGCAATGCCGCGGAGACAGTGCTCGTCCACCGGCTCATCCTCGATGCATTCATGCAGACCACTGGAAAAGCTCTGGCGGCCAAAGGCGTCCAACTCCGGTGCGATCCTGAAGCTCTGGCGGCCGCTCAAAAGGTTTCCGAAGTACGCACCTGCGCGATCGCTGCAGAGCCAGCGGATTTCACGACGGAGTTCCTCGACCTGATTCTTGCCGTCAAAGTCGTGGGAGGCGTCGAGGACGCGATCGAACACATTGAAACCCACGGATCGCACCACAGCGACGCAATCATCACCGACGACGAAGCGACCGCCGAAAGATTTCTGTCCGAGGTCGATTCCGCCACGGTGTATTGGAACGCATCGACCCGCTTCACCGACGGCGGTGAATTTGGATTCGGAGCGGAGATCGGAATTTCAACCGACAAACTTCACGCACGGGGCCCGATGGCGTTAGAGGAATTGACTACTTATAAGTATCAGTTAAGAGGTACAGGTCAGGTTAGGAGCTAGGTAACTCATGCAAATCCATCAGCACAAGCAGCGCACTCAAAACAAACACAGGCCCTCTTTGTTTGTGCTGAAAGGATTAGCTGGCGTCTTTTTGTCCGCATGCGCGACCACCGGCGGCGACAAGGGCGCGCTCGAGTCCTCGAATCTCAGGTTGATGGAAGCCTCGATCACCAAGGATCAGGCGGTCGTCCAGTCCCTGCTGGCTCCTGACTTTACCTGGAGGGAGGATGAGGCGCCGCTTCAGGAAACGCCTTTCGAATTCTGGAACAGGCACAATCTCTGGGTCCCCCTGAACAAACTTTTAAACCAAAAGACATTCAATCAGGGTGCGATGAAAGTGGCGCCCCGCGATGCGAAGAACCCTTCCTACAAGGGGCCCAAACTGGCGTGGCGCAAGGTCGGCGATGAATGGCGGCTGGCTTATTTTTACGCGGGATCGGCTCCCCAGTAAGGCCTGAAGGCCTAACGCCCCGGCGCGCTTCCGCTGCCCGAAGCGTTCTAAACCCACTCCAGTTCCGAGGCCGGTGCATCCAGCAGGCCGACCGACCCCAACTCGGAGCCGAAGAAAGCCAGGCCGCTTTTTTCGCGGGCCGACACATGGAAACGGATGTTCTCATTCAGGTACCGCTTTGCCAATGCTTCGGGGAACTCGCCGTTCTCCGCAGCGATCCTATCGCGCTCCAGAAGCCCGCGGGCCGCGACGGAACGGAACCCCTCCGCGGCAGCGGCCGCCAACGATGGCGGCATGTCACCGCGCAGCACCCACACCGCATAAACAAAGGGCAATCCGCTCCAATGCGACCACCCCTCCCCTAGGTCCCAAAAGCGCAGCGTCGGGCGGGACTGCCCGGATTCGATCCGGTGCCGGATGGCCTGGTTCCCGATCAGAAGCCGCGCGGCGTCGCGCTGCGCCTGTGTTGAGTCCACTTCCG
>JBILLT010000125.1:0-5587 GCA_044375925.1 Chthoniobacteraceae bacterium | reverse complement strand
ACGCTGCCCGTCCCCGATGCCACGACTCTCCAGCGTGTAGCTCGCTGCGTTCGTGGAGGAGCCATTGTACACTCCAATGTAGTAAGTTCCCGGCTCAAGCGATTTACCCATCGAAAAAATACTGTGCCGGGGGCCCTCAGCAAGCCCTGTCCAATCAGAACGACCCACGTCCCCATAAACAGAATCTGGCAACAAGTCCTTCTTTACATTCACGGATATGTTTTGCAGGTCCCCTGTCACGTTACTCAGCCGCACATCCCATCCTTTGACTCCTGCAGGCACCGTCACTTTAAAGTACTCCCAGGCGCGTACAGTTTGGTTCGATCGGGTCTGAATGCCTCCATCAAATGGAATTTGCTCAGTTGCCCTCAGTCGCACTTTAAAAACGGCAGTGGCGTCTTGTGCAGTAGACGCAGCGACCACCACGCGATAGGTCCCACTAGGATTGGCAACCGTGTAGATGGGATCAATTTCCGGCCGGTAAATAGACCCTCCTGAAAAACCATAGCCGCCAATAATGCCTCTCCCATGTGGAAATTGCGAACCAAAACTCATTCGCGCTTCGGGTGATCCAGACACCGTTTCCAAACGGACCTCCAAACTCTCACTCCCCTCAGGCAAACTAAATTGATAAAGTTTCGCCTGCCCCGCGGCTAAAGCAACACTACGGACAACTTCCACTGAGGAAACCAATCCGAGATCCGTTACCGCAAGGGTACCTAGCGATCTCAAAACCCCACTGCTTGTCTCCGAAGCCGCCACTCCAATGTAGTATTCACCAGCCCGCAAAAAAGTTTGTCCGTCACGCGGCAGCAGCACAAAGCGTTCTGCTCCGCTTTTGCGCATCAACAAACCGCCACGTTTCATTTGATCAAGGCGTTGGTTGATATTTTCTGACTCGGATGCTTCAAAATCTGGAAGAAATTCCCCCGTCACAACCAGAGCCATTTCCCCAACGCTTGGACTTAGCGTCACCTCCCAACTCGGCGTGTTTTCAGGAATCACCACCCGAAAAAACCGATTCTCACGCGCAGCAAGTCCCTCGATATTCACGCTGTCATCTTGGAATGCCAAATCGCTAACCGGAATACGTTGCCCATCCCCGATCCCCCGACTCTCCAGCGTGTAACTCACTGCGTTCGTCGACGACCTGTTGTACACCCCAATATAATAAGTTCCCGGCTCCAGCGGCCTGCCCATGGCAATGATAGAATGCGCGACCGTCTGACCCAAGCCTGACCAATCAGAATTACCCAATTGCAGCGAAGCACCGGACGGCCAAGCCGCCTGCTCTAGCCCGGATGACCCTGCATTCCTAGGCAACACATCTCTACTCACTATCACGTCTGTGGATGCCGGGTCCCCCGTCACATTACTCAGCCACACATCCCATCCTTTGACTCCTGCAGGCACCGTCACTTTCACATAACTCCAACGTCCGGGAGCCAGGCTCTGAACGGTACGCGAACCTCCGTCGAATTGAACATCCGCTGGAACAAGCGGCGCGGCAGACAACTGAAACGCACCAAGCGCCGCGGACGGGGAGTACACCCCCACGTACCACACATCTGCAGGATGTCCCGGATCCTGCAAAAAACCTCGATCACCGGACAAATTGTTCCGCTTGTCGGAATACGTGTAGGTATAAAAATTCTCCCCGCTGGTGCGATAATTCCAGCGGCTCGGGAGGGCATTCCGGCGAATGGCAATTTCGGTGCCGCTCACCTGCCCGGCGAGATTCAATTCCCAGCCCAAATTCTGGAGCTGCGCATCGAGGTTGGGTCCAATGTTGTTTAGACTGTAGTAGCGCCAGCCTGCACGCGTGGTCTCGTCGTTAGTCTGGCTGCTGGTGTAGTTGGTCGGCGTGATGGTCGGGTTGGCATTCTTGAGGGTGTATTTGTACGGTCCATACCCATACACAGTGATGTACCATGTCCCGTCTGTCAGAAAATCGGGAACCATCGTAAAACTGTCTTTCACCGAACCCGCCACTTCCGAATAGGCATCGTTCTCATTTTCCGAGCCGACATTCCGACGTCGCGCACAAATGTTGGGATCGCCCGAGAGCGCTGTGGTCGCGATTTCCCACCCGATCTGATCCACCGGCACCTGCACGCGAAACACCTGAAATGGCGGATCGTTCGCCGTTACCTCCGCAGTAACGCTCGCACCAAACGCCAGATCGGTGCGCACCTCTTGAATGCGCGAATCCAAAGTAACACTTTCACCAGGTGTTCCCGAAAAGCTCAAAAAATACGATTCTGCGGAATCCAAGTAGGGCGGAACCAGCAGCATCTGCCCCTGCTGACTGTGATCGTTTTCATTCGAAAAAGGAATGCGTGCCTTTTTGATCATCAGAGGGCGCAAGTCCCCTCGCAGCCACAGACTCCATCCCAGCGTTCCAACTGGAACCGCGCCTCGGAAAAAACGCATTCCTTCCGGAGGCACGGTGACCGGCGACGACGGACCGGAAGCGAGCGCTTTTTCGCCAATATCATACTGCCCGTCGGCGTTGGAGTCAGTCCAACGGAGCTGTCCGAGCTCCTGCACCCAAAGACGTCCGGCAAAAAGAGACCATTGCGATCCAGCGGTCTTCGCATCGACCAAAATGTACCAGTCTTCCGCTTGCTGATAATTAAAAATGAGACCATCGGAGCCAGTCCTCTCCGACCTGTGGTCCGTGTTATTTGGACTTTCAAGCAGCGAGCCGCTGCGCATGTAGAGGTTTGCCTCCCCCGACGATAGCGTGAGGCGGGCGCGCCACCCTCCAACGTCGGTGCTCTGCGAATAAAGATGGAAAAAATGACGTCCCTTGCGGGTGTTCGTATTTTGAAACACCTGCGTGCCGGCATCTGCAGACCCTGGGTCCCACGTCAACTCACGAACGTAGGGCCTCCAGTCCAAAAGAGTTACTTCGGTGGGAGTGTACGTGATTTTTAAAGATCCGAGCTCGTTTGGCAGCGTAAAGCGGGAGCCGTCAGGCAAATTTGCAAAGGTGCCGGAGACAGACCCTCCCCGCAGGATGGTGAACGAGTGGTAACTAACGATCGCGTTTTCAAACTCGTTCAGGAAACGGATGGCCAGGGATCCAGCAACCACCACGTTTTGATCGGAACGCACGGAGTCATAGTCCGTCGAGTAAATGCCCCCAAGGTCGACCGTTGCGGTGGAGCCCGCAGAAAGAACCACATTTTCCGCGAAGGTTTGCTGCGTGGCTTTCGCATCGGATAAAAAAACGGGGTCCGCCACCGCGAGGGCTATTGCGGGATCCGCAACGCGCAAATAAAAAAGTGCGCACGACAGGAGGAATAAGTAAGGCTTTCTCATCAAAGGGTAGACCAACAGCGGGTCGGTTGGGATTTGACAACTGTCGCGCGGAGCAAATACGCCGCCAGTCGATTTCGGTATATGCATCCGCCTCAAATTAATAAAGCCCAAAAAAAACGGCTCTGCGCCACGTTTGATTGGTCGCGACAGGTTTTCCTGCGAATTCCTCGCATTGTCTGGCTGGCACCGGGCGAGGCCACCCACTCCCGACGATTCGGGTCGACCGCGCTCGCCCGGTGTCCCAACACGACGCCATTGTATGAAGTGAACATGAACATGTCGTATCGCACCGCACAGCCGTCTCTTGACCGCGCTCCCGCAAAGGAAACAGCCTCTGTTGAGGTGCCATCCAAGCGCATCTGGTCGAGAATGTAGAACTATTGTCCGCCTCTAAAAGGTTTCTGCGCAAGAACCGCAAAAAGTCCAACGGCGAGGTCTATGAATACCGGAACTTGTGTGAGACGGTACGCGCCGAGCTCGGCCCTCGCCAAGGCGTGGTTGCCACGCTGTGCAAGCTCTCAGAAGAGGACCTTGCCGCAGGATGGGAGGACATTGAATCGCTGTTGATTTTCCCAACAAAGGGTCTTCTCCACTACAAGCACCCCAGCTGATTTTTACTCAGTAGCATGTCCGAGATTTACCGGCGTCTCCCCACTCTATTAGGGGTGCTTTGCGTACCGCTTACGAACGACTTTGCTGGGCGCTGCCCGCCGCAGGTTGTACAGCGCCGGCAACTCTTCCCGCGGAAGAACAAAAAGGACGACGGCGAAAGACAGCGCAACCGCCCGGTATGACCCGCAGGTCATGAAGGGCGGCAGCGCCGTCATTCAGCTGGGTTAATCGCTGTCGAGCATCGCGTCCTGGAGCGCTTTCTGCAGTTCCTCTATGACACTTGGGAGATCGCTGTACACGTCCATCCGGTACACCTGCTCCATGTCCCAGCTCAATTCCACCGTGTATTCGCCTGCGGAGTCCGAGTACACACCCTCCACGAAGTCCGGCGCCCCGTACAACGACCCCTCACCCTCTTCTTCCACGCGCCCGGCAATCGCGTAATCCCCGCTGGCGACGTAATTGTCAGTACCGACGGTTCCGCTGGCGATACGGGAAGCAAGCACCGAGAATTCCCCGCGCTCGCTGGCCACCGCATCCAGAACAGATTGGTCAACCTCCAACCAGTCGTCCTTCGGATACGTAGAAGCGATGGCCGTCGGGTCCTGGGGCTGCCACACCCATACCGCACGTTTCGGCGTCACCACCCCGTTGATGTAGCTCCGTTCCAGAGCGTAGTAGCCGTTGCGCGAGGACCCGCCCCTGGTCGCCTTCACCCAGTACACCCACCAACTGGTGTGCACCGACACGCCATCCGAACCGGCCGTAGTCGGAGCTTTTGGCGCCGTACTCAACACCGTGAGCTTGGCCGAGAGTGTGATGCTTCCAGCCTGCACTTTGCCGTCCACGCTTTCAGCGCTGCTGACGGTTACCGAGTAGGCACCCTGACTGAGCGTCTCCCCAGCGTTCGCGGTGATGGTGAGCGTGCTCGTGTTGCCCTTACTGCTCACTGATCCCGTTCCAACATTGCTCCACGCGAAATTCAACGTACCGCCCGCGCGCGACTCGGCCACCACCGTGAACGACACCTTCGATGTCGTCCCACCCACAATCCGCGACACCGGCGCCACCAAAACCCGCGGCACATCCCGCACGCCAAGAACGACCCTATTGGACGGCTCCTTCTTGCTGGGATCCTCACTCGAAGTCACTGTCACATGATAACTCCCGCCGTCCGTTTTGGTCACAGGACTGATTTTAAGCGTTTCACCTGTGGCACCCTGAATCAACGATTCACCCTTGTACCACTGGTAGCTCAACTGGCCCGGTCCCGATGCATTCGCGATGAGGTTCGCCGAACCGCCAATGTCGACGGTGCCGGGTTGAATCACCTTCACTCCAAGCTCCTGGCTCACACTCACGTTCACCACGTTACTGAGCGCCATGCTGAAAGCGTTCCACACCTTCACCTGGTACGCTCCGGCTAGTTCCTGAGACGCGCTTCTACTCAAGACAGCCGACGTGCCTCCAACCGCAATTGCCACGCCATCCTTGCTCCACTGGTAGTTCAACCCGTCACCCGTCGCCCCGACGCTCAGCGTAAATGAACCAGCCACACCCACACGCAAAGGCGCCACGGGCTGCGTTGTGATCGAAACGGGCTTCGCAACACTCATCACCGCAGGCTTGCTCTCCACGTAACCACCTC
>JBILLT010000124.1:0-5619 GCA_044375925.1 Chthoniobacteraceae bacterium | reverse complement strand
TCATCCATGATCGCGCTGGAAGAGTCGTAGTGCATGGGGTGCCCCAGAGCGCTCGCAAGATCGCAGACCGCCTGCCACTCCTGTTTTCCTGTCTTCGCACGCATTGCGGGACGCACCCGGTTAATGCGGCGTTCGGCATTCGTAAACGTGCCGTCTTTCTCGAGAAAAGAAGTGCCGGGCAAAAATACATGAGCGAGTTTCGCGGTTTCATTCACGAAAAGGTCCTGGACGATGACCAGCTCCATCGCCCGTAGCGCCGCTTGAACGTGATGGGTGTTCGGATCGGATTGCGCGATATCTTCACCCTGCACGAACAGCCCTTTGAAGTGCCCGTCAATCGCGCCGTCCAGCATGTTGGGAATGCGCAACCCCGGTTCGGAATCAATTTTAACGCCCCAGAATGCCTCGAATGTCGCGCGCGCGGCGTCGTCGCTCACGTGGCGGTACCCTGCCAGTTCGTGCGGAAACGAGCCCATGTCGCAGGAGCCTTGCACGTTGTTCTGACCCCGGAGCGGGTTGACCCCGACCCCGTCCCTGCCGAGATTTCCAGTCGCCATCGCCAGATTGGCCATGCCCATGACCATCGTGGATCCCTGGCTGTGTTCGGTCACGCCAAGACCGTAGTAGATTGCGGCGTTGCCGCCCGTTGCGTACAGGCGAGCGGCCGCCCTCACCTCATTCGCAGGAACGCCGGTGTGCGCCGCGGTGGCTTCAGGGCTGTTTTCCGCGCGCGAAATGAAAGATTTCCAGTTTTGATAATCGGAAGGCTCGCAGCGCTCGGCAACGAACTTTTCATCGATCAATCCTTCCTCGACAATCACGTGGGCGATTGCGTTGATGATCGCCACGTTGGTGCCGGGACGCAGTTGGAGAAAGTGCGACGCCTCGACGTGAGGGCTGCGAACGAGGTCGATTTTCCGAGGGTCCACCACGATGAGCCGCGCACCTTCGCGCAGTCGTTTTTTCATCCGCGAAGCGAACACTGGATGTGCGTCGGTCGGGTTGGCGCCAATAATGAGGATCACGTCCGCATATTCGACAGATTTAAAATCCTGGGTGCCCGCTGAGGTGCCGAACGCGTTCTTCAATCCGAACCCCGTGGGCGAGTGGCAGACCCGCGCGCACGTGTCGACGTTGTTGTTTCCGAAAGCCGTCCGCACCATTTTTTGGACCGCATAGACTTCCTCGTTGGTGCAGCGCGAGGAAGTGATTCCACCGATTGATGAACGCCCGTGTCTGGCTTGGATGTCCTTCAGTTTTGCAGCCGCGAACTGGATCGCTTCTTCCCATGAAACCTTGCGCCATTCTTGATCAATCGAATCGCGCACCATGGGATGGGTCACCCGGTCTGGATGCGTGGCGTATCCCCAGGCGAACCGGCCTTTTACGCAAGAGTGACCTTCATTCGCGCCTCCGTCCTTGTAAGGCACCATGCGAACGACCTGTTCGCCCTGCATTTCGGCCTTGAAAGAGCAACCGACTCCGCAATAGGCGCAAGTGGTGAGCACGGTCTTGCGGGGTGTTCCGTGTTCGATGACTGAATTTTCCGTCAGGGTTGCGGTCGGGCAAGCCTGAACGCAGGCGCCGCACGAGACGCATGGCGAATCGAAGAAATTCCCGTTCGCTCCCGCGGCAACCCTCGATGCAAACCCGCGTCCCTCGATGGTCAGCGCGAAGGTGCCTTGTACCTCTTCGCATGCCCGAACGCAGCGCGAGCAGACGATGCATTTGGACGAATCAAACGTAAAATACGGGTTTGACGTGTCCTTCGGCAAATCCAGGTGATTTTCACCCTGATAACCGTAGCGCACGTCGCGCAGTCCAACCGCACCCGCCATGTCCTGCAATTCGCAGTCTCCGTTTGCGGGGCAGCTCAGGCAGTCAAGCGGATGATCGCTTATGTAGAGCTCCATCACCCCGCGGCGCATCCGCTCGAGCTTGGGTGATTGAGTGGTGACGCTCATTCCCTGCGATACGGGGGTTGTGCACGACGCAGGTGTTCCTTTGCGTCCGTCGATTTCGACAAGGCACAGGCGGCATGATCCGAAGGCTTCGAGTTTTTCGGTGGCGCACAGTTTTGGAATGTCCACGCCCGCCAGGGCCGCCGCGCGCATCACCGAGGTTCCTTCGGGCACTGCGATGGCGACGCCGTCCACCGTTAATTCGACGTTCCGCAGAGCTTCGTGGCGGGATGCCCGCTTGGGTTCCGGGGTTCCAAGGTCTTGTTCAACAAGGATCATAGCGCGGTTCCTTTCGTCATCTGGAAGTCTTCGGTGAAGTGACTGAGCGCACTGCGCACCGGGAGCGGGGTGAGTCCACCCATGGCGCAAAGTGAACCGTCTGCCATCACCTCGCAGAGGTCTTCCAGCAGCTCGATGTTTGCGCTTCGGTTCACGTTCCCGATAATCTTGTCCATCAGTTCGACGCCACGCGTGCTGCCGATCCGGCATGGCGTGCATTTGCCGCAGCTCTCGAGCGCACAGAACTCCATTGCAAAACGCGCCTGCTCCGCCATGTTGACGGTGTCGTCGAAAACCACGATGCCGCCGTGTCCCACGATGGCGTTCGCCGCCGCAAAAGATTCGTAATCGAATGGCAGATGAAATTGCTCCACCGGCAGGTACGAGCCGAGCGGTCCGCCGACTTGGACGGCGCGGACCGGACGTCCGCTCGCGGTACCCCCGCCGAGTTCGTTGACGATTTCATCGAGGGTCGCCCCGAAGGCAACCTCCAGGATCCCGCCGCGGGCGATATTTCCGGCGAGCTGCAAGACCTGCGTTCCGCGGCTGCGCCCGATGCCGAGCGCCGCGTAGGCGGGAGCGCCCTTCGCCATGATCGCCGGCACGGTGGCCAGACTCAGAACGTTGTTTATGACGGTGGGCTTTCCGAACAGCCCGACGTGGGCGGGCAGGGGAGGTTTGGCGCGCACCACCCCGCGTTTGCCCTCCAAGCTTTCCAGCAATGCGGTTTCCTCCCCGCAGACGTAGGAGCCGGCGCCTACGCGGACGTGGATCTGGAAGTTCAAGCCCGAGCCAAGAATGTTTTCGCCAAGCCAGCTCCGGCAATTAGCGGAGTCGATCGCCGCCCTCAGTGATTCGATCGCATCCGGGTATTCGCTGCGCACGTAGATGTATCCCTCGTCAGCTCCCACGGCCCAAGCTGCGATTGTCATCCCCTCAAGGAGCATGAACGGGTCGCCTTCCATCAGCATGCGGTCGGCGAAAGTCCCGCTGTCACCCTCATCCGCGTTGCAGACGATGTATTTCTTCTCGCCGCTCGCCTCCAAAACCGTCCTCCATTTGATGCCGGTGGGGAATGCAGCGCCGCCGCGTCCGCGCAGCCCGCTGTCGGTGATTTCTTTGACAACGTCTGCACGGCTCATCCCGAGGGCGCGCCTCAATCCCGCAACGCCTCCGTGCGACTCGTAGTCTTCGGGAGAGCGAGGGTCCACAAGACCGACCCTCTCAAATGTGAAACGCTGCTGGCGTTTCATCCAGGCAAGTGCGTTCGTCGGTCCGAGTCTCAGCGGATGGTCGCCGCCCTCGAGCAGGCCCGCCTCAAGCAGGCTTCTGACGTCGGTGGACTGTACGGGGCCGTAAGCAATGCGCCCCTCGGGGGTCTGCACTTCAATCATGGGTTCAAGCCACAGCATTCCCCAAGAACCATTGCGAACCACCCTGACCCCTTTGTTCGCCGCCAACTCGGCAGCCACCGCATCCGATCCGGCCGCCCGGGAGGCCGCGTCGCGCGGCACAAAAACGGTGACTCCTCCGCCGCGAGAATCGGTTTTTTCGGGGATCGCCTGCGGTTGTGATGAGCCTGCCAGAATTCGAGTAATCCCGTCGGGGGTGACACCTCCATAGAGCTTCCCATGCATGGCTGCGGCGGGACCCAGAGCGCAGTGGCCCAGGCAGAAGACCTCCTCGACTTCAACCGCCTTGCCCAGGGCGGCTTGTTTCGCACGGTTCCAGACGGCGCGCCCGCCTCTGGCTTGGCAGGCTTCCGCCCTGCAGATGTGCAAGACAGGGCCCGATGGTGCTTCGGTGCGGAAGTCTTTGTAATAAGTGATGACCCCGTGCACCTCGGCGACGGTCTGATTGAACACGTCGGCAAGCAGTGGAATGCAGTTGCGGTCCACGTAGCCCAGTTCGTGCTGGATCGCGTGGAGCGCAGGCAGAAGACCGCCCGGCACGTCGGAAAAGCCTCGGACCAGTGCTTCGATTTTGGGGGAGGGGACTTGAGGCATTTCTTGTGGAAGCTGATTCAATTCAATGTGCTACGAGTAGATCGGTGCCCGTTGCAAAGCGGAAAGCGGCAAACGGAAAGCGGTGTTCGGCGTACAAAGATCCGCCAAAAGGAGTCTGGTGGCATTTCCGGCGAATTAAACGCCCCCTCTGCTCCCCCCCATGCCCCCGCGGACTTCTCAACTTGCCCATACCGTGCATAAAACTTGCGTACTAATCAAAATCAGGGTGGAGGCGGGGGCGGGAATCGAACCCGCGATAGAGGTTTTGCAGACCTCGGCCTTACCACTTGGCGACCCCGCCGCTGAACTCCAACGCCCGAACCCTAGGCGACCCGAGGATGGTTCGTCAACTGTCCTCCCCCCTCTGCCGGCTTCCACTGTAGAATTCGCGCGGTCGGCCCGGTTTGGACTGTCGCGTTTGGACTTTTACCAAAAGCCGTTTAACCTCGGCTCAGGACATGGCCAATTTCACTGTAACGGTTCTGGGGACCGGCACCTCGCAAGGGGTACCGCGGATTGGTTGTAAGTGCGGCACCTGCACTTCGGATGATCCCAGGGACAAACGCTCCCGCTGCTCGGTCTACGTGCAGTCGCCGGAGGCGAGTTGGGTCGTGGACACCGGGCCTGACTTCCGCAGCCAGTGCCTGAGGGAGGGCATTTCAAAAATGGATGCGGCTCTATTCACGCATGCCCATACCGACCACATCATGGGTTTCGACGACTTGCGGCCGTTCTCCTACGGGCGGTTTCGGTTTCCCGTCTACGGGTCCGAGGAGACCCTGACCCAGCTTGCAAGGGCGTTTCACTTCGCTTTCGATGAAGGTTCGAGGTTTCCCGGATACCTGCACCCGGACCCGCGGGTGGTCCGCGGCCCTTTTGATTTCCACGGCACCGAGGTGGTTCCTCTGCCGCTTCCCCACGGGAACACCCAGTGTCTGGGATACCTCTTCAAGCGCGAAGGCCGTCCGTTGTTTGCGTACCTGACCGATTGCAAGAGTGTGCCCGCGGAGGTTGAGGCACTCGTCCGCGGGGTGGAGCATCTCGTGATCGACGCGCTTCGCGAGAAGCCGCATCCCACGCATCTCAGCGTGGGGGAAGCCCTGCAGGTTATTGAGCGGATTCAGCCCGGTTCGGCTTGGTTGACGCACCAATGCCACGACCACCGCCATGCGGATTTGGAGAAACGGTTGCCGGAGGGAGTCATGGTCGCGTACGACGGTCTTGTTTTTAACTCCGAATGTTGAGCGGGGACTTGGCAGGCGAGCGATGAAATGAGGCTTCCCGGCCAGAGAGGTTTATTTCGCCGAGGGCAGCGTCCCTTTGACTTTTGCAGGCTATCGGGGTTAGAAACAGAGCGGGTTGTTCGATGCTCG
>JBILLT010000051.1:0-21894 GCA_044375925.1 Chthoniobacteraceae bacterium | reverse complement strand
AGTCCGCAAGTTCGCTGCGCGCGGGCAGCACTGCAAGCAGCGGGGAAATCCCGGTGAACAGGCATACGGAATGGCGTCTCGCTCTTTGGATGAATGAGGTTGGTTTCATAGAATGGTTCCGTTCGTGGGGTGATGACGCTTGGGTGAACGCCGCCGAATTTTTATTGCTGCTCGAAGACAAACGCGCCTTTTTTGTTTCCGACGATGATTCCCGCTTTTCCGCCTTTCTTCAGGGGCGACACCGTCACCTGCGTGCCGACCCCCGAGTCCGAGTCGATGAGGTGCGGAATGAATTGTGCACCTTTCTCGCGCCGGCTGAGTTCAAACCAGTAGAGCACGGCAGGATCGTTGGAGCCGGGGTCCCCGCCCTTCGGGCCGTGGGCCCAGAACCGCTTGCCGGTCACAAGGTCCGGAAGCCCGTCGCCGTTGATATCTCCGAGGGCCAAGGCATGGGGTTGGGTAAAAACGGTCTGGTGCGGCGTGTCCTCCGGCTTGGCGCCGACGATCCAGTGGCGCCGCCACCCGATGCCGCCGGCGTCCTCCGTTTGTTCGAGCCATACCACGCCGTACCCGTGCGCCTGAATGCTGGTGATCACATCCGCCTTCCCATCGCCGTTCACGTCGGTCACCAACATTTGCGCGCCGCCGGCAGCGAAGAGCGCCTCGTGGAAAGTCCACGGCGGATCATTTTCCAAGCTGGCGGGTTGTTCCCACCAGCCTTTCGCCTCGAGCAAGTCCGGCCTCCCGTCGCCGTTGATGTCGCCCATCCCGAGGCCGTGCGTGAATTTCTGCCAGTTTCCCTTCGGAGAAATCGGGTGCCAAACCCACGGCTTTTCGGGGCTCGACGCATCCGGAAACGCGTACCCGAGAAAACCCGCGTTACTGCACACAATCCCTTTTCTTCCGTCTTTGGTGATCGTGAGGTAACCGGGCGATTCATTGTCGACGCTCTCGAGCGCGAGGTGCTTCTTCCACTCGCCGGCTGCCGATCCGGGATTCTGAAACCAAAACGCTTCTTTTCCGGGGAAACCCAGAACCAGCAAATCGATCCATCCGTCGTGATTAAAGTCGTCGGTGTAATCGATGAAGTTGTCGGAGTACCCGTTGTCAGGCGACTTTGCTCCTTTGAACCCGGGCATTTGTTTCGGATCCGCTCCCGGTTGCGCAAGGGCCCAGGTGGCGGTTGCCGGATAAATCTCGTGCGACACCTTGAAGTCCGGCCCCTCAAACCACCAAGGCCCGTACGCGATGTCGTTATTGCCGTCCTTGTTGAAGTCAGCAACCGCCGCGCCCTCAGCCCAAAAATCGTCGGTGAGGTGTTTTTTCGAAAAAGACTGCGCCGACGCCGTGCAGGCGAGAAGCGCGACGCCTAAAGATCCGACTAGCGAAGCGATGCATTTGCTCTTCATGGGGGGAGTGGATGCCGGGCGAAACCTTGGATGCGCCAAGCGATGGGGTGGTGGAAGGCTAATTAAGAGGTTTGCCGCGTGAAAAGAAAAGCAGCAACCAGCCCGCAATGAGCAGCAGTCCGCCAACCGGGGTGATCGCCCCGAGCCATTTCACGTTCGTCACGGCAAGGGTGTATAGACTTCCGCTGAAGATGAGAATGCCCGTGGTGAAACACCAGAAACAAGGTTTTGATACCTCATCCCTCGAAGCCACCGCCAGCAGCGCGACGCTGTGCAGTAAATGATACAGCGACGCTGTCTGCCAGGTGGCGGCGGTCTGGTGGGCCTCGAGAGTCTGCTTGAGCCCGTGAGCTCCGAATGCGCCGAGTCCGACGCCGAGTGCGCCGAGCAGGGACGTGGATTTTAGATAGAAACTCATGGGGCGGTTGGTGACTGGATCGTCAGCGGCCGGGTCAAACCGCGCGCGACTCGGATGCCGGCGTCGCACCGTTCCGCCGCGCATGCAGTGGCAGCGCATGATGCATGGCGTCTGGGTTCTCTCCGGAGGGCGGTTTCATCGGGCTTTGGTGTGCTTCATGATTCAGGGATCGTCAAGTTCTTAGGAACCCGTCCATCGTGTCTGTGCATCGAACCGGAGTTAACGCTCGAGACAATCGGATTGAGGATTGTAATTTTATCCTACAAACCGGGTACACTCGTGGATTATCCCTGCAATGCCTCCCCCCAACCATTCCAGTGACCAAGCGCAGGACCGCAAGTTGAGCGGGGGTTTCGACGATTTGGACAAACTGGTATTCGTCGGACGCCTGATGGCGACGGGGAGATCCAGTTGCTGCACGGCGCGGGCAACGCGTACCGCTGATTCACCATGCATGCTCAAGTGCGAGGATTGATCATAGCCGCCGTGGCCGCTGTTAACGTTTCGCGCATCAGTAGTGCGGCTTTTTTTCTCGGCGTCGCATCCGTTGTTTTTTGCGGGCGTCTTGAAGGGGCGCCGGTGGATTTCGTGCATGAAGTGCGACCGATTTTCGAAAAACACTGCTACTCATGCCACGGCGCTGAAAAGCAAAAGAGCGGTTTGCGTCTGGATGTGAAATCCTCGGCGCTCAAAGGAGGCGAAGAACATGCGCCGAATATTGTTCCAGGAAACCCCAAGGAAAGCTTTCTGTTCGCCGCCGTATCCGGAGTTGAGCAGGACTTGAGGATGCCGCCCAAAGGCGAGCGGCTTTCACCCGTGGAAGTCCAAATCATCGCGAGATGGATCGAGGAAGGCGCCCGCTGGCCCGACGGCGTGGATTCAGCGCGTATCGCCGACAACCGCGCCCATTGGTGTTTTCAACCACTCGCACAACCGACGCCGCCGGTGACCGCAGATCCCTCATGGCCTCGCAACGGTCTTGATCGTTTCATTCTCGCGCGTCTCGAAAAGGAGGGCCTTCGGCCGGCCCGTGAAGCTCCTCGCGCCGCGTGGCTCAGGCGGGTGTGCTTTGATCTCACGGGACTCCCGCCGAGCCCGCAACAGATCGCGGACTTTGAAAAAGACGCGTCACCGCTGGCTCACGAGCGGGTGGTTGATGCGCTGCTGGATTCACCACGGTACGGGGAACGGTGGGCGATGCACTGGCTCGATCTTGTCCGGTATGCGGACACTCACGGATTCGAGGTAAACACCGAGCGGCCCAACGCTTGGCCATACCGGGATTACGTCATCCGGGCATTCAATGAGGACACCCCCTACGACCAGTTTATTCGGGAGCAGTTGGCGGGCGATCTTCTGGGCAAGGATGCAGCGACTGGTTTTCTGGTGACCGCATCGGTGCTGCTGCCGGGACAGATCGGCAAGGATGAACCTTCCAAGCGGATTGCGAGGCAGGATTCACTCGATGAAATCGTCGTGAACACGGCGAACACTTTTCTTGCCGTAAGCATTGGTTGCGCCCGCTGTCACAACCACAAATTTGATCCGATCACCGCCGCGGATTATTACGCAATGCAGTCTTTCTTCGCGGGAGTCGAGTACAAGGATCGCGAACTTCGGAATGCGGAGGGCGACAAGGCTCGTCAGAAAGCAGCGCAACTGCGCGCTCAAATTGCGGAAGCCCAGCGAAAGCTGATTTTGTTCGAGCCTCTCGCGAACAGCGGTGCCGCGCGGGTGGAGACAAAACCTGAAATCAACGTGGACCGCTTCCCTCCGGTTATCGCAAAAAAACTGCGGTTCACGATCGAATCCACCAACAACCTCGAGCCTTGCGTGGACGAGCTCGAAGTTTTCAACACCGAAGGCAGGAATGTGGCGCTCGCGTCTGCTGGGGCGGTCGCCACGGCCTCCGGTCAGAAGATCGTCGCCGACAATCATGACCTGCTTTATGTCAACGACGGGAAGTACGGCAACATGCGGAGCTGGATGTCCAACACCACGGGGACAGGCTGGGTGTCGATCGAGTTCGCGAGCGAGGAAAGTGTGGAGCGCGTCGTATGGGGCAGGGATCGTACAGGCGCATTCAAAGACCGCCTCGCGAAGAGCTACAGGATCGAGGTGGCCGGGAGCGACAATCAGTGGCGGCAAATCTGCGATTCGAGCGACAGAACACGTCCGCCTTCGAAAAACCCGGACGTCGCGAAGGGTAACGTTTTTGACGGGGAGGGGCTCTCGCCGGATGAACAGAAACAAGGCGCGCGGATTTTATCTGAAAAGAAAGCAATGGAACGCGAGCTTGTGGGCCTAGAGAACGCTTCACGCGTGTTCGCAGGGGCGTTCCGCGAACCGGACCGCATCAGCGTGCTCAATCGCGGAGACCCGGAGCAACCCAAGGAGTCTGTGGGCGCTGCGATTCCGGCGGTTTTTGGCGACTTGAAACTGGACCCCGCACTCGGGGAGTCCGGACGACGCATGGCACTCGCGAACTGGATTGCCGATGCCAAGAATCCCCTTACTTCGCGGGTCATGGTAAACCGCGTGTGGCAGTGGCATTTCGGCGCGGGAATCGTTGAAACACCCAGCGACTTCGGCGTGATGGGGTCCACGCCGACGCATCCTGAACTGCTGGATTGGCTGGCGACCGAATTCATGCGGGGAGGCTGGTCTGTGAAGAAGCTGCACAAGCTGATCGTACTCTCCGCGACTTATCGGCAGTCGTCGGAATTCAACGAGAATGCGGCGCGGAAAGACGCGGCTGCGCGGCTGCTTTGGCATTTTCCAAAACGCAGGCTTGAAGCCGAAGCTATCCGCGACGCCACCCTCTCGGTGGCCGGTCGCTTGAATCACACGATGTACGGACGCGGGTTCGATCTTTTTGACAAAAGAGGCGGGCTGAGCGGATTTGTTCCGGTCGAATCTTTCTCCGGCGAGGGACTGAGGCGGATGATCTACGCGCACAAAGTCAGGCGCGAGCCCGATGCCGTGTTTGGGGCGTTCGACTGCCCCGATGCGGGGCTGAGCACGGCGCGCCGCCGGGAGTCGATGACGCCGTTGCAGGCGTTGAACCTGCTCAACAGCCGCTTTGCGCTGGAGCAGGCTGCCGCGTTTGCAAAGCGGCTGCAAACTGAATGCGGCGATGACCCGGAGCGGCAAGTGAAGACGGCCTATCGCCTTGCGCTCGGGCGCGACATTGAGTCCGATGAACTTCGCGATGCCGCGGACGTCGTGCGCCAGCATGGCGCCGACGCTTTCTGCCGCGCGCTTTTAAACAGCAACGAATTTTTGTTTCTGCCGTAGCATTTGCGCGACGCCGGTTCCAAAACGCACTTTCCAACGAGGCATTTTTTAAGCCGGACACGGAACGGCCGGCATTCACACACACCATGAACCCAGAGACCATCACACCGGCCGGGCGTCTTCTTTTGGACCGCCGGCGTTTCCTTTCAAGCACCGCAACGGCGCTCGGTTCCATCGCGTTTTCGAACCTGCTGGATGCGGAGGGCCTTCTCGCAGGTAGCACGCGGGCCGCGGACAGTGTTTGGTTTGATCCAGCGCGCCCTTACGCGCCAAGGACGGGTCACTTTGCCGCAAAGGCGAAGAACGTGGTGGTGATCTTTTGCGCAGGTGCCGTCAGCCAACTCGAAACATGGGACTACAAGCCCAAGCTGATCGAATGGGACGGGAAACCTCTTCCGAACGGCCCTGCGACGACTTTCCAAGGACCGGCTGGCGAACTGGCGCGTCCGCAGTACGACTTCCGGCAGCGCGGGAAAACTGGCAAGTGGGTTTCGACCATGCTTCCGCATCTCGCCGAGCTCACGGATGAGATTGCGTTCATTCATTCTTTGACGAGCAAAAGCAACACGCACGGGCCTGCGGAGAATTTTTTGTCCACGGGATCCCCTTTGGACGGGTTTCCCAGCCTCGGTGCATGGACGAGCTACGCGCTTGGCAGTGAAAATGCGGATCTCCCGGCCTACGTCGCGATTCCGGATCCGCGCGGAGTCCCGCAAAACGGCGCGAATAACTGGGGCGCCGGTTTTTTGCCCGCCGCTTTTCAGGGAACCACGATGAGCGCGCTTCAACCCATCCGTCATTTGACGGCACCTGGGATTTCGGACGAGAAAGACCGCTCGGCAAAATTGCTGCTGCAGCGCATGAATGCGCGGCACCTGGCGCAGGACCCAGAAAACACGAAGCTCGCCGCCCGCATTGCAAGCTATGAGCTTGCCGCCCGCATGCAGCTGAGCGTTCCCGGAGTGGCGGACTTGAACACCGAACCTGCGCACGTGCTCAGAGCGTATGGCGCCGATTCCACGGACAAGGATAAGGCGGCTTTTGCGCGGAACTGCATTCTCGCCAGGAGACTCGTGGAAAAGGGGGTGCGTTTCGTTCAGCTCTTCAACGGAGCCTACGCTTCCGGAGGCAAGTTGAACTGGGACGGACACAACGCGCTCAAAGAGCAGTACGATGTGCATGCGAACATCCTCGACCAGCCTGCTGCCGCGCTCATTCGGGACCTGCGGGAGCGCGGGCTACTCGAGGAGACTCTCGTCGTCTGGTGCACGGAGTTCGGCCGGATGCCGTTCTTCCAAAAAGGATCGAAAGGCAGGGACCATAATCCGGACGGATTCACCTGCTGGATGATGGGGGCTGGAGTAAAGCCGGGCGCGAGCCACGGCGAAACCGACGAGTTCGGGAGCAAGGCCTTGAAGGAAATCCATCCGCTGTACGACTTCAACGCTACCATCCTGCACCTGCTGGGATTCGATCACGAAAAGCTCACCTTTGAACACAATGGCGTCCGTCGCCGGCTCACAAACGTTGAGGGCAATGTGATCCGCGAGGTGCTGCTTTGATGGGAGAATGTCTGGTGGAGTTCCGTGCGTGGAGCTGCTCGATGTTGGCATCTTTATTGAGGATTGCATAATAGAGTGACATTACGAATGGAATATGGTTGTCTGTGGACATGACTAAGAAACGAGATCACCGCGAGATGGAGAAACGGCGCCTTCGCTCTGTGCGCCTCTTCGAAAAAGGCTATTCGGGCGCCGAGGTGGCCAGACGCTTGGGCGTGGCCCGTCAGGTGGCTCACCGCTGGAAGCAGGCATGGGAGGTGGGAGGCAAGGGAGCGCTCGTCAGCAAGGGCCAGGCCGGTCCCAAGCCGAAAATAGACTCCGCAGCCAGCCAGCGGGTGGTTGATGCCCTGCTGGCGGGACCCAAGTCTCAGGGCTACAAAACCGAGCTGTGGACGCTGCCGCGGGTGAGCGTTCTCATCCGCAAGTTAACCGGCGTGCGCTATCACCCGGGCCACGTATGGCGCGTGCTTGGGAGCCTGGGGTTCTCCTGCCAGAGGCCGGAGCGCCGCGCCTTGGAGCGCGATGAAAAAGCCATCGGCACATGGAAGCGCCGAAGCTGGCCGGCTATAAAAAAAACGCCCGCCGCCAGCGCCGCATCGTCGTCTTTGTCGACGAGAGCGGTCTGAGCACCAAGCCCACACGTGTCGGGACTTGGGCGCCACGCGGGCAGCCCCCTTGCTCCACGAAAGCTTCGGATGGAAAAGTCTTTCCATCATCGGCGGCATCACCCTGAAGCGCTTTTTCTTTCAGATTCACTCCGGCAGCATCAAAGGCCCGCAGGTGGTGCTGTTCTTCCAACATCTCCAACGCCACCCGAAGGCACGCCTGCTGATCATCTGGGACGGGGCCGGCCATTCACCGCAGCAAACTGGTGGCCAACTTCCTCAGGGGCACCAAGGGGATGGTTGCCGTCGAAAGGCTCCCGGCCTACGCTCCAGAGCTCAATCCCGTCGAGTCCCTGTGGTCACATCTGAAGTGCCACGAGATTGCCAACCTTATCACCACACAAACTTGGGAACTGAGCATGGAGGCGACCAAAGCACTGCGCAGGATGCGCCTGCCGTCCCTCCATCATCGCCGCCTGCTTCTCTCAAGCTGAGGTTTGGCCTTGATGTCACCTTATTGTACGACGCTCTGAAGTTGCAGCACCTGGCTCAACCAAGTCGAAAATTGGTTCTCCCGAATCCAACGTAATGTCATTACACGAGGAGTTTTCACCTCGATCGCAAATCTGCGAATCAAACTGATGCGCTACATCCGCCACTATAACAAAACAGCCACTCCAATTCGCGGGACTTACTCCGACCCTTCAAAGCGAATAAAAGCGTAGTGGTTTTATCTGTTACACTGCACTAGGGGGCAAATGGCGCGATGTTTTGTACAGCGTTGAAAACAGGAGCATCAAATTTGAACAGCAAACTACCATCACCTCTTTTTTGAATACGGCCAAAAAGTTGAACCCGCTGGCCAACTTTATAAAGTGGCAACTCACTTACGATCTCCGCGCTTCTTAAAGACCTGAAAACCGTGACCAGCGAATCACCCCTCTTGCTGATTTCTAATTCTAATTTACCAGCCTTTGCCTTGTCACTTCCATAATTAATCTGCGGCATTGCAAATTCACATTTAATTTTATTATCGAGGACGATGGTCGCAGACAGCCTGTTCGCCACGCCGAGGTCTACTTTTGTCACGATGCCCGCCAATTGTATCTCGGCAAATGGCATATTTTTTTCCTGCAGCAATTCAGCGACGGTAAAAATTGGGGTCACAAACGTTTCTTTTCTGTCCCTCTCTTTTTTGTCTCTTGCCGTTTTTTCTTTGGCTTTTTCCAATTCTCTCTCCAATTCTTTATTCACTTCGACCGCCACTACGTATGGCCAATTATTCGGCCCGTGAAATTCTAGTTGGCCCATCGCTTTGAGATGGGCCACGCGTGCGAGGAATGCTTTGTTCATTTCCGAGCCTGCGACACCCAAATCAGGAAACCGAGCAACGGCCTCACGTTTTGAGTTTTCTAAAAGTGCTTCGTTTTCCGGCTTTCGTTCACCAGTTTGCGCAGCGGTTTTCGGCATATCTTGCCAAGACACGACACCGCTGTCGGATTCGTGTTTCTGACAGCTGCTCGTGATTATGTGAGCCGCAAGAATGCAAGAACGAACCAATACCTTAACGCCAGGCTTGGACCTCTTAAAGAAGTACATCACTCTCATGCTTAAAAAATATTCACCGCCTCTTTGTATGCAAGTTAGTTTTAATGCGTTATACTAGCCTGGGAAATTAAATAGTCGATCCTAAAAAATGCATTAAGTACTTGGCGTTGAGTTATTTTTGATATAACTTTAGCGTGTAGTTTGCTGTGCAAACGGGCTTAACTCTCTCAAATTCTGGGAAAATCGATGAAGCCCAAACTGATGCTCCACCAACCTCGCTTCAAGCCCGTGCTGGACCACATTCCAGTTTTCCTCTTCGGCAAGCTCCGCTTCAAAATGCCGCAATTCAGCCTTGGGCGTGCCCACAACGTAGAGTGCTTTGCGGTGTCTCAAAAAATCAATGTTGGCTTCACTCACCATCCCGCGATCCATCACCCAGATGCGCTCCGCTTGTCCGAAACGATCCTCCATTTTACGCACCACATCCTCCACGGTGGTCACGTCGACTCGATTGCCGTCAAAGACCTCGTAGTTGAGCGGCAAACCTTCCGGTGTGCACACAAGCCCGATACACACCAGCTTGCAATCGGATCGCTTGTCCCGGCTGTAACCACGGGCGGTCTTTGTATTGCCAAGCGCCTGCCCCTCAAAATACGCGCAACGAGCGGCTTGCTCTCCGCGCGAATGGGTGGTCGTGGCACGATGCCGTACCAGCCGGAAAACATCTGGGAGGTGGTCGGGCTTGGAACCGAAAAGGACAAGCAGGACAGAGGTTAAAACCTTTACCGGCGGACGCTCTACAATTTTTGGAAGCGCATGGCTCCGCCCGCGAGTCTCGAGTTGTTCAACGCGCCGAGCCGCGAAACGAGCTGCGTGCGACGCGATCACAACGACACGCCGATCCAGGCGCTCGTCACCATGAACGACCTGCAGTTCGTGAAATCCGCGTGCGTGCTCGCCCAGAGCTGCCTCCTCACTTCCGCGGACGACGGAGCGCGCGGTGGACAGATCTACGGCGAGACCGACGATTCAGCTACAACATCGTCAAGGATCCGCTCCACATCGCCGATTTCCACGCCACCGTTCTGCATCTGCTCGGGTACAACCACGAGCGGTTCACCTTCAAGTTCCAAGGGCTCGACCAGCGCCTCACAGGCGTGCTCCCCGCGAAGGTCGTGCCCGATCTGATCGCCTGACGCTTGCGAACCAGGGGTCGCCGCCGGCGTTCACGTGGAATCCGAGTATTCCAGCACCGGGGTGTCATTTAGCCTCGCGAAGGGATATGCGCGGTTGCGATTTCAATACAAGATCACTTCTCATTCCGGTATGCGTTCTTTACGCCGTTGGTAAGTCTCAACCATTTGTTCGACATGAAGCACCTTTTCCGCATCACCTCCATCATCGCGTGCCTCTCGGCGTGTGCAGTCGCTTCCGAAAATGTCTTTTATGACAACACGCTTCTTTGGCTCAACTACGTGGGCGACCACCCGATCGCAGGCGGCCCGTGGGGATTGCATTTGGAAATTCAAAACCGGCGGGCCGATTCCGGGCGCGACTGGCAGCAGCTCTTGGTCCGGCCCGGCATCAACTACACGCTGAATCCGAACCTGAGTTTCAGCGCGGGCTGGGCGTATGTGAAAACCTACCCCTACGGAAACAACGCGGGAGCGTTCGGATTTCCCGAACAGCGCGCGTGGCAGCAGGTTCTCCACACGGGAAGAGCGTTCGGCTTGGAATGGCAGAATCGGCTCCGCATCGAACAGCGCTGGATCGGTGAAATGAAAACCGCTTCCGATGTGGAGAACTGGCGGTACGAAAACCGCCTTCGATACATGCTGCGGACGACAGTGCCGCTCACTGAAAACAAGAAGACCTACCTCGCGTTGTGGGACGAGGTGTTCGTGAATTTCGGATCCAATGTCGCCGGCAACATCTTCGATCAGAACCGCGCGTTTGTGGGCGTGGGGCGCAAACTGACCGACACCACCCGCGTGGAACTCGGGTTCATGGAGCAGACGCTCCAAAAACGCCACGCCGACTCCGCCAAACCGCAGATCTGGGAAAACAACCACACCATCAGCCTGTGGGTGCTTTCGAAGTGGCCATTTGGCAGGGGATAGGTGGTTCCGACTTGGCAGTCGGCTCCGGGACGTGGGTGGATGGAATCACCGCGTCCGAATGCGTCCGGAGCGCGAAGAGTGCGATGTCTCAACGTTCAAAACCGCGTGATCGCTTGCAGCTCTACGAACACGTGCGAGCAACGATCGTTTATCGCTTTTGGAGCCGCTTGATTTTTCCGGCAAGACTCGCCTTCGCCGCCGATGACATCCGGTCGATGAACAGCACTCCGTTCAGGTGATCGACCTCGTGCTGCAGCGCGCGCGCCAGGAAACCCGCGGCCTCAAAATCTAAAACGGTGCCATCCAATGTCCGCGCCATGCAACGAACTCTCAGCGCGCGGCTGATGTCTGCATTGATCTTGGGAAAAGACAGGCACCCTTCGTTTCCGGGCTCTTTTTCCCTCCCCAGCTCCAGCTGCGGATTGATCAGCACCATCGGCATGAACTTCCGGTAGTCGACGTCTTCGCCGTTGATTCTCATCAGACTCGGCCGGTCCTCCACCTCGGCGACATCCACCACCGCGAGCTGGAGCGCGACGCCCACCTGCTGGGCCGCAAGACCGACGCCGTCCGCAGCCCGCATGGTATCGATCATGTCCGCTGCGAGCTTGGCCACCTCCTCAGAAACAACATCAATTTTCGCCCCGACTTTTCTAAGAACCGGGTCTCCAAAAATCACGATTTCCCTAATCATTTCACGCGCTCCATGAATGCGGTTAAACTTCCTTTGACGCCCGCTTCCTTCAAGGCATCAAGAACCTTCAACACCATGCCAAACGGCGCCTCTTTGTCAGCGTTCAAAGCCAGCACCATCTGGGGATCCCGGGATTGAATCGCCTTCAAGATCGGTACCAGGCGCTCCAGTTCAACCTGCCTTTCGTCGACGAAAAGCTGGGACTCCCTTGAAATCGTAAGAATGATCGGCTCGCGCTTCGGCTGCGCAACCGCAGCACTCTTCGACTCCGGTAGGCGGATCACCACGTTCGGCTGCGCTTTTTTAAAGCTGGTCGAAACAATCACGAAAATCAGCAGGATCGCGAAGATATCGATCAGCGAAACGATGATGATCTGCGGAGTTCTGCGGCGTTTTGGATAAAAATTCATCGGCTAGGGCCAGTGTGCGGTGCGCGTTTCCAACCCGTGTTTACGCCTGGGGGCGGGTTGCCGCGCTTTTCGCCACGGCATGGGCCCTGTACTGATAGCACTTTGTAAGCAGCAGCGAGATGAGTGCCTCCATCTCGGCTGCGATCGTCTCGAGTTTCCGCACAAACACGGAGTACGCGATCAAGCATGGAATGGCGATGGCGAGTCCGACCACCGTCGTGCTCAAAGCCTCCGAGATGCCGCTTGCAATAATGTGCGTGTCACCCTGCGCGCCTGCGTCCCCGAATGCAGCGAAAACCTTCACTAACCCTGAAACTGCACCGAGAAGTCCGAGGAGCGGCGTGATACCGACGAGGATCTCGAGGATGAACAAACCTTGCTCAAGCTTGACCATCTCGGTGCGAGCAGCGACCTGCACGGCATCCTGATTTTCCGAGCGGTCCACATGCATGTGGCGGAGGACGACCTTGATCAACCGGCCAAGCGGCGAGCGGTCGGCGAGCAAAAACGCTGACAATCGGACCACGGGATCCTCTCCGTCCGCTTTCAAACGCTCGATCTCGGAACGCAGCACGGGAGGCACCGCAAGATCGCGTCGCAGGCCGAGCATGCGCAGCAAAATCACCGCAACGCCGATCACCGAACAGATCGCGAGAAAAATCATGAAGACTCCTCCCTTCGTGAAAAACTGCACGAGCGCGGCGGTACTGTCGTTGGCGAAATTCATGACTTAATACAGGGAAAAGGTGAAAGGTATCTCAAGCAAACCGTCGCGCAAGAGAGGACGCGCCTCCTCGGGCGGGGGGTCTAATTTTGCAGCGCGGACAACCCCCATGCAGATCTCAGAAAACTGCTGGTTCGCTGTGGTGTGCTCCACTGAAATATCTTTCACCGTGCCGTCTTGGGCGACCTTGAAGCGGACTTTGACCGAGCCCGTGTCGAGCGAATCCATTTTTTCCTTCACCAAAACATTCCAGCGCGCGCCAATCGCGCGGCTCACGGATTTCATGTAAGCAGCGAGGGCCGTCTTGTTCGCATCCACCCCTGTTTTGCCGTTCTGGGGAAGGCCGCCCTTGACCTTCGACTGCTCCTTGCCCTCCTTGAAAAGATCGTCTGCAGATTTCTCAGGCGACTCACTTGAGCTGGACGGCTTGGAATCCGTATTCTTGCTCGCCGCGTCGCTTCCCGCGGCAAACTTGCGGAACACCAATTCGCCTGCGAGCTCCTCGAGATCTTCGAAGCGTTCCGTCTGTGCACCCACCTCGGGCCGCGCTGCGGGCTTCTTTGAAAGCGACGCAACCTTGGTCGCCGTGGTCTTGGACATCGGAGGCGGGGTGTTTGACGACTTTGATTTTTGGCTGCTGGAAGAGCCCGCCTTGGCCTCCTGAGACGCAAGCGTCTTCACAGAGGTGTTCCGGCCGTCCGCGGAGGGCTGGGGTGCCGTTCCCGCCGGCTTCGAGGTGCTGCCCGCCGCGAGATTACGGTCGGATTGGAACGCCGCATCAGGGTGCGGTTTCGGAGCCTCGGCGAGCGCCGCGGAATCGACCCGCTCCTTTTCGCGGAGTTGATCCAGCGGCACCACCATTTTTTGCGACGGAGGCAGCGGCGCGAAAACCAATTCAAGGGGCGCCTCGGGCTTTGGAATCGCGCGCAGCAGTTTTTCAATCCATCCGTTCTGCAGCGAAAGCCAAATGAGCAGCACGAGGATATGCACTGCGACGGAACCCATGATGGCGGCGAGCGCCTGAAATTGCGGCGGCTCCTCGCGCAGGTCGGGAAGCGCATTGATGGCTTTTCTGGCGACGGATGGCAGTTTGAATTTCAAGCGGGCCTCCTTGCGCGAATGATCCCGTCCGTCATTTCACCGACCACATCGAACTTGTCCGGAGACGCGCACCAATCGACGTCCTTTTCACGGCCTGCGTTGATCAACGCGCGGCCGTTTCTCGAAAGCCTCAACGCTTCGCCGGGAACCGGCCACTGCCTGGCGACAGCCCGCGCGCACAGCGCGGAGTCGGTCCGCTGTGCATCGTCAAACGCATCCACCAACGCGCCTGCGGCCCACACATCCTCCAGCGCCATCGTTTCAAAAGTACCCGCGCACACGAGCAGCAATTTCCCGGGCGCTGTCCTCCGGATCTCGCGCGCAAGCGCCCCGAGATTCAACACCGCCCCGACCCACACCGCGTTGGCACCGCTGCAAGCCCTCAGCGCCACCGTCCCGTTGGTCGTGGTCGTCACGACAACCCGCCCCGCGATGGCGCAATACTCGGCGGGCGAATTTCCCAAGGCAAACCCCTCGATTTTATCCCCGTTCCGCTCGCCGCCCAACACGGCGCCCGGGCGGGCGGCGGCCACGGCGCGCGCCTCCTCGATGGTTTCAACCGGGACAACCTCCGCAACCCCGTGGGCCAGTCCGGTGAGAATGGACGACGTCGCCCGAAGCACGTCAAAGACCACGCATAAAACATCCGGCAACAAGCGCCCCTTGAGCAGGGCGATTTCCGCGGGATGCATCACAACGTCTACAATCATCGACTTACAAGGGGTTGGGGCGGTCTAAAATACAGCAGTCTGCAAAACGCGCTACTTTTTCCCCCATGTCAAACGCGCGTGGTGAAACAAGTACTGCTGGGCATACCCTCCGTAGGGACCAAAGTACGTGGCGCAAAACCGCCTGATCCGCGCGGAAGTGACCTTCCGTTTTCCCTGAAAATACCTCTCCCGCAGCACTCTCTCAATCCAGACGTCGACTGGAAAAGCCCGCAGCCGCTCGAACCCGAACAGCAGCGCGCAATTCGCCACCTTCTCGCCGACGCCCGGCAGCCGGCATAACTCCGCCCGCGCGTCGTCGTCGGGCATGGCGCGCACGGCCTCCAGATCAATCTCCCCGCGCGCCACCATGCGGGCCGAGGCGAGGAGGTTCTTCGCCCGGTAACCCAGCGCGCACGCGCGCAAATCGGCTTCTTCAAGCGAGGCAAGCGCTTCCGGCGTGGGATACGCAAACAACCCGCGGCCGCACCAGGACAACTTCGCGCCGTAAAGACTCCGCAGGGTGTGCGAGATCTGCGCGATGTGCGCCACCTGCTTCATTGAGGAAGTGATGAACGTCGCCACCGCCTCCCATGCGGGCTGCCGCAGGATCCGCATCCCTTTGCAAAACGCAAGCGCCTCGCGCATCGTCGGATCCTCCGGAAAGCTCGCGTGAATCTCCTCGAGAGGGTGATCCAGAGCGAGATAATCTTGGGCTGCTGCGGCTCCCTCGGGATTCACCCACAGCTCGCCCGCTCTCTGTTCCAAGTACACAGCCTGTCCGCCCACGGCGCCGAGCCAACCGGCGCCCTCGCGCACCCAGTGAAAGGCCTGGCCGCTTTGAAGGGAGACCTCCAGCGATAGGAGCGGGCTCCCGAGACTTGCGAGTTTGGCCATGCGGCTTGCCCGGTTCAGTGGATGAAATAACTCAGGTTTTCCAACTCGGCAGCGAGATCCACGTGGTTCACCACCACCTGCTCCGGCACCTGCAACACCGCGGGCGCAAAGTTCAGAATGGCTTGGATCCCGGATTCGACCAGATGGTTCGCCACCTCCTGCGCCACCGGTCCGGGCACGGTTAACACGGCGATCTTGATCTTGCGCTCCTGAACGAAGGAAGCCATGCGCTCCATTGGCATGACTTCCACGCGCAGCTTGATGGGGCGTTTGCGGGGCGCATTCAGGTCGAACGCCCCGACCACTTCAAAACCCTCGCGGGCGAAGCCGCTGTACCCCAGCAGCGCCGAGCCGAGCTGCCCCACCCCCACCAGAATCACGGGCTGCAGCTGCGCGGTGCCCATCACTTCCACAAGTTTTTCGGTCAACGCCGCCACGCTGTACCCGAGGCCCCGTGTCCCGAAGTGCCCGAAATAAGCAAGATCCTTGCGGAGCTGGGTGGGCTTGACCCCGGCCGCCTTGGAAAGAGCCGCGGAGGAAACCATGTCCATCCCGTTCGCATGAAGCCTCTGCAACGCACGGTAGTACAAAGAAAGCCTGTAAACTGTCTTACGCGGGATGGATCCTTTGCTCATTCTTGAAAATCTAACTCCGGCGCATCTTTAATCCACCTGTGAAAAATTTGAAGGTTTTTAGATTGGCGAAAACGCCTTCGTGCCCGGCACCCGGCAAGAGACGCTCCACGCCATTGCGCGACGCACCGTAATCAACGATGCTCTTCCGACCGCCGGAGTGACTCCGCGGACCAACCCACCGAATTCATGCGCCTAAATCGTTATCTCGCCTCAGCCGGACTCGGTTCCCGCCGTGGCGTCGAAATCCTCATCCGCGAGGGCCAGGTAAAGTTGAACGGCCAGGTGGTCGACGACCTGGCCACGACCGTGGGTCCGGGAGACGTCGTGAAAGTGCGGAACACGGTGGTCAGTCCGCAGGAAACCGTTCATGCCGTCCTTTACAAACCCCGCGGGTTTCTCTGCACCGCATCGGATGAAAAACAAAGGCGCACGATCTTCGATCTCCTCCCCACGGACTGGCCCCGCGTGTACCACGTGGGACGCCTCGACATGGAGAGCGAAGGACTGCTGATCGTCACAAACGACGGCGACCTGGCGATGGCCCTCACGCATCCCAGCTTCAAACTGGAGAAAGAATACGAGGTGACGCTCGATAAGCCTTTCGATCCACAGCATGCGGAAAAGCTGCTGCGCGGCTTTCACATTGAAGGTGGCCGCGCAAAAATGGAAACCGTGGAAATCCTGTCGGCACTCAAGCTGCGCGTGATTCTCACGCAGGGAATCAAAAGGCAGATCCGCCTGATGCTTTACGATTGCGGCTACGAAGTGGAGGCGCTCAAGCGCGTCCGCATCGGCACGCTAAGACCCGAAAAACTCCGCGCAGGAATGTGGAGGATGTTGTCTCCAAAAGATGTCGCGGATTTGAAAGCCGGCCGGGCGCCGAAGAAATTCGGGCCGCGCACCCAACCGGCGCCAGCGCAAGAAGGTATCAAACCCGCTCAACACGCCGCGGGAGGCGAAAGGTTTCCCAAGCCTCCCGCTTCGGCACCGCGCAGGAGGGCCGCCGCGGAACGGGAAACTCCCCCCCGCGGGACGCGGCAGAGAACCCGCTAGGGGAGCCGCGGTCTGCGCATTTTCCGGGATAAAAAGAGGCCGCCTTCATCGAATTGCATCCATGCATGGCAAAGTTCGCGCTGCTTTTCGTCTTCTGTTCGCTTGGCTGATGATTTGGCTGACCAGCGGCGCGTCGATGCGCGCCGTCGAGCAGTCGTCCGCCGCGGGTGAGAGTTCCCAACAACACGCGGCGGCCGGCGATGCCGCAGCGAAAAGCACGGACACGCCCGGTGCCGCCATAAAACTGCAGGCCACAAAAGCCCTCGCCCAAGCGCCGCAAAACCCGGGGAACGACGGCGCGCATTCGGGTCCGTTTGAAAAACTGCTCACCCAGCTCATCTCGATGAAGAAATTCGTCTGGGTTGCGATCATCGTAGCCTTCATCCAGGGAAGGCGGATGCTCCGGAAACTGGAGGAGGAAAAAGCAAGAGAGGCGAGGGAGGCGGAAGACGCCAACCGCCACGAGGCTTTTAAAAAAACACACGACTGGCGCTACTGAATCCGCCCGTAAGTTTAGCCTTCACCGGCCAACGGTCATGTCCGACGTTATGGCTTTCTTGATGACGTTGTGGGTGGCTTATTGAGCGGCATGCCTTAGTGGCGTGCCTTAGTACGGCGCGGGAAAATAGCGCTCCTCGGGATCCAGCGCGTGGCGCAGCGTCTTGCTGTCCTTGAAAATCGGACCGGGCCGGTCATCGCGCAATTCCGCCCGCTCCAAGACAAACTCCGGGTAAAAACGGTTGCTCGCCGGCTCGTACACTTTCTCGCCGGAAAATTTCCCCCACAGCTGGTACTCGTATCCGTTGTCCATGCCGATGGCGTTCAAGGCGCGATCCGGAGCGAGCGCCTTGTTTTCGTTGAGCATGACGAGCTGCGCCTGGCTCCACTTTTCAGTCGGGCGCCGGATGTAGCCCCACATTTTGTAATCGATCTTATAATAACGCCGCCCGATGAAAGTCGGTCCGCGCCTCTCTTTGGCTATCAGCTCTTCCATCTGCATCCGTTTGTGCGCCATTTCTTTGCTGTGCCCGCCGGTTTGGCAGCCCGAGCCAAGGACTCCGAACAGTGCCAGAAAAACGGCGCCGGCGGCGCGGAGGTGTTCCGCGACTGCACGCCGCGGGGATGAAGAAAAATGACAGGGTGCGAATTTCATGCGGATTTCGACTGCGCGGGCTTTGCGTGCTTGGATTTTGTTTCGACCGGAGGCGTTCCCTCGCGGACGCGCTGCAAAAGGGCTGGCTGACGCTTGAGCTGCCGCGTCAGGCTTTCGATGGCGTGGACTGTCGCCGGACTGACGTGATGCTCCATGCCCTCGACATCGTGGTAGATGGTGCGCTCGTCCAGTCCGAGCAGTTGGAGAAAATCGGTCAGCAGCTTGTGCCGGTGGGTGATGTTGAGCGCGAGCGCTTCGCCCGCCGTGGTGAGAACCAGGCCGCGGTACTTTTCGTATTTGAGGAGCCCCTCGGCATCGAGTTTTTGCACCATGTTGGTGACGCTTGCCTGCGAGATGGAGAGCCGCTGCGCGATGTCCACTACCCGGGCGTAGCCCTTGGTGTTGATGAGCTCGAGGATTTGTTCCAAATAATCCTCAACAGCTGAGGAGGCGGGACGCACGTTGGTCTTCACGGGGACGAATGAAGACGGCGACGCCGTGGAATGCAACCCGCTAGGCGGTTGTGATACAGGAAAACAAAGTTAGGTTAGGCTAAAATTGGCTTGAACAAAAGACTGCGCGGGGGCAGTTTTTGGGCATGCAGGTCGATTCACACACCCAGGGAAACGCCCCGCTCCCCGCCAAGATTCCCGAAACCGCGCCCCTCGAGAGTCTGCCGGAGGTCAACCGTTCCGTGCCGGTGGACCTTGCCAAGCGCGGGCTGGCGCGATTCCTCAACTTTGCCGGACCGGGGTATCTTGTTTCGGTCGGTTACATGGATCCGGGCAACTGGGCAACCTGCATCGCGGGCGGCTCAAAGTTCGGTTACACGCTGCTGAGCGTCGTGCTGATTTCAAACGTGATGGCGATGATCCTGCAGGCGCTTGCTGCGCGGCTTGGGATTGCGACCGGACGCGATCTTGCGCAGGCCTGCCGCGAGCAGTACCCGCGCAAGGTGGGGTTCGCACTCTGGCTGGCCTGCGAACTCGCCATCATCGCCTGCGATCTTGCCGAAGTGATCGGCTCGGCGCTCGCGCTCAAGCTACTGTTTGGGATCCCGATCATGGCCGGGGCCGTGATCACGGTCTTTGACACGCTTCTGGTGCTGATGCTGATGCGCCGCGGATTTCGCTGGCTTGAGGCGTTCATCCTCACGCTGATTGTGACCATCAGCGGATGCTTTGCAGTGCAGCTGGCGATCGCTTCGCCGGACGTTCCGAGCCTGCTCAATGGATTCCTCCATCCGGGCGACATCTTCGGAAATCCGGACATGCTTTACATCGCGATTGGGATTCTCGGGGCGACCGTCATGCCGCACAACCTCTACCTGCACTCTTCGATTGTCCAAACCCGGGCATTTGAACAAAACCCCGAGGGGCGCAGGGACGCGATCCACTGGGCGACACTCGACAGCACGATCGCGCTTGGGCTGGCGCTTTTTGTGAACGCGTCGATTTTGATTCTCGCGGCCGCGACTTTTTACACGCGCGGCCGCACCGATGTGATCGAGATCGAGCAGGCGTACCAGCTTCTGAGTCCGGTGCTTGGCGTGAGTTTTGCGGCGACACTCTTCGGAGTCGCGCTGCTGGCGTCCGGGCTGAACTCGACGGTGACAGGCACTTTGGCCGGCCAGATCGTGATGGAAGGCTTTCTGCGGCTGCGATTGAGCCCGTGGCTGCGCCGGTTGCTGACGCGCGGGCTCGCAGTGATTCCGGTGCTGATCGTTACGGCAGTGGCGGGCGAGAACAACACAAGCAAGCTCCTTGTGCTCAGCCAAGTCATCCTGTCGATGCAGCTGCCCTTTGCGGTGATCCCGCTCATCCAGTTTGTTTCCAGCAAGAAAATCATGGGGGATTTGGCGATCTCAAAGCGGCTTTCGCTGGTAGCCTGGCTCATCGCGGCGGTGATCGTGGTGTTGAACGCCAAGCTCCTCCTCGACGTGGTGCGGGGTTGAGAGTTGAGGAGGCGACGCATGTAGTTTTAGGCCACCTTCAACTCGCTCCGGGTGGTGTTCTCCTCCTTATCCATCACACGCACGGCAACAGCGGCTCCGCTCTTTACATCTACAAAGCTCGAAGTGCCGACCAATTCACGTACACCTTCCGTCTCCTGCCAGAGCCCTTGGACATGTGTCCTTCCAGCTCGAGAGCCACCAGAAGACAAAGTCGCAAATGGCACCGGACCAAGGCGTGTAAGGCCTTGATAAAAACGCTGTAAGCGGCACCTCGTAAGAGACTCTGTTCGTAAGATCGTTCTTTTGGCCAGACCAACCTACTCGAGAGGGCTGATCCACACGCTCCCCGACTCTGAGGATCCAAAGGTGCTTTTGGGCGTATTGCTCAAGAAGTACCCGAATCCCCCGCGGCTTGCACCCTTCTGAAGTAGGATTCCTTTTAATCCAGTTTTTGAGCCATCCGTGTGGGTGAATTGTCCTGTAAACAGGCCTGTGGTTCTTTGCACTGAGAGACTGAAAGAAGAGTCACTCGACTTGTTCATGAAAAGATCTGCTCCCGAGAAATTACCAACCAGCGTGCTTGAAGACGTCAACTTGCCATCCTCGAGAATGATCTGTGCGTTGGCGGAAACTGCCGCGGAGAGACCCGTTAACGTGGGGGTTCCCATTTTTGCGGGAACATATCTGCTGCCCACAATCGAGACCTCCAAACCATTTTCCCAACCTGTTCTGTAGGAACGAGCCGATTTAAGTGCCGGGCGCACCCAGATACCTTCTGTGCCGAGCACATCAGAGTTGGGATGGGTGCTAGGACTCAAATCAAAATCTAGCTGCGCTGCGAGAGCACCCCAGCTCCTGTAGAGGGACTGGTGGAATAGTGCTGACTGGGTAAGGGTTTCTTGGCCTTGGGCGTATAAGTATCCATTTGCAGCATATGCTGTCCCATCGGCAAGCGATCCCACCCACATGACCACACCCGCCCGTGTTGCGATAGACGCGGTTCCGAAACCGAATCCTTGTGGAAACTCGGATGCCGGAGTCTCCTTACTGGCTGAGGCGGAGATCACGACATTGTATTTGGCACCGCGCAAGACGGACGCGGGGGCAGTCGCGCGTTTCATCAAGTCCGAACTGGCGATAGTCCCGCCACCATCCTCGGCCAAAAGAGTCGCTCTGCAGGTACCACCATCAAACCGAATAGAAAGTGCACCCAGGTACGCATCCCAATCTGTTTTGTCCTGAATAAAGAAAATCCTTGTTCTCGTAGCCGCAAAAACCACCATCCCCTCGGCGTCCAGCAAGCCCCTAAAGGATGTGGAAAACCCACCCAACCTAACCTGACCGCTGAGGGCCCCAGTAGCGTTTAGCGCCACAGTCACGTAACCCACGGTATCATTCGAAACCATTCCCCCCCCCGCCCTGTCTGGAGGCGCCAACAACCCGTCATATATCCCAGTCCGCACCGGTGTAACCATCGCGCCAGCACTGTCCACCATGGCTCCCTGGCCATTTGTCACACGCGTCCAATATGCACTCGCGCTGGTTCCAACAGTCAATACCACTGAACTCGACGAACCGCCTGTCACCGGACTGGTCGTATCACCAAC
>JBILLT010000178.1:0-5628 GCA_044375925.1 Chthoniobacteraceae bacterium | reverse complement strand
CGCGCTCAACGCGGCGATTGGCGCCCAGAATGCGCGCGGATGGACGATGTCGACCCTCGCCGCCCCCGCGCTCGGCAGCGGTGTGCGCGTCGATCTCCCGGAGACGATGACGCTCGCGGAACAACTCGCTGGCAACGATAACACGGAGGTGATCGCCGAGCGTCTGCTCGGTCATCTCGCCCGCAGCGGCCGCAGCGTTGTCAAGGCGGGCGTCGCGGTCACCGACGAGGCGGCCGCGCGCGCGGAAATGATCGCGACGGTCTCACGCCTGCTGTCGGAACGCAGCGCCGTCTGGCGGAACCTTGGAATGTGTGGATGACTGCGATCGCGTCGCGCGGGCGGATAGGCGGGCGAAGACGGCACGTGAAGGAAACGGGGATCGGCGGATGAGCGATCAGATTATCGATGAAGCGGCTCTGCTGGCACCGCTGGCGGACGGTGACGGTGTGGGCGAGGACCCGCGCCAGGACTATTCCGCGACCGCGCCCTATCAGAAGCTGCGCGACGCCCGCGCCGACGCCCGCGCCCACGAGCGCAACCGTGACGCGCCGTCAAATGGTGATGAGAGAGGCAGCACCGAGGCGGATGTGGCCAAAGCCTGGCGCGACGTACGGCGCATCGCGACCGACATTCTCGAGAGCAAGGCCAAGGATTTCGAAGTCGCCGCCTGGCTGACCGAGTCGCTGGTGCGCTCCGACGGTCTCGCCGGCCTGGCGGCTGGTGCGCGTCTTCTGGCCGGCCTACTGGAGATTTTCTGGGAGGGTGGCTTCCCGCGACCGGACGAGGACGGGCTCGAGGGTAGGGCTGCCCCGATCGGTGGCCTCGCCGGCGGTGACACCGACGGCACCATCATGCAGGCGTTGCGGCGGACGACGCTGTTCGTGCGCCCGTCCGGAGACCCGTTGGCGCTCTTCCAGTATGACGCGGCGGAAGACACCGCGGGCATCGCCGACGAGCAGCGACGCGAACAACGCTACGCGCAGGGCATCCTGCCCTTCGACGCGATCCATGAGGAATCGGTGACTGGGCGCGCAGCGCTGCTCAGTCTGAAGGCGCGCGCGGAAGCCGCGCGCGAAGACTGGAGGCGGCTTGAATCGCAGTTGGAGCAACGTTTCGGCAGCGACGCCCCTCCGACCCGGCGCGTCGCCGAACTGCTGAACCGCCTCATCGCGATCGCCGGGCGGCTGGGCGGCACCTCGGAGAAGGCGCCTGCGCCGACGAACGGCGACACCCCTGCCGGCGAGAGCGGCGGGGAAATGCCAGCCTCAAGGGCCATGGGGAGCGTAGTGCCTGCTTTCGGGGCGCACACGGGAAATGCCATCGATCGCGAACGGGCGCTGCAGATGCTCGAGGAGATCGCCGGGTTCTTCCGGCGCACCGAGCCGCATTCTTTTCTAGCCTTCACTTTGACCGACGCCGCCCGGCGCGGCCGCATGCCGTTGCCGGCCCTGCTCGCCGAGGTCCTTCCGGACGAGGCCGCGCGCACCGCGATGCTGACAGCACTCGGCATCCGCCCTGGCACGGTCGAGGACGACGGCCAAGGCAACTGATCAATTTAGGTCTATCGTCAATCTTTCGGGCGATCGATCGCCGCTTGCGTTGACGCTCGGACCGGGCTGAAATACTTTTCATTTGCATTTCTCCGCGTAACGCGCCGTTGGCGTGGCATCGCCACGCAGAAGGGGGTCAAGGTGTCCGATTCGGTCCATGACAAGCTCAACCGGGTGCGTAAGCCCCGTGTCCATATCTCCTACGAGGTGGAGACCGAGGGCGCGAGCATCCAGCGCGAACTGCCCTTCGTGGTCGGCGTCATGGGCGATTTCGCGGGCGACCCGACAGCGCCGCTCAAGCCGCTGGCCGAGCGGAAGTTCGCCCAGATCGACCGGGACAACTTCAACGACGTGATGGCGCGGATGGCGCCCGGCCTGAACATGAAGGTCGACAACACGCTCGCGGGCGATGGCAGCGAGATGGCCGTCAACCTGAAATTCAAGAGCATGGAGGATTTCGAGCCCGCGCGCGTCGCCGAGCAGGTCCCGGCGCTCAAGGCGCTGATGGAAACCCGCGCCAAGCTGCGCGACATGATGAGCAAGGTCGACAATTCCGAGAAGCTCGAGGAACTGCTCGATCAGGTGCTCCAGGACGAGGGCAAGCTCAAGGAATTGTCGGCCCAGCTGGGCCTCGACAAGAAGGAAGGGTGATCCGATGAGCTCCGCCAAGACCGAGACCCAGGCCGGCGCCGCCGCCACGACCACCGGCGAGGATTTCTCCCTTCTCGACCAGGTCATCGGCGCCACCCGGCAGACCGAGCGCGACCGTGCCGAGGACCTGATCAAAGCCCTCACCGAAGAGGCGCTGAAGGGTACGCTGACCTATAGCCGCAACCTGACCCAGACTTTCGACCGCGCGATCGCCGAGATCGACCGCAAGATCTCGGGTCAGCTGAACGCGATCATGCATCACGAGAAATTCCTCAAGCTCGAGGGATCGTGGCGCGGTCTGCACCATCTGGTCATGAACAGCGAGACCGGAGGCAGCCTGAAAATTCGTCTGCTCCAGGCCAGCAAGCGCGAACTCAACCGCGACCTGACCAAGGCCGTGGAATTCGACCAGAGCACCCTGTTCAAGAAGATCTACGAAAATGAATTCGGCACGCCGGGTGGCGAGCCTTATGGCGCGCTGGTCGGCGATTACGAGTGGTCGAACCATCCCGACGATGTCGAGACACTGCGTCTGATGTCGAATGTCGCGGCTGCCGGCTTCGCGCCCTTCATCTCTGCCGCCGGTCCGAAGATGTTCGGGTTCGAGGACTACCGCGAATTGTCCAAGCCGCGCGACCTGTCGAAGATCTTCGAGACCGCGGAATACGCCAAGTGGCGTTCCTTCCGCGATACCGAGGACAGCAGGTTCGTCACCCTGGTCCTGCCGCGCGTCATCGCCCGGTTGCCTTACGGCGCGGCAACCAAGCCCGTCGACGAGTTCCGCTACGAGGAAGCGCCGTTCAACGACGACGGCTCCGCCCGGGCGATGGAACACAAGGACTATTGCTGGATGAACGCGGCCTTCGTCTACGCCACGCGTCTGACGGATGCGTTCGCGCAGACGTCCTGGTGTACCGCCATCCGCGGCGCCGAGGGCGGCGGCAAGGTGACCAATCTGCCGACCCATGTCTTCACCTCGGACGACGGCGACAGCGACACCAAGTGCCCGACCGAGATCGGCATCACCGACCGGCGCGAGGCGGAACTGTCGAATAATGGGTTCCTGCCGCTCTGCCATTACAAGAACACTGATTACTCGGTCTTTTTCGGCGGCCAGACGGCACAAAAGCCGAAGAAATACGACCGTCCGGAAGCGACCGCCAATGCGGCGATCTCGGCCCGCCTTCCCTACATCATGGCGACGAGCCGTTTCGCGCATTTCCTGAAAGTCATGGCGCGCGACAAGATCGGCTCGTTCATGGAGGCGAGCGACGTCGAGACCTGGCTCAATCGCTGGATCCAGAACTACGTCAACCCGATGGAAGGTGCCGGCCAGGAGGCACGCGCGAAATATCCGCTGCGCGAAGCCAAGGTAGAGGTGAAGGAGATCCCCGGACGACCGGGGTCCTACAACGCTGTCGCCTATCTGCGGCCCTGGCTGCAGATGGAGGAGTTGACGACGTCGATGCGGATGGTCGCCAGGATCCCGCAGAAATCCTGATAGATCGAGGGAAGGCCGGGGCGGCGGCGGACGGACGGGGACGTGGCGATCCAGGACGGCGCCGATGGCCGCCCCCTGCGCGAAACGATGCTGGGGGGCAGGTTCTTCGGTCGCGCACGCGCAGCAGAGGAGGTCGGCCCGTTCCTCGCCGAGCGCGGAAAGCGCGAGGCGTTGACGAGATGGTTCGGTGCCGACCTGCTGGCGGAGATCGCGCGCAGCCCCGACGCGGTTGCCAGGCTGGAGGAAGCGCTCGACCGCGACATCGCACGGATCGACGCGATGATCTCCTGCCAGCTCGACGCGGTCCTGCACCATCCGCGGATGACCCGGCTGGAGGGAAGCTGGCGCGGGCTGGACTGGCTGGTCCAGCATGTCGAGCATGACCGGCTCGTCAAGATACGCGTCATGCACGCCCGCTGGGCCGAGATCGTCCGCGATCTCGAGCGGGCCGTCGACTTCGACCGCTCGAACCTGTTCCGTCTGATCTACGAGGAAGAATTCGGGACGCCGGGCGGCGAGCCGTTCTCGATGATCGCCGCCGATTACGAGATCCGCGGCATGCCCAGCGCCGAACACCCAACCGATGACATCACGGCGCTCGCGCTCCTCGCGACAGTCGCCGCGGCGGCCTTCTGCCCAATCTGTCTACCGGCCGCCCCGCAGTTGCTGGGCCTCGGCATGTTCCACGAGGCAGGTCCCGGCTTCGACTTCATCGCCGCGATGAAGCGCCCGGAGATCGCGCGCTGGCGGAACCTGTCCGGACGCGAGGATGCGAGGTTCCTCGCGCTCGTCCTGCCGCGCACCCTCGCGCGGGCGGGCTGGATGCCGGATGGGACACGCGCCGACCGGTTTCGTTACCGCGAGCATGCCGGTGAGGCGTCACGCAAGGTCTGGACCAGCCCCGTCTTTGCGATCGCGCTGGTCGCCGCTCGGTCCTTCGCGCGCTATCGCTGGCCGGGAGACATCCGCGGTGCCGAACCGTCATGGGACGCTGCGGGCGGCGTCGTCGAGACACTGCCGCATGAACGCTTCAGAGCCGACCCGCCAGGGGCGCCGCCGCGACCACCGCTTGAATTGTCGCTGACCGACGATCAGGAGCGGCAGGCCGCAGAAAGCGAGATGATTGCGTTCTGCGGCCTTCAGGGGCTGCCGGAGGCCAGCTTCGGGGCCGTCCCCACGCTGCACCGGCCACCGAGGATGACGAGCGATGTCGCCAACGCGAACCAGATCCTGTCGGCGCAACTCAACAGCCTGCTCTGCGTGTCGCGCTTCGCCCATGTGCTGAAGTTGATGGGGCGCGACATGATCGGCAGCTTCCTCGATGCCGCCGAGATCGAGTTGCGGCTGCAGCGCTGGCTGAGCCAGCATATCGGCGGTGCGCTTGGCGGTGGCGAGTCGGCCGCGCGCTACCCGCTGCGCGACGCCCGGGTCGAGATCCGCGAGAAACCGGGCAAGCCCGGCCATTTCGGCTGTACGATCCTGCTGCAGCCTCATCATCAGCTCGATGATGTCGGCGCGGCGTTCCGGCTCGTCACCGAAATGCGGGCCCCGCGCGCGGTGGCCTGAGCGAAACACCAAGGAGGCGGCAATGGTAACCCCAGGCGACGCGTTCAAGGCAGGCGATCTCGCGCAAGCGATCGTCGGGGCGCAGGCGGCGGTCAAGGCAGCGCCCCGCGATTCGGGCGCGCGCTGGCTGCTTGCCGAACTGCTGCTCTTCGCGGGCGACGCCGAGCGCGCGGACCGCATGCTCGACGCCGCGGTTCTCGAAGAGCCCTCGCCCGCGGTGCTCGAGTTCCGAAGGCTGCTGCGCGCCGAGGTCGTGCGCCAGCAGGTCTGGACCGAAGGAAGGGCGCCGAAATTCTCCGGCGACGAAGCGCCGCCGGAACTCGCCGCGGCGATGCGCGCCCTGGTGCTCTCGCGCGACGG
>JBILLT010000123.1:0-5649 GCA_044375925.1 Chthoniobacteraceae bacterium | reverse complement strand
AGCGTATCATCCAGCAGTCCGCGTTCTTTGAGATCGCTGATCAGCGCCGCAACCGGCTTGTCGGTGCGGGCCATCTTGGATGTCAGCCCGTCGCGAATGTCCTCACTCGGACCCGTGCCATGAAAATCCCAGCCCCAATCGAACAACTGCACGAAACGGACGCCCTGCTCCACAAGGCGCCGCGCTAAAAGACAGTTGTTCGCGAAACTCGACTCACCCTGCTGCGCACCGTACGCCTCGAGAACCGCGGGCTTCTCGCGCGTGATGTCCATGACTTCCGGCACGGAGGTCTGCATGCGATACGCCAGTTCATACTGCGCGATCCGCGTCGCTGTTTCAGGATGCCCGAGCTCCTTCAACTGCAGCTCATTCAAATCCCTGAGCGCATCAAGGGTCTGCCGGCGGGTCTCGCGGTTGATGCCGCTCGGATCCGACACGTATAAAACCGGCTCGCCTTTGGAACGGCACTGCACCCCCTGGAACACCGAGGGAATGAAGCCGCTGCCCCAGCAGCCCTGTCCGCCGCTGGGCTGCACGCCCGATGAAATCAGCACCATGAAACCGGGCAGGTTCTCGTTCTCGCTTCCGAGCCCGTAGGTGACCCACGTCCCCATCGAAGGGCGTCCCTGCCTCGGCGAACCCGTGTACAACAACAGCTCGGCGGGCGCGTGGTTGAACTCGTCGGTCTTCATCGAGTGCACCACGGTCACTTCTCCCGCGATCTTGTGGAAATTTGGAACCGCGTCGGACATCCAAATACCACCCGGGCCCTGCCGCGAAAAAGTGCGCGGCGTTCCCATCAGCTTCGGAACGCCCGTGGTGAAAGCAAAGCGGCGCCCTTTCAAAAACTCGTCCGGACACTCCTGCCCGCTCCGTTTCACCAACTCGGGTTTGTAGTCGAAAATGTCGAGGTTTGGCGGGCCGCCCGACATGTGAAGGTAAATCATCCGCTTGGCGCGGGGAGTGAAGTGAGGAGTCCGCGGAGCGAGCGGATTATCCGCGAGCAGCGCTGCATGGCCGTTCTGACCCGCAAGCGACTGCAGCGCGATCGCGCCAAGACTCAGGCTGCCGGTGGAACGCAGAAAACTGCGGCGCGTCTGCAACGCGAGCTGTTCGCGGCGATATTCATCAAAAAAATTCATACCCTCGTGTTGTCTCCTTGTGTTGTTTTTTAAGTTCAGAGTTCGCGGTTCGAAGTTTGATCAACGGCGCATCAATACTTCATCTAGATTCAAGAGCACGTTTGAAACCGAAGACCAAGACGCCAGTTCAACGGGATCCGCCCCTTCACGCAGCGGGCCAATCGGATCGGTGGCCATTTTCACAGCGCGCTCGCGATCCTCAGCAAAGCCCGCGCGCAATCCATCGAGCAGTCTGCCAAGTCGCGCCGCTTCGACAGCGGACGGACGCCGTCCGAGCAGGGTGCGGAATGCATACTCCAGGCGCGAGGCATCGGAAGCGCCGCCTTCCGCGCATATCCTTCTCGCAAGGGCCTGCGCGGCCTCCACGAACACGGGATCGTTCAGCGTGACGAACGCCTGAAGCGGCGTATTCGTCCTGCCGCGCCGCACCGTGCAAACCTCGCGGTTCGGGGCGTCAAAAGTGGTGAAACTCGGATACGGACTGTTTCGACGGACCTCGGTGTAAACCGCGCGCCGGTAACGGTCCTCACCCGAACTGGTCTCCCAGTCGTTCGCCCGTCCGAAAGCGGTGTTCAACCCAGAACTCGGTTTTGGCGGCCGCACAGGCTTGCCGTACATTTTGGGACTGAGCAGTCCACTTACGAACAACGCCTGGTCGCGGAGCACTTCGCCTGTGACTCGGAATCTCGGGCCGCGCGCCAGCAACCGGTTGTCGGGGTCGCGTTCAAACAACTCCGGCGTCACCGACGAGTCCTGCTTGTAAGCCTCGCTCGTCACCAACAATTTCATGAACGCTTTCACATCCCAACCCGTGCGCTGCAGTTCCGTGGCAAGCCAGTCGAGCAAATCGGGGTGCACCGGCATCTCGCCCTGCGCACCGAATTCCTCGCTCGTGCGCACAATTCCAACACCGAAGATCGACTCCCAAAAACGATTCGCCGTAACCCGTGCCGTCAGTGGGTTCTCGGGTGAAACAAGCCACCTCGCCATCGCCAACCGATCGGCAGGCTGCCCCGCTGGAAGGGATGGGAAAATCTCAGGCGTCCTTGGCTGCACTTCATCACCCAGGTTTTGATAATTCCCGCGAATCTGAATATTGGTTGTACGCTTTTTATCCGCTGCAAGCTCGCGCATGATCAATACGGAGTTTGGTTTTAATTCGGCAAGCTCCTTGCGGGCTGCCGCGAGTTTTGCACGTTCGCCGGAAGCCTCCTGCGCCTGCTCGCGGACATAATAATCGGTGACCTGCGCCGCCTGAGCCGCAGTGCGGTCAGCGGCGTTTTTTTGCAGCGCATCAGAGATGGCGATAGGCGCTGACGCATGAGCCTGGACACGTTGATCGGTTGTCATATCCAGCGCAAACGAGCCGAGCTGCTGGTCTTTGCGCCTGCCTTTGTGGCCGATCTCCACGCGCACGACGTCCCCTTGTTTCGCGTCAATCGGACGTTCCGGCAGAAGCACCAACCATTGCGGTTTGGCGGTGTTTGCGACCGCCCATCCTTTGGTCTTGTTCTTTTCGGGATCAACCACCTTGAGACCGACAACCGACTGCGGCTCGTGGCCCGCCATGACGCTGCTTGCGTAAACCGCCTTGTACCTCAGCTCGCGGCCATCCAGCGGTTCAAACGCAAAACTGGGCTCGCGCAGATCCGATTCCACACGCGTCTCGAGCACTTTTTTCTGCGCATCAAGCAGCGTCACTTTAAAAGACCCGAGGTAATATCCGCCGGCCGACGGAACGCTCAGGCTGATTTTTTCAACGCGCTGGATCGCGCCCAAATCCAGTTCCAGAAATTCACCCGCAGCCTCACCCCGTGTCACCAGCGCGTGAGATTCGCCGGACTCTCCATCCACAGCGCGCGCAGCCTCCGCCGCACCATACACAGGACTCGACTCCACATGCGCACCCAGCGCCACATTTTTACCGCCGGACATCACTTCAATTTCCTCCACCTGCAACGGACGCGCCTTCCCGGTGAGCTCCACCCTCACGTACCTCGCATTCCTTCCAAGCAGGCCGTTCGGAACGAGAACAGCGCGGATCGCCTCGATCGAAAACGACCCGTTTGCGCCGTATCCCGCGCCTTTCCCGGGCAGCGCATCGTCGTTGACGGTCAGCAACCGGATCGCCGAAATGCTTCCGGCCGCGACCGTGGTATCGATCACATAATCCTCGCCGCCTTTCTCCGCGGGCTTCGAGAAATACAGCGAGCCGTCCGGGCGGACCGTCGGAACAGACCCCGACCGCCCGACAACCCTCGAGGGCGACAGACGCGTCCACTGCAAATCACGCGGGTACTCCTGATCCCACTTGGCGAAGTTTTGCAGCCAAGCCTCGGGCGGATTTTTGAAGACGGACTCGAGCTCTTTGATGCTTGTTTCCAATTTCTCTTTCTTCTCCTTTTCCTCCGGCAGATAAAATTCCAGGAAAGGCGAATCGTCCCGCCGATCGGCGTCCTCGGTTTGGTTGAGAATCGCGAAGAAACTGAAATAATCGTGGTGCGAGATCGGATCGAACTTGTGCGTGTGGCACTGCGCGCAGGCCATCGACGTTCCCTGCCATACGGACCATGTGGTCGAAACGCGATCAACGATGGCCGCATTGCGAAACTCTTCATCCGAAGTCCCGCCCTCGTTGTTGGTCATCGTATTCCGATGAAACGCCGTCGCAATGATTTGCTCCTGCGTCGGGTTTGGGAGCAAATCCCCGGCCAGCTGTTCAATGGTGAACTGGTCAAAGCGCTTGTTCTCATTGAACGCCCTGACGACATAGTCGCGGTAGGCCCAGATGTTGCGCCCCGGATCACTCGGGTACCCAGCGGAATCCGCGTAACGCGCCAGATCCAGCCACAAACGGGCCCAGTGTTCGCCGAACGAGTTTTTGGCAAGCATCCGGTCCACCATCCGCTCGTAGGCGTCCGGCGCAGCGTCTTTTTCGAAGGCATCGACCTCGGCCGGAACGGGAGGAAGCCCCGTCAAATCCAGGGAAACGCGCCGGATGAGCGTGCTTCTCTCCGCCTGCGCGTTGGGCTTCAGCCCTTCGGCAAGCAGTCGGGCCATCAAAAACCGGTCGACGGGATGGCTGCTCCAAGCGCTCTTCGGCACCTCGGGAAGGCCCGGACGCACCGGCTTTGAATACGCCCAGTGGGGCGCCCAAGGCGCGCCCTCGGAAATCCAGCGCCGGAGGATTTCGATCTCCTTGGCCGTCGGCTTTTTGCCCGTCTTCGGAGGCGGCATCACTTCATCGGAATCCTTGGAGAGAATCCTCTCGAGGATTTCGCTCTTTTCGGGATGGGACGGCACCACGGCAAACCGGCCGCCCAGATCCGCGCGCGCACCCTCTTCCTGATCGAGCCGCAGCCCCTTCCCCTCGCCGCCTTTGCGGTTCTTGTCATCCGGCCCGTGGCAATGAAAGCAGTAGTTGGAAAGGATGGGACGAACTTCCCGCGCGAAATCCACCTTGGTCTTCACTTCGGCAAACAATGAAGGCTGCAGCCAGAGCAGCGTTCCTAGAAGGGGCGCAAAATAAACAACGGGTCTCACGGGTCGGGGAAAGTTTTCGTATTTTTTGGGGTGAACCACTTGCAGCTTTGGAAGACATCAAAACTCCCAAGCTCATCATCAAATATCACCGGCCGCATAAATGGAAACTAAGCTTGAGAGGAATCAAACTGGCCACCAAACGGCACCAAGATCTTGAAAAGGCAGCGCAAACCACAGGCATCCTGCCCGACAGGAACTTGCAGTTGTTTTTCATTCATTTATAAAACAGCAAATATTTACGGCCGAAGAAATCTCACGGCACCGCTCTCTGAGACAGCGCCTTCCCTGATTCATTCAGGCCGAGAGATGACCTCAAGCAGGGCGGTCTTGTTAGCTTAAACCGGAATACAACCCAACTTTTGCATGCACCGGCCTGCCGGCCTGCAGACTCATCCGAACACCAAACCATCCAGAGGCGCGTCATGCGGTTCGGTCGGCAAATCCCCGAGCACCTGGAATTCGAAGCAAACGCCCATGCGCTTGACCGTCTCCGGCAGATCCGCGAGGGCCCTGTCGTAAAAGCCGCCGCCGCGACCCAACCGCTTCCCGCACGGGGTAAAAGCCAGTCCCGGCACGACGACCAAATCCGCTGCGGCCAGCGACACAACCGCCCCGCCGGAGGGTTCCCTGAGATCCGGGAACCGTTCGGATCGCGAAAAACCCGACACGTCTTTCACTTCCCGCCACTCCAAACGCGACTCGGCGACTTTCGGAAAAATCGCACGCTTCCCGTCTGCGGGGAGCAACTCCAACAGCTCCACCTCGCCCTCCATCGGACAGAACAGCGCCACCGTTCCAGCGGCCACCCAGTCCGGATGCGCGGCAAGCCGCTCGCGGATCCGAAGAGAACGCGCGGCGCGCTCCGCAGAGCGGGATTGCAGAATCTGACGCATTTGAAGGCGCAAGGCGCTCTTTTGCGGATGCATCCGGACTTCTTGCCACCTCCGGAGGCCATTGTCCAAAC
>JBILLT010000122.1:0-5654 GCA_044375925.1 Chthoniobacteraceae bacterium | reverse complement strand
GAGATTTCCTTCACGAGCTTGCCGGTTGCGGCGGACTTTCTTTTAGCGTTGATTTCGCGTTTCGCGAGAAGCCATTGACGACCCATAGACCCAAGGCTCTTAGCAAGCCGTGCGAAGGGATCAAGGGAAACATGCAATTGCCTAGCCGATAATGCCTGAAAGACTACCGGTCATGAGCGCCTACACGACCCAGTTCACCGTGCCCACCCGGGGCAAGGGCACGTATGAAATCACCGATGAAGTCCGCGCCGCTCTGGTCAAAAGCGGAATCAGGACGGGGATGCTGACCGTTTTTATCCAGCACACCAGCGCCAGCCTCGTGATCTACGAAAACGCCGATCCCTCCGCCCGGGTCGATCTGCACGCTTTTTTCGAAAGGCTTGTTCCCGAAAACACCCCCTACTTTGTCCACACCGACGAGGGACCCGATGACATGCCTTCCCACTTGCGGATGGTCCTGACACGCACCTCAGAGGTGATTCCAATCGCGGGCGGCAGGATGACGCTCGGGACCTGGCAGGGGATTTTCCTGTTCGAACACCGGCGTGCGCCGCATTCGCGCACCGTGGTCGTATCGGTTGTGGGCGAATGACCGCACACGCTTCGGCGCGAGACTGATTGTCCCTGCGAATGCGCGTCCGCGTCCCGGCGTCCGCGGCGGCTGTCTGGCATGAAGAACGCCTCCCGCGCCATGCTTTGCCAATCGTGGTCGGTGAGCATACGATGGATTGCATGCACCGAAATGAGATGCGTCTGGATCCGCTAACCGACGAATGGACTTTGTTTTCAGAGAGCCGCGCCCACCAGCCCACCGCTCCCTCCGTGCTGGAAGAGCATTCCGCGCAGGCCGCTGCGAACCCGTTCATCGGGGGCTTTGAGCACTATGTCCCGCACACGCTGTATCAGGCGGAGGCGCACACCGGCGGGCGCGTCAGGGTGGTGCCCAACCGCGCCCCCGTTTTGCGGGTGGAGGGCGATGCGACGCGCCATGGCGAGGGTTTTTACGATCACATGGATGGCGTGGGTGCGCATGAGGTGATCATTGAAACCTCGGACAGCCGCGCCCTCGAGGCGCTCGGTCCGGCGCACATCGTGGAGGTGGTGCGCGCTTGGAAATCCCGCATGATCGATCTCATGCGCGATGTGCGGCTGCGCTCCTTTTCGATTTTGAAATCGGTGGGCAGACCTGCGGGCGCGTTGCTGCCGCACTCCGCCAGCCAGCTTGTCGCGATGGCCGTCATCCCCTCGCGCTTGAAGCGCAAGCTCGAAGTGGCGCGCGCTTTTTACCAGCACAAGAAACGCTCGATTTTCGAGGATATTCTCGGGGAGGAAATACGCACCGGAACGCGGATTGTGTATGAGAACAACGGCTTCTGCGGCTTCTGCCCGTACGCCTCGCGCAGTCCGTTTGAGATGGCGGTTTATCCCAAACGCCAGACCTGCGATTTTCACGCCACCACCGAGGAGGAGGACGTGCAGCTTGCGGACGTGATCCATGTCGCGCTTACCAAAATCAACGGTGCGCTGGATCATCCGCCCTACCAGCTGATGCTCACCACGGCGCCGACACGGACCACGAGGCAGGATCATTGGAGCACCCTCGAGCGCGACTTCCGCTGGCATATTGAGATCGTGCCGAAGCTCTACCCGCCGAGCGCGCTGGAACTCGCCACCGGCTCCTGGGTGAACGGCGTGTGGCCCGAGGTCGCGGCCGAGTACCTCCGCGGAATCAAGGTCCCTGAATGATGCCGGCGAACCGCGTGGACCTGCCCATCTTCGAACTTGAAGCTTCGCTTGTTTCGACGCTTCGCGCGCAGTCGCGCGTCCTGCTTGAGGCGCCGACCGGTTCGGGAAAATCCACGCAAATCCCGCAGATGCTGCTCGACCACGGGCTCCTGCAAGACGGTGAGGTCGTCGTCCTTCAGCCGCGCCGTCTTCCGGCAAGAATGCTCGCCGCGAGGGTCGCTCGCGAACGGGGTGCGACCCTCGGCGGCGAAGTCGGATACCAGATCCGGCTCGACCGCGTCTGCAGCGCGGCGACGAAAATCCGTTACGTCACCGAGGGCATTCTGTTGCGCCAGATGCTCGCGGACCCGGGACTGAAAGGCGTTTCTGCCATCTGCTTTGACGAGTTCCACGAACGCCATCTCTACGGCGACATCACCCTCGCGCGCGCCCTGGATTTGCAGGAGACCGTGCGCCCGGATTTGAAGATCATTGTCATGTCCGCGACGCTGGACACCGGCATGCTTCGGGAATATCTCGCGCCCTGCGAACTGCTCTCTTCGAAGGGACGCGCGTATCCGGTGGAAATCCGGTTTCTTCAAAAACCGGCTCCGCCCGTCCCGATTTGGGAAACGGTGGCGGATCATGTGGAGAGTTTGGCGCGCGAAACGTCCGGCGATTTTCTGGTGTTCCTGCCGGGCAGCTATGAAATTCAGCGCACCATCCAGGCGCTTCGTGAGTCACGCGGGGCGCGTGATTTCGTGATTCTTCCGCTGCACGGAGAACTTCCGCCCGCCGAGCAGGACGCCGCAGTTTCGAGGTACGACAAGCGCAAGATCGTCGTGTCCACGAACGTCGCCGAGACTTCACTCACCATCGACGGAGTGCGCGTGGTCATTGATGCAGGTCTGGCGAAGATTGCCCGCTTTGATCCGTATCGCAGCATCAACACGCTGCTCGTGGAGCGCATCAGCCGCGCTGCTGCAGATCAGCGCGCGGGGCGCGCGGGAAGAACGGCGCCGGGTGTCTGTCTCAGGCTTTGGACTGAGCGCGAGCACGGGGACCGGTCCGCGCAGGAGCTTCCGGAAGTGCGGCGCCTGGATCTTGCGGAGGTGGTGCTGACGCTCAAGGCGAGCGGCGTGAAAGACGTGGCGGCGTTCCGCTGGCTCGAGCCGCCGGATGCAAAATCACTGGAGCGCGCGCTCACGCTTTTGGCGGATCTGGGCGCGCTTGATTCCGCCGGAGAGCTTACCCCGCTTGGACGCCGGATGCTGGCGTTCCCAGCCCATCCGCGGTACGCGCGGATGCTTCTGGCCGCTCACGAAGCCGGATGCGTCCCCGATGTCGCGCAAGTCGCAGCTCTGACGCAGGGCCGTTCGCTTCTCACGCGCGTGGATGGGCGCGACATGCAGGCGCAGCGCGACAGTCTTTTCGGCGACGACGAGAGTTCCGACCTGCTTGTGCATCTCAAAGCGCTGCGGTTTGCTGAAAGCGCGCAGTTCAATCTCGCGACCTGCAAATCTGCCGGTGTCCATGCAGTTGCGGCCCGCGAAGCCGCTGCGCTTGCAAAACAGTTTCTCAATATCGCGCGCGATGAGGGACTGTTGAAGAGTACGGCCAGGGAATCTCAGGCAATACAAAAGCAGGCTTCCGAACAAATACGACGCTGTGTGCTTGCGGGGTTTCCGGATCAAGTCGGCTTGCGGATGGATCAGGCGACCCTGCGCTGCCAGTTGGTGCATGCGCGCAAGGGAGTGCTTGCACGCGAAAGCGTCGTGCAAGGGTCTCCGTTGCTCGTTGCATGCGAGGTGCGTGAAATCGAGGGGCGCGATTCCGAGAAACAAGTCCTCCTCACGCTTGCAACCGCGATCGAGGAAAGCTGGTTGCGGGAGCTTTTTCCCGAAAGCATTTCCGAGTCGATCGATGTGGTGTTTGATCCGGTGCAGAGGCGCGTCATTGGCAAGCGGATCGTCCGTTTCAGGGACTTGATTTTGAGATCCAAGGACAGCGACTCCGTGCCGGGAGATGCCGCCGCCGCCCTGCTTGCTGCCGAGGTTCAGGCGGGGCGCTGTCCGCTGAAGGCATGGGATGATTCCGTGGAGCAATGGATCACGCGGGTGAACTTGGTGTCCGCGTGGTGCCCCGAATGGGAAGTGCCGGGCATCGGCGACGGGGATCGTCAAATGCTGGTGGAACAGGTGTGCCTCGGAGCCTCGAGTTACCGCGAAATCAAGGAGCGGCCTGTCTGGCCGGTGGTGAAGTCATGGCTGTCGGGGCCCCAGCTCGATCTGGTTGAAAAGATGGCGCCCGAGCGCCTCGAAATGCCAAACGGCCGCAAATTCAAAATCGCGTATGCAGGCAAGGCTGCGCCGACGATCGCGGTGAGGATTCAGGATTTGTACGGCGTGGAAGGCGAACTGCGGATTGCCGCAGGCAAAATCCCGCTCGTGATCCAGATTCTGGCGCCGAACCAAAGACCGATTCAGGTGACGCAAAATCTTTCGAATTTTTGGAAAGAGAGTTATCCGAAGATCAAGCAAGAGCTGCAGCGGAAATATCCGAAGCACGAATGGCGCTGATCACGTGAGATTTTCCCTTTTGCTCCGGTTCCGCAACTCGCGCACGAGGGATCGTCGCGGGGCGCGCTAAAAGATCCTGTGCCAAAAGCGCAGGAATGGGTCGAAAACCCATGAATAAAACGTTGGCAACGCTTGTTTCGGCGCCGGCAACCTTACCGGCGGTTGTTTCTCGACGGGGGCGGCAAACCTAACGTGAGCACGGATATTGTGCTGGCGGATCTGAAACGATTCTGTCGGGCCGAAACCTCCGCTGCGGTGGTGTCGCCGGTGAGCAGGCGCCAGGTCTGGATGCGGATTTGACGGGAACTTGCGTTTGGGGAAGCGGGAAGTGCGCGAGTTTGGATTGGAAGGCCACGTCGAAAAGCCGGAGGTGGCGTTGGGTTCGGGTGAACTGCTGAAGCGCACGGCGAAGTTGAGGCGCGGTTTGAAGGAGGACGCCTTTGCAAGGCAGACTGCGGGGCGGAGCCTGGGAAAGAGCAAGGACGAGGCTGCGGCGATTTATCAAGACAAAATATTTGTGCAGAGGTATTTGAGCAGGGATGTACAGGCTGTGAAACATTCCACGGCGCCACACCGGATTGCGTTTGAGAAAAACAGCGGCCTTGTGATCTCAGGGTCCGATCTTGCGTCGAGGTCCTCCTCGGAGTATGTTCCTGCCATGGAGTACCAAGGGACTGTGACCATCGAGCCGGACAAGCGCAGTGGAAAGCCTTGCGTTCGCGGACTTCGAATCACGGTTCAGGACGTTTTAGAGTATCTCGCGGGCGGGATGACTCCGGATGAAATCATCGCGGATTTTCCTGAATTGACCCTTTCAGACATCAGGGCGTGCTTGGCGTTTGCGGCCGATCGTGAGCGAAAGCTTTTTGTCGCCGCGTGAAACTCCTTCTCGACGAAAATCTATCGATTCGAGTTTTGGAGAATGTCGCGGATTTGTATCCCGGATCCTCGCACGTGAGCTTGCTTGGTCTGACGCGGACCGATGACTCCGTTATTTGGAACCGGGCACGAGCTGAAAATTTTTGCATCGTCTCAAAAGACTCGGATTTTTATCAACGGAGCCTTTTCTTCGGCGCACCTCCAAAAGTGGTTTTCCTCAAAGTAGGCAACTGCACAACGGCAAAGATCCTCTCCGTGCTGCTATACAATGATCACGTGATCAGCAGGTTTCAGGAAGACCAAGACGCCAGCCTGTTAATCCTCGGATAGACTGCACTCTTCCGAATGGTAAGAGATTTCGCCCTATTTGCGCAACCCGCGCGCACGCCATGATCGCGGGGCGCGCTAAAGCGAGAATTGCTTTCAAGGGTACGGAACATGGGGCGGATTTCCTGAGCTTCACCGTGCCTC
>JBILLT010000050.1:0-22027 GCA_044375925.1 Chthoniobacteraceae bacterium | reverse complement strand
CCCCGCACTGAGTGCGAACGGGTTCTTGCAAACAGACTGCAGACCCAGAGAGCGGAATCGAGCGGGCGACTCACGCGGCATTTCAAGGACGCGGCTTAGGCGTCTGAATAATGATGTTCTGCGTCATTTCGGGAATGTGATGTTCACTTTCTCCCCGCAACTCAGACAGGAAGCCCTCGACGAGCAGAATCGCCTCTGGGCGAGCCATGACTTGGGTTTTATCAACAAGCTCAAGTCGCTTCGTATAAGTTCTAAAACTGAACCTCACCTTGCCGGTGGTGAGTAACTGCACGAAGATTGCAAGCGTGTGCGAACCCGTATGCCCTAGCCGCTCTGCATTCTCACGAATGCTCTGGTCCAAAGGCATCCTCATGGGCCTGAATTCCGGGTGGTCTGGAAGTACCGTGCCGTCAGGTGAAATGATGGTCTGGGAAACAAAAATATTTTGAACGTTGAGCGCGCTCATGCGGAGGGAATTTAGGGGAGACGTCACGTACGGTACACGAGGCTCCTCGTCCACCCAAACAGAATGAGCTGAAGCCACAAACTTCCCAGTCCGGCGACAGACTGGCCGGTTGCAAGTCGAGACGAACAAAGTGCACCGCCTTGGAATCGAACCAAGAACCTAGTGATTAAGAGTCACTTGCTCTGCCAATTGAGCTAGCGGTGCGCAGAAGACCAACCCCTGCGATGTTTGCGAACTCAGGAAAGAAGGCAAGAATGATTTGACGGCTCCTTGAGCAAAAAAGCTGAGTTCCATTCTGCTAAACCGCATCCGCAAAGCATGCGGGTCAACACTGTCGCGATTCTACGCAAAAATGACTATACCATTTACTTACAGCTAAAGCCTTGAGGGCAGCATGCTCAAAAACTCAGGGAAGCCTGACAGACAGTCCCGCGCCAAGGACCGTGCCTCCCTGTCTGCGCTGAGGGAGCTAAGTTATCCCACAAAGCAATTCAATTCCATTGCGAATCCCCCTCCCGATGCTGTACCGTTGAGAGAGGAAAACCCCAGAAAAACTATGCTTCGCTCCAAACACTATCTGCACCAAAAAAGCGGTTTCACGCTCATCGAACTTCTCGTCGTGATCACGATCATCGGAATTCTGGCAACGTTGGCGCCGTCCGCAATTTCGAACGCCGTGACCAGCGCCAACCGTGCCCAGGCGTTGAATGGCGCCCGCAACGTCGGCATGGCTCTAAAAATGTACGCGAATGACAACGACGGAGCTTTCCCGGAGTCTAAAGGTACCGCGCTTGCGGCATTCAACGAGCTTTTTCCCAAGGCGGCGGGCGCCAGCGGGTACATCAAAGACAAGAAGCAGTTCTTTGTCAAAGGCTCGGCGTACACCAAAAAGATCAACCCGACCAGCGATCCGCTCAAATTGCAGACCGAAGAAAACCACTGGGCATACATGTCAGGGCTGACCTCAGAAAGCAGCGAGAATTGGCCCCTTATCTTCGACGGTCCGAAAGATGAGAGCGGCACTTACTCGCCAATAAAAACTGAAAAGGGTGGCGTCTGGGAAGGAAGAACAGCGATCGTGGTCCGAGTGAATGGAGGCGCGTCTCCCGAAAAGCTTAAGGACTTCAAACTCCAAAGCGACGGGCAAACCAACGCGCTGTCCCCATCAGCTGATTGGCTAAAGGGAGCCACCTACTCCGCACCTTACTAATCGACACGGCTGCGCAGGATTTGGTCACGCGGCTAATAAGTCGCCCGTCAAAAGTCGCAATCACTGTGGACCAAGTGATTGCGGCCCGACCGTAATCACGCGAGCGTTAGCGAACCAGTCCATTTGCGTTATATAGACTTATTTTTGACCGCGATCTTGTTAGCAAGTCTTGCTTCGACTCCAACCCGCAAGACCCAACTCAATTTTGCGCATCAGGTCGGGATTTTCTCGGAAAGCGTCTCATAGTTGCTGACTCAAAGTGTCAGACCAAGAAAGCACCGGAGAGAATACCCATCCAGATGTGAGACCCTTGGATCGACTGGAGCTTTGGGACGATGTTCAAAAGCGCTGCCCAGCCGCATCTATGGGAATCGACGAGGCGTTAATGGATTGCGTTACATCTCCGGTCCTCCGGACGTACCGCTGGTCCCAGTCATGCGTCAGTCTCGGGTATTTTACATCATCGAAATCCTTGCTGGCGGAAGCAACACAGAGCCTGATCATCCGCCGCCTAACGGGAGGCGGACTGGTTCATCACGGAGACGACTGGCCTTTTTCAGTGGCTGTGCCAAGTTCACATGCGTTTTACAGCCTGCGACCGAGAGAAAGCTACAGGGCAATCCACTACGCCCTCATTTCCGCTCTTTGCAGCTACAGGCCAGATTCAGCAGGCCTCTTCACCATGACCGAAAAAAACTCGGCGATTCAATCCGACCTCTGCTTCAAAAAGCCGGTTGCGCACGACGTTCTTTTTAACCACACAAAAATTGCCGGAGGCGGACAGAAACGAACACGAAAGGGGTTCCTCTACCAAGGCAGCCTTCAAATTCGAACCGATTATCAACCGTCCCCGTCTCATCTCGCGCATGCGCTCAGCGAGCGCATCGAAAACTTCATACCGCCTGCGGAGATATTCCAACGGGCAGAAGAACTCGCAAAGTCTCGATACTTAAATGCTGCCTGGACCCTGAAGTTCTGAAAACCGTCGCCCGTTCAACGCCGGTGAATCATCGGCGGGATCTCCCCTCGAACTCCACGAGGGCATCCGCAAAACGCCTGCCAACCTCCAGAGTGCCATGAGTGGTGAAATGCGTGCGCGACGGCAGCAACGTCTCTGCGCCATCAGTATCCACATATCGGCAACGGCCCGGATCATGAGCCGCAATTGATTTCTGGGCTTCAACAACCAAAGGCATGAACTGATTCTTGCCATTGCCAAAATGAACATTGACGCCGATGAATGCGGGCAAATGTGGCGATCCAATTTCAATACGCAGCCCTTCAATCATGGAGGCCAAAGCCTTCCCGTAGTTGGAAACGTCGCTTGCGTTCGCATCGCTTTCGCCTTGCACCCACAAAAACGCGCGTGGCCGAAAATCGATTCCCCTCTCCCTACCTGCGGACAGCGAACGTTGCAACTCACTGACAAGCGCCCTGTAGCAGGCTCCTCCATCGCCGGGATCCTCTTTATTCCAATCCGTCCGCATACCGGTTCCGCTGAATGCCACCTTCAAGATTGCAAGACGCCGTTCCGGTTGAATTTCACGCAGTCTTCTAACAAATCCAAACTCCGGCCCGAAGCCGCCCGAGACGCTCGCGAAATTCCCATACTGCCTCTTTAATCCAAAAGAAACTTCCCCGGCCTCCCCAGAGTTCCGTAAGAGCGGGGTGCCCTTGGATTGCGGCTGGAGGCTGATCCAATCCAAACCGCTGGTGCTGTCGTGACGGTCGGGCGGAGGATCGCCACAGCGCCACCAAAATAGCACGTCGGAATCACGTTCATCTCTGACTAACTCGGATGCCACTGCGTCGAATCCTACGGCGTTGGACTGCCCAGAAAGAATAATCAGATCGCGCGTCTCTGACGCCATCAACGAGACGCCCGCTACGACCAGACCAAAGAGGATCAAGGGAGGCAGCCTGAATGCTACGAAATAAGAAACCTTCATTCAGAGAAAAACGCTGAGACTCAGTCTACTTCAAACTCGTCCGCGGGATCGAATGGCGGCATCGGAACGTTGATGATCCTCAGGTTACCCACGGCACGGTGCACGCAACCGGGCCGGATCATCACTGCGGTGAGAGGTTTTAGAGGATATGCTACTCCGTCTGCTTCGAGATAGCCCTCTCCTTCGAGCACGATATAGATTTCCGTCATCCCCTTGTGGAAATGCCTCCGGCTGTCCTTCGAGATGTCAGTAAGGTGTACGGTGGCCAACCGGTTCCAAGGTTCATTGAATGCACGCCGAGCCTGACCGCAGGGACAGGGCACCGGCGGAATTTCATCCAACTGCGCGATCGCGATTTTAGGCTCGCTCATAAAAGTGTCAGCGCCCGCGGATCGCAACGTTTTGGAATGCCTCCCGGATGGCAGATCCGTCACCGTTTGGCATGCCCGAGCGTTGAATCATCAGAATAAAAACCTTTCCTGTGATCGGGTCAGCCCAGCTCTGCGTGGCGTAAGCTCCACCGTGGCCGAAGCTGCCCTTCGACAACGCTACCGTGACGCCAGCCGGCTCCCTGACAACCTGAAACCCAAGCCCCCAACTCATTCCTTCAACAAAGCCGGTCTTGATGTCGCCGCTCTGGGTGGTCGTCATCATACGGACGGATTCAGGCTTCAGAATCCTCGTTCCATTATACTGCCCGCCAGAAAGCATCATTTGATAAACGTGAGAAACGTCTGCGGCCGTCGCGTACAACCCGCCCGCCGGGTAAGGTGTCCTTTGACGGTCCTCCAATTTTCCCTCCGTGAAGTAGACTGCGATTTCCTCCAACTGGTGCGTTTCCTTGTTGAGCTTGTAACTCTTCGCAACCCTCTCAAGCTGCTCAACGGATGGCCAAAAAGTCGTGTCTTTCATGCCAAGCGGATTGAACAAACGTTGTTGAATAAAGTCGGCAAACGAAGCTCCACCCGCGACCTCCACAAGACGCCCGAGCGTGTTGATTCCAGGATTCGAATAGCTCCATTTTGAACCCGGCTCAAAACTGAGGGGTTCCCTGGCGTAGCCCATCACAAGCTCTGCAATCGTTGAATGAGGCCGGGGAGATTTCACATCACCAATGCCGGAAGTGTGGGTCAGCAAGTCTCGAAGAGTGATCGGTCGCTTTGGCCTTCCAAGCACCATCTGCTTAGCGTCTTTGGATTGCACTAACCACTGACTTTTAAACTCCGGCAGATGCTTCTCGACCGGATCATCCAGCGAGAGTTTTCCCTCATCAACGAGCATCATCACGCAGATCGCCGCCATCGGTTTTGTCATGGAGGCTATCCAGAACAAATCATCCTTGTTCATGTCGCGACCTTTTGCGATGTCGCTTTTGCCGACCGCCTCCAGATGTTCAACACCCATTGGGGACGCAACCAGGGTCACTACACCGGCTACTTCATGTTCCTCCACGAACTTCAGCATGGCCTGCGAAATGGCATCCGCCCGAACATGGACAGGCGCAAGCCAGAGTAACGCAACGCCGAACAGCTGGAGCAACCGGGGAGATTTCATAACCATCGCAATCAGAGCAAAAAGAACCGGAAATGACCGGCAAAATTATCCTTTTGAGAAATCCAACCGAACCACACCCGCGCCCTTTGCAATCCGCCCTATCGGCCGTGCCTTCAGCTTCTTGGCCACGCCATCCGCATCCCTCGCCCGGACGACGACTGCCATTCCGATGCCCATATTAAAGACTTGGTACATTTCTTCGCGGTCGACCGAGCCACCCTCTTGGATGATCTTGTAAATCGGCGGAACTATCCATGAACCGACATCGATCACGGCATCGCACGCAGAGGGCAATACTCTGGGCAGGTTATCCACCAACCCACCCCCAGTGATGTGAGCGAGCCCCTTGATCAAGCCGCCGGGCACAGCCGCGAGCGCTGGCTGATAGTTCACATGCACCCGCAAAAGCTCCTCTCCAAGGGTTCTGGAGAGACCCTTCGGTTTTGATTTCAATGAAAGGCCCATGCGATCCAGCAGGACGCTGCGCGCCAAAGAGTACCCGTTTGTATGCAGGCCCGATGCGGGCATTCCCAGAATCACGTCGCCAACGCGTATCTGCCTTCCGTCTAGAAGCTTTGGCCGGTCCACAACGCCAACGATCGTTCCTGCAAGGTCATATTCACCGCGCTGGTACATACCAGGCATCTGTGCGGTCTCTCCCCCGATCAAGGCACACCCACCGGCTTTGCAAGCCTTCGCAAACCCCTTGAGGATTTCCCGGAATACTTTGGGCTCGAGCCGTTCGGCTCCAATGTAGTCGAGGAAGAAAAGAGGCTTTGCTCCAATGACCGCGATGTCGTTAATGCAATGGTTCACCAGATCCTGCCCGACCGTGTCGTGCTTCCCTGTTGCAAAAGCGATTTTGAGTTTGGTCCCCACGCCATCAACGCTGGAAACCAACACCGGATCTTTCATTCCTCGGAAGTTCGGCTTGAACATTCCCCCGAATCCGCCGATCCGCCCCAGTACTTCCGGCCCGTGCGTGCCTTTCACGAGCGCCTGGATGCCGCTTTTCACCTGGTTTCCCAAGTCAACATCCACGCCTGCTGCGGCGTAAGCCTTCTTTTTTCGCAGAGAGCGCGCGGTTGATGAGGATGAAATCTTTGCCATGGAACTCAGTGTTTTTGAGAAAAAAGTAGAGGAGTCGATTCGACTGAACCCAACAAATTGGGGCGCTTGCTGCGGCGTTCCATCACGTGTTTGTCGATTTGCGGGTCCACCGGCACCGGGTAATCACCGTTGAAGCACGCCAAGCAAAAGTCGTTCGGTTTCTGACCGGTTGCCCGCACCATCGAACTGGTATCCAAATACCCGATAGAATCAGCGCCGAGGTACGAGCGGATTTCGTCGATGGAACACTGGTTCGCCAAAAGCTTTTCTGGATCCGGAAAATCAATCCCGTAATGGCATGAATGTTTGTGAGGCGGGCAGGAGATTCGCATGTGCACTTCCGCGGCGCCCGCCTCCCGCAGATTCACCACGCGGGCTCTCGCAGTCGTTCCTCTCACGATCGAATCATCCACCACCACGACGCGTTTGCCAGCGACGGCTTCCTTGATGAGATTCAACTTCACACGCACGTTGAAATCTCGGATCAGCTGGCTTGGCTGAAGGAAAGTCCGGCCGATGTAATGATTCCGCACAAAGGCGTGATTGTACGGAATCCCCAACTCTTCAGCAAATCCGAGAGCCGCGTAATTCCCGGAATCCGGAACTGGGACGACGACATCCGCTTCGACGGGATGCAAGCGCGCAAGTTCGCGTCCCATTTGCGTGCGGACTCTGGCGACATTAATGTCTGCGATAATCGAGTCCGGCCTGGCAAAGTACACATATTCAAAAATACAAAATGATCTGCGCTGCTTGCCGAACGGCCATTCGGAGCGCAATCCGTTTTCGTCAATAATCACTACCTCCCCCGGTTCCACCTCGCGAACAAACTCCGCGTGGATCAAATCGAATGCGCAGGTTTCACTGGAAAGCACCCAGGCTCCGTCCAACTTTCCAATCGCCAGCGGACGGAATCCGAAGGGGTCGCGCACACCGATGATTTCCCGCTCACTCATCATCACCAGCGAATACGCGCCGTGGATTTTGCGGAGCGCCGCAAAAACACCATCCGGTTCGGCGGGTTGTGCGAGAAGATGCAGAATCACCTCGCTATCGACGGTGGTTTGAAAAATCGACCCGCGTTCCTCTAAGTCTTCCCTGAGCAGGGCGGCGTTCACAAGGTTGCCATTGTGCGCGATCGCGATCTGACCGCGCGCGGTGTTGACCACGAAAGGTTGAGCATTCACGAGGTTGCTCGAACCCGTCGTCGAGTAGCGCACGTGGCCGACCGCGCGCGTGCCCTTGAGGGCGTCGAGATCCTTCGGGGCGAAAACCTGAGAAACAAGGCCCATGTTCACGTGTCTGCGGAACAAGGAGTTCGGCTCATCCGCTGTCACGATTCCGGCGCTTTCCTGCCCCCGGTGCTGCAGCGCGTAAAGACCGTAATAGGTTAATACGGCGGCGTTTGGATGACCGTACACGGCGAAGACGCCGCATTCATGTGTGGGGCGGTGGTTTTTCACTAAAATTGATGAAGAGTGAGGCAGTCGGGCAGGGAGAACCTCCAGACAAAAGGGAGCTCAGCCCGGCGTCAAGCTACGTCCTAAAAACGATTGGAAACTCCCTGAGTATTCGCTTCAACGCTTCCAGCCCTCACTCTTTGCCACAAGATCCGCTAACTTCAGCGGCCATTGCGGGTTTTCAAAAAAGTCAGGCCTCAATCGCTCCAATTCCCTGTAAGCGGCCACATACGCGCGGTTTTCAGGGGTGCCATTCTGCCCAATCGCCGGATAGCGCCGACGAACCTCGATCATGGCCTGATTCACGGCCTTGGCATTCGGATCGGACGCATCAACGGCTGGGATCTCAAGCGAAAGCCCGTCCCCTGGCAGCCCTCCGCCCTGAGCACGATCGGGTGCTTGCGGGCCGACGGGGGACGAGGGTGCTGCCGAAACCTTGGGACCGCTAAAATCACCCGGCACGCCGGCGGTTAACTTAGCCTTTTGCTGCTCACTTCCGGAATCCGACGGCTCGCTTTGAGAATGCTCAACCCGCTTCCAGCCCTCTTTGAGGGCGACGAGTTCCGCAAGGTTCAACGGCCACTTCGGATCTTTAAAAAACTCAAACTTTCTCAAGCGCGCAAACTCGTTGTAAGCGTCTAGATAACGGCTGTGCTCCGGAGTTCCGGGCGTGGCCAATGCCGGATAACGCTTCAGCGCCTCGTCCTTCGATAGTCGCGTGATACGCTCCACAGAACTCTCCTCCGGACGGATCGGATCCTCATTGGTATCATTCACCTTCGCGCTCTTCTCTGCCTTGGCTCCCACGCTTTTAATCTCTGAGGCTTCACCCGGACCCGCCCCCTTTTGATCAGCAAGCGCCGTCGGCGGAGCGATAAAAGCCCCCGCAGTACTCGTTTTTTGTGAGGGAGATACACCTGCCTCACTCGGACCGGCACTCTTGCCGGCCGTACTTGCATCCCGATGCGAATCCATCCCGAAAGCACCGGAATCACGATCAGCCGCCATCCGGATTTCTTTCGAGTGTCTTACATCGAGGAGCAACCGTATCCACTCAGCTCCCGAGGCGCAAAAACTGACGCCCAGAGGCACAAGTAGCGTGAGCACAAGGCCGAGACCAATGAGAGCAAAAGTTCCGTTGCGCTGAAGCATGACCCCGAACTGGGTCGATACGAAAACCACCAGGGCGATCAAAAGAGCCGCCGCCAACGATACGAACGCCTCCCTTGGCGCAAAAACAAAGGCCGCTCCGCACATTGGAATCGCGACTAGATTCAGCGCGATCCCAAGGATCAAGTTTCGCTTGGCTTCGGGCTCATCCACCGGTCGGGCGGAATTCCCATGAGCCGACGAATTCGGCGGGGAGGCCGTGCCGAGTTCGACCTCGGGATTCACTTTCACAGACGAATCGGGGGCTTGCTTGGGTTTACTCACTTCTTGGAGGAGACGGAAGGTTCAGGGGAGACGTCTGTACAAGTTTGACCGAGAAGCCCAGCCATTTCCGATCAGCCGAAAAGAGAAATTCAGCCTCGCGGCACTACAGTAGCCCTTTAGGAAACACATTTAATATACTAAACGAAGTGAGCGCCGTTACCAATCCATTTTTCAGCAAACGGGGACCACGCCTTTCCCATCAGCAAAACCATAAACCAAAGGACTTTGCACATGCCCGATAGCCGGCACGATGAATCGACTATTGAAACCCGTGCCAAAGCCCGCCTTTACTGTGTTCTATATGAGTGCCGAGTTCGACGTTCGTTACACCGCCCAACTAGCCCGCCTCAGCTTGTCTGAGACCGAGGCCGCAAAGTTTCAGGCGCAACTATCACACATCTTGGGATACGTCGAAAAGCTCAAGGAGGTGAATGTCGACGGCGTTAAGGCCACCGCACACTCCTCAGAAGTGTGCAATGTATTCCGAGCCGACTCAGAGCGCGACTGGTTCACCGCCGAGCAAGCCTTGGAGAATGCGCCGAGACAGGCTAACGGGCTCTTCATCGTCACAAAGGTCATCGAATAACCGTCCGAATGGAACTCTATCAACTCTCAGTCTCCGAACTTCAAAGACGACTGCGCAACGGAGAGGTCACACCGACTGAAGCCGTTCAGTCGCTGGAAAATCGAATCGCGACTACCGATGGAAAAGTGCGAGGGTACCTCTCGCGAGACGTTGAAAAAGCACTTCGCGAAGCGACTACAGCGGACGTTTCAAAGCCGCTGGGGGGTATCCCTATCGCGATCAAGGACGTGATCAACGTCATAGGTGAGCCTTGTTCTGCAGGTTCCAAGATTCTCAAAGGTTACACCGCGCCCTACGACGCGACGGTGATTCAGCGCTTGAGGGAAGCCGGGGCAATTCCATTCGGGAGACTGAACATGGATGAATTTGCGATGGGCTCATCCACGGAGAACTCCGCGTATCAAAAAACCGCCAACCCTTGGGACTTGAGCCGGATTCCCGGAGGCTCCAGCGGAGGCTCTGCTGCTGTCGTTGCCGCCGACGAGGCCTACGCCTCGCTGGGCTCGGATACCGGGGGGTCGATCCGTCAACCCGCTGCGCTTTGCGGCTGTGTGGGACTGAAGCCCAGTTACGGTCGCGTCTCAAGATTCGGGCTCATCGCGTTTGCGTCCTCGCTCGACCAGATCGGTCCATTTACAAAAACGGTGACCGATTCCGCACTGCTTTTGAACGTGTTGTGCGGAAAAGATCCGATGGATGCGACCAGCCTGGCTTTACCGGCGGAAGATTTTACCCGAAAGCTCGGTCAAGACATCAAAGGTCTTCGCCTCGGATTGCCGAAGGAGTACTTCATTGACGGCATCGATCCACAGGTGGACGCCGCTGTTCACGCCGCCATCAAACAATACGAGTCTCTGGGGGCCGAGATTGTGGATGTGTCGCTTCCCCATACTGACTACGCGGTGGCCGTTTACTACATCATCGCAACAGCCGAAGCTTCTGCAAACCTCGCCAGATTTGATGGGGTGCGCTACGGCCACCGGGCCGACAACGTGCAAAACTTGCTGGATCACTATGGAAGAAGCCGAGCCGAAGGCTTCGGGGAGGAAGTAAAACGGCGGATCATTTTAGGGACGTATGTTTTATCGAGCGGCTACTACGACGCATACTATTTGCGGGCGCAAAAAGTCCGGACACTGATCCGTCAGGATTTTGAAAAGGCATTCGAAAAGGTGGATGCAATCATCTGTCCCACCTCGCCGGAGGTCGCATTCAAGATGGGAGAGCGCACTGAAGATCCGCTTAAGATGTACCTTGCAGACATTTTCACCATTGCCGCGAATCTTGCCGGCATTTGCGGAATCAGCCTGCCGTGCGGCTTTGCGCAGAAAGATGATCGCCGCTTGCCTGTAGGCCTTCAATTGCTGGGAAAGCCCCTCGACGAGGCGCGTCTTCTGCAACTCGCCGGCGCATACGAACAATCCACCGTATGGCATCACGAACGACCACGCCTCTAGCGACGCAACAAGTTCAACACCGTCTCTCCAGCAATCGAACATGCGCAACGCAGCAGCCTCACGGCTTTGTCTCGAGCCTTTCTCCGAGACCTCGGTCATCAGGGTCTCCAGGGAGTGTCTCTCGGAACTCGGCCGCAATCCCGACCTTGCGATTGTGTTTGCCTCTTCCGACTACGCCCCGTTTGTTTCCGATTTTCTAGAGCTCATACAACTGCACGCCCACGCCCCGTTAGTGATCGGAGGCAGCGCTTCAGGCTTGGTGGGAAGCGGGCAGGAAGCCGAGGGCGGGGCCGGCTTCAGCCTCCAACTGCTGAGCCTTCCAGACACCAGACTCACTGCTTTCCCTTTCTCCGAATCTCAAGCGGACGACTATACCCCAGACGAGTGGCGCGAACTACTCGGCTCCGCAGCGGATTCCGAGGCATGGCTCTTTTTGGGCAACCCGCTGAAGATCGCCGCGGAACCCTGGCTCAATACATTTTCCTCCGCTGTCCAACACGCTTCAGTGCTAGGGGGACTCTTGAGCGGTGGCCGCAGCGGTGACGATATTTTTGTGATGCACAATCGCGCACAAATCGACGCCGGAATTCTTGTGGGCTTAAAGGGAGGTGTCCGCCTGCATTCCATTGTTAGTCAAGGATGCAGGCCCATCGGTGAGCCCCACGCGATCACGGGTGCGTTTGAAAATGTGGTGAGCACGATTGGCTCGATCTCGGCATACGATCGGTTGAGTGAATCCTTTGAATCACTTGATCCCGAGGAGAAGGCGCGCGCTGCAGGCAACCTGTTCGTCGGTCTCGCCCTGAATGAATATGTGGACGAGTTCAAAACCGGGGACTTCCTTGTACGCAACCTCATCGGCGTCGATTCATCCTCGGGAAAAATGGAATTGGCCGCATACCCTCGGATTGGCCAGACCTTGCAGTTTCAACTTCGCGACAGGCACTCTGCTCACGAAGACCTGCAGCAGATTTTGAAGAAGGCAGCGCGAACTAAAATCCGCCCATTTGCAGCGCTATCGTTCCTTTGCGGCGGACGCGGCTCCGGACTTTTTGGCGCGCCCCACCATGACGCGGTTTGCATCCGTGAACAATTCGGTGCGATCCCGAACGCCGGGCTTTTTTGCAATGGTGAAGTCGGGCCGATTGGAAACAGGAACTTCGTGCACGGCTACACAGCAGTCATCGGTCTACTGGAATAACGCTTAGCGAACACAAGCCACCGGGGGCCCAAGTAAAAAACATGAGCACTGCCATCCACTGGTTTAGGCGCGATCTGCGCTTAAATGACAACTCCGCACTCAATGCTGCAGCGAAAGAGCACAAGGGCCTCATCCCAACTTACGTCTTGAGCAGTTGGAAAAGCCGCCATCGCTGGACTGGCGCACCAAGACAGAAGTTTCTTTGCGACTCCATCGCGTCTCTCGACAGAGGCCTCCGGCAGGCTGGCAGCGCGATTGTTCTCAGGCAGGGCGATGCGGTTGACGAACTCATGCGGTTGGTGCGCGAAACAAACGCCTCGGCGATTTACACAAACCGAGATCCGGATCCGTACGGTCGTGAGACCGAAAAGCGCCTCTCCTCGGCAGCTGAAAAGCTTGGCGTTAGACTCCATATTTTTAAAGATGTGGCGCTGCACGAAAGGGACGAGGTGCTCACCGGCTCAGGAACCCCTTTTCGTGTCTTCACCCCGTACTCCCGCGCGTGGGGCTCTCTTGAAAAACCGCGCCCGGGAGGGCGGATAACTCAACTGCCTCCCCTGCCACAAGGCCTCCACAGCCTGAAACTGCCGAGCCTTGAAATGTGGAACCTTACTCTGGACGGGGACATTGCACTTCCGGAAGCAGGAGAGGCACAGGCTCAAGCGCGGCTTCAGCTTTTTCTGGATCATCGACTTTTTGACTACGCCGATCACCGGGACATCCCCGCACTCGATGGGACTTCGAGAATTTCGCAGGACCTACGCTTTGGGGTCCTCTCGATTCGGGAAACTTTTGACCAAGTGCAACAGAGGCTCAGAGGAGCAACGTCTGCGCAAAGACGGTCCCTGCAGATTTTCGTAAATGAATTGTGCTGGCGCGAATTTTACTACCAAGTGCTGTGGTTCAAGCCCGAGGTTCTTGAGTACGAATACAGCGAAGCTTACCGGGGGCTCCCGTGGGCCGACAACCCCGAGGCCTTTGACAAGTGGTGCGAAGGAAAAACCGGATTTCCAATCGTAGACGCAGGCATGCGGCAGTTGCGCGCCACAGGGTTCATGCACAATCGCGTTCGAATGATCGTTGCGATGTTTTTGACCAAGGACCTGCATTTGGATTGGAGACGGGGCGAACAATGGTTCATGCAACGTTTACTGGACGGTGAGATCGCCGCAAATAACGGCGGTTGGCAGTGGAGCGCAGGCACGGGCACGGATGCGGCACCCTACTTCCGCATCCAAAATCCGTGGACCCAGAGCTCCCGTTTCGACACCGCGGCCGAATACATCAAACGCTGGGTCCCTGAACTTGCTGCGGTGCCCGCCGCGCGCCTTCACCAACCGCCTACGCCGGGCATCCGCCTCTCACCGGAATATCCTCTGCCAATGGTGGACCATGCCAAGGAAAGGGATGTGGCACTGGCGTCTTACAAGGCGCATTTAAAGAAATGATTCTCGTCAAAACGACCGCACTCTGTGGTGCGAGTTTCCGAGCCACCATTCCAGTGTGTCGTGCAAAAAAAAACGCCGCCCCAGTATCCCAGGGCGGCGTAAAGTGATGGAACTGACTTGCGGAGAAATTCCGCAGTTTTGCTTAGCGCTTGGAGAACTGGAAGCGCTTCCGAGCTCCGGGCTGACCAGGCTTTTTACGCTCTTTCATGCGAGGATCCCTCCGAAGAAAACCCTCAGCTTTGAGCGCTGCGCGAAGCTCTGGATTGGAATCGATCAGCGCGCGTGAAACCGCAAGACGCAAAGCCCCGGCCTGCCCGTTGATTCCGCCGCCATCAGCATTCACCCTCACGTCAAATTGGTTGAGCTGTTTGGCCACTTCAAAGGGACGGAGCACGGTGTTCTGGAGAGCCTGCGTCTTAAAGTAATCCTCGAACGAGCGACCGTTCACGACGATTTTGCCAGAGCCGGGGGTAAGACGCACACGGGCAACTGCCGTTTTCCGGCGGCCCACTGCGACATATTCAAGTGTATTTGTAGCCATTCTTAAGATTCGATCGAAGTTACTGGGACAGGATTCTGCGCAGCATGCGGGTGATCCGCACCCTTGTAGACTTTCAGCTTGGTGATCAATGAACGTCCCAGTCGGTTGTGAGGTACCATTCCCTTCACAGCCCCTTCGATGAGAAGCTCAGGGTGGCGGGCGCGGCGTTGGCGGAAAGACTCGCTCTTGTGCCCTCCGATAAAACCAGAGAAAGACATGTAGCTTTTCGCCGTCTCTTTTTTTCCGGTGACGCGGACTTTGTCTGCATTGATCACAACGACGAAATCACCAGTATCGACGTGAGGAGTGAAAATCGCTTTTTCTTTACCACGCAGAAGGTTGGCAGCCTTGACCGCCACGCGCCCAAGAACCTGGTCAGCGGCGTCAATGACCCACCAACGGCGCTGCACTTCGTTTGCTTTCGCTGAATAAGTAGCCATGAGTTTTCTCCAAAAAGGAATGTGGATCGTGCCTTCAATCCCCCGACCAGTCAAACACTAATGTTCCTCGGAGTTGGGAAGGGTCCGGCACACACCGCAAAAGGCCAGCAAATCCCCTTAAAAAAAACAGCTGTGGCGCGGCTGAATAACAAATCGCGCTCCGAAAAATATTTTTCTTCTGTGAAGTCGGCAGAAAGGGCATTCCAGTTGATCGTATGAAAAAACCAGTCGTTCTCATCATCCGCGACGGATGGGGAATCAATCCCGAGGGAAAGTCCAAGGCTTTGGCGAATGGGGACGCAACCCTGCTGGCCAAAACCCCCTTCCACGAAGCTCTTTACGCGACTTATCCTCACTCAACCTTGTCCGCAAGCGGCGAGGATGTCGGCCTTCCAGAGGGGCAAATGGGCAATTCGGAAGTTGGCCACCTGAACTTGGGCGCGGGACGCATCGTTTATCAGGATCTCACGAGAATCAACAAAGCCATCCGCGACAACGAACTATCAACCAACCCAACCCTCCAGCGGGCTTTGGAAACGGCGCGTAAAGGCCGACTCCACCTCCTGGGCCTCGTCTCAGACGGAGGCGTGCACAGCCATACCGACCACCTCGTGGCCCTGTGCAACGCCGCGAAGGCCGCAAGCGTGAACGATATCATGATTCATGCAATCACCGACGGTAGAGACACTTCTCCAACTGGCGGCGCCACCTATCTGGCCGACCTGCAGAGCCGCATCCAGTCAAGCGGGGCGAGGATCGTGACGATCATCGGTCGCTACTTCGCGATGGACAGGGATCAGCGATGGGATCGCAACAAACTAGCATGGGACGCAATTGCGCTCGGGCGCGGCGAATCCATCGAAGGAACACCCTCCGAGGCCCTTGCGAAACGGTATGCAGCGGGAGAAACCGATGAGTTTTTGAAGCCTCTGATCCCATGCCATCAGAACGAAGTCAGATTCCGTGACGATGACGTGGTGTTGTTCTTCAATTTCAGGGCGGACCGGGCGAGACAACTGTCACTCGCGCTGCTGGATCCGAAATTCAACGGATTCGAGCGAGAAATCGCACCGAAAATCCATTACGTAACGCTCACGGAATACGATCGAACCTATGGGGTTCCAGTCATCTTCCCCCCCCAAAGCCTGAGCAACATCTTGGGAGAAGTCGTCAGCCGTGCGGGACTGAGGCAGCTTCGAATCGCTGAAACCGAGAAGTATCCGCACGTGACTTATTTTTTTAACGGAGGGATCGAGCAACAGTTTCCGGGCGAGGAAAGAATCATCGTACAGTCGCCGAAAGACGTTGCGACTTACGATCAAAAGCCGGAAATGAGCGCTCCCGAGGTGACTGCAAAAGTTGTCGCAGTATTAGGCGAATACGACCTCGTGATTCTCAACTTTGCCAATCCGGATATGGTTGGGCATACGGGGATTGTTGAGGCTGGAATTCGTGCGGTTGAATCTATCGATGCGGGTGTCAAAGCAGTCACCGAGGCGACCCTCGCGCTGGACGGCCGACTGATCATCACGGCGGACCATGGAAACTGCGAAAAAATGAGGAACGCCGATGGTTCGCCGAATACGGCGCATACCACGAACTTGGTGCACTTTCTCTACGTCGGTGGAGATTCCGCTCGGGTCCGATGCGAAGACGGGATTCTTGCAGACGTGGCCCCCACCTTGCTGAGCCTTTTGGGAGTACAAACGCCGCCGGAAATGACAGGCAAGTGCTTGATTAAACACGCCGCCTCGGGAGAATAGAAACTCCGCGTCTAAAGAAGCTGTGATTTCCCGTTTGCAGAGAATGCCAGCGCGGTGATTGAATACGAATGTGCGCGGAAGCGCAGCCCACTACCCGGTGGTGTAACGGTAACACAGGGGCCTTTGGAGCCCTTATTCATGGTTCGAATCCATGCCGGGTAGCCAAGCCTAATCCAATGAATTTGTTAGGCTCGCAGAAAATCGCAGAGGTTCGGCCGGTCTCAAACGAGAGCCGCTTAGGAACGCCGGTAAACCTGGACAGGAATCTCCTCGCAGCCAACCTTTCGCCAAGTCTGTCTCCGGAGCTCCCCGTCGAACAAATCCGAACCATCCGAATTTTGCCTGAGATTCCCGCGCCCGCTTGCCAAGAACCCCGCGGTATCTTTATTTGAGCACTGAACACCCCATGCCTCGCCTTCTCTTGATCAATTTTGTGATGGCTTCCCTGGTCGCAACTGGGTCCGTGAAAGCTGCGACCTCGCAGGCCACTAAGCCCCCGGCGTCCTCTTCGAAGACCAGCACCACCGCCTCCAAGCCAGCAGCGTCATCGAGCGGCTCAAAAACAAGTCCGTCAAACTCTGCAAAAACCAGTGCGCCTGCCGCCAAGCCGTCATCCGCTTCGAAGGCGCCAACGGTGGAATCAAACGGCGCCCCGCGCGTTCACGCGGCGAGCGCCATCCTGATTGATGCGAAAACAGGTCAGGTTCTGCATTCATTGAATGCTGATCAGGAACGCGCAGTAGCCAGCACTCAAAAACTGATGACCGCCCTCATCGTGGCTGAATCTGGGGGGTTGGATAAATTAGTGAAAGTGGAAGCCAGCGACACGTGGGCAGAACCCTCAAAGTTGGATATCAAGCCTGGTGAAACCTACAGAAGAGGCGACCTGCTTCGGATTCTTCTGATCAAGAGCATGAACGATGTGGCCCGGGCCCTTGCAAGGGACAATGCTGGCAGCGTGGAGGCGTTCTCTGAAAAAATGAATGCCAGAGCGGAGTCCCTCGGAATGACTCATTCCTATTTCGTGAACCCCAACGGACTGCCGGCCCCGAAGCAACACTCGACCGCACGGGACATGGCCAAAGTCGCTGCTGCAGCTTATCGCAACAGCACAATTCGAAGCATTGTGTGCCTGAAGGACTTGGATTGGCAGCATCCAGACGGCCACGTTACCTCATTTCACAACACGAACCGTGTGCTATCGAGTCTCAAGTACTGCAACGGTATGAAAACTGGGTATACTCAGGCGGCGGGATTCTGTTTGGTTTCAAGTGCGTCAACTTCTGGAAAGGACGTGATCTCCGTCGTGCTGGGCGACGCCAAAGAGTACGTCTGGAACGACTCGGAGCGCCTTTTGGTTTGGGGATTGCGCGGAGAGGACCTCTCTGCGGACTCTCAGTGAGCGAGTCGTGGCCCGCGGTCCATTCGCCCACCATGAACCGCTCCTTTGACAGTCATCTCACAAGTCGGCTCGCGGAGCTTGAGAGTGCCGGGCTTCTCCGAAAACTCCCCTGCCCCTCAAATAAAGAGACGGGTAGCGCTTTGGTCCAATTTTCTTCAAACGATTACCTCGGTCTTTCGCTCGAGCCTTTCCTCCAAGAAGTCGCAACCGCAGCAATCAATCGACACGGTACGGGCGCCGGTGCCTCCCGGCTTCTCAGAGGCTCGCATCCGCCACATGCGGCACTGGAGGAAGCGATCAGCGGATGGAAAAAAACGGAGAGGGCCCTCGTTTTCTCAAGCGGATACGCCGCCGCTGTAGGGACCATCAGCGCGTTGGTCGGCAAAGGAGACGTGATCCTCATGGACAAGCTGTGTCACGCGTCCCTCATCGACGGCGCCAAGCTTTCAGGAGCGTTGGTACGAGTATTTCCTCACAACAATCTTGAAAGACTTCGCGCTCTTCTTGAGTGGTCGGCGAGAAAACACCCAAAGGCAAAAATGCTGATTCTCACCGAAAGTGTCTTCAGTATGGACGGCGACTGTCCGCCCCTTTTGGAAATTGTCAGACTCAAACAGAAATACGGCGCATGGCTTTTGTTGGATGAAGCTCACGCGGTCGGCGTGATTGGAGAAAACGGATGCGGCTTGGCTCACGAACTGGAGCTCAACGGGCAGATCGAGATCCAGCTCGGCACCCTCAGCAAGGCGCTCGGGGGCTGTGGCGGCTACGTCTGCGGATCGAAAGCACTGATTTCATGGCTGGTCAACAAGGCGAGATCCTTCGTGTATTCAACCGCGCCATCGCCTTCTTCCGCGGCCGTCTCGCTCGCCGCAATTCAATGGCTTTTTTCCGAACAGGCACGGGAACGGATCAACCGTCTTTGGCAAAATATTCACCTGTTTTCTTCCCTGATGCGTTTACGACAAAAGAACGAGAGCGCGATTATTCCGATACGGGCCAACTCGACCTCGCTCGCGAGCCAATGGAGTGTGTTGCTCGAGGCGGAGGGCCTATTTGTTCCGGCAATCAGATACCCAACAGTCGCAAAAGGCACTGAAAGGCTTCGGGTTACAGTTTCCGCAATCCACACCGAAGCCGAAATCCAACGACTTGCGACCGTTCTTTTGACATTAATTGACTCCCGACCGACGCACGTTTGCTGAATGGAAAATCCGCACTGCTGAGCCAACTACTCATTCATCTGAAGGAACTCCCCGCCCCCACGCCCCCGTTGCAAGCTCCCCCGTCGCTTGACAAATAAGACGGACTACGTTTTGCTTGCCGACTCGCGTTCTCAAGGAACCGGACTCTGAACGACCTCACTCCAGACCGCGACTCTCAATTCTCCCGACCATGGCTATCACAGAAGTTATTCTCACCGAAAAAATCGCGTCGCTGGGCGCGGAAGCTGACATCGTCAAAGTCCGTCCCGGTTACGCTCGAAATTTCCTGATTCCGCAGGGCAAAGCCCTCGAGGTGACACCGAGCACACTCCGTAGGATCAATCTGCTCAAAACCAAGCGCGCGCAACGCGAAGCCCAGGAACTCAACGACGCCGAGGAACTGGCCCGCCGCATCAACAAACTCAAGATCACTGTGGAGCTTGAGACCGGCGAAACCGGAAAGGCGTTTGGCTCGGTGACCGCGACAGACATCGCCGAACGGGTCAAATCGGAATTGGGTGGAAAGACAGAAATTGACAGGCATCGGATCCAGCTTGAGCGTCCCATCAAAGAAAGCGGCACGCAGGAAATTTCGATCAAGCTTCACGCGGATGTTACGGCGAAATTCTCGCTGACTGTAAAGAAGAAGGGCGGCGATGAAACCGCACAGGCGCAGTCGAATGAAGAGAATGCCGATGAAAGGGCTGCCGGCGGATACAAAGCCAAAGTGAAGGCAAAACACTCGAAGTAACTCTGATTCCGGCGTTCCGCGCCCACTGGAAATCCCTCTGCACGGGGGCGGATGAACGTCCGCCCCCGTTTTTTATGCCTCCAAACACTCAAAAGCGCGGAGAAAGCCGCACTGACAAGGCAGACCTCCTCGCAAAAGCTCTCCGTCAACCCGACCCGCACCGGAGCTTGCCGCAGTCGCCTGAGGCGGAGCTCGGGGTGCTCTCGAGCTACCTTCTTTCGCCCCGTGAGGTGGGCGGCATCTGCGCAGAAAAACGTCTTTCCTCAAGGCATTTTCATGTTCCCGCGCACGCCACGGTATTCGCCGTGGTCGAAGAGATGTGGAACAACAACCAGCCTATCGAGTTCATCACTCTCACACAGACGCTCAGAGACCGACAGCAACTCGACCAAATCGGGGGCCCCGCATTCATCACCCACCTCTTCACCTACCTGCCAACGGCGGCAAACGTCGGGTATTACCTCGATGCCGTCCTCGAAAAACACACCCTTCGAGAAATCATCCGAGTTTGCACGGAATTCGCCTCGCGGGGATATGAGGAACCGGGATCTGTCCAAATGCTTTTGGATGAAGTCGAGACCCGCATTTTCGAAATCACGAAGGGACAAATTCAGGACAAAAACTTCGACATGCACTCGGTCGTCATGTCGGCAATCACGTCCATCCAAGACCTCATGGAACGGCGCGGCGGAATTTCAGGACTTTCCACAGGTCTGCTCGAGCTTGATAAGATGACCGATGGTCTCCACGGCTCCGAAATGATCGTCATTGCAGCACGCCCATCGATGGGGAAGACGGCTTTGGCGATGAATATCGCGGAGCACATCGCGCTGGAGTGCAAGATGGCGGTAGCGGTGTTTTCTCTCGAAATGAGCGCGCAGCAGCTTGTGCAGCGCCTGCTGTGCTCGCGAGCGCGAGTCAACCTCTCGAAGCTGCGAGACGGATTCATGAACCAACGTGATTTTCCCGCACTGACATCTGCAGGTTCAATTTTAGCGGAGAGCAAGATGTTCATCGACGACACCGCTGGGCTCAGCATTTTGGAACTCCGCGCAAAAGCTCGCCGACTGAAAAGCCAGCATGATATTAAGGCCATCTTCATCGACTACATTCAGCTTCTTCGTTCCACCACGCGCCGCGCGCAGGACAACCGTCAGCTTGAAATCGCTGAAATCTCGAGTGGAATCAAAGCTCTGGCAAAGGAATTAGACATACCAATCGTGGTTCTCGCCCAGCTTAACCGTAATCCAGAGAGCAGAACGGGTGACTCAAAGGGACGTCCCCGCCTCAGCGATCTGCGCGAATCCGGCAGCATCGAGCAAGACGCCGACCTCGTGGGACTCCTCGTCCGCGAGGAGTACTATGCTGACAACGACGAAGAGCGTAAGGAATCTTCCGGCAAAGCCACCCTGATTATCGCCAAACAACGTAACGGTCCAGTGGGTGATGTTCCTCTCACATTTCTGAAGGAGTACACGCGGTTCGAAGCGCGCGCTGATAAGGAAGACCCTGAATAGTCTCAGCAATTTCCGCCGTAGCACTTGGCGTTTCCGTTTTTATAATAGATCGATGTGACGACAACGGTACGCGCATTCGGCCCCTGATTTCTCAGATCAAAGCGGGCAGTGTTTCGGCACTGTAATGGCTCTCAGCTGCGATGCCCTTGAGGATGCCATTTTTCAGCGCTCCGTGCCGTCCCTCTAAATTTTGTCATCGCGGCTTCAAGGAAGATCCAGACGCACTGGTTCTACAGTTGCGCTTCGCCTCCGCAGGCATCATCATGACCCACCATCAACATAAGGGCCGAGGTGGCGAAATTGGCAGACGCACCAGACTTAGGATCTGGCGCCGCAAGGCATAGGGGTTCAAGTCCCCTCCTCGGCACTTCCCAATCCCCGCGTGAACTGCGGGAAACTGGATACTCCCGTGACTGTTCTGGTTCAGCGTCAATTGGAAAAAGCGAGCTGGAGGGTTACGGAGTGGGCGGGTTGGTTTTGTCGTTTGATTTTTCGTTGGTGCCTGGCCTGGGCGAGTTTTTGGTCACGGTCGG
>JBILLT010000052.1:0-21601 GCA_044375925.1 Chthoniobacteraceae bacterium | reverse complement strand
CCGCTTGCCTCTCTGGACCGCGCTGTGTGCCGCCTTCAGGATCACGTCGAAGCATCACTCGCTTTACTGAACGCATCCGAGGATGATCAAGTCCCGGACGCAGCCCCGCTATCCACCGGCAAGAGTTCAATGATCAACTGGGACGAGTTGCTCAAGAAAGCCGAAGCTCAATCCAAAGCGCTGGCCGCGCGGACTGCTAGGAAGCCATTCAAGGCTATCCGCGACCAAGGAACCGGTGATTCTCAATTTCTGAGCAAATTGAAAAACGCCGAGGAATGGAAGCACTTCGAGTTGGTGTTGCGTCTCATTAAAGAGGCCGGCGCCGAGCCCCTGGTGATGTCAATGCCTCTGCATGTCGACGTGCTGGAAGCGCAGGGAGTTTCGGCGGATGCTCGTTCGTACTTCGGTAAGCAACTACGGGGGCTCACCAAGAAGTATGGCGTTCCCCTCGTTTACTTTGAGAAACACGAGAACGACCCGGTCTTTTTTGTGGATCAGTTCGATCATATTGGCTCGAAGGGATGGTGGTATTACAACAAGGCTCTGGATGATTTTTATCACAATCGCCTGGGTCCAGGGTCTGTCGCCGCTCTCTGAAGCGCATCTGATTCCCCAAAACACTTGGATGTTGAACGAACTCGGGCCAAGTTACCCAACGAATGAAAGACAAGATTCTCGAAGTCCTTGCGTCAGTCGCTGAAACTGACGAGGTAAGATCAAATCCCGATCTTCCTCTGTATGAGATGCAAATTCTGGATTCCATGAAGACGGTGGAATTAATCGTGGCGCTCGGACGCGAAGTCGGTGTTGAGGTGTCTCCTGCGGAATTCGATCGGGAAGCATGGGCCACTCCGGCGAAGCTTGTGGCTGATGTTGAGCGCCGCTTGGCATCCTGATCGGTATGGATCAGTGGCTCGAAGAGCATCCAAAAACCAAGCAGTGCCTCTTGGTGCTCTATTATCTCGCGATCATCGCCGCACTCGTTTTTATGTACGGGCGCGGTGATTTTTCGACGCCGCCCTTCGTGTATCAGGAGTTCTGAGCGTATCCTTCGCCGCGCTCGAAGCCCTGGAGCGCGCCTCTTGTTTTTAAGTTGAGTGGAACGAGCATGGCTTTCTTCTGAACCCAAAATGCTTCCCTTTGCCAATTTCACTTACTTTGGGTTCCTGCTGATTGTTCTTGTCCCTGTTGTTTTGGGCGGACTTCTGGGTGTGCTAAACAGGTGGTGGACAGCCTGTGCCCTGGTGTTGCTTCTGCTCGTGCAGGCCTCAGATGACGTGGCGTTGCGACCTGAGTTTCATGTGCGTGAATTCTATGTGATCCTCGCCTACACCGTTTTTCAGGCTGCCGTTGCTTTTGCACATTTACGTTGGCGATCGCGGACCGCTTTTTACGCCGCCGTCGGCTTGTGTATTTTTCCGCTTTTGATCGCCAAACTGATTCCCTCCCTTGTGCCCAATACGGCATTCGGATTTCTGGGAATTTCATACGTTACCTTCAGGGCGCTGGACGTGATCTTTTGTGTGCATGATGGCCTCATCAAGGAGCTTTCACTGCCCAGTTACGCCGCATATCTGCTTTTTGTGCCCGCCCTGTCGTCTGGCCCGATCGACCGGTATCGCCGATTTCTAAAAGACTGGGGCAAGCAGAGGACTCGAGCAGAGTTTCTGGATGATCTTGATTTTGGACTGCAGCGTATGGCCCGCGGTTTTCTCTACAAATTCATCATAGCGGTGCTGATTAAAACTTATCTTTTGGATCCGGTAAGCTCAGGGCGTTCGGTCTTGGTTCTGTCTGGCTACATGTATGCGTATACGTTTTTTCTCTTTTTTGACTTCGCCGGGTACAGTGCATTTGCGATCGGTCTTGGGCGCATTTTTGGAATGCATCTTCCTGAGAATTTTGACCGGCCATTTCTGGCCCGGAACATCCGTGATTTTTGGAATCGCTGGCACATCTCCCTCTCGTTTTGGTTCCGCGATCATGTCTACATGCGATTTCTTTTGGCCGCATCAAAAGGGAAATGGTTTGCAGGCAAGCACACGGCATCCTACCTCGGGCTGTTCTTGACTTTCGGCATCATGGGCCTCTGGCACGGCATGTCTCTTCACTATGTCATCTACGGCTTGTACCACGCATTCCTGCTGAGTTTTTACGACTGGTTCGCCCGCTGGAATAAGGAGCACAAGGTTTGGGGCGCCACCCGTTGGCACTCCGTCGCGGATGTTTTTGTGACATTCCATGTGGTTGCGATGGGGCTTTTGCTTTTTTCGGGGCGGCTTACGCCTCCGCCTCCACCTGCCCAACAACAGCTGTTGGAAAAAGCCGATTCTCGGGAGATATTCGGCCTGATGTGGGACTCAGCGCATCCGGACGATGCGCCTCTGGTTGATTTGGTTATCGATGAGCAGTATGTCTCGCGAATACCGGCGTCGGTTTACCGAAAAGACCTCGAGGAGCGCGGCTATGGCAACGGCAAACACGGCTTTTGGTTTGAGTCCCCCTGGTGGGTGCGTGACGGCAATCCTCATACGGTCGAGGTTCGGGATGCAGCAACAGGCAAGCCGGTTCAAGGCACCCCCATGATTCTGGTATGCGAGCGTGATGATGAGGAGATTCGCAGGGAGGAACGCAAGCGGGACGAGGCAAGAGAGGCTGCAATGCGTGAGCTTGAGAAAAAGGAGAAATAATCAAGGGATCTCCAGTACAAGGAGAATGGAGGGCGGGCTCCTGTGCCGTCCAGATAGGCGGACATATGATTGGTGGGAGGCTGATTTCTGCATGGCCAGCCTCACCTGACATTGGACGAATGTGTCGGAAACCGCTAGGCTCGTCGGTCCACTCGAGATGAAAACCGATGCTCCTCTGATTTACTTGGACAACAACGCAACGACACAGGTCGACCCCGCTGTTGTCGAGGAGATGTTGCCCTATCTCACGACTTTTTACGGCAATCCCTCCAGCGCATATGCTTTCGGCAAGAGGGTGGGTTCCGCCCTCGATTTGGCCCGAGAGCGTGTAGCCCGCTTGTTGGATTGCGAGCCGGGCGAGATCTTGTTCACCAGCTGCGGCACCGAATCAACGAACACCGCGATTCAGTCCGCCCTGGCCGTTGACCGTGATCGGCAGCACATTGTCACCACGCGAGTGGAGCATTCTGCGACCCTCAAAACCTGTGAGCTTCTGGCAAAGCGCGGGTATGAAATCACATGGCTGGGAGTAGACTCAAACGGTCAGATCAATCTGAGCGAACTGGAAGCGGCGATCCGCCCTGACACCGCCTTGGTGTCCGTAATGTGGGCCAACAATGAGACGGGCACTATATTCCCGATGGATCGAATCCAGGAGATTACTAGGCGGAAAGGGGTTTTGTTTCACTCGGATGCGGTTCAGGTCATCGGCAAGTTGCCGGTGCGTTTGCGGGACAGTGGAATCCATCTGCTGTCGCTTTCAGGACACAAATTACACTGCCCCAAAGGTGTTGGGGTTCTTTATGTCAACCGCCGGAGTCGCTTTTCGGCGTTCATGACGGGTGGCGGTCAGGAAAACGGGCGGCGGGCAGGGACGGAAAACGTGGCCTCCATCGTGGCGCTTGGAAAAGCATGTGAACTGGCGGGACAGAATATCGACGCGGAGTCGCTGCAGGTCCGGTCGATGCGAGACAGATTTGAGCAGGCCGTCCTTGCGCGAATACCGGGCTCGCGGGTGAATGGGGATATCCAAAGCCGACTCCCGAACACCTCGAATCTCGCGTTTGAGGGCATGGACTCCGAGGCCCTGCTCATGGTGCTTGACGACGCTGGGATCTGCTGTTCGGCGGGCTCAGCCTGCACCACCGGGTCCCTATATCCCTCCCATGTGTTGAAGGCAATGGGGTTCAGCGATGCGCATGCAAGGTCCAGCCTGCGTTTTTCATTCGGGCGATTCAATACTGACTCGGAGGTGGACCGCACGATCTCCGCTCTGGAGCGTGCCGTGGAGAGACTCCGCCCGCTTGCCGTTTCATAGGAGTGCTCATGCGTTGGATTCTCCCGGCAACCAATGATCCCTCTGCCATCGTTTCGCTTGCAGAGGCATTGCAAATTCCCAATGCGATTGCCGAGCTTTTATGGCGCCGCGGCTACCGAACCCCGGAGAGCGCCAAGCCGCATTTGGAACCGAGGCTCGCATCGTTGGCGGACCCGTTTTTGTTGCCAGACATGCGTGCGGCAGTAGACCGCATTTTTGCCGCCATTGACGGAGGAGAGCGCATCGTTTTGTTCGGGGATTACGATGTTGATGGGGTGACATCCCTCGCGCTTTTGAGCCGGGTGTTGCGTGCTTTTGGCGCGAACGTTGAGTGCTTTTTGCCGGTTCGCGAAGGCGAAGGTTACGGGTTGAGCTCTCGCGGAGTTGAAAGGTGTCGGCGCGAATACAATCCCCAGCTTTTGGTTGCTGTGGACTGTGGCACTTCCGCTGTGAATGAAGTCTCCGAACTGCGTTCGCAGGGAATCGATGTCGTGGTTCTGGATCACCATGAGTGTCCCGCTGTGTTGCCTGAATGCATTGCTTTGGTGAATCCCAAGCGGGGGAGTCATTTTCAATACCTATGCAGCGTCGGCGTGGTTTTCAAACTCTCGCACGCCATGCTCAAATGCAGAAAGCAGGAGGGGATTGATCTTCGGGAATTTCTCGACTTGGTTGCTCTTGGAACGCTTGCCGATTTGGTCCCGCTTGAAGATGAAAACCGGACTCTGGTCCGGCGCGGCTTGACGCAGATGGGCGACTCAAAATGGGTCGGCGTGAGTGCGTTGATGCGTGTTGCAGGCGTTCGTCCTCCTCTTGATTCCGGCGACGTCGGCTTCAAACTTGGACCCCGAATGAACGCTGCGGGGCGGTTGGGCACCGCCCGGGATGCGCTGGATCTTCTCTTGAGCGAGGACTTGATGGAGGCAAATCAACTTGCCGAGCGTCTCGACATTCAGAACCGGGATCGGCGCGGAGTTGAGGATCAGGTCTTGCGAGAGGCGGAGGAGCAGGTGGCAAGGTTGTTCAAGCCGGAGTTGGACGCTGCGATCATCGTTGGAGCATCGGGGTGGCACCCCGGCGTGCTTGGAATTGTGGCCTCGAGGCTCATGAGGAAGTACTATCGGCCCACCATTGTGGTCGGTTTCGATGAAACCGGCATGGGAAAGGGAAGTGGAAGGAGCATCAAAGGTTTGCCACTGGTGGAGGCGTTGCACGGATGCCGTGACTTGCTCGATAAATACGGCGGTCATGAAATGGCTGCAGGCGTCAGCGTGCGGCAGGAAAACTTTGAGGCGTTTCGCGGGATGTTTTGCGAGCACGCGGCGAGAAGTCTGAGTGCCGCGCATCTGGAGCCCACGGTTGAGATTGACGCAGAGTTGCTGCTCGAGGAGGTCAACACTCGCATGCTGACGCAATACGAGGCGCTTGCCCCTTTCGGAATGGGTAATCCACAACCGCTGTTTATCCTGCGCGGTGTGACGCCTGCGGACAGCCCGCGTGTGCTTAAGGACAAGCATCTCCAGCTTTCCGTCCGTCAGGGAAGCGCATCCTCGAGGGCCATGTGGTTTAACGCGGCTTCCCAAAAGCTACCGCCCGCTCCATGGGATCTTGCTGTTGAGCTTTCGCGGAACGAATATCAGGGCGTAGTGAGCGCACAGATCCTTGTCCGCGCCGTTCGTGCTGCGGAATGAGTCTGCGTGGCAGTTTAATAAATTTTCCAAGAAGCACCCCATGCGCCACCATCCCGTAGGTTCCAAACTTCCCACTTCTAACCGGCGCAAGCTCATGGAAGCCATGATGCCGCGTTCGGTTGCAGTCGTGCATGCCAACGATATTTCCACCACGAATGCGGACGGTACCGCTGCATACTATCCGAACAGTGATTTATTTTATCTGTCTGCGGTAGAGCAGGAAGAGACCATCCTGCTGTTGGCTCCGGATGCCTCGGAGCCTCGTGATCGTGAAATTCTTTTTATCCGCGAGCCTACTCCGCAAAGCAAACTTTGGGATGGCCATAGGCTATCGAAAGATGAGGCGGCATCAATAAGCGGAATCCAACGGGTGGAGTGGATAAGCGCGTTTCGCGGTGTGTTCCATTTTGCGATGAACGAGATGGACCATGTGTACCTGAATCTCAATGAACATGCCCGGGCGGTGATTGAAGCTGACAACCGGGATGCGCGTTTCGTCCGTGAGACTCAACGTCAGTACCCCCTGCACTCGTATCACCGTTTGGCTCGGTTGCTGCGCATCCAGCGGTTGGTTAAATCTTCCGATGAAGTGAATTTGATCCGAAAGGCTGCCGAGATCACACGCGATGGATTTTTGAGTGTGGCCAAGATGATTCGGCCGGGAATAAACGAGTGTGAAGTGGAGGCGGAGTTCGCGCGCGAGTTTATCAGGCGGCGTGGTCGTTTCGCATTCATGCCGATTATTGCTTCCGGGAAAAACGCTTGCTCACTGCATTACATTGCTAACGATCAGCCGTGCCGGAAGGGTGATCTCCTGCTTCTCGACCTCGCTGCGAGTTATGCAAACTACAATGCCGACGTGACTCGTACGTTCCCGGTGAGTGGAAAGTTCTCACGCCGTCAGCGTGATGTTTACAGAGCGGTTCTCCGTGTGATGGAGGAATCAATCCGCGGACTGCGTCCGGGCAAGACTCCAAAACAATGGCACAAGGAAGGGCAGGCGCTGATGCAAGAGGAGTTGCTGAAGCTGGGACTCATCTCTCAGCGCGAAATCAAAAAGCAGGATCCTTTGAATCCGGCTTTAAGACGTTACTTTCCCCATGGGTTGGGTCACCCGTTAGGCTTGGACGTGCACGATGTCATCGAGCCGAATGTTCCAATCGCAGAAGGGTGGGTGATGACCGTGGAACCTGGGATTTATATTCCAGAGGAAGGGTTGGGAATCAGGTTGGAGCAGGATGTGCTGGTCGGAGGCGTCAACAATATCGTCCTGACCCAAGATATCCCTGTGGAGCCCGAGCTTATTGAGGAGATGATGAAGGGATCGACTGCGCGAAAGGGAATCACGCCAAAGAGATAGCGGCTCCTATGGAATTGCCTTTCAGCCCATTTCTAGCGCTTCGCTTTTTAAAGCCTAAGCGAACCTTCTTATCGGTCATCACCGTGGTATCAGTTCTTGGTGTGACGTTGGGGATCGCCGTCTTAATTTTGGTGCTCTCGGTGATGGTTGGTTTTGACCTGGAGCTCAGGCGAAAAGTGCTCGGATTCGATCCGCATCTGAAGGCGGATGCCGGCGGGTTCCCGGTGATGGAGTGGCGGGAAATCTCGAGTGATTTGGCAGGGCGTCAGGGGGTGAGGGGAGCGGCGCCCTTCGTGCAGGGCCCCGTACTTCTTGGAACACAGGAGGGTGCTGTCAGGGCTGCGCAGGTCCGGGGTATCGACCCCGCTGCGGAGACGCAGGCCACCGGCTTGCGTGAGATGGTCATCGCAGGTGAATTTAATCTCTCGGGCGAATCAACGGTGATCGGTGCCGAGCTCGCCCGTGAGCTCGGCCTCCGCATCGGTGACAAAATAACCGCTTATCCGGCGAAGGACTTCACTCCGGTGCTCGAGGCTTTGAATGCCGCTGAGTCTTCGAATGATCCTAAGGCGTCATTGCAAAAGCTTCGGTCGCTCATATTGCCGTGCGAACTCGTGGTCGCCGGCGTGTTTCGCTCCGGGCGTGATCAGTACGATTCGGACATTCTGTTTGTTCCGCTTCACATTGCCCAGGAGCTTTATGGACTTGGGGATTCTGTCCACGGAGTCAGTGCATGGTTGCAAGATCCGTACGCAGCGCCGCTGTTTGTAGAAAAGATCCAACCCTCTTTGGCGGATCATTTGCGGCTGACGACATGGATTGATGAAAATCACGACATCTTCGATGCAATCCGCCTTGAGCGGAATACGATGTTTTTCCTGCTGATGTTCATAGTGGTGGTAGCGGCCTTCAGCATTATGAACACTCTTATTACTGTCACCGTGCTAAAGACGCGCGAGATCGGCGTCATGAAGGCTCTTGGCGCGACGAAAGCCCAGATTGTTTGGGTCTTTTTGACGCAGGGGATGGTTGTCGGTGTTCTGGGGAATACGACGGGAGTTGCCCTCGGACTCGCGATTGTTCAATGGCGAAACGAATTTAAAGAATGGCTCTCCGCCCGGCTCGGAATCGAGATTTTCCCCCCGGGAATCTACCAGTTCCGAGAAATACCGGCTGAAATCGTCCCCTCATGGGTTGCGATCATTTGCGTGAGTGCTTTCGTGATTTGCTCTCTGGCCGCTCTTCTCCCTGCGATGATTGCGGCGCGATTGGAGCCGGTGAAGGCTCTAAGACACGATTGAGCACGGTGAGCACAGGCTAGTCCCTGTGGTAGGGACCTCCCGTTTTGATCGTATAGGCGCGGTAAATTTGCTCAAGCAGTAGCACAAGCGCCATCTCGTGCTGTAGTGTCAAACGGCTGAGCGACCATGTCCAGTCGGCCGAGGTTTTCAGTCGCTCGTCATGTCCGTCCGCACCTCCGATTAAAAATGCGATTTCTTTGATTCCAGGTGTTCTTTCCCACTGGGTAACGCGATCCGAAAGTCCACGGCTCGTAATCTCTTGGCCGCTCTCGTCAAGAACCACACGAAACATGCCGGCACTGTTCGATTGGAGTGCTTCGCCCTCTGATTCCCGGGACCCGGACTTCAAAAAATCGAGCCGCAGCGGGGCGAACATGCCAATCCTTTTTAAATATTCTTCAACGCCGCTTTTTGCGAAAGCCAGTTTCGGCTTTCCGATGGCGAGAACGCGTAGTCGCATGCTTTGAATTTGTAGGTTCAGGCTTGTTTGGCAAATCCAAGACGGGCGCAAAGTCCACCTGACGTTTGTGTGCGTCAACCCGCGCTACTTTTACCTTGAGGCAGAGCCCGGGCTGCAGCTTTAGTCCGGTGCGCCGCCCGCGGAAGCTCATCGTTGTTGCATCATACCAGTAGCGGTCGGCTGGGAAGCTGCTGATGTGTATCATCCCAGTTAAAAGGGCCTCCGGAAGTTCAACCACAAGGCCATGCGGTCTGACGTCGATCACCACCGCCTCGAACACTCCCGCGTCCGGGGTGCGAAGCTGAAGCGCGAAAAACTCCATTTTTTTGCGCTGCACCGAGTCTTTCTCCGCTTCAGCTGAGGTTCTTTCAGTGTTTGAGATATGAGTCGCAATCTCTGCGAGTTCCCGCGTGCTCTCGATTTTTGAACGGGCGAGCGAGCGGTGCACCAAAAGATCTGCATAGCGCCTGATTGGACTGGTGAAGTGGGCGTAGTTTGATTTGGAAAGCCCATAGTGGCCGAGAGGCTTCACGTCATAAGTCGCACGTTTTAAGCTTTTGAGAAAATCGAGCTTCAGGATGTACTCCTCCGGTTTCCCCTGGATGTTTTTCAAAAGCTTTTGCACTTCCCTGCGCTGCGTCAGGTCACCGATCCGATAACCGTGCTCAAGCGCTTTGGATCGAAACTCAATAAGACGTTCTTGGTCGGGGCTTTCATGGATTCTATACACTGTCGGCAGCGACTTTTGCCGGACGGCAGCGGCAACCGCCTCGTTTGCTGCCAGCATGCATTCCTCGATGAGTTGATGGGATTCGTCGTTTTCGATTTTCTCAATCCGGATTGGTTTTCCAGCCGCATCAAGGCGCACTTTGATCTCTGGAAAATCCAACTCCAGGGAACCCGCTTCAAAGCGGTTTTTGCGCAGGAGTTTTGCAAGCCTCCAAGCGGCTCGGACTCGCTCTTGAACCTCTGGATCAGAGTGACACCGTGAACCTTTCGGGGCTCTGGGGAGATTCGTGCGGTCAGCGGCATCACCCTTGAGAATAGCGTATGCTTGCCGGTACGTGAGGCGCGCGATGCTGCGGATCACCGTGCGCGCAAAACGTGCCCGCACAACATGGCCTCCTTTGTTAACTTCAAGAAACGCGGAGAAGGCCAAACGATCCACCCCCGGCTTCAATGAGCAGACTCCGTTCGAGAGACGTTCGGGCAGCATCGGCAGCACCCTGTCCACGAGATAAGTTGAGTTGCCCCGCTTACGGGCCTCTTTGTCGAGTTGGGTCCCCGGAAGGACGTAATGCGATACGTCGGCGATGTGCACCGATAGCATCCATCCGGATCCAGTTTCCTCAACGTGAATCGCATCATCGAAATCCTTGGCTTCATCGGGATCGATGGTGATAGCCGGTTGCGCTCGCAAATCCTCGCGTCCCTCGGTATCCGCCTTTCCGACAGACTCCGGAATCCGCTCCGCTTCCTCGATTACTACGGCGGGAAACTCGACCTGAAGATTATGGCGGCGAATGACTGAAAGGATGTCTACGCCGGGATCCAAATAGTGACCGAGAAGCTCGACGACTTCACCTTCCGGATCCTTGTGGCGTGAATCCCAGGGGTCCAGCTTCACAACAACCTTGTCTCCCAGTTTCGCGTGGAGCGGCGGCGGTAAATTTCCGTCCCGTTTCTGGGTGGGCTGCGCGCAGGTCTTTCCCTTGCGGGAAACGCTGTCCGGAGACCGAGGGGCGCTGCGGAAATAGACCCGCTGCGGCAGCCTGGAATCGTCCGGCACCACCACATAGTCATCTCCGTCCCTGACGACGGTCCCCACGATGGTCGGATTCGCGCGCTCGAGAATCCGCAGAACGCGGCCTTTCGGGGATTTTTCAGCCGACTGGGAATTTCCGCGCCCGGAATGAGAAGCCTTTGCTTTTCCCGCCGAAGCGGCGGTTCCCAAGGTTTTTTTAGGAGCTGATTTTTCGAGTCTTACGGAAACCCGGTCTCCATGCATCGCTGTTCCAAGACTCTCCCCTGAGAGAAAGACTTCGGCGACGCCCGCCTGATCGCATATTAGTTTCGCGGCCCCACTGGCAAAGCCCAGGATTCTACCGGTCACGATCTCGGAGGGAGAAGGCAACATGAAGAAGCGTTTTCGTGTTCGGACGATCTCGCCTTCTTTTTCAAGTGCGACAAGCCAGTCGCGCACGGACCGGCGTTCGTCTGGTGCAATTTTGAGTTCCTTGCAGATAGCCACCGCGTCGAGCGGTTGAGTTCCGGGGCGTGCAAGGAGTTTGAGGATATCTTTTTTGATTTTCATTGGGTGCGCGTCCGGTTCGCGGGCAGCGCCGTTTTTGCAATTTCTCCGCGGGTCGGCACCGATGACCCGTATCCCGTGGATTTAAAGGCACCCGATGGGCAGCCTTTCAGGGTCTGATTGCTTGCGGTGATTTTGGTTTCTGACCGTCAAGCGTCGGCAAACAGGAGAATCGGCGGGAGCCGCACCCCCATCTCACTAGCGCTTCCAATCCAACGCACCTTTCTTAACCGCGTACACGTATCCTAGGGTTAGGATGGAGACGAAGCCGGTCATGCTCCAAAATACGGTGGAGCCTTGCTTGGCTAACAGGTCTTGGTACACAACGGCCCACGGATACATGAAAACAATTTCGAGGTCGAAGAGGATGAACAACATCGCGACCAGATAGAACTTCACGCTGAAGCGGGGCTGCCCCTCTCCTTCGGCGATCATGCCGCACTCATAAGCGGTATCTTTGGTGGCATTCCTCCGGGTAGCTTTTCCAAGAATGACGCTGATCAGCAGGGCGCTGCAGGCGAACCCGATTGCAATCAGGACTTGAAGGAGGATGGGAAGATAATCGGACTGCATGGACTTGCTGGAATTTCAGGTTTTTTGATTCCGTTGAAAAGCACTAAAACTTAAATCGAAGAGCGCCTGAGGGACGATTAGGTCCTCTCAGGCGCCCGTGAAAATCACCAATTCTTTTGAGTGGGCTCTTTTAAAGAGCAATCAGACCGCGATCGGCTGGGGCGACGGGAGCGGCGGCGGAGTCGTTTGCAGCGTGGCAAGCTGCTTTGGGATGCCCTTGTACTTTTTGACATCCTTTTTCACCATCCCGCGAGACACAAGGTTTTGAAGCTTCTCGTAGGCCCGCAAACGGAGCATTTCTTCGCCACCGCTTGCCGCGTTTCTTGCCTTTAATCGCTCGTAGACCTTGTCGAAAAGGTCCTTGAACTCGAAGCTGCTTCTTGAAGAGAGTACCGCCGCAAGTTCTTCCGTGACCAAGTCAGGTAACCGGCGGGAAAACGCTGTCCTTTTCTGGATCGCCATAGGAGGAAGACTGTATCACCACCGGGGCGTTTCTCGAAGGAAATTTTAAAAATTGATTGCCCCGTTTCCGCCCGCGCGCCGGGTGCGGCTTCCTAGAATGCTCGCCCGGGCGGAATTCTGCTGAAGGTGAGGGGTTTGCCTGCTTCTCGTCGTGCAAGATGACACAAGGATCATGGCGGGCCCCGGTGGATTTTCCCGGTTTCAACCGCGTTTCCCCTCAGTTCTCCGCCTAGGCGGCGGATCCAGGGGCTAGGAGCGCGGTTTCACGTACACCCCGATGAGCGGGCGGGGCGACGGTTTCGGAGAGATGAAATCACTGACGAAACCTTCCTTTGAGCGAAACTCCACATGCCCTGCACCCTCGCCTCCGTACACCAACACAGAGCCCGGAGGCGCCTTGTACGGGTCTGAAACCGGGAGTTTCTTAAACCCGAATGCGCGTTGAAGCTCGGATCCAGCCTCCTTTGCGTAGCGGGTCTTTGGGTAGCTGTCGATCAGGTGCGCGTCGAGCAGAGCGGTCTTCACGTAACGCCAACAGCTGGAACGAGAGTGCGCTCCGGCGCGGTCGGCGGCAATCTGGGCTGCCTCCAGCATCCGCTTGTCGTACTTGAAGTTAGACGACTGCGGCCCGAAAAGCGAACGCAATTCGGGCTTTACGGCTTCTGAGTGATCCGAACTGAAGAGGGAATAACTCGCCTGAAGCGAACCGGAGCAGACAAAAATGAAAGCAAGCGTGGATATAAGGCGTAGGCGCATTCGGTAGACTCGTCTTCTTGCTGGGAGCGAACGAGCGCGCAGGTTATCCATGGAAGCGGCTCGGTCAACTAACTTTTAATTAATATTTTGCAAATATTTTAGCTTTTGACAGCAAGCGCAAGCTGTTGATGACCACAATCAAGGTGCTCCCTTCATGACCCAGGATTCCCAAGGTGAGCGGCACCGACCCCGCCAGAGCCAAGCCAAGCAGGACCAGCAAGACCCCCAGGGAGATGGATACGTTCTGCAGGATGACTCTCCTGGCTCTCAAGCTGAGGTCATAGGCGATCAGAAAGTTTTCCAAACGGTCGTGCATCAACACCAGATCGGCCTGCTCCAAAGCCGCGTCGGATCCCCGGGCCCCCATCGCAACCCCCACATGCGCTGCGGCAAGACTGGGCGCGTCGTTGATCCCGTCTCCAATCATGGCCACCCGGTGCCCTTCCCTTGAGAGCTCTGAAATGAAGGCGAGTTTTTCCTCCGGCTTGAGTTGCGCGCGGATTTCGCCCACGCCTAGAAGCGACTGAAGGTGGGCTGCTGCCGCCGCCCTGTCTCCTGTGAGAACCACGGTCCGAAGTCCCCGCAGATGCAGAGCCTTCACCGTCGCCGCCGCCGCGGGGCGGATGTCATCCTGCAAACTTAATTTTCCAAGCAGCGCTTGATGCTGCCCCTGGGTGCACGACAGCCAGACCTCAGAGGTTTGGACCAAAGCGGGGCCGGATTCGTTTTCAGGCGCGCATGCATCCGATGGTTCGAGCACCCATTCCCTGCGCCCAAGCCGAGTCCGCAATCCTGTTTCGGGAGACTCGGCTTCAAGGCCAAGGCCGGTAAAGGATGCGAATCGAGCGAGCGGCCGCTCCCCGAGCTTGTTGCGTTTGCCGTACTCCGTGATGGCTCGTGCAAGCGGGTGTGTTGAAAGCCGCTCCAGCGCGAATGCCCATTCGCTGACTTCCTGCTCCCGACCCGGCGGGAAACTTTCCACGGATTCGACCCGCAGATCGCCTGTGGTGAGCGTCCCTGTTTTATCCATCGCAACAATATCGATGCCGGCAAGTTGCTCCACCGCCGCTCCGCCACGAAACAGCACGCCCTGACGAGCTCCGGACGCAATGGCGGCGAGAATGGCTGAGGGAATAGACAGCACCAGCGCGCACGGCGAGGCGACGACAAGCAGCGTCATTGCATGGTAAAAGGCGCTGTTCTGGACCGTCGACGAGGTGAATGCCGACATGTGGCGGATTCGCCACCAATAAAAAAACATCGCCGCCGTGAGCGACAGAATCCCGATCGTGTAGCCGCTCCCAAACCGATCTGTGAAGCGTTGGGAGGGAGCCTTTTGTTTCTGGGCCTCCTGAATAAGCCGGATGATTTTTCGAAGCGCACTCTGCTCTGCGATCCGGGTGACTTTAACATCCACCGCGCCCCAGAGGTTCAGAGTGCCTGCCATCGTTGAATCCCCCGACTGCTTCTCGATGGCAATGGATTCACCGGTAAGCGCGGATTCATCCGCCGCGGTGGTTCCGCGGAGAATTTCGCCATCGACCGGAAAAAGTGCTCCGGGAAGGATTCGGATGCATTGGCCCGCCTGCAGTGAATCAACGGGCACCTCGACCTCAGATCCGTCCTTTCCAATCAACGTCGCCTTTTTAGGGGCCGAATGAATCAGTGCACGGATCTCTCGCTGGGTGCGTTCAAGAGCGAAGTGCTCTAGTGCTCCTGCAAAAGAGAACAAAAAGAGCAGAACGGAACCTTCGGTCCATTGACCGATTGCTCCCGCGCCGGCTGCAACCGCGAGCATCAGAAAGTGGACGTCCACACTGCGTTCGCGGAGCTTCGCGATGGTTTCAGCAGCCGCGAACCAGCTGCCTGCCAGATAGGCAAGGGAGTAAAATGCAATCGAAGCCGCGTTGTGTGGAACAAGGTGCGCGGCGGTGGCAAGCAAGGCGCACAGAATTGAAGCTGCGAGCTGACTGCGCCACTCCCCTTCGTGCGAATCATCAGATGGAGGCGACATCTCCCTCTGCGTGATCTTCAACCAGCATGTCTGGCATTCGGCGGGCTCTGCCGCGGGTTTCGCCGAATTGATCATGTGCCAGTGGTGTCGGTTCTTTTAATTTTTGTTCCGTCAGTCTCAGTGCGGGGAGCACCTTTCACAAAAGGGCGTGGTCAATGGAGGTCAATCGTTTCCTGCGCTGCCCGAGCTGGGGGATACAAGCGATCAGCGCCCGAGTGTAGGCATGCTGAGGATTACGAAGGACATCCTCCGTTGGTCCTTCCTCGACCACGCTGCCCCGGAACATGACCGCGACTCGGTCTGCGATTCCGCCGATGATCGAAAAGTTGTGAGTGATCAGGATCATCGCCATGCCTGTCTGAGATTTCAACTCCCGCAACTGGTCGAGGATTTGCGCCTGGATCGTGACGTCGAGTGCCGTGGTGGGCTCGTCGGCAACCAGCAATTGAGGCCGGCACGCAAGCGCCATCGCAATCATCACGCGCTGCTGCATCCCGCCCGAAAGCTGATGCGGATAATCGTGCATCCGGCCTTTCGAATTCACGATGCCAACCATGTCCAAGCATCGTTCCACTTCGGCATCCACGTTTGACACATCGGTGCGATGCAAGTGGATTGCCTCGGCGATCTGCGTGTAAACGGTGAAAACTGGATTCAGGGAAGTCGAAGGCTCTTGAAAAACATACGCGATTTTGCCGCCGCGGAGCTTGCGAAGTTCAGTCGCGTTCATTTTCAGGACGTTCGCGCCATCCACGAGAATTTCGCCCGAGGAGTATGACGCCGGCGGTTCGGGCAGCAGCCGCGTCAATGCGAGTCCCGTCACGCTTTTCCCGCTTCCGCTCTCTCCAACAATCGCCAGGGTCTCACCTTTTTTGATCGAGAGGTTCATCTCGCGTACCGCCCGGACCCTGTCGGGGCCGCGTCCGAAGTCGATGGATAAGTTTTTGATTTCAATCATGGCTTTTGGGAGCGCATTTGCACGTTTTGCGAGGAGTGAGATCTAAGTTTGACGCGGGTCAAATGCGCGGCGCAGCGAGTCGCCGAAGATATTCAGGGATAAGACCAGCAAAAAAAGTGCCGTCGCCGCCGATGTGAGATTCCACCAAACAACCGGGTCGCGGGACAGTTCGGAGCGCGAGGCGTCGATCATACCGCCCCAGCTGGCGGTTCCTATCGGTGCTCCAACCCCGAGGTAGCTGAGCACGGCCTCTGTCAGAACCAGGCCCGAAAATCCGAGCACAAACTTGATGACCACCAAGTGCATGACGTTGGGCAGCAGATGGCGGCTGATGATTTTCCAGTCCGACTGTCCCATCGCTTTTGCCGCGGCGATGTACGGCTTCTCGGTTTGACGGAGCGTTTCTCCCCGGATGAGCCGCGCCAATCCCACCCATCCGGTGATTCCCAATGCAATGGACATCGTCCCGAGGCCCTTTCCAAGAACCATCAGGATTGCCACCAGCATCAGAATTTCGGGTACGGATGCGATGGTGCTGTAGAGGTATTGGATCAGGTCATCCACCCAGCGCTTGTAGTAGCCGGCCATGATGCCCAACAGCACGCCGATGGGTATGTAAATCATGCTCGTGAGCCCCCCGATGATCAGAGCCGTCCGCGTTGCGCGAAGGGTTTGTACCATCGTATCGCGGCCGAGCGTGTCTGTTCCAAGGAGATGACGCGCCTTCAGCGGCTTGGGGTTTGCAACCGAGAAAGCATGCGTGGCCATCGGGGCCGCATACTCCTTCTCTTGCGGGACGCGACTGCTGACAAGATCAAGCAGCGTGCGGCGGCCTTCATTGGAGGGAATTCGAATCATTTCCAGGCTGCCTACCAAAACAAAAAGAAGGATCACAACCAGCGACGTCATGCCCGCATAATCACGGCGCATCCGGCTCCACGCTGTCTGCCAGCGTTCGCCTTTGGTGACAGAACGGACCAGCCCGAATACGAAAGCAAATCCACACACTACAAGCGCGTTTTGGATCCAGAGTTGGTCAAGGAAAGCCATTCGGAGTGGGAATCTTGGTAAAGCGGTTTGTAGGTTGCTGCTTGCCGCAGATGAGAACTAGTGGAGGCGGATTCTCGGGTCCGCCCATGCATAACAAAGGTCGGTCAGAATCAATCCAAGCAAGTACAGGATGGATCCCAGGAAAACCGATGCCTGGACGACCGCAAAATCGGGGGCCTGAATCGCCGAGAAAAGTACGTTTCCAAGCCCCGGGATGCCGAAAAAATTTTCGATGACGAGCGATCCCATGATGAGGAATGGCAGGGACGCGACCATGAGCGTGATAAGGTTGATCAAGCCGTTCTTGAGCACGTGCTGGAGTAAAACTCTGGCGCTTGAGACGCCTTTTGCGCGGGCGGTGCGGATGTAATCCTGACTCATTTCCTCAAGAAAAAGGGCACGGAAAAGTCGCACATCCGCCCCGAGACCGCTCACCACGACCAAGGCGATCGGGAGCAGCAAGAACTTCAAAGTGCTCATCCCCTGCATGTGAAATCCGAATGCCGGAAAATACTTTAACACCAGCGCGGCGAACCACTGTCCGAAGATGATGTACACCATGAGCGGCACGCTCATGAGGGCGATGCAGGCGAAGGTCCCGAGCAAATCCAGAAACGAGTTTCTGATAAACACAAAATAAAGGGCCAGGCCAACCGATATGAGCAGTCCCACCAAAAAGGCAGGGAGAGTGACCAAGAGGGATGGCAACGCGCCCGATTTGAAAATTTCAACCAGAGGTCGTCCCGTGACATCCGAAGAACCAAGGTCAAAGGTTGCGAGACGGACCATCTGACTCACAAACAACGACTCCTTCCAGGAACGGGTGATCAGAAGATAATCCGCAACGGACTGTCCGGCCGACCGCGGAACGATGATCGGTTTGTCGTAACCGCGGTTGTGCAGCCAAGTGTTCACCGTTTGCGGCGTCGCTTTTGGCCCAAGCACCCGGCGGGCCATCGCTTCAGGGCTTTGGATCACAAAAAACAGGAAAAACGTCAGAAGCATGACGCCGGCCACGATGGGCACCGAGAATAGGACGCGTCGAATGAGATAGGCAAACATGGTCAGGGTTTCCGGTTCAGGCGCAGTCCTGCGAACGCCGTGAGGGCGAGAGCCAAAAGGGCCGCCGCGGGCCACAATGGCTTTGCATTCCACGCTGCCCGGTTCTTGAGCCGGACATCATCTTTGAGAACGGCGTACTTTAGCCCTCCCTCGAGCATCGGGTTGCTCTGAATCCGGGGCGCCCACTCGTGTGTGAGCGCAAACAGAGATTTGTGCATCAGAAGAATCGCCGGCACATCCTCGCTTAAAATGGAATTCAACTTAAGCGCGATTTCTTCGCGCTCCGCGCAGTCCTCCATGGTCGCCATTTTTTCAAACAGCTTGTCAAACTCCGGGTTCTTGTATCGGGACGCATTTTTGCCGGCGGGTGGTAGGTTCTTGCTGTAGTACAGGAAGAAAAAGTTTTCAGGGTCAGGGTAATCGGCGCCCCAACCGCTTCCCGCTGCGATTTGAAACCCGCCATTGTCCAACTTCTCAAGCAATCTCGCGAAGGTGTTTTCAACAACTTTCAGACGGATGCCGATTTGCTCGAACTGCCGCTGCTCAAACTCCGCCATCAGCCGTTCGTCCGCGCCGCTTGCGGTGGTGTCCAATGTAATCTCCAGCTGTTTTCCGGATGCATCCCGTCCGTTTGGATAGCCTGCTTCGGCGAGGAGCGCTTTCGCTTTCTCAATGTTGTAACCGTACGGATTTTTGAAGGCTTTCTGATGCCCCTTGATGCCTGGAGGCAGCAGCTGTTCAGCCACAATTGGCACGCTGTTGTAAAAGGTGTCCAGGTACGCTTGCGAATTGAATGCGGCCGACAAAGCTTGGCGGAGCTTGCGGTTGGCGCCGAGAACCGGATCCTCCAGATTCATACTCATGTAGTAGGTGCTCGGTTCGGTGTCCCGGTGGAGCGTGATCCCGCGCTGTTTGTATTTCTCGGATAGATCTCGGGAGGGGGTCATCAGTGAGGAGAACGCGTCTTTGCCCACTCCCATCCAATCCAGGTAGCCTTGTCTGAAGAGCAAGAAGATTGGGACCGCTTCCCGAAAAATGGTCATGTGGACCTCGTCGATGAGCGGAAGCGAGCGCCCCGCGAGCGGCGCTACCAGGGCGGTCTGCTCGGGGCTCCAGCCCTCCGATGGAAATGAAGTCGTCCGGTATCCCGGATTCCGAATCAACCGGATGCTCGAGTTCCGTTTCCATTCCTGCAGTCTGAATGGGCCCGTGGCAACGGGGTGAAAGCGGAAGAGATCACGCGGTTTTTCATCATGAATTTTTCCGTCGTAATAATCGACCGCCTCTCTGGCAACGGGCGAAGTGAAGTGCATCGCAAGCCAGTAAAGCAGCTGAGGGTAGGGTGCCTTGAGGTGGATTTCGAAGGTGTATTTGCCAGTCACTGAAAATCCCGGAAGCGGTTTTGAGTAGTCGTAGGCTCCGGTCTTTTTAGCGGTCTCGAAAGCGTCCGCCATTCCCTCCACGTAATCCTGAAGGTTGGAGAGCGCTGGACACTCTACCTTCGGGTCGGCGATCCGCTGGAATGCAAATTGAGCATCTAAGGCCACGAGTTCACGGCCTTTCCCGTCCGGGAAACAGGGATCGTCGTGAAAGAAAACCCCCTCCTTGAGCGTGCACTTGTATGACACGCCGCCGTCGGGGCGCTCAACACGCTCGGGCATGGAGCGGAGCAGGCAAGGACTGAGTTCATATGGATCGGTTTTAAAAGGGTGGTATTCCAGAAGGCATTCCTGGATGGGTTCAAGCACCCGTCTGCTGACAGTATCGTAGCTGACCTGCGGGTCGAGTGAGCGCGGGTCCTCGGGCATCGCCATGTACCTCACTTGCCACGGGGATCCATCGTCACGGGTCTCCCGGAAAGCGGGTGGGTAAGGATTGTTCGAGCAGGCCCCAAGCAGAAGTGTGCAGAGAATGGACAACAGGCGGGGGACAGCCTGGCGTCGTGACGAAACGCACACTAGGGGGGTGGAGAACATTGGCACGGCACTCTACAAGCGATTCATCCGCTCGACAAGCGGCGGGGTGGCCCGCTCTGGGAGAGCAAGGCAGGGAAGGAAGCGAACACTCGCGGAAAACCGACCAGTCGCTTGGGAAAGCCGCCATGGCGGCGCTCACCCCAACGCTCTACTCTACACCAAGCACCGCGAACAACCGCGCTTAGAAGTCGCCACCCGAGTCGCCTCCGCCAAAGTCGGATCCGCCGCCAAAATCTCCGCCGAAATCTCCGCCGCTCTGATTCGAGTCGGATGGGTTTTCGTCAAAGTCCGCCCCCGACCCAGAGTAGTCCGAGTCTTGCGGGCCAAATTCAGTTTCGCCAGGCCCCCCGGGATCCGAACCGAACGCGGATTGGCCGCCTTGGTGGCCGAAAAAATGGTCGTAGATCCACATGCCAGCGGCAGCGCCGAACAAGCTCCCCATGAGTGATCCGAAAAATCCGCCGCCTGATGCAGGATATCCCCCGAGTCCAGGGGTCCCTCCGGAAAAAATCGCGCCGATGAGCCTGCTGACAAGCATAACGGCGAGTAGAGCGATGAGGGCTGTCCCGAGCCATCCCATCCTGCCGCCCGAAAGCCAACCAGCATCACTTTTTGGCCAGCGATCGGTTGAGCTTATTCCGGGCAGAGTGTTCGACTTCATCGTCGCAGTGACGAATCGGGCTCCTTTGAGCAAGGCTTCATCAAACTCCTTTTTGCGAAGGTGCCCAAGCATCAGATCCAACAGCGCTTCCTTGTCCTTCATCGTAAAAACACGTTGCGCCGTTTGGTTGCCGACAGCCACGTGAACGTGGGCGGGTTGGCGCACCAGCAAAATGTAAACGCCGTTGACCTTGCGGTTCGCCGCCTGCTTGACAGTGAATTGCTCGTAAAGACGATCCGCCCCGGCTTTGTTTTGGGATCCCACAGCGCTTTGCATTTCTTTTGGCAACTCCTTGATGCTTTCAACGCAGAGGTCCTTGCGCAATTTCAGCGCCGCCTCAGTCACCAGCTTGGTTGCCTCTTCTTTTGCCGTATCCGAAAAAAATCCGGCGCTGTCGAAAATTCCAGAGCCCGAGCCTCGCGCCGTTGAAAGGTTTGTCGCGATGATGAAAATCAGCATCAGCAGCATCGGGAAAACCCGTTTGACTGCGGGGTTTGCTGAGATTCCGGAGGGACGGACGGGGACAAGTGCGGCTTTCATAATCTTTAGCGTGACAGCCCACGCAGCAGCGCGCCGGCCACTCACATCTTATTCGGAGTAAGCGCAGCGGCAACTGATTATCTATTCTCAGGTGGATTGGCTCCGGCCCTGCACCATGCAGCGGTAACGGCGCTTGATCGGCGCCCTTCTTGGTGACTTTATTTTCAGCCATGGGATTTTTGCAGGCTGATTTTTTCCAACGCGACTTCCTGACTGTTGCGCGCGAACTCGTAGGGGTTGAGCTCGTTTGGCGCGGGTGTTCGGGAATTATCGTGGAGACCGAGGGCTACGCGGTGGAGGGCGATGCAGCCTGTCACACCGCAACCCGCAAAAGTACTCGGCAGTTTGTGCGCGAGATGCCCGCTGGTGCGGCGTATGTGTATCTGAATTACGGAATGTACTGGCTTTTCAATCTCCA
>JBILLT010000121.1:0-5678 GCA_044375925.1 Chthoniobacteraceae bacterium | reverse complement strand
GTTGGCCATGGCGGTTTTTGAGAAATGCTGAGCCCGCTACAGTAGGAAACCCGCCAGCCATGTCAATACATTAGTCTTACACACGCTCGGGTCCGGCCACCCCTTGACACAACCCTTCCAAACCCTCCCGAACGAAAACGGCGCCAAAAATTTACTCCCCCTCCCCACCGCTATGACCTAGCGTCGAAAAATCCACCCAATGAGCGCAGAATCCAGAATCGCCGAGCTCCAACTCTCACTCCCAGAGGTCCCCGCTCCAACGCACGTTTACAAGCCGATCGTGATCACCGGAAACCTGCTTTACATTTCCGGACACGGCCCGATGAAAAGCGATGGCAATTACATCACAGGCGTGGTCGGGAAAGATCTTGATCTGAACGCGGGACGCGCTGCGGCCCGTCAATGCGGCCTTGCCCTCCTGAGCACCCTGCGGAAACAGTTGGGTTCGCTCGACAGAATAGGACGCGTCATCAAAACCCTCGGAATGGTGAATTCCGCGCCTGACTTCTACGATCACCCGAAGGTCATCAATGCTTGCAGCGAGCTTTTCTCGGACGTGTGGGGACCGGACGACGGAGTCGGAGCTCGCAGCGCCGTCGGAATGGGCCCGCTGCCAGGGAATATCGCGGTCGAAATCGAGGTCATTTTCGAACTCGCGTAAAATTGGTGCATCCAGCGCGCATGAGTGACTGTTTTCCCGAACTCGACGGGCTGGGAGAAATTGAAACCCCAGCTCTGCTTTTCATTGAAGAACGTATCGAGTCCAACATCCGTGCAATGCTGGGGATGGTGGATGGGCAACCTGCGCGGCTGAGGCCCCACGTTAAAACCCACAAGACCCCTCAAATCATCGCGATGCAGGTCAGTCTCGGCATCACAAAATTCAAGGCTTCCACGCTTGCCGAGGCGGAGCTCTGCGCTGCAAACGGCGCCACCGACGTGCTGGTCGCCTATCCGCTGCAAGGGCCTGCGATCAGGCGGCTCATTGAGTTGCGTCAAAGCTTCCGGAAAACGCGCTTCTCGATGCTTCTCGACTCAGCTGAGGCGCTAATCGAGATCCAGCGCTTGACCAATCAAAAAGCCGACCCGCTTGATGTCTTCCTGGATCTTGACTGTGGAATGCAGAGGACGGGAATACCACCGGATGAACGGGCCGCCGGACTTTACCGGAAAGCCCACGCCAGCGGATCCGTGAACCTGCGCGGTCTTCATGCATACGACGGGCATCTGCACGACCCGGACCGGGCCCTCCGGGAATCGCAATGCACCGCCGCCTTCGCTCCGGTGCTGACTCTCCGGGCGCATCTCCGATCGGAGGGCCTCCCCGTCGACAGCTTGGTGGCCGGCGGATCACCCACATTCGCGATGCATGCGGCGCACCCGGACCGCGAGTGTTCACCGGGCACTACCGTGCTCTGGGACCATGGATACGGCGACCGCCATCCCGAGCTAAACTTTCGGCCCGCTGCGTTCCTGTTGACGCGGGTTGTGAGTAAGCCCGGGAGCGGAAGGGTGTGCCTTGACCTCGGTCACAAATCAGTTGCCCCCGAAATGCCGCAACCGCGCGTGCGGTTGCAAGGGCTCGCAAGCAACGCGGTCCTCATGCAGAGCGAAGAGCACTTGGTGCTGGAGTGCGCGGACACTTCTGCTGTTGCGATCGGCGGCGTTGTTCTGGGTGTGCCCCGGCATGTGTGCCCGACGGTTTCGATGCACAATCAAGCCATTCCGTTCCGCGCGGGGAAAGCCGGCAAACCCTGGAGAATCGCAGCGAGAGGGCGCCAGTACGCGCCATAGCCCGCAAACACGCCCCCCTGAGAGACCCGTTCAAATGGAAACACCCCGATTAATTTTCGACGCCCACCTTGACATCTCCATGAACGCAATGGAGTTCAACCGAGACCAGCGGATGTCACTCGAGGAAATCCGCCGCAGTGAACTCCTGACCCCAGAGGGGCTCCCGCACCGGTGCCGCAACACGGTTTGCTTCCCGGAATTGCGAAGAGGAAGAATCGGGGTCATCGTCGCCACGCAGATCGCAAGATACTCGCCGAAATTTCACAAACTGCCGGGATGGAGAAGCCCGGAGCAGGCCTGGGCGCACACGCAGGGGCAGCTCGCGTACTACCGAGCGATGGAAGAGCTCGGGGAAATGAAGCAAATCCGCACGCGCGCTGAACTTGCCGCGCATGCCGCGCTGTGGCGTGACACAGCCGATGAGCAGACCGAAAAGCTGCCAATCGGCTATCTGCTTAGCTTGGAGGGTGCAGATTCGATTGTGAGCTGGAAGCATTTGGAGAAATCGCGCGCGGACGGATTGATTGCACTCGGTCCGGTACATTACGGCCCCGGCGTGTACGGGCACGGTACTGACGACCACGGTCCACTCACCGTAAAAGGCCGCGAGCTTTTAAAGGAGATGGAAAGACTCGGCATCATCCTTGATGCGACGCATCTTTGCGACGAGAGCTTCGAAGATGCACTGGACCGTTTCGCCGGTCCGGTGTGGGCGAGCCACCACAACTGCCGGGCGCTCGCCAACTGGAACAGGCAACTGACCGACCGGCAGATTTTACAACTTGTTGAGAGGGGCGCGGTGATCGGGATGGCCTTTGATGCAATCATGATGGTGCACGGCTGGCAGCACTTGCAGTCCCGTCCATCCGACTTCGGGCTGCGAATTGAAAAAATCTGCGAGCACATCGACCATATCTGCCAGATCGCAGGAAATGCGAAACACGTGGGGATCGGGACGGATCTTGACGGCGGTTACGGCACCGAACAAACCCCGATGGACCTCGACAGCATCGCAGACATTGCAAAACTTCAAGGACTGCTGGCTTCGCGCGGATATTCAAACGCGGACATCAACGGCATTCTTGCGGACAACTACATCGGCTTTTTGATGCGGCAACTTCCGTAGCTATTTTCGGCAGCCTGACTCCGAAAAATGACTCGGGTTTTTGTCCGTGTCTTTTACCGTGGCCTCGAAACAGCACCCCTCATGAAAAAACAATACCGACGCTCGAAATCACTTCTACACTGGACGGCTGCCGCCCTGTTTTGTTCCCTCATGAGCAGCTGTATTTTTGAGACAGACCGAGCCTTTGTTCCACGCAAGGTCGCGCTCGCGGGCGTCCCGTACAACGGGCCCAAGCCGGTGATCTCGGTGGGAAACGTTCACTGCCACGCGAGCCATCGGAGGTCGGCGGATCCTTCGCGAATCCAGAGCCAAGCTCGCGTGGTCCTTCTCTCACACCTCAAGCAAACCGGAAGATTCCGCATCCTCGAAAATCCGGTTTACGGAAACCACGAGCAAGCCGTTGAACCTGAATCGAAGTATATCGTCTACGGCGACGTAACTGAGTTCGGGAGGAAATACACTCACGACTGGGAACTGTGGGGCCTGATAAGCAGCGGCGGACGACAAATTGCCTATGCCAAAGTGAACTTGCTCGTGATTAACAAGAAAACGTCGCAAGTGGAGTACTCGGCGCAGGGCGAGGGCCGCTACAAACTGCACACTCGGGATTACGCTGACCATTCGTTCGGCGGAGAATCCACCTTCGACTCAGTTTTGAGCGGCAAAGCTGTCGACCTCGCCATCGTTGAGGCGGTGGACAGGCTCTCCGAAGATTTGGTTTCAGGAACGCTAAAGCTGTGACCGCATCCAAGTCTCTCACCGCACACACCGTCTTCCCTCTGCGGCCGGCCGCCAAATTCGCAGGGTCAACCATGCACCTTCAACGAATCCCGGTGACTGCCTCGCAATCCCACCTTTCTAATGTCTAAAACCGCAGTGATCATCCCGGCCCGCTGGGCCTCCACCCGTTTTCCCGGAAAACCCCTTTTTCGTCTGGTAGGCAAGCCGCTGCTCCAACACGTGTGGGAGCGCTCCATGCGGGCAAAAGGAGTCGATACCGTCATTGTCGCAACCGATGACATGCGCATCGCAGAGGCTGCATTCGCGTTCGGCGCTGAGGTGGCATTGACATCTCCAAAGTGCGTGTCCGGCACCGACCGTTGCGCGGAGGTCGCCGCTCGGCTCAAAACAACGAAGCACGTGATCAATGTTCAGGGCGACGAACCGATGGTCGACCCAAGACTCATCACACGGCTCGCAAACGCGCTGAGGGAAGATCCCCTGCTCCCCATGATCACCGCTGCTGTGCCATTTGCGGAGGACGAATCCACCGCGAACCCGAACGCCGTCAAAGTGGTGCTCAACCGACTGGGAAACGCGCTCTATTTTTCGCGGAGCGCCATCCCTTTCCTGCGGAATCCGGCCCCCTTCCCGTACCTGCGCCACATAGGCATCTACGGATACAGCACAAAATTCCTTCTGCAATTCGTTGGCTGGCCCGCAGGCAAACTGGAGACCGCCGAGTCCCTTGAACAGCTGAGGGCCCTTGAAAACGGCGCCCAAATCCGCGTCTTAAAGACCCGGAGTTTCTCGGTGGGCGTGGATACCCCTGAAGATGCAAGGGTTGCAGAAAAGTTGCTGGGGGGATCCAAAAAGGCTCCTAAAACTTCCAGATTGTAAAGCGGGAAGCTGGGCAAAAAAAGCGACCCAGTGCGACCTGAAAGCCGCTTCGCGCTTGCAGGCGGAGGCTTGCATAGACTTCCTTTGGGAGTCGCCTCGGCCAGCCTAATCCTTTCCCTGATCGCAGGGAGGCTTGCGCGAGGCAATGTTTCTCCTTTCAGCCCGGCCTGAGATCGACCTTTTCCAAAATTTTCACCCATGAAGTATATTTTTGTCACCGGCGGCGTAGTCTCTTCACTCGGCAAGGGACTCGCGGCGGCGTCGCTTGGGACACTGCTTGAGCAGCGCGGACTCAAAGTGGTGCTCCAAAAATTCGACCCCTACTTGAATGTCGACCCGGGCACCATGAACCCGTTCCAACACGGTGAAGTTTACGTGTTGGACGACGGCGCGGAGACCGACCTCGATCTGGGCCACTACGAGCGCTTCACAAACTGCGTGCTCACCCGCTCTAACAGCACTTCCTCCGGGCAGGTGTATGAAACCGTGCTCGCTCGAGAGCGTCGCGGCGACTACTTGGGTAACACGGTCCAAGTCATCCCGCATGTGACCGATGAAATCAAGGGCCGCATTAGGGCGCTCGCCAAAGAGCAACCTTGCGACGTGCTGATCACGGAAATCGGAGGAACGACGGGCGACATCGAAGGCCTGCCTTTTCTGGAGGCAATCCGCCAATTTGTTCTGGAAGCGGGCACAGGCAATGTTGTGGTGATGCATGTCACGCTGGTGCCATACATCAAGGCCGCGGGAGAGCTGAAAACAAAGCCGTCGCAGCAATCCATCGCAAAACTTCGCGAAATCGGACTGCACCCGCAGGTGCTCGTCTGCAGAACGGAACACCTTCTTGAAGACGACGTCCGGAACAAGCTCTCAATGTTCTGCAACGTGCCGTTGGAGGCTGTGATCGAGGCCCGCGACGTCGATCACTCCATCTACGAAATGCCCTTGATGCTGCAGCGCGAAAAGCTCGACCAAATCGTCTGCGACCTCCTCCATCTTGACGTGCCCAAAGCGGACATGCGCGAGTGGACCCGGTTTGTGAAGCGCGTCGTCCAACCCAAAAAGCGCGTGAAAATCGCGGTCGTTGGCAAATACATTGAGCTGCAGGACGCCTACAAATCCATCTACGAGTCGCTCA
>JBILLT010000067.1:0-18086 GCA_044375925.1 Chthoniobacteraceae bacterium | reverse complement strand
CCTCCAGGTCGGCGCGGCGCCCGTGCAGAGGTGCACATCGGACGCCTCCGCCGACTGGGCGTACTGGAGGAATTGGTCGATGTGATACAGCTCGGTGCCGTTGTAAACGTAGGGCGTGGCGGGGGGGGCTTCGGCGACGGGTGCTGAGGTCTCGTGCATAGGATTGTTTCGAGGAAAATGCTGATGCGGGGGGCGTGTGGCTGGGGATTTTAAGAGGAGCAGCTTTAGGGCGCGTGAAGCGGGATTGCGCGGGTTCGGAGGTATGGAATCAATAGGCGGGGTGAGGCGGGGGGGGGCAAGCGAAATTCATGTTGGCGCCTAAGCAGGGTAGGGGTTAACGGTAAGGAAGCCTCGGGCCGCCGGCGAACCGCGGCCCGCGTGGCAGCCTCCACGTTTTCAGCGCTTACCCCACGGCGCCTCTTGTCGTTGCCTCAATTTTAAGATTCAATCAGTGACCCGTTTGCAGGGAAACCCTTAGCCGCTATCGCAATGTCCATTAATACCTCCGGTTCCGATTCGACTCGGGTGCCAGCGTCCGATCCCAAAACCCTGCGCGCGGGAGACCGGATCGCCGATGTGTATATTCTCAAGAGCATCCAGCATTCAGAGGAGTCTGAACTCACGGTCTGGCTGGCGGAAGACGAGGTTTCCGGCGAGGAGGTGGCCCTCCATTTTGTCCCTCCGGAAGTGGCGGGTGACCTCAAGCTGCGCGAGGGCCTGAAGGCAGAGGTCAGGCGCACGCGGCAGATGATCCATCCCAACATTCTGCGGGTGCGTGATTTCGTGAACGAGGAAGACCTTGCCGCCGTGGTCACCGATTCCTACGACGGCCAGACGCTGCTGCAGCTGGCATCCCGCGGTGGACGCGGTTTTGTGGAGGCCCGCGACATGGAGCCGTTGCTTCGGACCATCCTGCAGACCGTCTCTGACGCCCACCGCGCCAATCTGCTGCACCGCAATTTAAGCCCTTCAAGCATCATCGTTACGCAGGACGGCCACATTTTCATTTCCGGATTTGGGGTTTCCCGACTGATCGCCGACGCTGTGACCCGTGCAGGCATCAAAACGCCGGCGGCTCAGAAAGCTTATTCCTGCACCAGTCCGAACATCGTGAACGACGGGTTGGCGGGCATTTCTGACGATCTCTACTCGTTTGGGGCGACGCTCTTTCAACTGTTCACGGGGCGTCCGGCTTTTTGGGGCACGGACATTGTTCAGCGGATCCTTTCTGAGAAGGCTCCGTTGGTGTCGGAAGCTCGGGCGAGCAACAAAATTTCCGGGGAACCTTTGTTCAAGAACTGGGAAAAAGTGGTTGCATTGTGTCTCTCCAAAAATCCGTCGGACCGGCCCGCCTCGATGTTCGACGTTGGTGTCCAGCTCGGGCTTCTCGGGGAGCAAAAGGCAGTGGAGCCCGTGGCGCCCCCGCCTAAACCTGAACCTGAGCCCGCGGCGCCGGAACCGGCTCAAGCGGAAACTGAACAGCCCGAAGACGAGTTGGAAGAGGCGCCGGAGGAGGATCCGAACGACAGGTTCTCCGCATCGCCCCGCCCTATTTTCATTCCGACATCCTCGAGCCCGGTGGACGAAAGCGAGCGGGGGAACCGCACCGCACTCTTTGCGGGGCTGCTGCTGCTCGCGGCCGCCGCCGGCGTCTGGGTTGGCACGAACATTCTCATGAAGCAGGATGAGGAGGCGGAGCCCGAGCCCGATCAGCCGGAGAAGCCCGCGATGGTGGCGAAGACGGATGAACCTCCGCCCGTGCGTTTTGTGCCGCCGCCGGCGATCGGTTCTGAGGACGAGCGGTCGCTGCGTCCCGGGCTTCCCATAAAGCCCAAGCGCAATCCGGATAATCCCAACGAGGTTGAGCCGCAGGATTCGGCTGCTCCCGTGACGGTCGAACCCCCTGCAACGTCTGTTCCCCAAGGTGCGACCGCACCGAGAATGGCTGGGAAGCATACCGTGGAGCAGGAGATTCCCGATTCCAACGCAACCAAGCTCTCTGCCGCCGCCGGTTCCCCTGTGGAGGATCCGGTTGCAGGCGAGAAAAAAGCACTGGATTCTGCCCTCTCAAAGAAGGAGAAGGAGGCTCTGAGCCGGTTGACATCGGAGGCGGAGGCCCGCGCCAAGGATATGCTGGAAAAGGCCGCGGCCAACCCCATCGGCCAGACCGGGAAAGGTGCAACCCCAGTCCAGTTTACGCCGGCTGACCGGCAGCGGTTGGAAAGCGCTCACAAGGCCGAGATGGACCTTTACGAAGCGCGCCGCACCCTTGCGTTGGCCAGAGGAGAACAGCCGCCGCCGGCCCCCGCGCCGCTGCCGCCCGATCCCGCGGTGGAATCCGGGGGTGTCGTTGAAAACTCGATTGGAATGAAGTTCGTGCCGGTGGGGAACGCCCTGTTTTCGGTGTACGAAACGCGGGTGAAGGACTACGCGATGTTTATCAAGGAAACCGGTCACGCCAAGAGCGCTTGGCGCAATCCCGGTTTCGACCAGACCCCCGATCATCCGGTGGTGAGGGTCAGTTGGACGGATGCCATGTCGTTCTGCCAGTGGCTGAGCGACCGCGAACATTCTGCCGGCGCGCTGCCTGCCAATGAATTCTACAGACTGCCCTCGGACTTGGAATGGAGCTATGCTGCGGGATTAACCGATGAGCGCGGGCTCTCCCCCGAACTGCGCGACATGGGCGTGCCGGATGTGTACCCCTGGGGTAAGGAATGGCCGCCGAAGCAGGGAACCGGCAACTACACGGGCGAGGAAACCGGATCGGATGTTGCGATCGTCGGGTTCAACGACGGGTTTCCCTACACTTCACCCGTTGGAAGCTTTAAGCCCAATGCAAAGGGTCTGTACGACATGGGTGGCAACACCTGGGAGTGGGTTCTTGACACTTGGAATCCGAAGGCCCGATCGCGTGTTTTACGGGGTGCATCGTGGTTCCAAGGTTCGCTCCAACTCAGCCTGCTGGCCTCCTGTCGGGTCCATTCCATGCCGGATCGGGAAACGGACAACTACGGGTTCCGTGTGATCCGCACCAGCGCACCGGCGAAGACGCGGTAGGCACTTTTGCGGGTGCGTTTGCACCGGCGCTCGGGCGTTGGGTTGGAGGAACGCACCGATCGACGAGGGGTTCAGATCCCTCAGACTCCCTGCAGGATGGCGCATCGAGCTGGCCGGCCCCAGAAAATGGGTGGGGCGCATGCTCGGTCCCTGTGCCGCGCAGCAAGCGCGAGCGCAGTGCATCAAGGGCCGGCTCTCGGCAGCAACAGCCGCGTCAAAAGGATTGGCGCGCGGGAGTGGCGCGTGCGCCGGCGTCCGGGAGTTTTTTCCCATCAAGCGTGATCTCTTTGGTGGCATCAAGGCCGAGCAATGGACTGGCGCTGACCGGGTCGGGTTGAGTGAGACTGTCAGGGTCGTTGAGCGTGTTGCTTTTCAAGTCCACGCGAGTGCTGTGGCGCAGCAGGATCCCTTGACGGTCGGCTGCGTCGTCGGGTCTGGCGGTCGCCGTGGCGCGGACAGGCGAGTGGATGATGTTGTTTTCGATGCGGGAGTCCACAATGCCGACGAGGTTCATGGCGGGGCCTCCGCTCCGCGTGAAGGTGTTGTCGATGATGACGAGGCGCTCGATGGGCGGGACGCCGTAGTTGCCTTGCGCGTTGTGGGAGTGGGCATCAATCGCGGGCTGGTGCGGGCGCGAACTCACATCGATGAAGGTGTTGCCAAGAATGGTGATGTCGTTGGGAATCCCGCCGACGAGGCCCATGCCGGTGTTGAGGCTGATGTTGCTGCCCATGCGGGTGAAAGTGCAACCGCGCACGGTGCCCGGTCCGGACATGACAAGCAGGCGCTGGAAGTTATCTTCCCAGCGGCAGTTTTGGACCACCCAGCCTGCGCATTCGTGTTCGAGCCACTCGATTTGTCCTTGGACGAATGGAGTGGCATCTTGGTCGATGGTGATCTGGTAATCCTTCTGCGAGACAAACCTTGCTTCCCCCAGGAAAGAACCGTTTTTGCGGTGGATGAAACGCAACCGGTCTCCGGGGCGCGCATTTTTGAGAGTCGGAATGAGCGCCCCATTTGTCTCAAGGGTCACGATTTTGCCGGACACGGCTTGGACCTTGCCCCAGATGCCGTGGAAGTTTTGCAGATCATCGGCAGTGTGGCGGATCGTTACATTGTCCATCGTGGTGCCGTGGCGCGTCGACCGGCAAAGAAAGCCGTCCGCTCCCTTCCACTGGCTGGTGCCGGGTCTTGGGCCGAAGTAGCAATCCTTCCACAGATGCGCTCCATCGCCGCCGCTCTCGCTCGGACCGCCTTTGGCCACGTAGACGCTGACGCCGTGCAGGGTGATGTTGGCGGAGTCCTCCAGTACGATGGCCCCTGCGCCGGTATACAAGCAGGAGAGGCCGTCTCCAACACGAAGCACGCCCAAGTCGCCGTACGCGCGTTCCCAGTTTGCATCATGGATGCGCTCCATGAGCTGTGGTTCGAGCATGTTGACCCAGTAGCGTCCTTCGGAGGATGGCGTGATGTTTTTGTAGCGCAGTTTGCGGACACCCGCCTGCATGTCGTAAAGCGGCACGCAAAAACGCCCGTCGCTTTTGAACGGAAGCAGGCGCTGTTCGTCCGTCTCCTTGTAGCGAGCGGGCACCACGACTCCCGGTGATGGGTGAATCTCAAAACGATTGCCTTCGCGGTCAATGCGTGTGATACGGCCTTCGATGCAGCCGCGCGTGCCGCGATCAATCACCAGCCCGCGCAGGACGATGTTGCGGCAGTTTCGGAATCCAACGCAGCGATGCCCGGGCGGCATCTGCTCGTCATCCAAATCAAACCAAAAGGTCGCGTCCCTGGCGTCAATGACAAAAGGATGAGCCGAATCGCGCTCCATGTTTTCAAATCCCACCGGATAGATCACCTTCGCGCCCTGCCAGTGCTCCTGCCCGAAGCGGTAGTCGCCCGGAGGTATCCGAAAGCCGCCAGCGCCGCTCTCAAAGGATTGCATCAACTTCGGCATCACCTCGCGTCCGCGCTCCCGCTGCGCCTGTTTTTCCAACTCAGTGAACTGCGGCCCGGCGGGCGCATCGAAGCTGAACGAGGATTCCGCCGCCGGCGGGGACTTCGCTTCCAAGATCACCACCTGGTGCGGCGAAAGATGTTCCCACTCGGCGGCCGAGACCGATGCCGTCAAGAAGATGAAAACGACGAGGCAAGCGAGGATGAGCGGAAACGGTGAACCGTACTTGCAAACAACGGGGGCGGAGAAGCGTTTGCGGGCAACCATGGACTCCTTGCGAGCGGGCTTGCGCCACTCAGGCTCAAGGTTGATGCGACTTTTTGCAGACTTCCATGCAACGGCTTTCATTCTGCAAAAGTCTGGCTGGCGGGGAAGCGGGACGAAAGCGAAACATGAAAGCCGGTGCCCAGCGTGTTCGCCGAATTCGGACGTTGTAGGGGCTGAGCAAAAATGGTTGCACGAGCTGCGTCGCTTCGATAGGCACACCACACGCATGAGCATCGACGGCATCCACAATAAGGTCATCGAGTTACTTCTAGTGGATCCCGCCCATGGCTCATGGAAGAAACATCTCGATATTGGAGCGGGCCGCGGTTCCCTCATTGCCAAGGTGAAATCCAAGCTCGCGCTCGAGTCGAGCGCCTGCGATTATACGGACTCGCTCATGCAACTGGCCGGTCAGAGAGTGGATATCGTAAATTTAAACCACGAACCCCTGCCCTACCCAGACGCAACTTTTGACTTGGTTACCGCCACGGAAGTGATCGAGCACTTGGAGGACTTCCGCCAAGTCGTTAGGGAGATCCATCGAGTGCTCAGACCTGGCGGCGTATGCATTCTGAGCACACCGAATATCCTGAATTTGAACTCGCGCTTGCGTTTTTTGTGGCTTGGTTTCTGGAATCTTTTTGGACCGTTACCAGTCAAGCATAGCGCGCTGTACTCGACTGGCGGCCACATCAACCCAGTCTCGTGGTTCTATGTGGCGCACGCGTTACTCGACGCCGGCTTCCCCTCTGCGACCCCGCACATTGACCGAGTTCAGCGCTCTTCGCTGCCAAAACTTTTGTTGCTTTACACCCTGATTAAAACGCTCGGATTTTTCGCAATGCGTCGTGAACGCGTGCGCTACAAAACACTGGATGAGGCCAACGAGCCACTCGTTCGGGTGATGAACAGTTTCGAGATGCTGGTAGGCCGCACCATCCTTGTAAAGTCAACGAAGGCTCGCTGAGCGACCCATTCGATTGGGGCGGCACTCATTTCCCGTGATTCCATAAAAATCGATCTACGCAGGTGGATCGCAGCCACGGCGCGACCGGTGGATTTGTTTAAGGTACGCGTCTTACAGCTTTTGCGCGAAAGCCTGGTTGGATTCGTGGTAGAGAGCACTTTTACGTAGCTGCTTCAGATGCGCTCCTTGAGCCGCGAGAGGTTTGAGTTAGCGGTGAGTATGTGACGGTGAATCCGCCTGATTGCAGCCTCCGAAATCGCGAATAAAGCCAACTCCTTTAAAAGGGCGTCACTCGAGAGTTTCTTGCGCGATCTCCCTCCCGAATGCGCGCCATGGGTTGGGGTCTCGGCTTCGATGCCGGCCGCATTCTCCCTGCGCCAGTGCTCATCCTTGTCGCGGTCTGGATGAAATCCGCGCTCGATCTGCGGCTTATCATTACTTGCCTCGTCACCCTGTTTGTGTTTCGCACGGGCGTTGTTGGGTTTTGACCCAGATGCACGGGCAGAGCTTGCCGGAGTAGCGGAAAGTCCGCGTCAGGGAAGTCACTCGCCCCCTGTTTTTCCATGGAGCGATATTGGCGGTGGCAGCGCGTTGAAGACGTAGTCCGAACCCAACTGTCCTGACCTGCCAAGTTTCCTCTGCAAGCCTCACGTGCATCACCCAGTGGGGCGAGCGAAAGGAGGAATGGATTTCGCCTATGCAAAAAGGGGATGCGGACTTTCGCATCGCTGATTGCGGTCGGTGTGAAATTTGAGGCGATTGTGAAGGGCGGTGCAGATTTTTAGCTCCGCAGTGCTCGTAGTGTTGACACCCGCCCGCTGCTTGATGTTGGCGCTGGGTGAGGAGTATTTGTCGTAAGCTCCGTGGTGCCACACGGTATCGCGTTGCGTGCGTCTGCCGTCTCCCAGTTCCTTTCAGACTCACTTATTTTCGGACCGCAGCAGCGCCTCGAGTTCCTTCGCCTCGCTGACGGGTGCTTTGCATGTGAAATTCTCGCACACGTACGCCGCCGCCCTCCCGCCGATCGGTTCCATATTCGAAATGGACGCGAATTTTCCACCGAGTCCCGCATCTTTCGCCTCGTGGCAAGCGTGCAGAATCAGGGCGTCGCCAAGATATGGCTTCCGCGCCGCCGCCAGCAGGGCCTGGGTGTCGGGACTTGAGAGGCTCCCGGCAATGACGATCTGACGCGGATTGCTCGCGCCCGGCATCATGTTGCAGAGCATCTGGGGCAGCGCAGTCGGGGACTGTCCAAGCAGCGGCTCAAACGCACGGATGGTCGATTCCGCGCGCGCATGCGCGTCATCGGTTCCCGTGAGAATGGCGATGCGCCGCAGGTTTCGCACCGAGATCGAACTGGCCGCCGGTTCGGCGGAATCATGGTCTTCCTTGATGCGGATCAGCACGCTGCCATCGCCGGTGCCGCTGCTGAAGTAGCCGCCTTCTTCCGCGTCCCAGAAAAGCCCGTCTTGGATGGCTTGCAAATCAAGCGCCCAACGAAGCCATCCGAGATCAAAATCCGCCTGGTACAAGTCCAGCAGCCCTTGAATGAGGAATGCGTAATCTTCGGCAAATCCTTCAACGGAACCCCGGCCCCCGCGGTAGGAGCGGTAAAGGCGTCCGTCCGCAAACATGCGTTCTCTGATCAGAAGCGCGGACCTCCGCGCCGCATCGAGATAGCGCGGCTCCGAAAGCACGTTTGCGCCCCGCGCGAAAGCTGAAATCATCAAGCCATTCCAGGATGTCAAAATTTTGTCGTCCCGGTGGGGCTTGGGTCTTTTCGAACGGGCCTCCAGCAGCGTTTTTACGCATCGATTCAAACGTGATTCCACCTCCGCCTCGCCGATTGAAAACCGTGCGGCGGCATCCCCATTCGAGATCCGGCGGATCAGCGTGTTCTTGCCCTTGAGTTCGCCGTGCGGATCGCTGCCTTTCGGCGAATTTCCCTCCGGCTCCACCCCGAAAACCGTGCTGAAAAGGTCCGAGTCTTCGCCCAGCAGTTCCTGAATTTCCGCCTTGGTCCAAACGTAATACGCGCCCTCCCCGTGCTCGGGTTTGCCCGCCTCAAAAAAAGAGTCTGCATCCTCGGCCGAATGGAAGCCCCCGCTGGCATCGGTCATTTCAGACTGCACGTAATCCAGCGTCCTGCGCGCGACCGCTGCGAACTCCGCGGCCCCGCTCAGTTGGTAAGCGTCGAGATTGGTGCACACCAACTGCGCCTGATCGTAGAGCATCTTCTCGTAGTGCGGCACGTGCCAGAACCGGTCCACGGAGTAACGGTGGAATCCGCCGCCAAGCTGGTCATGCATCCCTCCGGCGGCCATTTTCCGGAGTGTCTGCAAGGCCATTCCAGCCGCGATTCGCGCGTCCTTTTCGCCCGACGGTCTCTCGCTTGCAAGACGCAGCAGAAAATTCAGCGTCGCAGGTCTCGGGAATTTGGGTGCGCTGCCAAAGCCTCCGTGCTCTTCGTCGTACTGTCGGATCAGCGTCTGCATCGCTGTCTCGAACATCCGGGCTGCGTCCGCGGGGGTGCCGGTGGTCGGCGGGGCGCCCGGCGGCGAAATCTTTGAGCGGGCTTGCAGCGCGGCAATCGTTTCGGCGGCGCCCTGCAGGATGCGGGGCTGATCATCCCTCCATGCCGCTGCGATCCGCTCCAGAAGGGTGCCGAAACCGGGGCGCCCGAATTTGTCGACCGGTGGGAAGTAGGTCCCGCCGAAAAAGGGCTTCAAATCGGGTGTGAGCCAGACGCTCATCGGCCAACCACCCCCGCCCGTGGTCGCCTGGACAAAGCTCATGTAAAGGCGGTCGACATCCGGGCGTTCCTCCCGGTCGACCTTGATGCAAACGAAATCACGGTTCAAAAGCTCCGCGATCTCGCGGTTCTCAAAGCTTTCATGGGCCATCACGTGGCACCAATGGCAGGTTGAGTAGCCGATGGATAGAAAGACGGGTTTGTTTTCGGCTTTCGCGCGGCTGAACGCCCCTTCACCCCAGGGCATCCAGTGCACAGGGTTTGTCGCGTGCTGGATTAGATAGGGGCTCTTCTCCCCAGAAAGCTCGTTAGACTGATGTTTGGATTTCACAATATTGTCAGTTCCTAATACGCGCCCAAATAAGGCATACATGCACAGCGTCGCTAGACAGAATCCGACATTGACCGAGAGTTGTGAACGCATGGAAACCTTACAAAATAAAACTCAGCTGAACGGCTTCCGCGATCTTGTGGCTTTTTGCCGCCCGATACGAAGCATTTTACTTCTCGTCGTCGCTTGCGCTCTCTCCGCATGCGCCGGTACAGGCGGTGTGGGGCACGTCAGAGACAACGCCCGCACCTTCAGAACCGTCATCGTCGACGCCGGTCACGGCGACTTTGATTCCGGCGCCCGCACCCGCAAAGGCGCTCTCGAAAAGAACCTGGCGCTGGATGTTGCACTGAAAGTCGCCCCGAAACTGCAGGCTGCAGGCTTTCAGACCATCCTGACCCGCAGCTCCGACAGGTTTGTGCATCTTGAAGACCGCGCCAAAATTTCAAACCGGTATCAGGACGCCGTGTTTGTCAGTATCCATTTCAACGACGCGGGCCGGAAACCCGTGATGGGCATTGAGAGCTATTATATCTCGCCCGAATCAAAACGGATGGCTGAATGGATGGTGCATGCGCTCGCGAGGGAGGTCAACATGCCAGACCGGGGGGCGCGGGTAGCCCGTTTTCGCGTGCTGCGCTTGAACGAAAATCCCGCCGTGCTCATGGAGTGCGGTTATCTGAGCAGCGCGAAAGAAGCCTCGTTGATCGTTCAGGACGGGTACCGCGAGCGCATCGCCGAGGGTATTGTAAAGGGCTTGATCGGGCAGAGGGGCGGACCGCTCATCCAGCTCGCGTCCCAGTAACGGCGGAGCAGCGGTCGGGGATTGAAGCGGGGCGCCCGGAGAGTGCTCCGTATTGCGTCAGTTTGCGGTGCTGCGCGGCGGCTGATTTCCACAGAATTTTAGGGCTCCGCGCCCGCCCCGCAGCGAAGTTATCAGCGTGGGGCGCGTCGGGCGGCGCAGTTCGGGACGGTTTTCAGGAAGGTGTTTCGGAAGGTTTTGGAAAACCCGACGGCCGCGCGCTGAACCGGGTGTGGCGCGCAGGTTTTCGAGTCTGTCCCGTCGTGGGTTGTCGGGTGGTGGTGTGGAAGGTGGACGCCAGAGACCAAGGGCGGGGCGGAGTTTTTGACGCGTGCCGGAGACGGTGTGTGCGATCAAGCCGCGGCATCGCGTGGTTCCGCGTTCGTGCGGGAAGGTGCGGTCCGGGAGGAAGCTTTATACGGGAGAGGGGATATGGCGAGTATGCGGGATCTCATTTTTGTTTCGCTGGAAAACTGGGACCAGGTCTGGCGGCGCAACCAGTTTATTTGCGCCACGCTTTTGAAGCGTTTTCCAAACATGCGTCTGCTTTTCGTGGAGCGGGCGCGTGATTTTTCGAATGCCGTCAGGATGCTTCAGTTTTCGGGTTTCCGAAGGCCGGCATTGCGGCAAAGCAGCGAGTTCCCCGGGCTGACGATGTTCAGCCCGCTGAAGCTGCTTCCCAATTCCATCGCGGGCGCGCGGCAGATCAACGCGCGGATGCTTCGCCAGCAGTTGCGGAGGGTTTCATCGGAAATTGGATTCAACAGTCCTTTGTTGTGGATGAACGACCACTTCGCGGCGCACCTGTGCGGGCATCTTGGCGAGCGCGGCGTGGTCTACGATGTTACGGACGACTGGACCGTCATGCCGTCTACCGGAGCCTCTGAGCGCGCGCGCATCATCGAAGCGGACAGGGAGCTGTGCGAGCGTGCCGATCTGGTTGTGGTTTGCTCGCAGTCCCTCGAGGAATCCCGCAAACCGGCAGCGCGGAGGATTGTGCGCATTCCAAACGGCGTGGATGCCGCCCATTACCGGACCTGCACGCGGACGCCGCTTGCCGCGCGGGAAGTGGAGTCCGGGGTCGGGCGCACTCAAAGCGCCGGGGCACCCGTTTTCGGGTACATAGGCACGCTGCACGGCGACCGGCTTGACACCAGCCTCGTGCTTGCGCTCGCAGACCGATGGCCCGGTGGGAGAGTGGTTCTTTGTGGCCCCGATTTTCTGAGTCCCATCGATCATCGGAAGCTCAAGACCCGGGCGAACATTGAGATCAGCCCGGCGGTCCCTTACGCGGAGGTCCCGAAAGTGATGGCAGGTTTTGACGTGTGCATCCTGCCCCACCGTTGCAACGCGTTCACCGAAAGTCTGAATCCGATCAAGCTGTGGGAGTATCTCGCATCGGGAAAACCCATCGCCAGCACGCCTGTGGCCGGATTTCGTGATTTTTCGCATCTCTGCAATCTGGGGGACGGCGTGGACGGCTTTTTGGACGCATGCCGCAGCGCCCTCGAGGAGGATCCTGCAATCGGTTTGTGGCGCATCAAGGAGGCGGAAGGGCACTCCTGGGAACACCGCGTGGACGATCTTCTAGAGGTGTTCCGGCAGCAGGGATGGCTTGGCTCGCGTGGTTGGCGGAGCCGACGGGTGCCGCCGGGTGTCAGGCAGCGCAATCCCGTCAGGCATCCAACCACCCGCGTGTGCCGCGCGCAAAAGGATATGTGCCATGGATAGCGGGATTCAAGCGGTCGTGGTCAGTTACAACACACGCGAGCTGACGTTACGCTCGATCTCCTCGCTTCTCGCGTCGACCGTCCCGTTGCAAGAGCTGGCCGTCGTCGACAACGATTCCAGTGATGGATCGCGTTCCGCTCTGATCGGTTTGTGCGGACCGGAGCGGTCCACGTTCCGCTCCATCCTGCTTCCCGAAAATATCGGGTTCGGCGCGGCGAACAACCGAGCGGCTGCGGGCAGTGATTCCGAGTTCATCGCGCTTGTGAATAGCGATGCTTTTGTCGACGAGACTTGCATGGAGCGGCTGCGCGAATATCTGCAGCGCCATCCGGACGTGGGTGTCGCCGGACCGGCTCTGCGGAATCCCGACGGTTCGCGTCAGACCTCATGCTGGCGATTCCCAACGCCTTTGCGCTCCTGGATGGAATGCCTTGGATTGTTGTGGGTGCAGAGGATTTTTGTCTCCGCCTGTTTTGGCGGGGAACGCGGGGGAGCCCCGAGCTTTTCAGGCGCCGTCGATTGGTTGAGTGGCGCCTGCCTGATGATCCGCCGGAAAGCCTGGTCGCAGGCTGGCGGGTTCGATGAATCGTTTTTCATGTATTCGGAGGAGACAGACTTGCAGCGGCGGATCAAGGATGCGGGCTGGGGCGTGCATTTTGTTGCGGGCGCCGGAGCCGTGCATCTGGGAGGCGCCAGCGGGCAGGATTGTTCCGAGCGCACCATGGAGCATTTCTTCGCGGGCGTGGACCGTTATTTCGCGAAGCACCACGGTTTTCTGGGCGTGCTTTCTTTGCGAATGGCGACAGCGATGGGAGCTTTTTTCAGGTGGCTGGTTTTTAGCGAACGAAGGCATCGTACAGCCAAGGCGTGGCTTTTTAAAAGGCAGTGCCGAGCTGCGTTGCCGCGAATGGACGCGATGTCAGAAACGAGGTGCCGGTGAGCGCGGATTCGAATGGGTTGACTCTGCTTGTGTTGGGGTTTGGCGCTGCGGTGTATGCCACGGTGTTCTGGATCATGTCGCTGCGTTATCCGGCCATTCCGTTGATCGCCGTGTTCTCGCTTGCGCCGTTTCAAAACGATTTGTCCGGTTTGGGCTGGCTGCACTTTTCAATCTCCGAGCTGCATTTGCTGCTTGCGGCGCCCCTGATGCTACTGAGGGGCTGGCAGGGCGGCCTTGGCTGGCTGAGTGTGCCAATCTGGGGCACGTTGCTTCTTGCGACGATTCTGACGCTCCCCACCTGGCGGGAATCTTCCGGGATTTCACTAATCCAGATGTCGATCTATTGGGTGGGCGCTGTCGCGCTTTTTTCGATTCTTCCCACAAACGTCAACCAGTTGCGCGTGGTATGGCGGGCATTGGTGACGGTGGGCGTTGTTCTGGCGGTCGCCGCATTGGTCACGCGGTCGAGTTATTTTCTGGGACTGAACAAAAACGGCGCGGGCGCATCGCTTGCCTGCGCGCTGATTGTGTGTGTGGAGTGTTGGCTGAGCGAACCGCGGACGCGTCAGTGGAGGTGGTTGCCTGCTCTGGGACTGATTGCTGGCGGGCTGATCATGGTCCTTTCCAGGGGTGCCTGGTTGGCTGCCCTCTCGGGGGTTGCGTTTCTGTTCGCATGGAAGGGCATGTACCGCCGTCTGGTGATGTTCGGTTTGGTGTTGATTCCCGTCGTTGGGATTGTGTGGGCAAGCCTTCCGGAGGACTCGCGCCAATACGCGAGCAGTTTTGACAGCGGGAGGTACAATATCCGCGCCCGGGAATTGAACTCCGAATGGGCGCTCGAACAATGGAAGAGCAGTCCATGGATCGGCGTGGGGGTGGGGCTCAGGAAGGAGTTTGACGCCACAAACGTGATCCTGCTGACGCTTGCCGAAAGCGGGCCGCTCGGCGTGCTTGCGCTTCTTGGCGTTCATTTCTGGGTGCTGTGGGGCATGTGGCGGCGGCGCGGCGGCCTGAAAAATTTCTCCGCGCCCTGGGCTTCCTCCCACGCGTTGGCGGGGGCGGTGGTTTTGTCAAAATTTGTGCACGGGTTGGTGGATCATTATTGGAGCAGGGGCGCGATCATGATCGCGTGGGCATCCGTCGGGTTCGCGCTTTCCGCGTCCCGGACATCAGGCGCGAGGATGCGGCAGACAGCTTTGCCCCGGCGTCCGCCGTTCAAAAAGTTGGTCCGCACCAACAAAGGCAGGGCGGCGTATGCGTGAGCAATGGAAACCCGCTTTCTCGTGGGGCGTTTCGGATTTCCGCGTGGAGTCCGGCTCCGGTGGCCGCGTCGTCGTCAATCAACCATGGGGGCGCCGCGTATGAAGGTTTTGTTGTGGACGGATTCCGATTGTTTTGCGGGCACGGAGCGGCATTGCAGCGACCTTGCCGCTGGACTCCAAGAGCTGGGAGTCGAGGTGAGCGTGGGATGCAGGGAAGGATCGCCTCTGGCCCAGCGTGTATCCTCGGCGGGCGGCGCCGTCGAGCTGCTGGACGCGAGCCGTTTTCCGATGGCATCGGTCGGACGCGTTCAGGAGTTGATGCGTTCGCAAGCGGTGGATGTTGTGCATGCCCATAACGGGGTGACCGCGTTCATGTCCGCCATCGCGCGACGCAACGCGGCGAGGGGCGCGCTGGTGGTGTCCCAGCATTTCATTGAGCCCGCGCGCGTCGCGCGTCGCGGTATCAGGAAGGCCGTTTCCTCGCTGGTGCATTCTTTCACGGAGCGGCATGTTGACCAGTGGGTGGCTGTTTCCAAGGCGGTTCGGGATGCCATGCTGGCGCGGGGCGACACGTTCCCGGGCAAAGTCAGGGTTGTTTACAACGGGGTTCCCGCGCCGCAACCCGGCGAACCCGGGCGCAGGGCGAGCCGCGAAATGCTGTCCATCGGATCCGAGGAACGAATGCTCCTGTGTGTCGCCCGGTTGGAGGCGGAAAAAGGGCACGTCACCATGCTGAACGCGTTGTCGATGTTGCAGTCGGAAGGGTGTGCTTTCCGCGCGGTTTTTCTTGGAGAGGGCGCGCTCAGGAAGGAGCTTGAAGCGCAGGCGCAGGCGCTTGGATTGTCGTGGCGCGTGCAGTTTATGGGGCAGCAGGACAATCCGAACTTGTGGATGAGGGCGGCGGATGTGCTCGTGTTGTCAAGTCCGCTGGAGCCCTTTGGACTTGTGCTTCCCGAGGCGATGAGCCGGGGCGTCGCGGTGGTTGCCGCCAACGCGGGCGGGCCTTCGGAAATCATCGGCTGCGATGGTGGCGTGTTGTTTCATCCGAACGATGCGCGCGACCTTGCGCGGAAACTTTTCGAGTTGCTCAGTCGTCAAGATTACCGGGACGAGGTCGCGGAAAGCGGGCATGAACGCTGGAGCAATCAGTTCGATTTGCCGGCGATGTCCAGGGCGATGGCTGCGCTTTATCTGTCTCTGCTTTAGGCGGAACGGGCGGGCTGCTCATTGAGTGCAATGCGTGCCTGCGCCGCGTCCCGATGGTCTCGAAAAATACAAGAATTTGATCGCTGCGTGCGATGTGTTGTTTGGGGATGGGAAGTTTGCCGGGCGCGGTCGGGTGCGCGCGTGTTTGTGGAACAGGGGGATGAAATGAGCATTGCGAATGGAACGTTGGAGCGGGGCGCGGGCGGCGGAGACGGGCACAGAAGCGCTGGAGCTGGAGTTTTTGATGCAAGTCCCGGCACGCTTGAGGCTGCAGCCGCAGCCGGGGCTGCGGCTGATGATGAGCACGAGCGGGTGAATCCCGGCCCGGCGGTGAAAGTGTTGAAGATCCGCCCGCGCCGTCCGTGGAGCTGGGAGGGAGTCGCCGAGTTTTGGAGCTACCGGGATCTTCTTTGGACGCTCGCTTTGCGTGACCTGAGGTTGCGTTACCGGCAGACAGCGCTGGGGGTGCTCTGGGTGGTTTTTCAACCTGTGGCGGGCGCGGGCGTTTTCTCGGTGGTTTTCGGGTGGATTGCCGGTCTGGGGTCGGGCGACGGCTCGTATTTTCTTTTTACGCTCTCAGGGATGCTGATTTGGAACGTGTTTCAATCCACGCTGGCGAAGGCGAGCATGGCGCTTGTGGGGAACGCGCCGCTTGTTTCAAAGGTTTATTTTCCAAGGTTGCTCCTGCCGTTTTCCACCATCCTCTCGACGATTGTGGATTTTGGAATCGGCTTCCTTGTTTTCGTTTGCGTTGCGGCGTTCAACGGTTGGACGGGATCTGCCGCGGGGTTGCTGGTGTTCGGCGGTTGGCTGTTGGTTGGCTTGATTGGCGCATGCGGCCTGGGGCTTCTGGCTTCGGCGCTGATGACCCGTTTCCGGGACGTCCAGCATGTGCTGCCGTTACTGCTTCCGTTTGTCATGTACGCGACGCCCGTGGCCTACAGCTTGCAGCGTGTGCCTGAAAAATGGATGCCCGTCTATTCTTTCAACCCCATGACATGGGTTCTGGAGGGCGGCCGTTTCGCGCTTTTTGCGGAGGGAACTCCCGTATCCACAGGATGGATTCTGTACACTCTGGGGGTTTCGTTTCTGGCCTTTGGAATCGGATTGTTCGGTTTCCGCCGGATGGAAAGGAGTTTTGCTGATGTTCTCTAACTCTACACCGGGCGAACTTGCGTTAAGCGTGAGGGGACTCTCGAAGCGGTTCGTGATCAAGTCGCGGCAGACGGCTCCCGGAGTGATTGGGAAGCGGTCCGTGCAAACGGATTTCTGGGCGCTCAGGGACGTGTCATTTTCGATCGGGCGCGGCGAGGTTCTGGGCGTGATTGGCCGCAACGGGGCCGGCAAAAGCACCCTGCTCAAAATCCTCACTCGGATCAGCGCGCCGACCCAGGGTGAGGCGGATCTTTACGGACGGGTGGGGAGCCTGCTCGAGGTGGGTACCGGCTTCCATCCGGAGTTGACCGGGCGCGAAAATATTTACCTTAACGGGTCCATTCTGGGGATGCGCAGGCGCGAAATCACGACCCAGTTTGACGCGATCGTTCAGTTCGCGGGCGTGGAGCAGTTTTTGGAGACTCCGGTGAAGCGGTATTCGAGCGGGATGTATGTGCGGCTGGCGTTTGCGGTCGCCGCGCACCTGAAATCGGAGATTCTGCTGGTTGACGAGGTGCTGGCCGTGGGCGACGTGGAGTTCCAGAAGCGGTGCCTTGGAAAAATGCAGGACGTCGCGCGCAGCGGGCGCACGGTTGTGTTTGTGAGTCACCATCTTGAATCCCTCTCGGGCTTGTGCAACCGGCTGCTTGTTCTCGACAGGGGCGCGCTGGTTTTCGACGGCGATGTGGCGGGTGGCGTGGAGCGCTACATGGCCTCGTTTCTGGAAAATGGAAAAAGATCCCTTTCAACTGAGAAGCGCGCCGGATCGGGCGAGTTTCGGGTCGTTTCAGCGACCCCTTCGAAGGATTTTTACGAATGCGGCGAGCCCAAATCGTTGTCGGTTCGCTTGATGCGCAATGAGGCTTTCACCGGAAACTTTTTTGTATCGGTGCACGTGGTGGACGCGGCCGGGATGGTTTTGTTGCATTGCGACTCAAGGCTGGTGGGCACGTGGTTCAAGGACGCGCTGGAGACCGAGGTGAAATTTACTCTGGAAGCCCCGTGGCTGCGGCCCGGTCGCTATCGGCTGGACCTGTTCGTGTGTTCAACGGGCGTGATCGACCATTGCGAAGGAGCGTGTTTCTGGGATGTGCTCCCACTGCTCCCTTATGGAAGCGCGGTTTCCGAGGATGCCACGGCTCACGGCTTGGTGTTTGGGGAATACGCTTTTGAGCAGACCGCTTAGTGGCGATCGGTGCGGCATCGGCGGTGAGACTTTTATTTTGGTAGTCACGCGCCGTTTGGTTGGGTTGCTGCGATTCAAAGCCGGAGCGGTCGCTGTGTTGGTCGGTCTGGGGACGGATGGATGAATGTTATGGGAAATAATCATAAAACCGGCGGAGTAGCTTTTCTGCATCCGTTTTGGTTCGGCTTCGAAAGGCGTAGGTACGAGGAGGGAGCGGTGCCGTCCCACCGGCTTTGGGGGCAGATCGAGCTGGAGAGAATGGGGCGTTCCACGGTGCTGTGCCCGCAGGCGCCGGAAGTATTGAATCTTTTCGGCGATCTCGGCTGGCGGGTGTGGCAGGCGCTCTGGGTTTGGCGCAACCGCAGGGATTTGTCCGCGTGCGTCGCGGTGCATGAGATCAGCGCGCTTGGGTGCCTGATTTTGGCGAGGCTGGGACTGCTAAGCACGCCGATCGTCGTCGTCAACTTTGG
>JBILLT010000136.1:0-4009 GCA_044375925.1 Chthoniobacteraceae bacterium | reverse complement strand
AAGTGGGCGGCTTGAAGCGGCTGCTTTGGAGTTGGGCGCTCGGCGCGGCATCCTGCATTGTTTCGCTCACGCGGGCTCAGATCAGAGGAGTCGAGCGGTCTTTCGGGGTACCCGCTGCGAAGCAGCGCCTGTTTCTCATGCCGGTCGACATTGATTTCATCGACAGGCAGAACGCCAAGGTCGAGAGGCGGGGGACCGGCCTTGCGGCGCAGATCATCGACGGGGGCCCGTTCGGATTGGCGGTGGGCACCAACGATGGCAAGGACTTCGAGACCTTGCTTGAGGCGTGGCCACTCGGGGAGCGGTTGGTGATTGTCACCGATTCCTACAACGCGCGGCTGATCCGCAGACACAGGTGTTTCGGGCAGGGCATAGAGGTGCATGAATCGGTGCCGATGCCCGAGCTCTGCGCGCTTTACCGGGCTGCAAAGCTGGTGATTATTCCACTCAGGGATTCCTCCCACGGGTCGGGGCATACCGTGTTGGTGGAGAACATGGCGCTTGGAAATGTGCTGGTGGTTTCCGCGTCGCAAAACATGACCGACTACGTCATTGACCGGGTGAATGCGTTGAGCGTTCCCGTGGGCGACGTGCAGGGGTTGCGAAGGATCATCGAGGAGGTTGTTTGCGAGCCCGAACGATTTGACGCGATCCGCTTCGAGGCGGCGAATCATGCGCGCTCCCACTTCAGCATTACCCGATTCGGCGAACTGCTTTCCGGGCTGATCAGCGAGGTGGAGCGTGAAAACGCGGGCGTCACTTTGGCGTCTGGAAGTGTGGAAATGGGGCCGGCGGTGATGACGGACGGGAGATGATTTATGCATGTATTCAAGGAGCTTCGCAGGAGGGCGCAGTCTGGCGCGGTGATTCGGGTTTGCGTGGTCGGTACCGGGTCCATGGGACGTGGAATCGCGATGCAGCTCAGGGCGATGGAGGGCATGGAGCCGGCGATTTTGGTCAACCGCACCGTGGCCTCCGCCGTGGACGTGTGGCTCGCGCTCGGATCGCAGCGGGACGAGATCGTCGTATCGGAGGATCCGCGCGTGCTGAGCATCGCCGTGGAGCAGGGGTTGCCGTGTGTTTGCAGGGATCCCCTGGTTGCGGCTTCGGTGCCGGAGATCGAGGCGGTGGTGGAGTCGACCGGAACCATTGCGCCTGCGACGATGGCGGTGCTTGGCGCAATCCAATGCCGCAAACACGTGGTGGTGATGAATGCGGAACTGGATGCGACTCTCGGTTGCTATCTGGCGGAGCGTGCACGGCAGCAAGGGGTTCTTTACGGCTATGCCGACGGCGATCAACCGGGCGTGCTTGCACGGATCCTGGATTGGGTTCGCGCCACGGGGTTCGAGGTGGTTGCGGCGGTCAACTGCAAGGGATTTTTGGATGTGAGCGCGACCCCGTCGTCTTCGATGGAGTGGGCGGCGAAGATGAGGACCAGCGCCCGGATGGTTTGCGCGTTCACCGACGGTACTAAAATGAATCTTGAAAATGCGGTGGTCTCAAACGCCACCGGGCTTGTGCCGGACAAACGCGGAATGCACGGGGTGGTGACCAGCCAGAAGAACGCAATCAAGGATTTTACTGGAGTGCTGTCGCGCTCGGGTGTCGTGGACTATTCGCTCGGGGGTGACTTCGGCGGCGGTGTGTTTGTGATCGGGCGCAGCGACGATTGGGAGCGGGTGGGGCATTACTTTGATTATCTTAAAATGGGGCGGGGGCCTGAGTATCTGTTCTTCAGGCCGTACCATCTCTGCCACCTCGAGGCGCCGATTTCTGTCGCCGAGACCGTGCTGCTGGGCGAGCCGACCCTCGCGCCGCAGGGCGCGCCCGTCGCCGAGGTGGTCGCCGTCGCCAAGCGCGACCTCAAGCCAGGCACCGTGCTCGACGGGATCGGCGGCTTTTGCGCGTACGGACAGATCGACACGGTCGAGCGCGCGCGGGAGTTTTTGCCGATTGGGCTCAGCGAGAATGCGACGCTGCTGCAGCCTGTCCAGAGAGGCGAGCCGATTCCGCGCTCGGCTGTCGAGCGCCCCGAGGGAGACTACGTGGGATACATCCGCCATCTCCAGGATTCGTTGTTCAGCACATTCGAGCCAACCAAATCGCATGTCATCTCGGCCTTTGATTAGCATCGTTGTTCCGGCGCACAACGCGCAGGCATACATCGGCCACACGGTTGCATCGATCCAGCGCCAGACGCTCGGGGACTGGGAGTGCATCGTCGTGGACGACGGCTCTGGCGATCGAACCGTCGAGGAGGCAAACACCGCGATCGACGGGGATCTGCGCTTTCGCGTCATCCGCCAAGCGCGCAAGGGGGCGTCTGCCGCGCGGAACCGCGGTTTTTCGGAGTCGTCCGCGAATTCCGCGTTTGTGACGTTCATGGATGCGGACGATGTGTGGATGCCGGATGCCCTGCGGCTTCTTTCCGAACGCTTGCAAGGCTCCCCGGGTGCCGTCGGCGCGCATGGTCTTGCGGACATGATCGACTCATGCGGCCGTCCGCTTGAGTCTGGTACCTTTTCCGCCTTTGGCAGGCGGCGGCTTGGCTATCGAAACGGGGAGATTGTTGAATGGCCCCTCGGCGAGCCCACCGTTTTCGAAACGCTGGCGTGGACCGGGCCGCTCTATCCTCCGGGACTCCTCCTTGCAAGGCGCGCCGCTTATCAAAGAGCGGGTCTTTTTGACGAGCGTATGAGCCTTTGCGAGGACTGGGATATGGCTTTGCGCATCTCGAGGCTGGGACCGCTGGAGTTTTTAAACGAAGTCATTCTGTTTTATCGCAGACACTCCACAAACCAGTCCCTGCGTGTGCGCGAAAACCGAAAGGTGGTGCGGTGGCTTCACCGGAAGACGTTTTTCTCATCGGAAAATTCCCCGGAGCAGCGCAGGTACCTGATCTCCGGTTGGCGTGCGTGGCAGCGTTTCAAGATGCAGGAAAAATGGGGCGCCGCCTGGGTCGGCATCCGCCGCGGTTCCGTGCGTGAAACACTCGTGGCGCTGCGCGATTCGCCGGTCCACGTGCTGCGGCATCTGCTCGGGTTTCCTAGCGGTTTCGCGTAGCGGCTGGGATTGGCGATACCCCCGCGCACCGAACGTGGCCGGGTCCTTTGATCATCCATTGAACTCGTGTGCGCCCGGAGCAACGCGTGAATCACGGACGCCAGCGAATGGCTGCGCCGCAGAGTTGGTGCAATCTGCGTCGAAGCGCAGCTGGGGCTGCGTGGTTCCGGGTGATGTTGAAAGGACCGGCTCCGACAATCCCAGCCAATCCGCCCAGTGTTGCTGGGGTGGATGTCGATGCGCGGCGTTTCGTTGCCGCAGCGGTTTTCTTTGTCAGTCTGAAGTTTTCAGAGTCATCGTCAGGCGCCTGAGGTCCATGACTGATTTGCCGGGAATTTTCACTGCACGCAGAGCAATCGGGCCCGACCCTTTTTCCAGGCGAATCTCCCCGAGATCCAGCGTGCGGAACTCTTTCATCTGTGATTCGCCATGCCCGCGCGGGATGGTGTCCTGATTGGTGTAAAGAGGCGGATCCCACGCCGGGCTGACAACGGCCCGCACGGAACTGCCCTTGAAGCTCAACTCCACTTCCGAGTTTTCGTCGCCCGCCGCGCAGGTGTAGTCCACCGACGCGCGGTACACCCCCGTGGTCGCCACTTCGATATTCCATTCAATCCGGTCATCCGTGCTGTTCCAGTTCACGAAATAGGAGCAGTTCGGCGCTTGGCTGCTGCGTTTGACATTCCCGAGCGGCTCGCCGTCGCGTGCGGGCAGCATGGTGATCGGGAACTCGCGGTATCCGACGGTGAAAGGCCGAGCATCGGTGGCAGGGCCTTTTTTGGCGCGCGCCTCTTTTGCGGGAAACGCGTTCCGGGGTAGTTCCGTTTTCCATGCTTGCACGGCCTGCTGCAGGCGGCTTTGGACTTCGGGAAGGGCGGATTCGATCGGCGTGGTTTGGCCGGGATCGGTCTGCATGTCGAACAGGTGCCCCTCGCTGTCGAGC
>JBILLT010000120.1:0-5841 GCA_044375925.1 Chthoniobacteraceae bacterium | reverse complement strand
ATTGGCTCTATTAAAACGCTCGCCATCCCAACCGCAGGTACCTACAGCGTGGTGGTGACGGCATCCGCAGCGCAGGACGCGGCAGCCATCCTTAAGTTGCGCACCAAAGGAGACACTGAAATCACTTTTGATGGGGGCAGTGCGGTTCGAACCAACCAACCGTCCGGCTCGTGGGAGTACTTTAAAGTGACGGTGCCTGCAGGAGTCAAAGGATGGGATGTGCGGCTGAGTAACGTGATAGGGGACCTGCAAAACATATCCGTGAATGTAAAGAAGGACTTGTTGCCAGATTCTGTTTATGGAGACGTGGGTCGTTCTGATTGGACAGGGCTTGCTGAGGGCCCCCGGCACAATATTTTTTCGATGGGTAAATCGCTTGAGCCGGGAACTTACTACATTGGAGTGTACAATGGCTCCTCCACGAACGCAGCGAGCTACACGCTGGAGAGTCGTGGCATCGGGGACGGGCAGCGTATTCCGATTGTGAATGTACCCTTTGAAAACGGGAGCGTGAACATGGAGGGACTTGCTGCGCGTGAGAACAAATTTTTTCGCGTGGTGATTCCTGAAAATACGCCGAGCTGGGAGGTGATTGTGACGCCGAGCACTGGGGAGATGGCGATGGTGGTGCGGCGGGAATGTTTGCCGGACTTTGCTGCGGTGCAAAGCGAGCATATTGATTACGGTCATGATGAGATGGAGTCTCGAGGGCTTCTCATGCGCAAAAGCGGTGCGGAGCGCTTTGTGCTGCTGCCTCGTAATGGGCAGACCTTTTTGCGTGCAGGCGAATATTACATTGGAGTGACGGCATCGGAAACGAGTGATGGGGTTTTGAGCTCTATGGGAACCGTGGCAGTCACGGCTTTGGGGTCGGTTTCGTCTGTAGAAATTAACAAAAGCATTTCGTTGTCAGCTGGCCAGGCGAAGCTCTATCAATTTAGCGTCCCGCAGGGGAGTGAGAGTTTGGAGATCCGCCTTGAAACGGTGTCTGGATCACCCGAAGCGCGAATGAGTTTTGGTTCGCAATTTCCGCATGGGAGAGGGTGGGGAGGCGGTTACGGTTTCTCGGGTGGCTTATCAGACAGGTCGAGCATTGGCTCTATTAAAACGCTCGCCATCCCAACCGCAGGTACCTACAGCGTGGTGGTGACGGCATCCGCAGCGCAGGACGCGGCAGCCATCCTTAAGTTGCGCACCAAAGGCGTGGCGAACCTCAATTTCGCGGCTTCGGAAAATGCCAACGGACTTAGTCACACCGATTCCCGCCAAATTTCCGATGGCGAGTATGTGACCTATTTCGTGCAAACTGCGGAAACTGTGGGTGGGCAGCCCGTTCTCGGCTGGATTCTAGATTCTGTGGTTCGGCAAGGGGCGGTGGAAACGCGTGTGGCAGAGAGTATTGCTGGACTTGAAAACGGCTCAAATCTTACGGCGGGACAGTGCATTATTGCGTCACCGTTATTGAAGCCCGGAAGAGCCTATTACGTGCGGGTGCGCGGCAATGGGCTTACCGATTACACCATCACCAGCCAGCCTATCACCGAGGTAACTCTCCAGCGTCCAGTCTGGCAACTGCCCAAGAGCTTCAACCAACCAGTGGGCGACTCTGGTTACACCAAGGACGGGGTCCCGCTCCCTGGGGATCAGGGAATCGATCTAGGGCAGGGTAAATGGCATTTCTTCGCGGTGGACGTTCCCGAGGGCAACCTCGCTCTGCTGCGGACGACCCTTCAGGCTATCAGTGGTAACCCGGACCTCTACGTTCGCGAGAATGCGATACCGTCCACCGACCACCCCGGAGACGCGTCGTCGGTGAACTCGTCGCACGCATTCGATTACCCTCTTACTGACAGGGTGAGTGAGTACGGTAACTGGGTTCCGATTTACGGCCGGGAGGAAGCGCAGCTTACGCCCGGACGCTGGTATCTTGGGGTGAAAGCCGCTGGCAACTCCAATGCCCGCTACCGTCTCATAGTCTCTTCCGGATCGGTTGTTGAGATGACCCTGGACGGAGGCGCTGCCAACGCACAGACTCGCAGTCTCGCTGCAAAAGACTGGCAGTATTTCCGATTTACGGTGCCTCAAGACGCTCCCTCTACTTGGAGACTGAGCTTCGAACAAATTGTGGGTGATGTTTCCATGTTTGTGCGCGACACAAACCCGCCGGGCGACAACCCCTCCACGGGCCCCTACGACCATTACGGATTCAACCACTATGCCGCATCTTTGTCCGCCTACACGGACCGCAAAAACAGCGTTTCCTCCGATGGGTACGGGGTTTCCAAGGGGTTTGGTACACAGGGCACGCATGAGTTCAAATCTCCTCCGCTTCGCCCCGGCCACACTTACTATGTAGGATTTTTGGCACGCAGCGATGCCACGTTCCGTTTCAGCAGCGCTGCGGATCCTGGTACGCTGGGATCAGTGCCGATTCTCCCTTTTTACACTCAGGACGCTTCCAAGCCGACTGTCGTTGGGACCCTCGCTGCTCGGGAAAGCCTCCAGTTTAAGATTCCCGTTCCGCTGGATGCGCGACGTTTTAAGATGACGGCTGGGCACGCCGCCGACGTCATCATTCGCGTGGAACAGGGGGCACCCGTCAACTCCAACGGTGAGGCCCACTGGTCAAGCAGCAGTTATTATTATTCCATCGGCGACAGCTCTCTGAACCGCAGTTTGTACGAGCTGAAGGGATGGCCGTGGGTTTCCGGGCAAACCTATTATCTCCAAGTCACGAATACATCCGATATATCGCAGCCTTTTAGCATCACCTTGGACGGTCGTACGGCGCTGACCGACGATGACGACAACGACGGTTTGCCGGATGTCTGGGAGACGACATTCTTCGGCAATCTCAGCCAGAACGCCGCGAATGACGCCGATGGAGACGGCGTTCCGAACTCCGTCGAACGCGCCGATGGAACCGATCCCATGGACCCGGCCTCGGCGAAGTTCACGCTCAAGGTCAGCGCGATCAACGGCTCGGCCTCCGCGAACATTGTCCAAGCCAAGTATGACAAAGGCACTGTAGTAAAGCTCACCGACATTCCCAACGCGGGAATTCCCTTTGATCGCTGGATCGGAGGCCCGTTCCGAACCGATGCCGACATGGCGATCAAAGCCGTCACTTCCGTGAACATCCAAAGCGCGGGGTCCTGGACTTTTGGCGCGTACATGGAGGGCGGTCTCAAAGCGTTTGGCGGTGTCCTTAAAATCGATGGCGACGAAGTGTTTTCTGCGACGAACGCAACTGCGCCGGCAGACTGGTTCGGCACCGTCTGGCTCACGCCGGGCGAGCACGCGCTGGAGCTGCTTTATTACGCTCGCAACGGTAGCGGCAGACTCGAGCTTTTTGCGGCGCCGGGCGTGTTCTCAAGTTTCAACGAGTCTTTCAAACTTGTGGGCGACACCACAAACGGAGGGCTGGCAACCGGCAAGCCCGCGGGAGCTGCCGCATCAGGCTGGCTGCTGACTCAACGTGAAAGCAACCGGCTGTTTGACTCCGTTTGGAGCGTTGCCAGCTGGATGAGCTATCCCGGCAACGACCTGCGTCAGGAAAGAACGCTTCTGGGTTCGACTCTCAATTTCCACAGCGATGCGGCCTCCGCCGAAAGCGGCCGCTTTGAAAACAGCGCACCCTTCCCGCTCTGGGTCTCGGCGAGCGCGAACCCGGCGATGATTGTGATGAACGGAGACTACGAGATCACCGCGTACAACGCCAAACCGCTTTCGGAAGGTTTGGACGCACCGACCTTGGTGTGGCGCACTGGTGGAGACGCTTTGTGGTTTGTGGAGGATTCTGTGCAGGCGCATGACGGCGTCGACAGCGTCCGCAGCGGTCAGATTGGAGACTCAAGCCAGAGTTACATCCAAACCGAGGTGCAGGGCCCGGGCATGCTCAGCTTCTGGTGGAAGGTTTCCTCAGAAAACGACTGCGACACACTCCGGCTGGAGGTGGATGGGGAGCTCATGGGTTCCATCTCCGGAGACTCGGGCTGGCGGCAAGTCAGCCAGTCGTTCACCTCGGGCACACATCAGGTGCAGTGGCTTTATAAAAAGGATTCAAGCACAGCCAGCGGCCAAGATGCAGCGTGGTTGGATCAAGTCACATGGTCTGCGAGCGGGATGCCTCCCGCGCTGCTGACCCAACCGCCAGCCACACTCAATCTCCTCAAGGGCAGGTCGGGCAGCGTGCATCTCGAGATCGACTCCGTTACGAGCGTGGATGTGAAAACGTCCTACGAACTCGTGAGAGTTTCCTCCCCAGCGGGTTTGACGGGGATCCAGGGTACAGTGCCTGCTTCAGGCGTACTGGATATTCCCCTCAATCTGCAGACTATCGCGGGTAGTTATAAAGTGACTCTTACGCGTTCCTATCCGGACGGCAAAAAAGCTGCGGTGGATTCGACGCCGTTCGAGATCGTCTTCCGCACCGTGGAGGGTGCGGCTGGCAACTATGAGACGTTGCTGGAAACCTCGATGGACTCGATGAAGGTGGTCGGAGATAACGCCGTTTATCGTGGCCTGGTGGTTGTCAGTGTATCTAAGACCGGATACTTTTCCGGGCGGCTGCTTTATAATGAGGCGGAATCCCTTGCGGGCGGTTCGTCACTTACGCACCGCGCTTACGTTCCAGTGGTCCGGAGCTTCTCGGGCAGGCTTGAACCTGCGAGCGACGCTTCCATGAAACTCAAGGCGTCGGTGAATCCGGGGAGTATGGCACAGAGAGGCCGTGAGACGCTTGAGTTGGAAGTGGATTTGAGCTCGTCACTACCGGTGTTAAACGTGAAGGTTATAGATAAGGTCAGCCTTAAAACGGCGCCTTACTGTGTGAGCGAAGCCTTTGGGGTTCCCTGCTCCACTGCTCTACCCCCAAATTTGACAGATCTCCCAGGCCTGTACACGGCTGTTTCTGATGAGGTGGACTCCTTCAATTCGCCGAATTCCCATGCATGTCTATTCGTGCAGGTTTTGGCCTCGTCGCGCGTGTTTTGGATCAGTCGGCTTCCCGGCCATTCAGGCAGTGGCAGCGCCAGGATTTCTGCGGTGAATGTGACAAAGCCGACCGCCCAATTTTACGAGGGGCGCCTGAGCACGAACAACAGCCTGCTTACGTCTACGAGCCTGCTAGGAGTGCTTGGCTTCACTCGGAACGCCGATGGAAACTGGCGCGTTGTTCCCGGCAGCGAAGCGTTGCCCGCGGGCATCGAAAGGCAGGGATCCAAGCTGAAACGCCTATCAAGAGTTGCAGTGTTTGATGGGGCGAGCTTCCAAACAGGGGTCAATGCGACTGGCGCGGAACCGGTGGATTTTGCGAGCGCTGACGGCGCCCTCTGGCGCTCCAATTTGAGCAACTCCATCGCAGGGATGCCTCCCGTGGCAATCCCATTGAAGCTCACCGTGCAAGACCCGTTGCTGGGCGAGGGGACGCGCTTCTACAACTGGCAAGTGATGATAAGCCCCGCGGGTGTAGCCAAGGCGACCGTACCGGTTGGACAAAGTGCTCCGGCCCTTACGCTGCACCTCAATATAACCAAGGGAGAATGGACCGGTTTTTATCTGCTTCCGTCCCCGGGCTCGGCGAAGTTTGTGCGGCGCACTTTGGAAGGCGTATCACTCGCCCCCGATTCAAGTAACGTTCTTGGACGCGGTTGGGTCGAGGCGCCCGCATCTTCGGGAACACTCAATACCGGAAACTTCAAGATCGAAAGATAGGCAAGAGCCGACTACGCTGTTGACTAGTGCAGTGTAACAGATAAAACGACTACGCTTTTATTCGCTTTGAAGGGTCGGAGTAAGTCCAGCGAATTGGAGTGGCTGTTTTGTTATAGTGGCGGATGT
>JBILLT010000118.1:0-5865 GCA_044375925.1 Chthoniobacteraceae bacterium | reverse complement strand
CCCCTCTGGAAAGCCGAACGCAAGGGGTTCGTCCTGTCCGGCTTCGCGCCCTCCGACGATGGCAAACGCGTAGTGTTGGTTTTTACTCGGGGGAGTCTTATTGAGGTAGAAGTCCGCTCGTTGGCTGGACCGAACATTTACAGCGGGCAGGCCGTCGCGGTATTTCACGATGCTGGGAAATTCTCAAATCCGCGGCTGATAGGGGACACGCTTCTTTTTTCACAGGGAAGCCATCAATCCCCGTTTTTAAGAGCCTGGGATATTCGTTTCCAAACACCTCTTTGGGAGAAGGCAAACATTCTTCTCTGGGAACCGGAGAAAAATTCCGGAAATTTTGTGGCTCTCGACAACAAAGGAATTTTGGAGACATGCTCGTTGAAGGATGGAAGTGCCATATCCACTTCTGCGAAACTTCAGAATCGTCCGCACGGGAACGCTCGGTCCGCATCTATCGTGGATCCGAAATCCAAAGTGTGGATTTGTTCACCCACTTCCCAATTCTGGGCTTCCCGCTGTTACAGCATCTCGGATGGAAAAATGCATTGGGAAGCGCAGTGGCAATTTGGTAACCCGTATCAAGCCCAAAGAAACGAGAAATCCAGCGAGATAGCTATCCTCTCCAAGCGGTCTGCGCTGGGTTCTGTGATGGAACTTAGGGATGCAATCACAGGGAGACTGTTGCGCGCGTGCGCTTTTCGAGGAGAGGGAGGCAGAATTGTGGCCAATCAAAAGGCTTTCTGCGCGGCGTGCGAGAATCGTATTCTAGTATGGTATCACCTCCGCGACGCCGCTGTAGCGACAATTGCAAACGGATATTTTTCCACTCAAATCTTGGGCGATAGCGACCTTGTCTTCAAGTCGTTGCTCACTGGAAATCAGTCCGAAATGGCATTGCAGCAGTTATCGGCTGATACTCAAAAGCAAAAGGTGGTGACGCGCGTTCCGTGGGAAGGGTTTCCTGCGGGCCGTGGGGGATATGTTTCTGCGAATCAAGAGGGCACCCGCGGGGCGCTCCATGTCGATCAACGCGTGGGAGCGTGCTCGATTGAGGGGGAGAAGATCCGGGAACTCTGGCCTGTGAAAACTGTAAGATCCACCGGATGTTTTCGCCTCCACCCCACCGAGGACATCTTGTGGGTGGGGAGTTCCATTTTGGAGTTTTCAACAGGCCGCGAAACGGCCGTGCTGGAACTTGGAGATTTCGAAATGTTTAGCGGTGGAATTGGCTCCTTGCATCGCAGAGGTGATTGGGTCGGTGCGCATCACCTTGTGGCTCCTGTTTTGAATAAAAAAACGGCGGATTTGGATCAGGAACGCAAACGGTTTTTGGCTCGTTGGGATACCCGTTCGGGCAAGCTTGAAGACCACGTTCCAGCGCCTGAGTTCTCCTGTCTGGCCGCTTCCCCGGATGGAAAATGGATCGCCGAGGGCGGGCGCGACAAGCGTTTGCGTATTAGGGATGCAGCCAGCCTCGACGTCCAAAAAAGTTTCCGCATTCACGATCGCGAAGTGCTGGGCGTTGCGTGGCATCCGCGGCTTCCCTTAGTGGTGACAGCTTCCAACGATGGCACGGTAAAAATTTGGAGTGCGCGGGATTGGAGTTTGGTCCAAGAGATCCGCGTGGAGCCGAGTTCGGTGGGAGTGGATATTCCGGGCAAAGGAAAACGGCTGGTCGTAAGTGGCGGCCAAACTCTGGTTTTCGAGCCCGAATGTTTTCAGAGGTAAGGATGGGCGTGCGAAAAGAAGGGACAGACTTTTTCCCCCATTTTCCCCTGCGGAGGGCCAGCGATTGTTGGGAGCTGCTTTCGCTCGAATATTACGACGGTGGCTTCGCGGAAAATGGCTTTTCGGGGTTCCGTAAGATGCGCCGTTGCTACTGAGCGGATGAAGTTGCCTTATAAAAATCCGGGCCACGGCTTCGTTACGCTGCCGCGTTCCGGGGTTGGGTGCCGTCGCTCCCATTTTTTGTGCATCGATAGGCAGGACAGCTCAAGTTGCCGGATCCGTTAGCCGCGCTTTCGGCTCATGTACATTCGGCGCAACGGCTTCGACGGTCGCAGGGGAGGTGTCGGAAGTTCGCTTCTGTTCGGCGGAAGCGCGCAGGATGGCACGCAATGTCTAATTTATAGTTAACTTTTCAGATTGTTTAGTTTGCCTACCCTTGTCTGCCTCGTACTGCTTGTTTTTGAAGTCTCATCCCCCATATGCGCCTGCTCCGAACCAGCCTTCGTTCCGGCATTCCTGCCCTCGCATCCCTGTCACTCCTTTTTACGGGGGTCATCGCACTCTGCGTCGCGGCTCCCGCGGCCGGGACAGACCTTGGTGCGGGCATTGATTTTAACCGTGAAATCCGGCCGATCCTCTCCGACAACTGTTTCAGTTGCCACGGGTTTGACTCCAAAAAGCGCAAGGCTGAGCTGCGCCTCGACACCCCGGAGGGCGCCTACGCGCTCAAGGACGGGGTTCAGGCGGTCAAACCCGGCGATCCGGCGGCGAGCGCGCTGCTGCAGCGTGTCCTCTCGAAGGATCCGGACGAGGTGATGCCCCCGCCGGAATCCCACAAGAAGCTCACGCAAACCCAAATCGAGACCCTCCGCCGTTGGATCGCTCAAGGCGCCCCGTACCGCAAACATTGGAGTTTTGAGCCGCCGGTCAAAGCCGCGGTTCCAGCGTCCCCAGGCGCTTCCTCCAACCTTGCCCCGATGGATGCTTTCCTGCAGGCGGAACTCAGTCGGCGCGGCTTGCGCTTTTCGCCCGAGGCCCCCAAGGAAACCCTGCTCCGCCGGCTCACGTTGGATCTGACCGGTCTCCCTCCGACGCCCTCCGAGGTTGACGCCTACCTCGCGGATTCCTCGCCCGATGCCTACCAGAAGGTGGTCGACCGTCTTCTGGGCTCCATCCGTTTCGGCGAGCACATGGCCCGCTACTGGCTTGATGCCGCCCGCTATGGTGACACGCACGGATTGCATCTCGATAACGAACGCAGCATGTGGCCGTACCGCGACTGGGTCGTCCGCGCATTCAACCAAAATCTGCCATTCGATCAATTCACTCTCTGGCAGATTGCGGGTGACCTTCTTCCCGAGGCAACCCACGACCAGCGCGTTGCCTCGGGCTTCAACCGGTGCAATGTGACGACGAGCGAGGGCGGTTCAATCTCGGACGAACTCCTGTTCCGTTACGCTGTCGACCGAACCGAAACCACCATGGCCGTTTGGATGGGGCTCACCGCGGGCTGTGCGGTGTGCCATGACCACAAATTTGATCCTATCACGACGAAAGATTTTTATTCGATGTATGCCTTCTTCTACAGCGCGGCTGACCCTGCGATGGACGGCAACATCCTGCTGACTCCACCGGTTCTTGCACTGGCCACGCCCGAACAGGACGCGGAGCTCAAACGATTCGAACGACAAATCGAGGATCAAAAAAAGCTGGTTCGCGAATCTCTGGCCAAGCTCGAGTACACCGACCCCGCCACTCTCAATCCTCCCCCTCCGGTCCAAACGGGCGAGACGGTCTGGTTCGAGGACGCTTTCCCGCAAAACGCGAAAGTCGATCACTCCGGGGAGCCCACCATGTTTGTGAGCGCCGATCAAGGCCCCGTGTACGCGGGCAAGTTGTCTCTTCGCCGCAAAGCCAAAGGCGTAGCTCAGGATTTTTTCAACAGCGCTGCATCCTTTGAGATACCCCCCAACGGCGAAATTTCGGTCTGGTGCCATCTTGATCCGGCCGATCCGCCGAAGGCTGTGATGCTTCAGTTTCACGTCGGTGGATGGAATCATCGCGCAGTGTGGGGGGAGGAAGGAGCCATCCCGTTCGGCCGCGTGCGCACTCCTGAGAGGGTCATGATGGGTGGGTTGCCTGAAACCGGCAAATGGGTTGAGCTCAAGTTTCCTGCTGAAAAAGTCGGCCTCAAACCGGGTATGAAGGTGGACGGATACGCGTTCACGCAGTTTGACGGAACGGTTTACTGGGATCACCTGAGCATGCGCCACCGCAGCGAGCCTGCGAAAGATCCGAACTGGTCGTGGACGGTTTGGCAGAAGACGAAGCAAGGCACGCTGGTGAAGGAATTGCCGTCCGATCTCCAGACTCTGGTGCGTGGAAAGAAACCCGAGCAGTGGACGCCGGCGGAAACTCAGAAACTGAAAGATTGGTGGCTTGAAAACGCGTACGTAGGGTCGCGTGAAATCATCGATGGACCAAAGGCAGAGAAACTCTTCCTCGAGGCCAAGCGCAAGACGCTTTCAGACTCAATCCCAACCACGCTCGTCATGGCCGACTTGCCGCAACCGCGCCAAGCTCATGTCATGCAGCGCGGCCAGTACGACAAGCCGGGCGAGCAGGTTTTCAGACGCACGCCCGAGATTTTTCCGCCGTTGCCCAGCAAGGAAAACTACAACCGCATCGACCTCGCAGAATGGTTGCTCTCCCCGCAGAATCCTCTGACGACGCGCGTCGTCGTGAATCGTTTCTGGCAACAGTTCTTCGGAACGGGGTTGGTGAAATCCGTGAATGATTTCGGGTCGCAGGGCGATTCACCCAGTCACCCGGAGCTCCTCGACTGGCTCGCAGTCACCTTCCGTGAACAGGGATGGGACATGAAAAAGTTCATCAAGATGCTTGTCACTTCGGCCGCGTACCGGCAGTCCGCCGCCGTCACTCCGGAACTTCTTGCGAAGGATCCTGAAAACCGTCTTCTGGCAAGGGGTCCGCGGTTCCGGCTTGATGCGGAGGTCATCCGCGACTCGGCGCTGTTTATCTCCGGTCTTCTCAACCCGAAGGTTGGGGGGAAAGGGGTGCGCCCGTACCAGCCCGACAACATCTGGGAGCCCGTCGGATTTTCAGGAAGCAACACCGCCCGCTACACACGGGACACCGGCGACGCGTTGTACCGCCGCAGCCTCTACACTTTCTGGAAACGCACCGCGCCTCCGCCTGCCATGACGACTTTCGACGCGCCGCCGCGCGAGAGTTTCTGCCTCAGTCGTGAACGCAGCAATACACCGCTTCAAGCCCTCGTACTGCTGAATGACATCCAGCATGTGGAGGCCGCGCGCCACTTTGCGCAGCGCATTCTGAAGGAGGCAGGCGGGTCGGATGGCGAGCGAATCAGATTTGCGTGGAAATGCGCGACTGGCCGTTCGCCGACGTCCTCCGAGTGCAGCACGGTTCTTGAGGCTTTGGAAAAACACCGCGTCCGTTTTCAGTCCGCGAGCGAGGATGCTTCGAAGCTTGTGACCTTCGGTGAAAGCAAGCCCGCACCCGATCTCGCGCCGAGCGAGCTCGCCGCGTGGACCCTTGCGGCCAATCTGCTGCTCAACCTCGACGAAGCTCTCAACAAATAGCCATGGATCCGCTCCTCGAACACCAATTGCTTATCAACCGACGCCAATTCTTCGGTCACTCCGGCTTGCGCGTCGGTGGCGTCGCGCTTGCCGGACTCCTCGCTCGGGATGCATCCGCGAAGGCTGGCGGCTCCGTGCACCCTGGACTTCCTGAATTCCCGCATCTGCCGCAGAAAGCAAAGCGCTTGATTTATCTGCACATGAATGGCGCGCCGTCCCAGCTCGATCTCTGGGACTACAAGCCGCAGCTCAAGGAGCACTTTGACAAGGACCTTCCCGACAGCATCCGCAACGGTCAGCGCATCACCACGATGACTTCAGGCCAAGCGCGATTTCCCGTGGCTCCAAGTTTGTTTCAATTCGCGCAGCACGGCCGGTGCGGCCGCTGGGTGAGCGAACTCCTGCCGTACACCTCTCAGGTTGTCGATGAGATTGCCTTGCTGAAATCCGTCAGCACCACTGCGATCAACCACGACCCAGCTTGCACGTTTGTGATGACCGGAAGCGAAATTCC
>JBILLT010000049.1:0-22788 GCA_044375925.1 Chthoniobacteraceae bacterium | reverse complement strand
GCCTCAGTCACCAGCTTGGTTGCCTCTTCTTTTGCCGTATCCGAAAAAAATCCGGCGCTGTCGAAAATTCCAGAGCCCGAGCCTCGCGCCGTTGAAAGGTTGGTCGCGATGATGAAAATCAGCATCAGCAGCATCGGGAAAACCCGTTTGACTGGAGGGTTTGCTGAGAATCCGGAGGGACGGACGGGGACAAGTGCGGCTTTCATAATCTTTAGCGTGACAGCCCGCGCAGCAGCGCGCCGGCCACCCAGATCTTATTCGGAGTACGCGCAGCGGCAACTGATTATCTATTCTCAGGTGGATTGGCTCCGGCCCTGCACCATGGAGCGGTAACGGCGCTTGATCGGCGCCCTTCTTGGTGACTTTATTTTCAGCCATGGGATTTTTGCAGGCTGATTTTTTCCAACGCGACTTCCTGACTGTTGCGCGCGAACTCGTAGGGGTTGAGCTTGTTTGGCGCGGGTGTTCGGGAATTATCGTGGAGACCGAGGGCTACGCAGTGGAGGGCGATGCAGCCTGTCACACCGCAACCCGCAAAAGTGCTCGGCAGTTTGTGCGCGAGATGCCCGCTGGTGCGGCGTATGTGTATCTGAATTACGGAATGTACTGGCTTTTCAATCTCCACGTCAAAGGCGGCGGACGCGATGGATTGATTCTGATCCGTTCACTTGAACCGAGGAGTGGGCTGTCTCAAATGAGAGTCAGGAGGGGTGGCCGCGCCGACGCTGATTTGTGTGCGGGTCCCGGTAAGCTCGGACTTGCGTTTGGGATTTCCGGTGAGGATCACGGTTTGATCGTGGCGGGTCCCGGCAGGGCCGCAGGCTGCGGTTTGCGGAGGCTTTCCGCTGCGAGAATTCAGCGGAAGTCCGGTGCGGTCGTTGAGGACATCAGGGTTGGGATCCGGGTCGCGACGGACTTGAAATGGAGGTTTCTGATGGAAAACTCGCCTTTCGTCAGCGTGCCTCTCGGCAAGGTCAAGCCGCCGAGGTAGGACCGGCATCAAGCAATGGCCGGCCCCCCGCGATCGATACCTGGAACGTCTCTCCGGGCAATCGCCATGTAGATTGCCGGAACAACGAACAGGGTAAGAAGAGTCCCAATGATCATTCCGGTGACAAGGACGATGCCGATGCTGTTGCGCGCGCCCGCTCCCGGACCGCTCGCAAGCACCAATGGGAAATGACCGAGCACGGTTGCTACGGAGGTCATCAGAATGGGGCGTAAACGCGTGGAGGCTGCCTCGATCACCGCCTCCAGTTTGGCTGCGCCTTGTTGTCTCAAGCTATTCGCGAATTCGACGATCAAGATGCCGTTTTTTGAGACCAGTCCGACCAAAGTGATCAATCCGACCTGACTGTAAATATTGAGCGTCGTAAACCCGAGAAAGGAGAACAACAGCGCGCCGGAAAGCGCAAGGGGAACGGACCCCCCGAGAATCACGAGTGGATCTCTGAAGCTCTCGAACTGCGCGGCGAGAACCAGAAAAATCAAAATACCCGAAACAAGCAGCGTGATTAGAAGTTTGTTTCCCTCTGTCCTGAGCTGCCGTGCCTCGCCCGCGTAGTCAATCGAGTAGCCCGTGGGAAGGATTTTCGCGGCCTCGTCTTCAAGCGCCTTCAACGCCTGATCGAGTGTCACATTGGGAGGAATGACGCCCTGAATGCGGGCGCTGTTTAGTTGCTGGAAGCGATTGAGCGTTCTGGGTTCGGTTGAGTTTTTGATGCTGGCAAAAGTCGCAAGCTGAACCAACTTGCCGTTGGGGCCGCTCACATAAAGATTTTGGAGTTGATCCGCGTTCAATCTGCCCACTCTTTCGATTTGCGGAATCACTTTGTAGCTCCGCCCGTCGATTGAAAAACGGTTTATATACCCGCCCCCCAGCATCACTCCCAGATCGGACCCTACGGTCGCAAGGCTTAGTCCCATGGATGCCACCCTGTCGCGGTCGAATACGATTTCACTTTGCGGAAAGTCGAATTTTAGATCCGTGTCTGCGAAGACAAACAGACCGCTCTGAAAAGCTTTCGCCACTAGCTTGTTTGCAGTTTCCAGCAGTTCACGGGGTTCCGCTGTGGAGCAAATCATGAATTCGACTGGAAAGTTTCCGCCTCCCGGAAGCGCCGCAGGAGTGAATGCGATGACTCTGACTCCCGGGATCGTGGAGGAGCGCCCGAAGACTTCCCCGACCATCTGCTCGGTATTGCGGGTGCGCGCGCTCCAAGGCTTGGTGACAAGTCCGGAAAACCCGCCGAACGCTTCTGTGATTTGAAATGTTGTGGCGGTCTCCTGCATGGAGAAATAGACGTCCTTGACCATCGAGGTAAAGAGCGTGGTCTGATCAATCGTTGAATTTGGTGCCGCTTGAATGACTCCAAGGATCACGCCTTGGTCCTCTTTGGGCGCCAGTTCCTTGGTTGACATTGCGTAAAATGGAACGCCCAACGCGATGATGATTGCCGCGAGAGTGAGAGTGACGGGTCTCCACCGGAGCGTGTCGGTTAGAGCGCGCTTGTATGCAGAGCGGAGCTTGTCAAACTGCCGGTTGATCATGCCTCCGAGCCCCGCATGAGAGTCCTGCGCCCGTAACAGCTTTGACGACATCATCGGCGAGAGCGTCAGCGCAACAACACCCGAAACCACCACCGCCCCGGCAAGGGTCAGTGCGAACTCCCTGAACAAGGTTCCCGTCAGGCCACCTTGCAAGCCTATCGGCGCGTATACCGCTGCCAGCGTAATGGTCATTGCGATCAGCGGGCCGATCAACTCACGGGCTGCTTTGATCGCGGACTCAAGCGCGCCGAGGCCCTCCTGAAGGTGACGCTCCACGTTTTCAACCACGACGATGGCATCGTCTACAACCAGCCCCACGGATAACACGATCGCGAGAAGAGTGAGAAGGTTGAGTGTGAATCCAAGCAACTGGATCAGAAAAAGCGCGCCAGCCAGGGAGAGGGGAATCGCCACTACCGGGACCAGAATCGACCGCCAGTTTCCAAGGAAAACAAAGATCACGCAAATCACGATCAGCAGGGTTTCGGCAAGCGTCGAAAGAACTTCGCGGAGCGCGTCTCGAATGTAACGCGTGGCATCGTAGGAAAGATGTAAATGCATCCCGCTTGGAAGTTGGCTTTCAATTACAGGCAGCTCGTCGCGGACCCTGTTGATAACGTCGAGGCTGTTTGAGGTCGGCAGCACCCAGACGCCAACAAACGTGGCGCGTTGTCCGGAAAAACGAACATCCGTGTCATAGTTCTCCGCGCCAAGCACCACGTCTGCGACGTCCTCCAGTCTGACGATCGCGCCGTTACGTTCGCGGATCACGAGTCTCTTGAACTCTTGAGCGGACTTCAGATTGGTGTTGGCGACAAGGTTTACGGTGATGAGCGTGCCTTTGGTGCTCCCTAGAGCTGAGAGGTAGTTGTTTGTGGCGAGAGCGTTTGATACGTCTGCAGGACTGATTTGAAGGGCAGCCATCCGCTCGGGTTTCAGCCAGATCCGCATCGCGAAAGTGCGCGCCCCGAGAATGTCCGCTTTCTGAACGCCGTTGATTGCAGTGAGTCTGGGCTGCACGGCCCGCGTAATGTAATCCGTAATCTGGTTGGACTCGATTTCGTCTGAGTAAAACGAAATGTACATCAGGGCAAACTGGCTGTCCGACGTTGTGAGCTCGATCGAGGGTGATTCCGCTTCAGGTGGCAGCTCGTTCTTGATCTGGGCAATTTTCGCTTGTGCCTGCGTCAGAGCCGCATTGGTGTCAAAATTCAGCTTAAGATGCGCTGTAATGATGCTGAGGGACTGAGCGCTTTGACTCTCAATATAGTCTATCCCGTCGGTGCTTGCGATGGCCCGCTCCAGAGGTGTTGTTACAAAACCGCGTACCAGGTCCGGGCTTGCCCCGGTGTAGCGGGTTTTGACGTTGATGACGGCGATGTCGCTCCTTGGATACTGCCGGACGTTCAAGCTAAAATATGCCTGCACACCTGCGAGCAAAAGCAGGAGGCTCAAGACGGTTGCGAATACGGGCCGTCGAATGAATGTGTCGGTGAAGTTCACAAAAGGTTGGAAGAGAGGCAGCGGCAAATCAGTGGAGTGGGCCGATTCGGCTACGGCTCCGGGGACCTAGTTGTTGGGAGGTCTCGGGCTTGCGGAATTTGGCGGCTGCACGCTGTTGTTGATGAATACTGCCCCCCCGGGACGCAGCTTGAAGGCTCCCGCCGTGACGATTTCATCCCCCGGCTTGAGCCCCCCAAGGACCCTGACCTGATCTCCGCGGGCTGCACCGAGTTTCACGAATTGCTGTTCGACTGTTCGGGGTGCATCTGCATTTGGCGTGGCAGCAGGTTTCACCACGAAAATTGAATCACCGTAAGCCGAGTAGTTGATTGCAGATGCGGGCACGACTAGAACGTCCGCCTCAACCGGCAGAGGGATTTCAACATTTACAAACATCCCTGATCGCAGTCGTTGGTCTGCATTGGGAATTGAGCCCTCCACCGTTACCGAGCGTGACGCTTCGTCAACCCGCGAATCTAACGCGGTGATTGTTCCATCCCTGTATTCCTCATTTTCTGCATCGCTTCCGAGTAGGATTTTCAACGGACCTCCCACTTTCGCTCGATCCATTTGCTGTTGGGGAAGTGAGAATGTGACCAGAATCGGATTGGTGGAGTGCATGCTCACGATTGGCGTGCCTGGGTTCAGGTACTGGCCCAAGTTCACCTGCCGGATTCCGAGCACTCCGTCGAAGGGGGCGGTGATGCGTTTTCTTGCGAGCATTGCAACGGCGAGTTCCCTGGCGGCGGTGGCTTGGCGCAGTTCGTTTTCAGCGATGTCAACTTCTGAGGATGAGAGGGCGCTTTTTGCCTGCAATTCACGTTTGCGACGGATCTCCAGTTTTGCGAGTTCGCAGCGCGCGTCGGCAGCAGCCACTTGCGCGGTCTCCTGATCAGAGTTGAGCTGCACAAGCAGATCGCCTTTTTTGACCGTGCGCCCCGATTCAAAGGCAATCTCTGATACGATCCCTGCGAGGTCGCCGGAGACTGCCACGCCTTGCACGGATTTCAGGGAACCTACGACGCGCAGAACGGGCGTCCATTGCTGCGGCTCAAGCCGGAGGGTGGTCACCGCGGACGGCGGCGGTGCGAAGGATTTGCCCATGGCTATGGCAGCGTGAATCTGGCGGTATTTGAAGAAAGCAATCCCTGCGACGGCGGCGGCGGCGCAGAGGAACATGATGAGCATTCGTTTCCACATAAAGTAACCTCCTCATGGCGGGGAGGGGTGGAATGCTATTCCGTTTTTTGGTTCGAACACTATTATTTGACCGATTTCTTTTCCTCGTGATTGTTTCGGAGCACCCTGAGGCGGCCATGATGTTCATCGCTTTTTAGAATTTGATGCGTTCAAGGCGAGGCGCTCAAATCCTGAGAGTGTGGGGGCTGTTCGCTGTGGCAAAGTAATGTGCCAAGCTGCTCCAGCTTTTAATGCTTGAGGGTGTGCGGGCGTGATGAATGATACAGCCGAAGTCGAGGCTGAAGAGATTGTGTCGGTGTTTATGGATATTGTGCCAATCCAGATCTATGGAGTGAGCGTTGACCTGCCTTTGCCGGTTCCGGTGAGCGTGCGTGATCCTGCAGTTGAAGCTTTCGTTCAATCCTTGTGTGATCCGCTTGCAGGAATTGGCCTGCGGCCATCGCAGGTTCAGCTCATCAACAGAGACTGGCTGTATCAATACGAGCTGACTGCGTCGTTCTTTGAAGGAAACGGCACGTTGGTGAGGACTGCCGAGCGCTTGAGGTTTTCTGTGCGGAACGCGCGCAATTGGGCGGACTGGCAGTTGGTGCACCAGACCATGCTGCGGGTGCACAACCTGTTGGCACTTGATGCCAAATCCGTCTCGAATCTCACGATGCAGGCTCAGTTACAGTTTCCATCGGCCGCCGAACGCGAGCGGTTCTTGAGAAGTCTTGCCCCCGGTCGGTCCCCATCGATTGTTCGCCCTTGTGGCATGGGATACTTACGGATCCCCGACTGGGAGTTCGAGGTGCGCGTTCAGATCGAGGATAGCAACGTGGTCTCGAACGGAGTCTATATCGGCGTGGATACGCAGTACAGAAACGACCAGGATTGGGAGAGTTTTGTGGGATCTATGCCCACAATGTTTGCTGCCGCTGCAAACGCATATGGACTTGGATTTGAGCCGTTCGCGGGGAGCCCTGACGGTCGGCCTGCATGAAAGCGGGTGTGACTGGGCGGTCTGCCAGAGACGTTCCGAAGCCGCGTCGCGGCTCAGTTCACGTAAGCGGCCTCGTTGGAAAACAGCAACGCCTGAACCAATGCTTCCCATGGGGAGAATGCAACGCGCTGAACCAATTCTCCCTCGTTGACGAGGGCCGCACTTGCGGTTTTAGCGTTCTGGGCGCTTTGCAGTTTCTTCTCCGCCATTTTTGAGGCGTCTTTGTTCATCTGTGCGGCCTCCGCTTTGATGGCTGCCTGCATTTTGTTTTCCATCACAAGGAAATCGATTGCGCGCTTGCGTTCCGCCGGAGTGGGCAACCGCTGTAGCACGAGGCGGTACACTGCCGAGATCCCCTTGTCCGTGTCTTTCTGCACCGAGACAGCGCTCACGATTTCCGGCCGTTTGACGATGTTTTGGACAATAGCGGCCACAAAGGAACTGTTCATCAGGAAGAGCGCCTGCTGAGGCACGATGGTGGATGCACGCTTGCTGTTAGGCGCTGTCGGATTGGCCATGTCGAACTGCATAAGCAAATCAGGCATGTTTGCACGGTCAATGTAAGCGTACACGGAGCGCCGGAATACATAGGGCTCCTCGGTTACGTTGAAGGATTGGCCGCCCGGCGATTTGTCCATGACTCCTGCCATGCTGATGAGCGAATCGCGGAAGCTTTCGAAGTCGAGTCGGCGTACATTGGAGCGCCAGAGAAGCGAGTTTGAGGGGTCGATTTTCGCGTAGTCATTTGCGCCACCCTTGAAAACGGAATTGCTCGATTGCTGGTAAGCCCTTGAAAGCATGATTGCCTTGTGAAGGCTTTTGAGCGACCAGGCGGGTTTTTGGGGTCCGAGGTCTTGAACAAACCAGTTTGCGAGAAAATCGAGTAGTTCGGGATGTGTGGGCTTCCCGGCTTGGTTGCCCAGGTCGTCTGGTGTTCTCACCAATCCTTCACCGAAATGGTGCATCCAAACCCGGTTGACGATCACCCGGGCAGTTAGCGGATTGCTGGGGCGCGCAATGGACTGGGCCAGTTCCAAACGTCCGCTTCCGTCCTTGAAGGGCGTAGGCTGACCATTCTCGCTCAGCACCTCGATGAACCGGCGCGGAACCATCCGCGGCTGTTCCCCTTGCTTCGGCGGGTTGCCCCGGATGAAAAGGGGCGAGTTTTTCGGGGTTTCAAGATCTTTGAGCACCATGGCTCGAACAGGACCGCCCTTGAACGTAAGTTTGAACTTGTTGATCCCGGCAAAGTCAGCCGCTTTTTCGAGGATTCCACGCATTTTTGGGTTGGGAAAACTCGTGTTCCCTTCCTCCATGAGGCGTTCGACGCTGATTTCCGAGGCAGGAACAAGTTTCAGCGGGAATACTGCGGCATCCATGGCTCCTTTCTCGGGAGATTCCGAGACGGTCTTCGTCTTGTCCATGAAAGTCGCGTAAAGCGCCGGGACCTTGGGCTCTATCTGTGCGAAAAACTTTCCTACCAACACTGCGATTTCGTGAAGGTCGGAGGGGAGCGAAGGCTGGGCCTTCAAAAAATTGATGACTTCCGGGTTGTGTTTGCTCCAGTACTTGCCGTCCATCATGTCGCGAATCGTCTTCTCGCGATTTGCGCTTTGCGAAGCCAGCTTCACAAACGGACCGTAAATGTCGTCCGAGCTGCGCAACCGGTTCGACGACATGATTGCTCCGTTCACTATCGCGGTGGTATCCGTGTCCAACCCCGCTTGTTTCATCAGTTCATTTCCGCGTTTGTTATCCTCCGCCGTCGACTCCTTGCGCGTCAGCATCGCAGCTTCAAAGAGAACAGCGGCATGCTTCCGCATTTTATCAGAATATTCGCGCTGGATCCGGTAGAACTCGCTGTAGGCCTTCTCTTCAAGTTTCGCAAGGTCTTGCTGAAACTTGATAAACGCAGGCGAATTCGGATCCCCGGCGATGAGCGGCATTTCATTCCCCACCGGCTCGGCGCAGCTTACAAAAATTCCGCGCAGCGCGTAGTAGTCTGCGGCGGTCACGGGATCAAATTTATGATCGTGGCAGCGTGCGCACGCGATGGTGAGCCCGAGGAAACCTCTTCCGATGACATCAATGCGGTCGTTGATGACTTCATCCGTCATTTTGCCGAATCTTTGCCCGACGGTGAGAAAGCCGAGTGCTGCCAGGTTTTCCTTCGGATTGTTCGGAATTTTATCCGCCGCCAGCTGCTGCATGATGAACTGGTCGTACGGCATGTCCTTGTTCAGGGCGTTGATGACCCACTCGCGGTAGGTCCATGCAAATGGGTAACGGTATTCAGTGATGCGGTCGGCTTGGTTTGTGAGGTCTCCCGAGGTGTCGGAGTATCTGGCGGTGTCAAGCCAGTGGCGGCCCCAGCGTTCACCATAGCCGGGATCATCGACGAGTTGATTGATGACCCGTGAATATGCGTCGGGGCTTTGGTCGCGCACAAAGTCCTCGATTTGCTTCGGCGTCGGAGGCAGTCCCGTGAGGTCGTAGTAGACGCGGCGAAGAAGCGTCTCTTTGTCGGCCTGCGGCGCCGCTATCATGTTTTTTTCTTCGAGCTTCGCGAGAATGAACTTGTCAATCGCATTGGTTCCCCACGACGCGTTCTTAACCGCAGGAGGCGTTGGCTTGGAGACCGGTTGAAACGCCCAATGGGCTTTCTTGTCTACTTTTGCAGCCGTCTTGGAGGGTTCCCTCGGGTCCGGTGCGCCGATGGAAATCCATTTTTTGAGATCGGCGATCTGTTCGTCGCTGAGTTTCTTCTTCGGGGGCATCTGCAAATCGTCTTCCCACGTGACGGCCTTGATGATGAGGCTGCCTTTCACATTCCCGGCCTCCAGCGCGGGACCCGTGTCGCCGCCTTTGAGGACGTCCTCTTTCGAGTCCATGTTGAGACCGCCTTTGATTTTCCCTTTCTCGCCGGAGTGGCATTCCAAACAGTGATTGGCAAGGATTGGACGGATTTTGTTCTCAAAAAACTCCAGTTGCTCCGGAGCGATCTGAACGGACACGGCAGCGTTTAAAAATCCCGTGAGTGCAACTACGCATATCGCGGCGAGCTGCGGGATCAACAGTGATTTCTTTGGAAGAATGCTGGTGCTCATAATTAAAATCAGAAATGGACTCTGGTCATTATCAGGCTGATTTTTAGGCGATGATCTCCTTCACAACGTTCCCGAAATTGTCGGTCAGCCGGAAGTCGCGGCCGTTGTAGTTGTAGATTAATTTGGTGTGATCGAATCCCATGAGTGCAAGCATGGTCGCGTGCAGGTCGTGGATGTGCATTTGATTCTCGACGGCTCTTCCTCCGAATTCGTCTGTGGCACCGTATGTCGTGCCGGGTTTGACACCGCCGCCCGCCATCCAGGTGACCATTGCTCGTCCGTTGTGGTCGCGGCCCGGACTGCCGGCGCCGCCGCCTTGTTGGGTGACTGTCCGTCCGAATTCGCCACCCCAAATCACCAGCGTGGAGTCCAGAAGTCCGCTCTCTTTCAAGTCGGATAGGAGTGCTGCGATCGGCGCGTCTACTTCGGTGGCCGCGGCCTTCGCCGTTACGGCGATGTTCTCGTGGTTATCCCAGCCCCCGGTTCCGATCTGTATGAAGCGTACGCCACGCTCGACCAGACGGCGCGCCACAAGCATTTTTGCACCGTTTGACCTTATGCTTTTCATGGAGCTGCTGTACGACCCCGATGCCGGCCCCATGTATTTCTCGCGGGTTGCCTCGCTCTCTTTGGAAATGTCGAATGCGTCGGTGGCTTCCGTTTGCATTTTGAAAGCGATTTCAAACGCTTGGATGCGCGCATCGAGTTGGTCGTCTTTTTGGAGCTTCATCGCATGTTCCATGTTCGAAGCCGCTGCAAAGTTGATCTGGCGCCGCTGACGATCCAGAGTGCTGAACTCGCTTCGGATGTTTGCGAGGACGGTGCTCAGGGGAGCGGTCGGATCGTAATTCACGTTGCAGCCCTGATAGATCCCCGGAAGGAATGCGCATTGGCGAAAGTTCGGGCTGCCGCCAAGAGAAATGAACCCCGGCATGTTCTGGTTCACGCTTCCAAGGCCGTAGGTCACCCACGAGCCAAGGCTGGGTTTCGGCAATTGCGGCGATCCCGTGTGCAGCATTTTTGAGGCAATCTCGTGGTCTGGAATTTCGGTGAACAGGGACTTGATGATCGCCATGCTGTCCACGTGCTTGCCCAGTTCGGGGAAGATTTCGCTGACTTCGATGCCGGACTTGCCCTGCTTCGAGAATGTGAACGGCGAGGCGAGTGCCACCCCCTCGTAGCCGGGGATCTTCTGACCATTGGCCTTGGTGAGTTCCGGCTTGTGGTCCCATGTGTCCACGGTTGACGGCGCGCCGCCCGCGTGGATTTGAATCACCGCTTTCACCTTTGATTTGAAGTGCGGCGCCCTCGGGGCGAGCGGGCCGCGGGGAGCTGCGGAGGCCGCTGGATTGAGGGAGACGGGAGCCCCGTGCAGGTCAAAAGGATTGATGCCGAAGAGAGCGGCGAGGCTTAATCCCCCGAAGCCCAATCCGGAGCGAACGAGGAAGTCACGGCGTGAGTTGAAAATCGCACCCTCAGTGTGGATCAATGGAGAACTGTCGGGACCGAAACTGCAGCGGTGTGCAAGGGGTGATTTCATAGGTGGTCTTTAGCGGGAAGCTTCAAGCGTCCAGCATCACTGTATATTAAAGGTTACAGGCAGGAAGGGAAACTCCTTAATTTCATGCGGTAGTGGATCCGCTGCAAGCATGCCGAACTGCGCGGGTGGCAAAGCGGTTTTTGTCCACGTTTGGCGGTCATACGAGGGGCGAAGGGCAGCGAGAAGCGTCACCGTCGTGGCGTTTGTCACCGGAGGCGGGAAATCCTCGAACCGATACCTGCCGCCTCGGCGGTCTTTCATTCGTCGTGTAAATTAAACAACGATAGTTGTTTTTGCGTCAAATGACCTGCTGGAAGCAGCACTCAAACGTGCGGGAGTCCGCTGGGGCGGCTGCCTGAAAGTACGTTTTGGAGCATGCGGCAGACGCGCCAACGTGGATTGAGCAACCAGCGTGTTACTGGAGGCGTAAGGCCTTCCGGAGGACTCACGCGGATGGGAGCGCCATCTCGGGCGCGACATCCGAGTCGTAGTCCACTCCGGGAAGGCCAAAGCCGAAGAGGCGCAGGAACTCCTCCCTGTACCCCTGAATGTCAGACATTTGGGAAAGGTTTTCGGTTGTCACGGAGGGCCAAACTGCGGCGACCGAGGCTTGGATCTCGGGGAGCATCTCCCAGTCGTCGATGCGGATGCGGCCGGACTCGTCCAGTTTGGCCGAAGCGCCGTTGCAGAGGCGCTCGGCGAATAACCGCTGAATTTGTTCGATGCACCCTTCGTGCATCCCTTTCTGCTTCATTACTTTGTAGAGCAGCGATATGTAAAGCGGCACCACGGGGATCGCACTGCTAGCCTGCGTGACAAGCGCTTTGTTCACAGATACATAAGCCGAACCGCCTTCTTGGGATAGTTTTTGATGGATCCTCTGAGCAGTCGCCTCCAGGTCTTCTTTGGCGCGGCCGATGGTGCCGTTCCGGTAGATGGCCCAAGTCAGGTCGGGGCCGATGTAGGAATACGCCACGGTTTTCGCGCCTTTCGATAGCGCGCCGCCCTTTTCCAGAGCGTCAATCCACATTTCCCAGTCTTCTCCGCCCATGACTTGCACGGTGTCGCTGATTTCCTGTTCGCTTGCGGGTTCGATGGTGATGTCCGTCACGAGCCCTTTGTCGGTATCGACGGTTTTTGCGGTGAATGCTTTTCCCACGGGTTTGAGTACCGATTTGTAGGTCTCGCCACTTTTTGGATGCGTGCGCCGCGGCGAGGCGAGGCTGTAGATGATTAAATCGACGGTGCCGAGGTCCTTTTTAATCAGATCCACAGTTCTGGCTTTGATCTCGTCGGAGAATGCGTCTCCGTTGATGCTCTTTGAGTAGAGCCCGGCAGCCTTTGCTGCGTTTTCGAAGGCGCAGCTGTTGTACCACCCGGCGCTTGCCGGCTTGCCGTTCTCCGAAGGGCGCTCGAAGAAAACGCCGACGGTGGCGGCGCCGCCCGCAAATGCCGAGACGATGCGGGAAGCAAGCCCGTAGCCGGTGGAAGCGCCGATCACCAAAACGCGTTTCGGCATGTCGTTCAAACTGCCTTTGCTTTTTACATAGTCGATCTGCTGCTGCACATGCGCGGTGCAACCCAACGGATGGGCGGTGACGCAAATAAATCCACGGATTTTGGGTTGGATGATCATCTTATGGGTGCTGCTCGTTTCAGTTTGGAAAGGCTGGCTGGTTGAACTGTTTTCCGCATCCGATTTTCATTGGAAATCATCTGCTGCAGCCGCCGGACCTGCACGACTAGTTTGTTTTCGTGAGATCGTAGCAGCGCAACCCCTGACGATGTCGAACAAAGAGTTTGCCGTCTCCGATGCTCGGGGATGGAACCCAGAGGGCGCGAATGGTGGCTTTGCCAAGCTCGATCCGGTCTTCCGGGGTGGCTTTCAGCATCGAAAGGGTGTTTCCGTTGTTCATGACAACAAAAATTTTCCCATCAGCAATCAAAGGAGAAGTGATTGAGGAAGGGATTTTCTGACTCCAAGAAATTTTACCCGAGGCGAGATTTACGCAGCGATGTTCTCCGTCTTCGAAAAGATACGCGTTCCCCTGATAAAGCACGGGGCTTGATTGCGAGCGTCGGGCGTCGGTGGGGTGGTTCCAGAGCTGCTGCGCGTCCGTCGCGGAAATTCTATAGCAGGCGAATCCGAGGCTATCCTTGGAGGAGAGTACCGCGGCCAGGTCGCCATCGATGGCGGGTGTAGAGTCGCCTCCGGCGGCGACCTTCCACGCCACGGCGCCGTTCGCTGGATCCACTCCGACGAGTTCATTTCGGCTGTTGCAGACGATGAGCTTGGTGGCGCCGTTTTGCCAGACGGCAGGAGATGCGTTGCTGCCAGTGACGGCCGGCTGTTCCCAAAGCTGCTTGCCGGTTCCGCCGTCGTAGGCTGAAAGTTTGCCGGCCTGCACATACACGATTCCATCAAGCACGAGCGGAGAGGAACCCGGAGCTTTGCTTGCGAGCGGCTGCGACCATTGCAGTTTTCCCGTCTCGGCGTTTACCGCGTAGAGGTGAGTGCTTCCCAAGGCGAACACAAAGCCTCCAGAAACACAAGGAGTGCTCGAGCAGTTGCGCCCCTTGGGTTCACCGGGAGCACGTGTCGTCCAAAGGGTTTTACCGGATTGTGCGTCCAAGCAGATGACGGTGTCCTCCGCGACGCGCTTTGAGGCGGGCACCGCATCAAGCACCGCCTGTTTTACATGGTCAGCGAACCCCTGCGCGTTCACCCAAGATTCAAACTCGGTTTGTGATGCAAACGGTTTTTCGATGCGCGATTTTAGCTTTTCGTAATCGTCCAGAGGGATCGCCAGTTTGCCCTTTTTGAAACGTCCGCTGACCCAGCCGCCAAACAGTTCACGCTTTTTGCGATCCAGATTTTCCTGCAGGAATTTTTCGATGAATTCATCTAGTTTCGCGCCTCTCAATGTGGGTGGCAGAGCCTCGCGAGTCGCTTCTACTTTATCGATGAGCTCCTTCCCGAGGGCGCTCGGGTTTTGGTGGTTCAAGCGGACTCGCATGATCAGTTCGGTGATCGTCCGGGTTTCACTCGGCTCATCCCGATGCCACACGACCGAAAGGTACACGCGGCCCTGTGAGAGCACCGCGCTGCCGTGGCCGCCATCGTCGTCGCTCGGAATGGCTTCGCTTTCCCAGAGCGTTCGGGGGCCGTCTGTCGTCCAAGAATCCGCGAGGGAAGGACCCGATGGAAGAACTCCGTTGCGAGCCGGGCCTCTCCATTGAGGCCAGTCCGAGGGGTCGGCTTGAGCCGCGGTTGCGAGGCAGAGAATGACGGAAGCGATGGAGGTTCGCGGATTGAGCATGGGAGGGGGCGTGTTTGAGCGTGCGGATTCTGAACTGGTTCCTTCCACCCGTGGAAGAACGAACCGCACCTTTTGTGCGTCAAGGCCCCCTGTGAGAAAGTCTCCGCGTCGGCGACGATCGTTACAGGGGGGACTTTAAAATCGAGGCGAACGCACCTTTTCCTGAAAATGAGGCTAAGGTTGTTAGGTCGCGCAAGTCATCGAGGGGAGTTAAATTTAAATCGACCCAATGAAATCCCAGATTTTTGCCTGCGCGCTCGCCGTCTTCGCTTCCGCCTGTCCGTTGGCTTCGGCTCAGTCGACACTCTCAGAGCAGGAGCGAAGTCTGGGTTTCAAGCTGATTTTTGATGGATCCGGACTGGAAACGTGGTCCCAAAAAGGAAACTGGGTAGTCGAGGACGGGGCGATCTTCCGAAAGGAAAAGGGTGGAAGCCTGGTATTCAAAGAACAGCCCGTTCCCAATGACTTTGAATTGCGTTTTGAATGGAAGATTTCGAACAAGGGCAACAGCGGCGTTTATTACCGCCCGGGACAGTACGAGTATCAAATTTTAGACAATGCCGGACACCCCGATGGCAGAAATCCCCGAACCAGTGCGGCTTCTCTTTACTTTTGCATGCCTCCGGCGAGGGACTTGACCAAGCCGGTGGGGGAGTGGAACGAAGCTAAAATCGTCTGCAAAGGCACGGTGATCCAGCATTGGCTCAATGGCGAAAAGGCTGTGGATTTTGACTACGCGGACCCACGCTGGGAGAAAGAAGTCGAGCTGTTGCGCATCCGCGGGGGTGACGTCGGTTCGCGCGGTTCTTTCCTGCAGTTTCAGGATCACGGGGACTCGGTCTGGTACCGGGCGGTTCGAATTCGGGAGATTCCGGGTCATGAGCAGTTGGTCAGCGAAAATATCAAGCCGGCGTCAGTGCCGGAGGAGATGATTGAGAAGGAACGGAAGTTTATGGAGTCCAAGAGGCAGTCTGCGGAAAAAGGGCAAAAATGAATTGTACAGGTGCCGCCGGTCAGGCGGTTGATTCGCAGCGTGGCTTCGCCAAAAATTTAGGCAGCTGTGCAGGTTGCATTATTTTTGGACGGTGGAATATTCGGGTGCGATTCTTTCGCCCTTCCAAATCAGCGTTCTGAAATCCATCCCATGCCTGCTGCGCTACGTCCCAAAATTTCCCCCGGTCCTCGGAGGGCGTCTTCTGGAAATTTGTTTCGCTGGTTGGGCGTTGCGGTCTTCATGCTGTGTGCGGGCTTCGGCGATCTTCTCGCCGCCACCGTTGTTCTGGATCCCGGGCATGGAGGCTTTGATCCCGGCGGGGTGCCGGGCCAGCGTTATTCGGAGAAAGCTGCGGCACTGGATATCGCGCTAAGAGTCCGAGCGGGCTTGAATGCTCGTGGGCATCGAGTGGTGATGACGCGTGCGACGGACGTTTTCGTGGGCCTCTCAGAGAGGGTCTCCATTTCAAAACGCACCTCGGGCAGTCCGGTTTTTGTAAGCATTCACTTGAATTCTGCTCCGAACAAGGATGCAACCGGCGTGGAAACTTACTACTACAGTTCGAAAAGTGCGCGACTTGCGCGAGCCATTCATCAGCAAGTGCTCGGAGTCGCGGGGAGTCCCGATCGGGGCGTGCGGCGCGCCCGGTTTTACGTGCTCCGCTACAACACTAGACCCTCTGTGCTGCTGGAGTTGGGTTTTCTAACCAATGCCACGGAGGGTGCAAAAATCTCGCGATCTGCCAAACACCGCCAGAAACTCGCGGATGCGGTTGTGTCGGGTATTTGTTCAGTGGTGCGCTGACTGGTCCGCTGACTGGTTCGGAAAGGGGGGCGAAGGGATGATTTGCCTTCCGCTAGGGGTGGAGGCTGGGCTTTGCTGTACGGGTTCGAATCTTTCAGCCCTCACATTCACTATGCCGGAATGCACTTTCTACACGACCGCGATCGACTACACGAACGCGGCCCCTCACATCGGCCATGCCTATGAAAAAGTTCTGACGGACGTCCTTACCCGTTACGAGCGGTTGAGCGGGCGTTCTGCTTTTTTTCTCACGGGCGTTGACCAGCATGGGCAAAAGGTCCAGCAGTCCGCCGAAAAAGAAGGGCTCTCGCCTCAGGATTTTGCAGACCGCTGCACCGCTCAATTCATTGAGCTTTGGGAGAAACTTGGCGTCCGTTACGATGGGTGGGCTGCGACAACACATCCAATTCACAAGCGGGTTGTGCAAAAAATCCTTCAGAAGCTGCACGATGAGGGACAGCTCTACAAGCAGGCTCACCGCGGGTTTTACAGCGTCCGGCAAGAACAGTTTCTCACCGATAAAGAGCGGAGCGAGGACGGTGAATTCGGGCCGGAATGGGGGCAGGTTGTGGAGTTGGAGGAGGAGAACTGGTATTTCAAACTCTCGAAACACAAGGAATGGTTGCTCAATCACATCGACACGCATGAGCGTTTCGTCGTCCCAGCATTCCGAAAGTCGGAACTGCGGAATGCGGTGGAAAAGCTCTCGGGTGACCTTTGTATTTCGAGGCCTAAATCTCGCTTGAACTGGGGCATCGAACTTCCCTTCGACACTGACTACGTCACGTATGTTTGGTTCGACGCGCTGATCAATTACGTGTCGTTTGCAGGCTACCTTGCGGAGGACGGCGAGGGACTCCCGAAATTCGAGTCGCTTTGGCCGGCAGCTGCGCACGTCATCGGCAAAGACATTCTTATTCCTGCACACGGCATCTATTGGACAATCATGCTGCATGGCATGGGTTTTTCAGACGCGGAAATTCCCGCATTTCTCGTGCACGGATGGTGGAATATCGGCGGAGCAAAGATCAGCAAGAGTCTCGGAAACACAGTGGATCCCAACGTTCTTGTCGAGAGGTACGGAGCGACGGCTTTGCGGTATTACCTCATGGCGGACATTGTCACGGGTAAAGACGCGGACTTTTCGGAGGAACGCCTGCGGAGCCGCCACAATGACGAACTCGCGAACAACGTGGGCAACCTTTTAAACCGGACGCTGAATATGTCTGCGCGCTACAGGGGCAGCGTGCTTCGCAAGGTGGAAGTCGAGCATGAGTTGCTGCGCGCGTTGGTCTCCGTGGAGTTGCCGCAGGCGGTGGCTGTTTACTCAAAGGCGATGGCAGAATATCAGGTCGACGCCGCTCTGCGGGCGGCGATCGGGCTTGCGCGGTTTTGCAACCAACTCATTGAGTCAGTCGCGCCTTGGAAGTTGGCAAAGGATGATACGCAGGGCGGACTTTTGGACGCGGTTCTCTATCATCTGGCGGAATCCCTCAGGGTGGTTGCAATCCTGCTCGAGCCTGTCATCCCGGAGGCCGCACGCGCAGTTTTCAATCAGATGCAGATTCACTCAGAACCTCGCCTCTCCGATGCAGTCTGGGGCTGGTTGGAAGACGGGCATGTGCTCGGCGCTCCAACACCGCTTTTTCCCAGGCTGGAGGCACCGCTTGAAGCGGCGTAGTCACATGGGGGCACGCCTGAACCGCTTCGGGGTTGGGCGCGGGGTGACTTCCCCTTGCGCGATCTGGGTTTTGGCTTCCTAATTTTAAGACAGAGATTTCCCAATGAAGCTCGCTCCATTTAAAGCTTTGGGCCACGCATCGCTCGGCTTGATGCGTTATTTGGGTGAGCTCGCGTTTCTTGTTCGCGACACTGCCGAATCCATCAGAGTGGCGCCATTAAGGTGGCGATTGCTCCTGAGACAGATTGCAGAGATCGGGTTTCGCTCGCAGCTGGTCGTGATAGTTACCGGCGCATTTACCGGTGCCGTATTTTCAGCGCAGACGTATTTTCAGTTTCATCGTCTAGGCATGGATTCTGCAGTTGGAGCGGTGGTGGCGGTATCGATGTTTCGTGAACTGGGACCTGTGCTGACGGCTCTCATGCTCGCGGGGCGCGTCGGTGCCTCTATCGCGGCGGAGATCGGTACCATGAAAGTCACGGAGCAAATCGAGGCGCTGCGGGCGCTCGGCGTTCATCCGATTGATTACCTTATCGTACCCAGGGTGCTTGCCTTGATCATTTCCGGCCCACTGCTTGCGGCGGAGTGTATCGGGTTGGGAATCGGTGCGGGCTACTTGGTTGCCACTAAAGTGCTGGGCATTTCTGAGGCGTACTACGTGACAAACATGTTGAAGTTCACGACGGAGCGGGACCTCAAGATGGCAATGATCAAGGGTGTGTGCTTTGCAGTGCTCATTGGGTTCATCGCCTGCGCTGAAGGTCTTAAAACCTCCCAAGGCGCCGTGGGTGTTGGGCGCGCTCCGACTCAGGCAGTCGTCATCGCCTCACTCGTCATCTTGATCTCCAACTTTTTCCTTTCTTTCGCGCTGAATATTTTCTTTCCGGCCGGCACTTACTGACGCGTGCTATGATCGAGGTCCAGAACTTGCATAAAAAATTTGGAGAGCAGACTGTGTTGGATGGGGTCAGCATCCTGATATCACCGGGCAAGACGCATGTGATCTTGGGAAGATCTGGATGCGGGAAAAGTGTTCTGCTCAAACATCTGGTGGGGCTCATGCAGCCAGATGCCGGGAAAGTCCTCATTGATGGCGAGGACATTTCCAAACTACCCGAGAGACGGCTTGGGCCGATTCGAAAAAAAATCGGCATCTTATTTCAGAGTGGCGCCCTCTTCGACTCTATGAGCGTTGCCGAGAACATTGCGTTCCCTTTGCGTGAATCCGGGGTCCGTGACGCCGAGCTCATCAAGTCGAAGGTGGCGGAAGCTTTGGAGATGGTGGATCTCAGTGGAGAGGAGGAAAAGATGCCGGAAAACCTCTCCGGCGGGATGCGCAAGCGAGTCGGGTTGGCCAGAACCATTGTTTCACGCCCAGCCTGCATTTTGTATGACGAACCCACCACGGGGCTCGATCCCATCGCGACGGATTCCATCAATCATTTGATCCGTCGTTTGCAAAAGCGCTTGCAGGCGACCTCGGTCGTGGTCACTCATGATATGAAGACCGCTTTTCATACCGCAGACCGGATAGGTTTTATGCATGAAGGACGCTTGTATTTTGAAGGCACCCCCGACGAGCTTCATCATTCGAAGGATCCAATTTTGCGAGATTTCATTGAAGGGCGTTCTGGCGAAACGGACTGACGGCGACTTTTGCAACAACCGCTTAATCTTATGGCAAACGAAAAAAAAGGCCGCGCCGAGACGATGGTGGGCATTTTCCTCTTCACCGGACTCGCGATCATCGGCGTTCTGGTTGTTACCTTCGGACGTTTGGGAACAGCGTTGAAGGCGCCCTATGAAATCACCGTTCTTTTCTCCAACGTTGGAGGTCTCGCCTCGGGGGCGGACGTGATGCTTTCCGGCGCGAAGGTCGGGTTCATTGCGGCAGCGCCGCAGTTGGTCGGCGACTCCTACAGAGTCGCAGTGCGTCTGAAGGTCCAGCAGGATATTAAAATCCCGCGCAAAAGCCGATTTATGGTGGGGAGTGCGAATTTGCTTGGGGACAAGTATATCGAAATCGTGCCGAGCTCGGACATGGACCCAACCGATTTACTGTACCCCGGCGAAATCATCGAGGGCAGCAGGTCTGGCGGGTTTGACGAACTCGCCGCGCGCGGGGGGGAAGTGCTTGATCAGCTTTCCGAAAGTTTGAAGGGCTTTCAGGCCCTCACGTCTACGATCAATAAAAAGTTACTCAACGAAGAGAACCTCAAGAATTTGTCCGAGACTTTCGGAAACTTGCGTGAGGGCTCCGAAAATTTCAAGAAGACCAGTCTGACATTGGACTCGGTAATCACCAAAACCGGGAATGTGGCAGACTCCGTTCAGAAACTCACAAAGTCAGCGAACGACGGTAAGGGTGCGCTGGGATTGCTCTTGAATGACCGCGAAACCGGGGACAATCTCCGCTCGTTCATCTATAATCTGCGTCATTCAGGCGTTCTCTTCTACAAAGACCGGCAAATTCCAGAATCTGAGGCGAAGAAAAAGTAAACAACGCGAGGCGGGTTGACTCGAGTTTGAGCGCGCAGACGTGCTGTCCAATCATCGTGACGGGTGCAGGTGTTCGTTAATGTTTGCCAAGGTTTGCGCAGCGGGTTGTTGGAATCCTTCGCTACAGCGAGCCGAGGAAATCAAGCAGTGATTTCTTGCGGTCCGCCGTCAGTTTTGCAAAGCGGTCTCTCGCAGTTTTTCCTTCACCTGCGTGCGCCAGCACCGCGAGTTCTGCGGTCGAGGCTCTTCCGTCGTGGAGGAAAGCGTCACGAAGCCGAAGTCCCCAAAGCGGTGCGGTACGCATCTCGGTTGCTGTGGCGTTGCCTTGCGGAATGCCGTCGCCAAGAGTTCCCATGTCGTGCAAAAGCAGGTCTGAATAGAGGTCGACTGCGCGGTTTGAAAGCGCGGCGACCGCGCTGTTTCCAGTCTTTAGCGAAGGTACATGGCAAACTGTACAGCCAATTTCCTTGAAGACTGTTTCGCCTTTGATGATGGAGGCATTTGTTGCCGCACGCGGTACCGGTGCCAATAACCGCATGTAGTCCGCGGTCAGGATAAAGTCTGGTTTCGGATTTTCCGTTGAGGCTTTGTCTTCTGGATCCGAAATTTTGTCAGATTCAGCGAGCAGGGTGGCGCTGCCATTCGGCGCGTTTTCATGCGGGAATATTTCGTTGGTCACGCCCATTTCGTTGAGGTACGCGTCGGCTGAGAATGCGTTGAGCGAGGCATGCTGAGCCTTCCATCCAAAGCGTCCAACTCGAGTGACGCCGGTGATGGCGTCCTGGACGACAGATGTATGTCCTTTGACTCCATCGGGCTTGGCTTGAGCCGCAAGGGCCTGGAGCGTCGCGTCAGGAATTGCCTCCACCAGTCCGGTTCCAAAGAGAGGCGTGGTAATCCGGTGTGCAATGACATTCGCCTCGCGGGGAATTTTTTCCAGATATTTTGGGGCCGATGCGCGTTTCTGGAGGAGCGGTCCCCCCAGCGAACTAAGCGGGTCGAACACTCCGTTGGTGACTTTCCCGAAGCGCGTGACGGCGGTGCGGCTGGCTCCGCCTGCCCCCCCCCTGAAGTGGCATGCGACGCACGACACATCGTTGAAGATCGGCCCCAGCCCAGCCTCAGCAGTCTCCACCTCCAGAAACACACTTTTTGCGGCGTTGAATTCGGCGAGTTCGACGGACGATAGACCTTGGACGGGATTGGCGAATTTCCCTTGGTTTGCGATGGCGCGCCCCGGAGGTGCGGGAGGTGGAGGGAGCGGTGGTTTTGCTGGCGCAGATGGCTGCTGCGCTCCCGCGGGCGGCGGCGGTGCCGCGGGCTTCGAAGGTGCCTTCAGTGCGGGTGGAGGCGGAAGTGCGGGAGCCGCGACGGCGAGGCTGATAGGGGACATGCTTACTGCTGCTGTTAGGAGGAACAACTGAGTTTTCATGCGCTTTGGGTTCTGTTTGCGGATCCGGAATTGAATCCGACGCCTGCCACTTCAAGCGCTGAATGTCAGAGTTTCACTCTGGTAAAGAGGGAAATTTGTCAGGATTTGGTAAATGCATAAAAGGACAGTACCGACGTTTGCCAGACTGTGAGGAGTCGGGCCTTTCCGAGGATTTCGATTTATCCCTGCAAGCGGAACGTGTAGGCCGTCGGTATGAAGACGGTACTTGCGAAAGATCGGCCTGCGGTTGCATTCATCGGGACGGGAGTGATGGGGCGCAGCATGGCCGGGCACCTGCTCGACGCGGGGCATCGGTTGTACGTGTTTAACAGGACCTGCGAAAAAGCGGCACAGTTGGTGAACGCGGGGGCTGTTTGGTGCGAGTCTCCCGGGGAGGCGGCATCAAAGGGTGAGGTCGTGATCACGATGCTGGGTTATCCGGACGACGTGGAAGCGATCTACTTTGGCACGGATGGCGTGCTGGATTCAGCCGTTCGCGGCAGGTTGCTCATAGACATGACAACTTCCAGTCCCGCGCTGGCTGAACGGATCGCGCGGGAAGCCCAGCGAAGGGGCCTGCACGCGGTGGATGCTCCCGTGTCCGGCGGCGACGTCGGGGCGCGTGAGGCGCGCTTGGTGATCATGGCCGGCGGAACGGTTGCCGCATTTGATCGCGCATTGCCCATTTTACAAGTGATGGGGAAGACGATTCGGCGTCTGGGAGAGGCGGGTGCGGGGCAGCATTGCAAGATGGCGAATCAGGCAGCGGTTGCCGTGGGTATGTTGGCTTGGTGCGAGGCGATGGCGTATGCGAAAGCTCAAGGACTTGATCCCGCCGAAGTTCAGCAGGTGATCAGCGGAGGTGCAGCGGGAAGCTGGGCGATGAGCAATCTCGCGCCCCGGGCGCTTGCCGGTGATTTCGCTCCCGGATTCTATGTGAAGCACATCATCAAAGATATTCTGATCGCGCTTAGAAGCGCCCGAGATTGCGGGCTTCGGTTGCCTGGGTTGGAAAAAGCTTTGGCGCTTTTCGAGAAGGCTGCGGCGCTTGGTTGGCAGGAGTGCGGAACCCAAGTTCTTTACCGGCTTTACTGCGGTCAATAAATTCCCGGTATCTCCGGTGATGCAAAAGCCGTGAAGTCCGGATTTGGGCGTCTAGTGCAGTGTAACAGATAA
>JBILLT010000186.1:0-5920 GCA_044375925.1 Chthoniobacteraceae bacterium | reverse complement strand
GGAACGGCGTCGTTCTCGTCGTCGCCGTCGATGATCGGCCGTCCGGTCTCCTTCAGAAGATCCCGAATCTCGTCGAAGCCGAGGCGGCGGCCCAGTTCGCGCTGCGCCAGATCCTGGGCCAGCGCGACCATGCCGGCGATCTGCGGCGCCGCCATGCTGGTGCCGGACAACGACACGAAACCGCCGCCATTCGCCGCCGCGGCGATGCGGACCCCGGGGGCGAAGATATCGCTCTCGGTGTCGTCGCGCTGCGAGAAGAACGCGATCGCATCGACGCTTCCCGTCTGCGAGGCGCCGCTGCTGCCGGCGGCGGGCCAGACCGCCCCGACCGAAAGGACATTGGGATCCGAGGATGGGTACGCAACGCCCTGGATCGGCCGGCCCCCATAGCCGTTGCCCGACGCCGCGACCGCCACCACTCCGGCATTGGCCAGCGCCTGGAAGCGGCTCGCGAGATACCCGGCATGGGGTTCGGTGTGGAAGTCGCGCGACCCGAGCGACAGGTTGACGGCGGCGATGTCGTAGCGCGCGCTGTTCTCGATCACCCAGTCCAGGGCCTCGGCGATGTCGAGCCAGCTGCCGCTGCCCCTCTCGTCGAGGGTTCGCAGCACCACGAGATCCGCGCCCGGCGCGATCCCCGGAAAGGCCAGATCGCCCGAGCCGACGATCCCCGCGACATGCGTGCCGTGGCCGTTCGCGTCGCCGGCGTCCTCGTCGCCGAACCCCGTGAAATCGTACTGGAACACGATCCGGTCGGCGACGCCGTTGCCGTCGGCATCGGGGCCGAACACGGGATGGTCGAGATCCGCGCCGGTATCGATGACCACGACGGCGGTGCCGCGGCCGGTGACATCGGCGAAGCGCGCATCGGCGCGGAACGCGGCGATATTGGTGGCGGTGCCCAGCACCGCGAAATCGGCCGCTGCCGTCGCGACGTCGAGCGGCGTGGTCTCGATCGTTCCGCTCTCGGCGCCGCCCGGCATCTCCCCGCGGATCACCACCGCGGGCGTCACGGCCGCGGGTGCCGGGAAGGTCGGCGCCCAGCCGGCCATCGGAACGGCCGCGATCGCATGGAGCCCGGCGCTCAACCCGTCGAGGCGATAACGCCCTGTCGCATCCGTGATCGCCCTGGCCTCGCCGGAATCGAGGCGCCCGTCGCGGTCGACATCGTCGAAGACGGTCCAGCCAGCCAGAGCCGCTTCGCCCGGATCGACGACGCGGTCGCGATCGGCGTCGTTCCAGAACACCCCGGACACGCTGCCGCTCGCCCCGGGCATCGGCGCCTGGGACCCGCCCCCGTCCTCCGGGCTCATGCTACGGCCCTCGTCACATCCGCCCTTTCCGCGCCCGCACCGACCCGCGCATGGCCAGCCATGCGCGAATCCTGCTTACACAAGATACGCCCGCCGATCCAGAGATGCGCTCCGCGGGCCTGGCCGGCCGCGCGTCAGGGCGCGTTGGTCTGATCGATGATCGAGCGGATCTGATCGACCAGGGCGGCGCGGCTGCCGCTGTCGTCGAACATCTGCGTCGTCAGCTGGGCGGCGCTGACCCCGAAGATCTCGACATGGCCCGGGCCGGCGGCGGGGTTCTGGAGCAGCACCGAGACCTCGGCGCCAGACCCGATATCCGTCTTGACGGCGCTGGCCAGCCAGGCGGTCTTGTTCGCCGCCGTCCCCAGGACCGAGCTGATATCGATCACGTCCTGCCCGATGGTGAAATCGAGGATCTTGATCCGCGCCGCGGTGTCGCCGACGACGAAGACGTCGTTGCCGACCCCGCCGGTCGCCCGCACCGCGGCATCCGTGACATCGAACGCCGCCGGCGCGTCGACGAAGGCGATCAGGATGTCGTTGCCGCCAGCGCCATTCAGGACGCTCGCCCCGGCCCCGTCGATGCCCGCCAGGATATCCGCCGCGGCGCTGCCAGCCGCCTGAGTCGCCAAGGAGAATTCCGGCGCGACCTCGCCGTTGATCTCCGACGAGGACAGCGCGAAATCATCGAGCCGCAGCTTCGACGCGGCCGCGGCATCCGCGAATGTGAAGGTCGCACGACCGATAACCGTCGGTGCCGTGGGGGAACCGATGGACCCCGATCCGAAGGCGAAGCCCTGGACGTCGAGTTCGAATCCACTGCTCGTCGGGTTGATGTTCCCGGTCATGCTGACCGCCGAGGCCGTGCCAAGGCCGACGATATTGACCTCGCTGAAGGCGATGTCCGCCAGAGACGTATCGACGCTCCACTTGGCCCCGAAGAACAATTCGCCAAGCGACAACGGCGCGCGTGCGCCCAGGACCAGATCGATCGTCGCCGTCGCGCCGGTCACCTGGAGATTGGTGAAGGAGAACGGCACCGTCTCCGGCGCGACCGCCGCGACCACGGCGTTTGCCGCCGTACTCACCAGCACTGTCGCCGTCCCGCCATTCGTATAGGTCGTGAAGCCGCCCGCGGTGTCGCCGCGGAGCCATCCGGCGTCCGCGAAGACGACGGTCTCGCCCGCACCCGCGGAGATCGTCAGCGTGTCGGTATCGGACAGCGCGTTGATCCCCGCCGCCGAGACCAGGAATTTGAGGCCGCTCGTTCCCGCACCCGTATCGATCCGCTCGATGCCCGGATTTCCGACCTCCGCGGCAACCGATAGGTCGACCAGCCCGCCCTGGGCGAAGTTGCGCAGCGATACCGTATCCGTCCCCAGCCCCGCGTTGATCTCCTCCGCAAAACCGCCATCGAGGATGATCAGATCGTTATCCTCGCCGCCGAGCAGGGTGTCGCCCACGCCGCCGGTCAGCGTGTCGTTGCCGAGGCCGCCATCGAGCGTGTCGTTGCCGCCCAGACCGGTCAGCGTGTCGTTGCCGCCGAGACCGGTCAGCGTGTCGTCACCGGTGTCACCCGTGTAGCTGTCCGCACCGCCCGTGCCGGGTTGAATGACCGGAGGTGCGGTCACGGGGATGACGACATCCGCGGCGACGCTCACCAGGACCGTCGCGCCGCCCTTGGCATAGGTTTCGACGCCGTTCGCCGTGCCGGTCAGGGTCCAGCCGGCATCCACGAATTCGAGGGTCTCGCCCACCCCCGCCGTGATGCGCAACGTGTCGGTGTCGGACGCGGCGATGACCGAAGCCGCGCTCAGCTTGATGCGCAAGCCGCGCGTGCCGTCGCCGGTATCGATCGCCTCGATCGATGCGCCATCGACATTGGCGACGGTCGACGCATCGATCACGAAGCCCTGGGTGAAATTGCGGAAGGACAGCGTGTCCGTCCCGGCGCCACCGCGCGTTTCGTCGGCCTCCCCGGCGGCGAAGACCAGCACATCGTTCCCGTCCCCGCCGAGCAACGTGTCGTCAGCACCACCGAAGATCGTGTCGTCGCCGGCGCCGCCCGTCATGAGATCCGCTGCCGCGCCACCATCGATGACGTCCGCACCGGATCCGCCAGTGATCGTGTCCGTCGCGGTGCCGCCCAGGATCGACAACGCCTCGGTCTGTGCCGAGAAATCGTAGCTTCCCGCGGTTGTGTTGGTGATCGCCACCACCTCGACCGTCGCCAGATCGCCATTGGCGAGGTTGGCAGACGAAACGCCCGACCTGAACTGCACGGTGTCGGTCCCGTCGCCGCCCTCGATCGTTCCGTCGAGATCGTCGGCCACCAGGGTGTCGTTGCCGCCGCCGCCGATCAGCGTGTCGACGCCGCTGCCGCCGGTCAGCACATTGGCGCCGCCATTGCCCGTCAGGACGTCGTTCCCGTTGCCGCCGGTCACATGCTCGATCGAAACCAGCGTATCCGTGTCGCCAGCACCCGCGACGACGGCCGCAGCGCCGGTCGCATCGAGCGACACCACGACCCCGGTCGACAGATAGCCGTAATCCGCGGTGTCGTTGCCCGAACCACCATCGAGGACGTCGTTGCCGCCATTGCCGCGCAGGACGTTGTCCGTCGCATCGCCCACCAGGCGATCCGCGACGGATGACCCGCGCACGCCATCGATATTGACCAGCGTATCGGTGTCGCCCGCCGCCACCGCAAGGGTCACCGTGCCGGCTGCGTTGAGGGTCACCGTGATCGCGGTCGAGGCATAGGCGTAATCGGCGATATCGACACCGCCGGTGCCACCATCGATCAGATCGTCGCCCGTATTGCCGCGCAGCACGTTGCCCGTGGCATCGCCGCGCAGCGTGTCCGCAAAGCTCGAACCGAACGCGTTCTCGATGCTGATCAGCGTGTCGTTGCCCGCGCCGCCTGTGACCGTGCCGAGCGCCAGATTGACGGACACGCCCGCCGTGGCGTTCCCGTAGTCGATGATGTCGCTGCCGCCGCGACCGTCGATCGTGTCGTTGCCGCCGCGATCCCGGATGCGGTCCTGCTGCTCGCTGCCGGCGAACACGTCGTTGTTCGCGGTCAGACGAACCGCGGCGATGTTGACCAGCGTATCCGTCCCGCCACGCCCATCCGTCGCCGTCCCTGCGGCCAGATCGACGCTGACGCTGAACGTGTTGCCGACGGTGTCGTCGCGATAATCGACGAAGATGGCGACATCGCGCACCGCGGACTCGAACCGGTCATTGCCGCCATTGCCGCGCAGGAAGAGCGGGTTCACCGACACATTCGCGGATTGTACCATGAATACGTCGTTCACCGTGCCGCCGGAGACCTGCTCGATGGCGATCAGCGTATCGATACGTGTGTCGCTGAACCGCGCCGTCGCGTTGTTGCTGCCCGCGCCGTCATCGTTCAGCGTCACGGTGACTGCGGAGGTCGCGCTGGCGTAGCTGACGGCATCGAAACCCGCCCCGCCATTGAACGTGTCCGAGGCGCCGATGTTGCCGTTCAGATTGTCGTCGCCGGCGCCACCGAAGAGGCTGTCCGCGCCGATACCCGCCGACAGCGTGTCGTTACCCGCGCCGCCATCGATCGAACCGCCACCCGAACCCAGGGTGATCCGGTCATTGCCGGAATTGCCGAAGATCTGCAGGGCCTCGGTCTGGTTGGCGAAGTTGTAGAAATTGGTGCTGGTGTCGGAGGTCGTCGCGGTGATGACGACCGTCTCGACATCGATCAGGTCGATATCGAGCAGCCCCACCGTTCCGACCGACGAACCGAACTGCGCCGTGTCGGCGCCTTGGCCGCCATCGATCAACTCGTCGGCATCGGTCGCGATCAGCAGATCGTTACCGGCATTGCCGCGCACGACGTCGCTGCCAGCGCCACCCTCGATCGTGTCCCCGCCGCTGCCGCCAAGCAACGTGTCGTTGGCCGAATTGCCGACAATCCGCAACGCCTCGGTCTGCGCCGAGAAATCATAGGTCGCCGACGCAGTTGCCGTGACCTCGAGGATCTCGACATTCACAAGGTCGCCATCCGCGAGATTGCTGGCGGACACGGGCGCACCGAAGCGCGCCGTATCGAGCGTTCCAGCGCCGCCATCGATCCGCGCCTCGGTGTCGGTCACGACCAGCGTGTCGTCGCCGGCCCCGCCATCGAGCGTATCGTCGCCGGTGCCGCCATCGAGCAGATCCGCGCCATCACCGCCCAGCAGCGTGTCGATCCCGTTGAGGCCCGACAGCGTGTCGTTGCCGCCCAGGCCGGACAGCACGTCCGCGCCGATGCCGCCGGTAAACGTGTCGTTGCCCGCGGTCCCGGTCTGGGTCGTTCCACCCGGCAGCACCACTGCGGCAGCCTCGCTCACGAGAACGGAAACGCTTCCGTTCGTATAGGTCTCGAAGCCGTTGGAGGTTGTCGTCAGCGCCCAGTCGGCATCCACGAATTCCAGCGTGTCCGCCGCGCCCGCCACGATCCGCAGCGTGTCCGTATCCGACAACTCCGCGACCGACGCCGCGGACAGCGCCAGGCGAATGCCGCCAGCGCCAGCCTCCGTGTCGAATGCCTCGATCGAGGCACCCGCGACATCCGCGGGAGCGCTCAG
>JBILLT010000117.1:0-5946 GCA_044375925.1 Chthoniobacteraceae bacterium | reverse complement strand
GTACCAGCATCGGGACTCTGACTCCGCCCTCGAAGGTTTCGCACTTTGAGCCTCGCAGCGGAGTGTTGAGCGATCCGTTTACGGCGTTACGCGTGGTGGGGCCGCCGTTGTCGTTGGTGAAGAAGATGAGCGTATTTTGGAGCTTCCCTGTCTGCTCGAGTTTTGTAAACAGGAGGCCGATTGCATCGTCCATCGCGCTCAGCATCGCAGCGTAGGTGCGCCGCTTTTGATCGGTGATCTGAGGAAAACGCGCCGTATACTTTTCGATGGCCTGTAAAGGCGAATGCACTGCGTTGAATGCCAGATATAGAAAAAACGGTTGAGATGATTGATGCTCCCGCTCGATAAAAGCCGCAGCTTCTTCCCCGAATGCATCGGTCAGATAGCGGTGTTCGTTCACGGGCTCCTTGTTGCGCAGAATCGGGGCGTTGTACTCGCCTTTGCCGTTTGGCTGGATGACGTACTGGTGTCCGCCCCCGACAAAACCGAAGAACTCGTCAAAACCGCGGTCGACCGGGGTGAAACCTTCGGTGGATCCCAGATGCCATTTACCTACCATGGCCGTTTTGTATCCCGCGGACCTGAGTCGCTCCGGCAACGTGTGCGCCTGCGAAGGAAGCGGCCCGCCCAGATCCTCAATGCCGAAGCGCTGCTGGTAACGGCAGCTCATCAGCGCAGCACGGGTCGGTGTGCAGAAAGAGCCGTTCGCGTAGGCGTCCGTCAACCTGACTCCCTGCTGCCCGATCCGGTCGATGTTCGGCGTTGGAATGTCTTTGCAGCCGTGCGCGCCGATGTCTGCGTAACCCAGGTCATCCGATAAAATAAGCACGATGTTCGGCTTCAAACCGGCAGCGTCAGCCGCCGTCAGACTTGCAACGAGCAGCGTGAGAAAAACGGAGGGATGGAAGAGCGAGGCTTTCTTGAGGTTTTTCATGCTGGTAAGTGGCGAACACGGATTTTGCAAAGGGCTTTTCGGGACATTGACATGCGGTGAAGCGGGGTTCGGTCTCGCCGGCAGAACCGCAATTTGGTTGCGATTCGCGCGGCGTTGCGAAGATTTTTCATGTAAATGCCATCCATGACAACCCCTCGTGCCCACCAAAGGACAACAAGCGCGTTTGTCTCAACGCGTCAGAGGGAGCGGATTGGGGCAACCTTGTGTCTTCGAGCTTTGAACCACCGCGCAGAAAAATCTCGCAGAGTGGGAAACTAGTTTATGATTTCGTTTTGAACCGGGACTCGGAATTGCGAGAAAATGTGCAGGAAGTTGCGCGCAGGATGGTTGGTCCCGAAGATGAAGTACGGCGCCCGGCGCTTTTGGAGCACCCGATGGCGAAAGGGCGCGGGCGCCTTGCCCTCCGTGTGGAGCTGCCTCCCGGAGACAAGGGTGAGTGCGTGCTTTCTTTTGAGGCGCTGCTCAATCACCCCAAAAGCTCCGGAGCTGCCTTCAGAGTCGAGGTGGAGGGTCGGGAGATGTTCGCGAAGACGCTTGGCGGAGGTGAGCAGTATCCTGCGGAGATCTCACTCAACGAATGGCGCGGACGCGAGGTGTCCGTTTGTTTTGAAGTCGATGCGCTCAAGGATCCCGCCTACGATTGGACGACGTGGGTCGTACCCCGGGTGGTACTGCGCACCGCATCAGAGAAATTGCCGTCCCGCGGCGCTGCGTTGCGCCCGCCGGGTCCGGCGTGGTCGATGGGACGGCTCATTGGAGCGTCTTGATGTAGAGCACGAGGGATTCGATTTGTTCTCTCGTCAGCACGCCTTTGTAGCTGGCCATGGACGGCTCGAAACCTTTCACGACCTTGCTCTGGGGATTGATGATCGAGTCGCGCAGATAAAATTCGTTGGCCGACTCGATGGAGCCGTCGGCGAACTGCCGGTCTTTGCCGAAAAGCCCCTTCCACGTCGGTCCCGTGCGGCCTTCCTGCGAACCGTCGGTTGAGTGGCAGGCGATGCAGCCCATCGAGATGCTGAGGGTCTGCCCTTGTTCGGGAGAAGCCGGACCCTCGGTCCGATGCGCCAACACGAAAGATGTCTTGTTCAAATCCACCTTGGTGAATCCTGCGGAATGCAAATCGAGCTTTCGAGGTTTGTGTACTGTGAAATAAGTCGCACCCTCGGCGGCGGCACCGTTCGCAAATTTGAAGGAATGCCGTATCTCAAGTTGCATGACGGCTGTGAGCTCGGGCAAATGGACGAAGACCGATTTGCCGTCCTCCGAAAGCACCGTCTGCGACACCCCGACAGGATCCATCCCGGCTTCGCCGTTCTGGCGGTAGCGGCCGCTCCCGTAGGCTCCCGAGCGTTTGTAGTTCCAAGCTTGTGCGATGATTTTTTCAGCACTGACCGACGCGGGATCGAGTGGAGCTCCGAATTCAAGGATCACGCCGTCCGCGCAGGAACGCGCGCTCAGAGGCGTGGTGATAAAACCGTTGGTGCGGCGCATTCGGGCAAGCGCCCATTGGTGGGATGCGCGTGAATCGTAAATTTTGAATCCGGTCAGGTAAACCGAACCGCCGCCGGGGTGCATGCGCCCCTGAAGCAGTGGGATGCGTGTATCCACTCCAAGTGGAATCACAGCGCCTTGCGGAGTCCCAGCGTCGAGGTCGGGACAAATCAGGAAAAGGCCGCCATTGCCGTAGGAGAGGTGCAGGAGTTTTCCGCTGTATTCGCCGAACTGGTCGCCCGTGATCCAAACCTGCGATGCGGAAGAATTGTCTTCGGTGTGCGGGATCCAAAGCAGTGGCGGCGCGAGTTTTGAAGGCGTTTCTATACCGAATCCAAAATGCGCGCCCGTTTGGATGAGGTAACAAACCGACGAGGGGATGTAATTTCCCTGCTGGTCGGTGCCGGTAAGGATACCCGTGGTTGGATGAACGGTGAAGTAAGGTTCGCGGGCACCCTGTGAGATAAGCTCAGCCGTTTTGCCGTCGGGCGCAATGCGGGCGATACCGCCCGTAAAAGGCGTTCCATCTCCGCCGAGCTTGATTCCTCCGGCGGACAAATAGGTGCAGCCATCCGGGCCGATGTCCATATCCAGGGGGAAGGAGCGCGTGCTCTGGCTTTGCCGCATGGCGTCGCTGAAGTTCTGGTACCAGTCGGTCTCGCCATTTCCATCGGTGTCGTGCAGGCGGACAATGCCGTTTTTGGTCGCTACTTGCACGACGCCCTGCGTGACAGCAATGGCCAAAGGTTCGTGGAGTCCCGACGCGAGCCGACTCCAGCGGACCTTTGATAGTGACGCATCGCCGAGTCCGTCCAGTAGCCATACGTCTCCGTCGTACGTGACCAAGGCGGCCTGATCCGCATTCAAGAAGTCGATGTCCGCGCAGCGGATTCGCCGCCGCCAAGGATTTTCAACGGGCAGCGGGATGCGGTCGATGGCGAGGCCGTTTGCTTGAACGGCATCAAGCGAGCCCGTGGTGGTCAGACTTTGTGGCCAACGGCGATTGTGTCGGACCGAGGGCAACGTGGGCGTGGCCGGAAGAACGATCTGAGGGTTGAGCTCCCGGGAGCTGATCATTGCGATGCTCATCCGGCGGGTTTCAGCGTGCGGAGCGAGGGTTGCGGTCAATGTTTGGGCGCGGTTCTCCAGAACGACGGAGGCCGAGTTGGTGCGTATCGATAAATGGCGGCCGTTGCCCGCCAATCGCATCGCGGCCTGCGGTCCTGCGAGCTCCCACTCGAATGCCGCGCACGAGAAGTAAACCGGTGCGGAATGCGGTCCGATTTCAAAATGCCGGATGACAACCACGCGGTCTGATCCGGTTTGAATTTCATGCCACTCGCTGATCTGCGTGGAGCCCACGCGGTACTTCAATACCGCGCCGTCACCGCGCAACTCGACGCCCTCAAAACGGCCGTGCTCGAGTGGAAGAGGGCCGCGTCCAAAATCCTTTCCAGCATTCGGCTTCCGCGGATCCGCAGCGAGTTGAGCCGGGCTTTGTGCGACACCGGGCTTGAGGGCGGAAGCAAAAAGCACATCGCCGGTTGGTTTCGAATGCTCGGCGCCGCATTTGCGGTTCGGGACGGCGTAGGAGGTCTGCGCCATGTTCAGCAGCGTGACGAGCGGTTCACTTGGAGCCTTCCGCCAGACACCTGCAACGCGCAGGAGGTCCTGGTCAAAGGCGAGCACGTGTTCGGCATCCAGTGGAATGACAAGGCCCCGGACCACGAAGTTATCCGATGGCGAATCGGGCGTTGCGGTGATGTCGATCTTTGTTTGATAGAAGGGAAAGTCCGGCTCAAAGAAAGGGCCGATCTTCTCCTCCGCGCCGGAGGCCGCCTGCGCGAGCACGCAGAGTATCGCGATATGGAATTTGTTCATGACGGGGGACGGCCAAGGCGCAGAACCGTTTATTTGGTGATTAAAAACGCATGATTGCCATTGGTAAAACAGTCAAATCCATTCAAAGTAACCGGAATTTCCGATGGAACTTTATCAGCTTCGATATTTTCTTGAGGCCGCGAAGCAGCAGAATTTTACACGGGCGGCGGAGCGCCTCAACCTCGCCCAGGCGGCGTTGAGCGAACAGATGCGCAAGCTGGAGGAGGAGTTGGGGACGTCGCTTTTCCACCGGGGCCGGCGCGAAACCCGGCTGACTGCCGCAGGCGAAACACTGGTGGCGCATGCGGAAGGATTGCTTGAGCGCGCGGATGCTGCGGTCAAGGCGGTGCAGGATCTTGCGGGACTGCGCGGGGGCAGGCTGCTGATCGGGACGATCCCTTCCGCAAGTGCGTGTCTGCTGCCCTCGGCGATCGGCGTCTTTCGCAAAAGACATCCTCTGGTGGAGCTTGCCCTGTTGGAGGGGACCTCAGAGCAGATTGCGCAGTGGGTTCGGAGCGGACGGGTGGAGCTGGGGATCGTTCAACTGCCGACTGCGGCGAGCGGCTTTGATGAGCAGATTTTGTTGAACGAGCCGTTCATTGCGTTGGTTTCAAAGGCGCATCCCGCGGCGAAGCAGCGTCGCATCGGGTTGTCAAAGTTTTCGCAGGAATCGTTCATTCTTTACAAAGGGCGGGCGAAGGACACGGCGTTGAACGCATGCCGCAGGGCGGGATTCGAGCCGCGGATTGCCTGTGAGAGCGGCGAACTGGAGACGATTCGTGCGTTGGTGGCCGCCGGTCTGGGGGTTGCTATTCTGCCGGAGCTTGCCGGACGGCTTGCAGGGTCCCAGTGCGTGGCGCTGCGTTTGCAGGGCGATGCGGTGGAGCGTCAGGTTGCTTTGTTGAGTCGTGTGGGGCAGAAGCCTTCGCCGAGTGCGGCGGTGTTCCGTGAGATCCTTGCGGCGAACCGTTGATGTGGCCGTTGCCGCAACGGCGGCCATTTTTCCAGCGGGTTGAGAGTTTTCCGATGGGTAATTCGTGCTTTCACGGGCAGTGGCATCTGGGTACTCGTAGGCAGACCCGTTTTTCTGCGGGCATCTCATTCCCTCCATTTTTATGAGCCGCATGCTTGATAAACAAATAAACCGTCGTGAAGCCCTTGAACGCGTCGCGTGGGTGATGGGCGGTGTTCTTTCAGCCGAGCTGACTGCAGGGCTGATGGGCGAAGTGTTGAACGTGGGACAACGGGTGAACGTGAACGCCGAAACAACCGAACTGTTGGCCGAGATTGCGGACGTGATTATTCCGGCCACCGACACACCCGGGGCGAAGGCGGCGGGAGCCGAGCAGTTTGTGGTCCGCGTGATGCGCGACTGTTACGGATATGTGGAGCAGGAAGAGTTTTATCGCGAGCTGGGCAAGCTTCGGGAGGAGACCCAGAAGCGTTATTCAAAGCCGTTTTCGCAGCTGGATTCCGAGCAGAAGCATACGATTGTGAAACATGCGGCGATGCATCTGAAGGGGTTCTTTCTGCGAATGCGCGCGCTGACTACGGCAGGATATTTCTCGTCTGAAATCGGCGCCACAAAGGCGCTGGAGTACGTGCCGATTCCCGGC
>JBILLT010000116.1:0-5987 GCA_044375925.1 Chthoniobacteraceae bacterium | reverse complement strand
CAGCGACTTGCATCCGTGCCGCAATGAAGTCCCTACGCAGTCGGTTCCCGTGTCACCGCCTCCGATGATCACGACGTCCTTGCCCTTCGCATCGATAAAACCCACGTCTGACTTTGCACCAAGCACCGTCTTGGTGTTTGCCGTCAGGAAATCCATCGCAAAATGAATACCCTTGAGTTCGCGTCCCTCAATCGGGAGGTCGCGGGGTTTCGTTGCACCCGTGCAAATCACGACTGCATGAAAATCTTTGCGCAAACGCTCCACCGAGATGTCGACGCCCACCGTGGTGTTGCACTTGAAAGTAATTCCTTCGTCTTCCATCAGGCGGATGCGGCGCATCACCACCTCCTCCTTGTCGAGCTTCATGTTCGGAATGCCGTACATGAGCAGTCCTCCCGGCCTGTCCGCCCTTTCAAAGACGGTCACCGTGTGACCGGCGTGGTTAAGCTGCGCTGCCGCGCTCAAGCCGGCGGGACCCGAACCAATCACGGCGACCTTTCTACCCGTGCGCTTGACCGGCGGATGAGGAATCACCCAGCCGTTCTCCCAACCTTTGTCGATAATCGACACCTCGATATTCTTGATCGTGACCGCGGGCTTGTTGATTCCGAGCACGCAGGACCCCTCGCAAGGCGCGGGACAAACCCGGCCCGTGAACTCCGGGAAATTGTTGGTCTTGTGCAAGCGCTCGAGCGCCTCGCGCCAGAGCCCGCGATACACGAGGTCATTCCACTCGGGAATCAGGTTGTTGATCGGACAACCGCTGGCCATGCCGCCGATGAGTTTACCGGTGTGGCAGAACGGCACGCCGCAATCCATGCAGCGCGCGCCCTGCGTGCGGAGTTTCTCCTCGGAATGATGATTGTGGATCTCCTTCCAATCCCCGATGCGCGTCACCGGATCGCGGTCGGCAGGCAGTTCGCGATCGTATTCAAAAAAGCCGGTTGGTTTTCCCATGTTGCTGCTGAGTAGATAAATTTCTGTTGGTTCCCTTGGCGGCCAATTCGGAGGCTAGCCACCGCCGACACGCGCGACGTCGCGGGCGTTGATTTCGAACGCCTCGTTCAATGCGTCGTCCCCGCTAAGACCCTTGGCTTTCGCCGTGGCGATCGCCTGCAATACGCGTTTGAAGTCCTTCGGCATGACCTTCACGAACTTCCCGCGCATCTCATCCCAGTCTGCCAACACACGCTCCGCTTTCTTGCTTCCCGTCAGATCCGCATGCTTTTGAATCAGCCCGCGCAACTCTGCGGCATCGCGGTCATCGGGTTTCTCCAAACCCACCATCTGCTTGTTGCAACGCGTGGCGAAGTCACCCTTCTCGTCGAGCACGTAAGCGACTCCCCCGCTCATCCCGGCGGCAAAGTTACGCCCGGTGGAACCGAGCACCACCACAGTGCCGCCCGTCATGTACTCGCACCCGTGATCACCCACCCCTTCAACAACCGTCTCAACTCCCGAGTTGCGCACACAAAACCGCTCGCCTGCAACGCCCCGGAAAAACGCCTCGCCGGCAGTCGCCCCGTACAACGCGACGTTCCCAAGCAGAATATTGTCCTCCGCAGCGAAGGTCGCCTTCGCATCGGGATATACGATCACCCTTCCGCCGCTGAGTCCCTTGCCGACGTAATCGTTGGCATCGCCCTCCAGCTCGATGGTTACGCCTTTTGGCACGAATGCACCGAGACTTTGCCCCGCGCTGCCCTTGAACTTCAAATGCACCGTACCGTCGGGCAACCCGTCCCAGTGACGCTTGGTGATTTCATTTCCAAGAATGGTTCCAACCACCCGGTTGGTGTTCATGATCGGCAACTCGACCTTCACCGCTTCACCGCGCTCGATCGCAGGCTTGCACGCTTCCAGCAGCACCGAAAGATCCAGCCCTTTTTCGAGCCCGTGATCCTGCACCTCCGTGCAGAAACGCCCCACTTCGGGACCCATCGGCGGCGAATACAGCAGCTTCGACAAATCAATGCCCTTGGCTTTCCAGTGTTCAACCGCGCGTCGGGGTTCCAGCACGTCGGTGCGGCCCACCATTTCGTTGATACTCCGGAACCCGAGCTGCGCCATGATCTCGCGCACTTCCTGCGCAATGAACTTCATAAAATTCACCGCATCGGAGGGATCACCGGTGAAGTTCTTGCGAAGCTCCGGATCCTGCGTTGCGACCCCGACCGGGCAGGTATTGAGGTGGCAGACGCGCATCATAATGCAGCCCAGAGTGACCAGTGGCGCGGTCGCGAATCCAAATTCTTCGGCGCCCAGCAGCGCTGCGATGACCACATCGCGGCCGGTCTTCAGTTGTCCGTCGGTTTCCACGACAATCCGGGAACGGAGCCTGTTGAGCACGAGGGTTTGATGGGTTTCGGCAAGTCCTAGCTCCCACGGCAACCCCGCGTGCTTGATCGATGTCTGCGGCGAGGCGCCCGTACCGCCGTCAAAACCCGAGATCAATACCACGTCCGCATGCGCTTTCGCGACGCCCGCGGCGATCGTCCCTACGCCGACTTCCGACACCAGCTTCACGCTCACGCGCGCCGCGCGGTTCGCGTTCTTCAAGTCGTGAATCAACTCGGAAAGATCTTCGATCGAATAAATGTCATGGTGCGGCGGGGGCGAAATCAATCCGACACCCGGCGTCGAGTGGCGCACCTTCGCAATCCAAGGATACACCTTGCCGCCCGGCAGCTGCCCTCCTTCTCCGGGTTTCGCGCCCTGAGCCATCTTGATTTGAAGCTCCTTCGCATTCGTGAGGTACAAACTCGTCACTCCAAACCGACCGGAAGCAACCTGCTTGATAGCGCTGTTCTTTGAATCACCCTGCTCGTTGGTCCAAGTGTAGCGTTCGGGATCTTCGCCCCCCTCCCCGGTGTTGGACTTTCCACCCAACCGATTCATTGCGATCGCCAGGCTCTCGTGCGCCTCCTTCGAGATGGAACCGTAACTCATCGCTCCGGTCTTGAAGCGTTTCACGATCGATTCCACCGACTCCACCTCCTCAATCGGCACGGCACTCCGGTCCTTGAACGAAAGCAGGCCGCGCAGCGTGAAAATCTGCTCCATCTGCTTGTTCACAAGCGAAGAGTAAGTCTTGAATGTTTCGTAGTTGCCGGTACGCACCGCCTTTTGAAGCGAGTGAATGACCTGCGGACTGAACAAGTGCGCCTCGCCCTCGTTCCTCCACTGGTAGTCCCCGCCCACGTCGAGCGTCGCCGCGTTCTCCACGCGATCCGGAAAGGCCTTGTGATGCCGTTCGAGAGTCTCCTCGGCGATCGCCTCGAGATCCGCACCTTCGATTCGAGTGGCGGTGCCTGAAAAGAATTTGTCCACGACCGTCTGCTGCAATCCGACGCACTCGAAGATCTGCGCGCCCATGTAGCTGTGGATCGTTGAAATGCCGATCTTCGACGCCACCTTCACAATACCCTTCGTCGCAGCCTTCACAAAATTTTTGCAGGCCGTGTAGTGGTCCACTCCGACCAGCAGACCCTGACGGATCATGTCGTCGAGCGTTTCAAACGCGAGGTACGGATTGATCCCGGCGCAGCCGTAACCGATCAGCGTGCAGAAGTGATGCACCTCACGCGGTTCGCCCGACTCAAGAATCAGGCCGACCTTCGTGCGCTTTCCTTCCCGAATCAGGAAGTGATGCAGCCCTGAAACTGCGAGAAGCGGCGGCATCGCCGCATTGTGGCGGTCCACGCCGCGGTCGCTCAAAATGATCAGGTTCACGCCCGCATCAATCTGCAGGCTCGCCTGCATGCACAACTCGTCGAATGCAGCCTCCAGTCCCTTCGCACCCTTCGATGCTTCGAAAAGCGTCGGCAGTGTCACCGAACGGAACTGCCCGTGCGCAACGTGGCGCAGTTTGGCAAGCTCTTCGTTGGTGATGATCGGAGTCGGCAGTTCGATCAAATGACAGCTCTTGGGCGTCGGCTCCAAAAGATTTCCCTCCGGCCCGATAGTCGTTACGGATGAAGTCACGATTTCTTCGCGGATACAATCGATCGGCGGATTAGTGACCTGCGCGAAGAGTTGCTTGAAATAATCATAGAGCAACTTCGACTTGTTGGAGAGCACCGCAAGCGGGATGTCCGTACCCATGGAACCCATGGCCTCCACCCCGTCCTTCGCCATCGGAACAAGAAGCTTCCGCTGGTCCTCGAACGTGTATCCGAAAGCCAACTGCCGCTGCAGAACGGTTCCGTGGTCGGGTTCCCGCACCTCGGGCGCATCGGAAATGTCGGCCAGCTTGACCAAATTCTCATCCAACCACGTGCGGTAGGGCTTCTCGGAGGCGATTTGTTTTTTGATTTCCTCGTCTGCGACGATCCGTCCTTCCTGCATGTTCACGAGGAACATGCGGCCCGGCTGCAAACGCCCCTTGCTGGCGACCCGCTCGGGTTCAACCGGCAGGACCCCGGCCTCCGAGGCCATGATCACGTAGTCGTCCTTGGTGACATAGTAGCGGGATGGACGCAACCCGTTGCGATCCAGCGTTGCGCCGATCATTGTTCCGTCGGTGAACACCACCGAGGCGGGGCCGTCCCACGGCTCCATGAGGCAGGAGTGGTACTCGTAAAACGCCTTTTTCTCGTCGCTCATCGACTCGTGACCGCTCCACGGCTCGGGAATCATCATCATCATCGCGTGCGGAAGGGACCGCCCCCCCATCACCAAAAGTTCCAAAACGTTGTCGAACATCGCGGAGTCCGAGCCGCTGGTGTTCACGATCGGCAGAATCTTGGCGATGTCGTCTCCGAACAGGGGGCTTGCGAGCATTGGCTCCCGCGCCTTCATCCAGTTCACATTGCCGCGCAGGGTGTTGATCTCACCGTTGTGTGCGATGTACCGGTAGGGGTGCGAGCGCTCCCAGCTGGGAAATGTGTTGGTGGAAAAGCGCGAATGAACTAGGGCTAGAGCCGTTTCCATCGCAGGGTCGGACAAATCAACGAAGTACTTGCCCACCTGCTCCGGCATGAGCATCCCCTTGTAAATCAATGTTCTGGAAGAAATGCTGGGCGCGTACCAGAACGAATCCAAACCCGAGGTACGGTTCTTCTGGTGGGCCACTTTTCTGATCACAAATAGCTTCCGCTCAAAGTCCACGTCGCTGGCGCAACCCGAGCCGCGGGCGATAAACACCTGCCGGTGGACCGGCTCGCTGTCCAACGCGGTTTTCCCGAGGGACGAATTGTCGGTGGGCACGGTCCTCCATCCCAGCACCTTCTGACCGTGCGCCGCAGCCACCTCTTCGAAATTCTTTTCGCTCTGCGCGCGAATTTTCGGGTCGGTGGAAACATAAAGCATTCCAACCGCGTAATGACCGGGCTCCGGAAGGCTGATGCCGAGCCCCTTAGACACCTTGCTGAAAAACGCATGGGGTATCTGCAGGAGAATCCCCGCTCCATCCCCGGTGTTCACCTCGCATCCGCAGGCCCCGCGGTGATCCAGATTCACCAGCATGGTCAGGGCTTGCTGAATAATCTCATGAGTTCGTTTACCCTTCATCTGGCAAACAAATCCTACGCCGCACGCATCGTGCTCAAACTGAGGGTCATACAGCCCCTGTTTCTCGGGAAGTCCGGGATTATTCATTTCTTTATTAGGATGATTAGTACGTCCGGGGGGGAACCGGCTGGACTAGGTCCCTGTGACTTTGGGGCAGGCACAGGGCCGCGGGAGTGTAGTAGGCATTACACTGATGTGAAATTAATTTTTCGCCCGTGTTGGCGCCTTTTCCTTGGGCCGCACGCACGCAGCCTTCGTCGCGGGTTCCACCCCCCTGAGCACGCTTGCCCCGGCACCGCCGCGACAAGTCAAATCCGGGCGGCGCCGGGGGAGATCAAGCAGAGAAATCAAGCGCTGCGAACATTCCGTGCAGGACGGGACGCGCAGTGTGCAATAATTTTGGAATCAGGATTTCACCCGCTTTCCACCCCATGTTCGTCCACTCCGAAACCCCGCGCGCGCTGCTCCACCGCATG
>JBILLT010000115.1:0-6008 GCA_044375925.1 Chthoniobacteraceae bacterium | reverse complement strand
CAAAGTCCGAGATCGGAGTCTGCGGTTCAGTTCGCGACGTTCAGGGGGCGTAAGAATCAAACGGTTTTTAGTCACCTCTCAAAACTAGCACACTGCGTATCCGATTTAAATGGTACAATGCACTAGTGCTGTTTGCTCTGCTCCGGCGAGAATTCAATTCGTACCTAGTGGGATCGCGCTGTCTACCAGCGTGACCGAGACTGCTTGACCCATGATCCGGAGATTTTGCCCAATTTTGGATACGGTTGGTTCGAAAGTCTTCTCACAGAGTCGTTCGGCTTGAGCCGGGAGAAGAGTGGCGCGCTTCAGATGGAGCGGGACCGCCCGCAGGGCTCAGCTCGGAATGGTGAGCAACCCCGAACTGTCGCCGTGCCGTTCCGCGGGCGCGCCAAGGCCTTTGAGCAGGGTGAGCCACAGATTGCAAAGAGGCGTGTTGCTTTTGAGGACGTGATGATGCCCCAGCGGGATGCCGCCTCCGCCGCCCGCGACAAGCGTCGGGCAATTCTCGAGATTGTGGACGTTGCGCAGGTTGCTTCCGAAAACCACGCACGAATGGTCCAGCAGACTTGACCCGTCGGGCTCCTGAATGGATTGCAGCTTGTCCAGCAGTCCGGCCATGAGTTCGCTGTACGCAAGGTCGCGCTTCTTCGACGCCTCCATCCGTTCGCCGGGGGCGTAGTGGCTGATGTCGTGTGCGGAAAGCCGCAGGCCAAGGCTTTTCACCATCGTCTCCACCGGAAGCCTGTAGGTGAAGACGCGCGTGCTGTCCGTTTGAAACGCCGCCGTCATCATGTCGTACATCAGCTTCACTTCTTCGCGGCCCTGCAAACTTGCCGCGGGCTCTGCGATCGGCGCCTCGGGTTTGGGAATGCCCATCCACGCCTCCTCTTTGGCGATCCGGGTTTCGATTTCACGGATGCTCTGGAAATATTCGTTCAGCTTGTCGATGTCTGTTTTGGTGAGGCCCCGTTGAAGCTGTTTCGCGTCGGCAACGACCGCGTCCAGCACGCTGCGGTCCTGCATCATCATGTTCTGCCGCTCCTCGAGGGACATTTTCTCCGCGGAAAACAAACGGTGAAACAACAGCGCCGGCGAGTTGATGCCCGCAATCGGTTTTCCGCCTGCGTTCCACGAGAGCGAGAGTCCGGGCCCGTGGCCGATGTGGTGCGCTTCCAAATTATTCTCACCGCCGTTGAGCGCGATCGATGTGAAGCGCGTGCCCTCGCCGATGGCGTTGGCCGCGACCTGGTCGAATGAAATCGTGTTGTGAAAGCTCTGGCCCGCTTCCGCGTAACGGTTCGCTCCGGTCAGCCAGAACGTGCTGCCCCAATGCGCGTCCTGCGTGTACTTGTTGGTGAGGCCTTGAAACAGCGTGAAGCGCTCCTTGTGCCGCGCCATCGGTGCAAGTCCCTCGGAGAGCGCATAGCCCCTGCCGGTTTGCGCGGCGTCCGGGAACCAGGTTTCCTGCGTCACGCCGAATCCCATGCCGATGCAGATCAGACGTTTCGGGCGCGCGGACGCGGGTTTGTCCGCCGCGAAGGCGCGGAATCCGATCGACTCCAGAGCGGGCAGGGCGATGAGCGAGCCGGCGGCTCGAAGAAAGTGGCGGCGTGACAGTCTGGAATTCATAAAGGCGGTTGCGGAGGAGGTCGGCGTGCGACCTCGCTGCTTCGGTTATTTGGATTGGAAGGCTTTCGTATCGACGAGAGCGAGCAGGAATTCGGGAATGGAGAAGTCTTTTTTGGCGGCCCGGCCGACGATCTGGTTCGCGAGTTCCTCGTCCGAAAATCCGAAGGGCCGCCCCAGCGCGTATTCGATGAGCGCCTCGGTGAAGCCGCGCGCGAAACGTTCCGGCCGCGAGGCGATGATGTCCCGCAGCTCAAAGTAGTCTTTGAACGAGGGGCCCTGATGGAGGGTGCCTGCGGGTTTGATCGCGCTGTTGTCCTTCGGGACTCCGGGGCGCGAATCCTCGGTGCGCCATCTGCCGACGGCATCGAAGTTTTCGAGGCCGAATCCAATCGGGTCGATCTTGCGGTGGCACTGGGTGCACTGCGGGTCCTCCTGGTGCAGCGTGATCCGTTCCGGAGTGGTGAGCTGTTTGTTTGAAAGACGGTTGAGCTGCGGCACGTTCGCCGGCGCGGGAGGCGGAGGATCGTGCAGGAGCTTGCGCAGCACCCAGGCGCCGCGCTCCACGGGGCTGGTTTGTTCGCCGTTCCCGCCCATCGCCAGCACGGCAGCCATGCCGAGCAAGCCGCCGCGCGGCGAACCGTTCGGAAGCGCGACCTCCCGGAACTCATCACCCATCACTCCCGGTATTTCGTAGTAGGCGGCGAGCAGCCCGTTGACCGTGACCGAATCGGATTTCAACAGCTTTGCGAGACTCCCGCGTTTTTGCAGCAGCAGCTTGAAGGTTTCAAAAACCTCATCTTTCGCGGCGGCCTTGGTTGGAAGGTCGAAAGCGGGATGGAGCCTTTCGTTGACTTGGAAGAAGTCGAGCCGCGGCATCCCCAGCCATTGGCCTACAAAGGAACGCGTGAATTCCTCGGAGCGCGGGTCGGCGAGAAGTCTCTCGAGCTGCGCTGCCAAGATCCCGGGTTTGTTGAGCTCTCCCTGCTTTGCAAGCTGGATGAGTTCTGAGTCCGGCGGTGCGCTCCAGATGAAAAACGACAGGCGCGTGGCGAGTTCCAGCGGCGTGAGTGTGCGCGGCTGATTCTCCTGAGCCGGCTCGGCGAGGTAAAGGAAGCTGGGCGAGGAAAGCAGCACGGACAGCGGTTCTTTGATCGCCTCGAGCGGAGGGTCTCCCGCCTTGCGCCGCAGTTCGTACAGCCGCACAAACCGTTCCATCACTTCCGGCGCGAGAGCTCTCCCGCGCAGGCTGCATTCCGCGAAATGGGCGAGGAGCGGACGCGCGTCATCGGGTTGCTTTTGCAGCTCTGCGAGTTTCTCGCGCAGGGCTGCATGGATGCCTGCGGCGCCGGCGCGGGGGAACGGACCCTCGGCTTCCACCCAGTCGACCCAGAGGGCGTAATCGGGGCCGATCTGCGTCTGCTTGTAGCCCTTGCTGAAAACCTGGTTCGCCGTTCCCTTGCCGTCGGGGTTGCCCATCATGCCTTTCTCCGCAAACTGAAAGACGCGGCCGCCGTCCTTGTCGATGGTGATCGGAATTTCGATGATTTGCGGATTCGCCATCGTACCCGAAACCTGGTGCGTGCTGATCACATGGTTGTTCGGGTGCGCAGCGAGGAAATCGACGAAACGCCGCTCGGGAGCGCCCTCCTCGGTGGCGGCGATGCAAACACGGGCTTTGTAATCGCCCGCAGGCGAGTCGGGCGGCATCCGCAGCGTTACCCAGCGGTGCGGCAGGTGGGCGACTCCGAGGAAGGCTCCGGTTTTCGCCTTCGGTTTTGTGAGGTAATCCACTCCCTGCGGGATATAAATATCCCACCGGTTTTTCATCATGTTCGCATCGATCGCATCCGGAAATCCGAAAGCGGTGGGCGGCGGCGCGTCCTTGATTTTCTCCCATTGCAGGTAGAAGGCGTCCGAGAATTTGTGCGGTTCGTCTTTGGTGGCGGCGCGTATTTCAGCGGCCGCTGCGGCGTTTTCAGGTTTGCGCGAGGCCTCTTCAACCGCATTGGCCCACTGCTGATGGCGTCGCCGGATGCTGACAAACTCCGAAAGGGTGCGCTCGACCGCCGGCACGGTCTCCGCCTCCGCCTCCGCGCGGAATTTGCGAGGTTCGCGTGGGTTCAGTGCCTGGGTGAAACTGACGTCGAGCGCCTTCCGGCCGAGTTGCCGGTAGAGTTGGAACTGGTCCGGCGACATGAACAGGGCGGACCCGACGGTATCGAAAGTTTCGAGGCTGCCATCGGCCGGCAGCGAGGAGACCTCGATGTCGACGCCGAGAATGGAGCGGAGCGTGTTCTGATACTCCCGGCGGTTGAGGCGGCGCATCGTGATCTTGCCGCCCTGGTCGGTGAGTGCTTTTCGCGCGACGACCATGGTGTCCGAGAGCGCCTCGAGGAAGTCTGCTTTGGCATGCTTCTCGGGCTGCTTCGGATAGTCGTCGGGGGGCATTTCGCCCGAGTTGATTTGCGCGAGAACTTTCCGCCACTTTTCCGCGGTCTCAATGGAGTCGATGTGAAACGGGAGCGTGTCCAATCGCATCTTGCCCTTTTGTTTTTCGGCGCCGTGACATTCGATGCAGTGGTTTTCAAGAAATGTTTTGAGCTTGGCGGGGACCTCCGCGCGCGGAGCATTCGCATCCGCCGCGCCCCGCACTTGCGGCGTGGCCGAAAACATCGCGCCGGCCCACGCACAAAATGCCAACGATGCCGAAGATACCGCGTGCCGCCGGCGGGCGCGGGGAGGTGGAGGATGCGGAAAATCGTGCGCCATGGAGATCATTGATCGCAGCACGGCCGTCCGTTTTCTGCGAAAGCCGCGAGTGTAGCCGACGGGCTGCCGGCTGGGAAGAGCCGGCATGCGGTGGGCGAGCAGATGGCGCACGTGCGGAGCTTCCCTCGCACGCCGAGATTTCCCCGCAGTTTGATGCGTGGAGCTTTATTCGGGCATTTCCGATGCGGCGATGTCTTACGCGAGGATGTCCTTCACCAGTTCACCGTGGATGTCGGTGAGGCGGAAATCGCGGCCCTGATAACGGTAGGTGAGGCGTTTGTGGTCCACGCCCATGAGGTGCATGATGGTGGCGTTTAAATCATGCACGTGGACGGGGTTTTCCGTGATGTTGTAGCAGAAGTCGTCGGTTGCGCCGTAAGTGAGGCCTTTCTTCACGCCGGCTCCCGCGAGCAGCATGGTGAAGCAGCGCGGATGATGATCCCTGCCGTAGCTCGTTTCGGTGATGGCCCCCTGCGAATAGATGGTCCGTCCGAATTCTCCCCCCCACACGATGAGCGTGTCCTCCAAAAGGCCGCGCTGCTTGAGGTCTTTGATGAGCGCCGCGGTGGGTTGGTCCGTGTCGCTGCATTGGCCGCGGACGGCGGGCGGCAGACCCCCGTGATGATCCCAACCCATGTGGAAGAGTTGGATGAAGCGCACATCCCGTTCCGCGAGCCGCCGGGCAAGCAGGCAGTTCGCGGCGTAGGTCCCGGGCGTCCGCACCTCGGGGCCGTAGTCCGCCAAAACGGCCTCCGATTCCTTCGAGAGATCCGTGAGTTCCGGCACGCTTGCCTGCATGCGGAACGCAAGCTCGTACTGGGCGATGCGGTTCTGGATTTCCGGGTCGCCGAGTTTTGCGTGGGTGTGCTGGTTGAGCGCTGCCAGCTCGTCGAGGCTGTCGCGGCGCATCGGACGGTCCATGCCGGCCGGATTGTTCAAGTACAGCACCGGTTCGCCTTTGTTGCGGAACTTGACGCCCTGGTATTTCGCCGGAAGAAACCCCGCGCTCCAAAGACGGTCGTAGAGCGGCTGGTCCGATTTGCGGCCGGTGCCGAAGCTGGTCAGAACCACGTACGAGGGAAGGTCGGAATTTTCGCTGCCCAAGCCGTACGCCGTCCACGCGCCGAAGCTCGGCCGGCCCGCGAGCTGCGAGCCGGTTTGCATGAAGGTGATGGCCGGGTCGTGGTTGATCGCCTCGGTGTGCATCGAGCGGACGATGCACCATTCATCGGCGATCCCGGACATGTGCGGCATCAATTCGGTGAACCAGGCGCCGGATTTTCCGTGTTGCGCGAAGTTGAAAATCGTGGGCGCGATGGGAAACGATTTCTGGCCGGAAGTCATCGTGGTCAGGCGCTGACCTTTCCGGATGGATTCTGGAAGATCCTTCCCGCGTTGCGCGACCATCTCGGGTTTCGGATCGAAAAGATCCATCTGCGACGGCGCGCCGCTTTGAAACAGGTAGATGATGCGTTTTGCTTTGGGCGTGTGGTGCGGGAAGCCGGGGAGTTGTTGCGCGGCGGCAAGCGCGTCCGTGCGGTTTCCGAGCAGGCCGCCGAGAGCCGCAAGTCCGATGCCGCCGCCGGAGCGGTGCAGGAAGGTGCGGCGCG
>JBILLT010000192.1:0-6066 GCA_044375925.1 Chthoniobacteraceae bacterium | reverse complement strand
TGCCACCTCTATCGACCGGCCCTTCGGTGCCGACGCCGACTATCGACCCGGGTGCAGGCGAGGCCGTGCCCTTTGCCGCATCTTTTGGCGCGGCCACAAAGGTCGCATCGCTGTTCCCGGCCGCCTCGGCGCGCGGCCCGCCGGCGGCGACGCGGATCGCCTCGGCGAAGGCCCTGGCGCTCTGGAACCGGTCCTCGGGGCGCTTCGCGAGAGCCTTGGCGATCACGGCGTCGAAGGCGACCGGCGCGGTCACGGACAGTACCGAGGGCGGCGTCGGCATTGTGTTCAGCGCCTTGTGCATGAGCGCCGAGAAGCCTCCCTCGAAGGGCTTTTCGCCTGTCAGCATCTGGTAGAGCACAACCCCGGCCGCCCAGATGTCGGCGCGCAGATCAACCACCTCCCCCCGAAGCTGCTCAGGGGCCATGTAGGACGGGGTGCCCATCACCGTACCGACCTGCGTCATCGAGGAATTCTCGAGCCGCGCGATGCCAAAATCAGCAAGTTTGACATGCGCCACCTCGTCGGTGCCGCGCGCCAGCATGACATTCGCTGGCTTGATGTCCCGATGGACCACGCCCTTGTTATGCGAATAGGCCAGCGCGTCGAGCATCTCGCACATAAGCCTGACGGTCTCGGAAACGGGGAAGCGCACCTGACTGTCCATCATCCCCTTCAGCGAACCGCCATCGACCAGCTCCATGACGATCCAGGCTTGGTCCGCGTTTTCCCCATAGTCGTAGACGCCGACGATGTGCGCGTGCGACAGCCGCCCGGCGGCCTGTGCCTCGCGCTGGAACCGCGCGTGTCCTTCGGCTGCGGCCTCGTCGTCGCCCTTCGGCCAATCGACCACCTTGATCGCGACACGGCGCTCCATGATCCGATCGGTCGCATCGTAGACCCGACCCATCGCGCCGGCACCCAGGCTCCCGCGCAACTCGTATTTCGCGTTCAGCTCAGCCGGCAGCATGTCCCGCGCTCCTTAGGGCGGTTGCCAAGCCAAACCGCCTTGTTCCTGGATCCATCCGCATGACCGCAACGCCTAAACAAACGGGTCTCCGACCAGGACGACCGTCACATTGTCCCGCGCGCCAAGCGCCACAGCGCGGTCGATGATCTCCCGCGCCGATGTACCGGTCGCCAGCAGCGCCGCCAGGTCAGGCTCGGCCAGCGTCTTGAAGACGCCGTCGGTGCACAGCATCAGCTGGTCGCCAAGCTCCAGCCTGCCCGATACCTTCTCGAGTTCAAGGTCGCCGCTGCCACCGATCGCCCGCAGGATGATGTTTCCGCGCGGATCGGTCTCGGCCTGGTCAGGCGTCAGACGCCCCTCGTCGATTAGCTGCTGGACCAGCGAATGGTCGCGCGTCAGCCGCCGCAATCCGCCGCCGCGCACGAGGTAGATGCGCGAATCACCCGCCCAAAGGCAGGCGAAATGACCGCCGCGCACCAGCGCCACGGCGACCGTCGACGCCATGATGCGGTCGACACCGGCCTGGCTCGCGCGCCGCTGCAGGTCGGCATGCACGTCGGCGAGGGTGGCGCGCACCGTCGCCAGCAATTCCGGCGCCGAAAGACACGACGAGATGCCCTGCAGAGCCGCGGCGATCGCCTGGCTAGCGACATCGCCCGACCCGTGCCCGCCGGCGCCGTCGGCGACCGCCCACAGGCCGAGCTCAGGCCGGTCGACGAGGCTGTCCTCATTGCGTATCCGTACGGCGCCCGGATGCGTGGCCGCACTGGATGGCAGCACGGGAACGGATCGCTCGCTCATGCCAGCTCCCCAAGCAAATCGGCGAAGTCGATCGCGTCAGGCAAGGATGCCACGTTCCATCGCCGCGCACCCACTGCGCCCGCGCTGGTGATCCACCACCCCGGACCAACCGCCGGCTCGGATGCGCAGACATCCAGCCCCGCCAGCGATCCGAACGCGGCGTCGGCGTCGAGTCGATCCGCACTCGCACGGCGGGCAGCGCGCTCGGCGGCGACGAGCCATTCGGTCGGCCATACGGTGCCGACACCCGCCGGGCGCAGCGCCGCCACGGTCAATGGGAAGGACCGCCCGACACTGTCGAAGGACGCGACCATCGCCCCCGCGGCGGCGGCGGTGCCGCAGACCCCTGGGTCGAGGACGAAGCGCAGCCCGGGCGCCCGCCGCCAGACGGCATCCCACTCCGCGGCGAGTCGCCGCTGCGCGACCGCAAGGCAACCCTGGATCCAATCGTCCCAGGGATCACAAAAGCCGATCGGTAGCCCGCGACGGACAAAATCCCCATGCCCCGGCAGCTTGCCGAAGAGGCCAAGGGCGCCGCCGCGCGCCGCCGTCACTGGCCCAGCCGCGGACATACGAAATCCTGCAAGTCGCGCAGACCGAAAGGATGCGTCGCGCTGCCGGTCCGCAGTTCAAAGGCCAGCGACGCGCCCCCGTGCGCAATGGTGACCCGCAGGCGATCGGGCTGCGCGGTCGCCTGCAGGGCCGCCTGACGGCCGGCGACCAGCCTGAACGCCGACCATGGACCGTCGAGCAGCATTGGCCCTGCGGGGCTGGGCGGCTCCAAGGTCAGCGTCACGCCGCCGCGGCTGGGCCAGGACAGCGGGATCGGCCGCGCCTGGGTCCGGGTCCATTCATGTCGGATACCGTCGACTTCGAGAACCGCCTTCTGGATCGCGGGGTCCATCCCGACGGGGAGGAGTTCGAAGCGCAACCCGGCGCCCGGAATTGCAAGCGGGAAGAACGCGGCCCGGATCGACTGGGCGCGCTCGAATTGGGCCGCGTCGCCGGCGGCCACGACCGGCGCACCGCCGTCTACGGCAATGGGCCGCCAGGGCCGCTGGGTCGTATCGACATGCGGTCGAACCCATTGGGCAAAGAACTGGTCGAGCGTTCCGGACGGCGCGAAGAGCCGCAAGAAGTCGTCGACCGGTAGCTCCTGCGTCGCGTCGCGCCGGAAGGGAAACGGTGCCGTGCGCGGATCGGCGAGCATACGGCAGGCCGGCCCCAGAACCTGCGCGCCGGCACCGGCGATCGCCGCACGAGAACCGCCGCTACGCTGGGCCTCCACCCGCTGGGCCAGCGTCCGCAGCCATCTTGCAACCGGATCGGGAAGCCGTGCCGCTTCGGCCTGAAGGCGCTGCGCGGGGTCAAGGCCCGGTGCCATCGGCGGTGGCGCCGCACCGGCTGGCACCGCCGCCGCGCGGGCGACAGCGACATAAAGATCGTTGACCACCTGCAGTGCTGCGTCGAGTTGCGGTCCGGCGGCTTCCCGCAAGGCGCGATAGCGCGCATCGACGATCCGCGCCGCCGCCTCGGTCCCCGTAGGCGCCGGCCCTTGACCCTGCGCCTGCTGGACACGCTGCGCGTCGAGCGTCGCGCGGCCCGGCGGCTGCCAGCCTTCCGGTGGGATCGCGAGCGACAGTTGGCGCGCAATCGCGCGCAACAGATCGCGCAACGGCGAATTCGGGGCCCCGAGCAGGTTGAGCCCCTCGGCCGTGGCGCGGAGATCCGCCGGCACGGTCAGGATCAGATCGTCGAACAAACCTTGCCAAGCGGCGATGTAATCGGCGGCGTACAACGCCAGGATGTCGGCCTCCAACCGCACCGGGTCGGCAGCTCCGTCGCGCGCAGCCTCCGGCCCCATGACCCAGCTTTCCGATGCCGCGTCGCGGACGGCGGCGCCCAACCGCGGCATGATCACGTTGTAGAGACCGTCGATCGTGAACAGCCCCGGGACGCCCTCGGCGAGAGGCCGACCAGAGACGCGACCGAACAGCCGCGGACCGGCGGGACCGAGCGCACCAGCAGGCGTCCACGGCGGCAGATCCGGCGCGCCTTGGCGCAGCCGACCATAGACGCGCACGGCCATCGGCACCCGCGCGAAGACCCGTCGCGCGGCATCCACCAGTTCGCCATCCAGCGGATAGGCGGTGAAATCGCCTGTCAGCAGAGCGTCGAGATGGTCGAGCAGCGCATCGCGCACCGGTTGTCTCGCCGCGCCTGGAAAACTGCGAAGCCAGTCCTCCCGCATCCAGGCCCGCACCAGCCCGGCATCAATCGGACCGAGACGCCCCAGCATCAGGTAGACGCGGCTTGCCTCGTAGAGGAATTCGGGTTTCTGGAAATTCGACCGCATCTGGGTCTCGAGGCGCGCAAGCAGTTGCGGCAACAAGGTCCGCTCCAGCACACGCCGATACGCCGCGGCGGCGCCCGCGCGTAGTGCCTCGCTCTGCGACAGGCCGAACCAGGCGTCGTCGCCGGCGGTAGCGGAAACGGGCAGCGGTCGCGCGGCGTCTAGATAGGGTAGGATTCGGGTGAAATCGGTCTCCCGTACCGGATCGAACACGACCGTACGCGCGGCGCCCTCGGCGCGCGAGATTGCAGCCTCCAGGATGGTCGCCCGCTCCGCCTCACGTGATCGACCGGTCCAGATCGCCGCAGTGGCGGCGATCGCCACGGCGCCGATCGCGACCCAGCAGCCAATGCGCGCAATGAGCATCAGACGCGCGCGACGCGGGTCAAGCGCGCCCAGCCGCGCCTCGTTGAAGACGACGTCGCGCATCAGCCGCCCGAGGAAATAGCTGCGGCCCTTGGCGCCGGCGACCTGCGCGGCCTGTCGTGCGGCGACGGCGTTGCGCCGCGTCATCGCCGCGGTCAACCGGTCGATCGGGGTCCCTTCCTGGGTACCCGACGTGAAATAGACGCCGCGCAACTGCGGCGCCGGATCCATAGATGAGCCGCCAAAGGCCGCAGCGACGAATGCGCCGACCGGTTCGCCAATCGAGGCGAATTGACCGGGGAACGACGCGATCGCCGCGCGCTGCGCGGCGCCGCGCTCCGACTGCAGCCGCTCGAGAAGCCCGTCATGCAGGCGCTGAAGCAGTTTCGCGAACTCCGGCGCGAAAAGACCGGCCACCCCTTCTGCCGACGCCTCGACAGGGAAGGTCATCCCCCAGACCTGCGCCCGGGTATCCCGATCGAGATCCTCGAAGAACTCCACGAAACCGGCCACGAGATCGGCCTTGCTGACGAGAAGATAGACGGGTAGCCGCTGGCCGAGGCGTTCCTCGATCTCGCGGATCCGGCGCCTAACCGTCCGGGCATGAAGGTCGCGGCCGGCCGCATCGAGCCCGTCGAGCATGTCGACACCGAAACACACCAGGATGCCATTCAGCGGCTGGCGCGGCCGGAAACGGCGCAGCATGCCAAGGAAGTTCTCCCAGCCGGCCTTGTCGGCCGCGGCGGCGCTGTCCTGCGTCGTATATCGGCCGGCGGTGTCGATCAGCACGGCGTCAGGCGACAGCCACCAGTCGCAATTGCGCGTCCCGCCGACCCCGGAAATGGCGCTGTCGGCCGCCAAGGGAAATTGCAGCCCCGACTGCCGGATCGCCGTTGTCTTCCCCGACCCTGGCGGTCCAATGATCACGTACCATGGCAGCCGGTACAGATGATTGCCCTCGCGCCCTGTGGCCGACTTGAGCTTGGCCAGCGCATCCTTGAGCTTGCCTGCCAGCGCGGCTCCCTCGGCGGCGACCGCCTCGGCTGTCTCGTCGGCAACGGCATCGACCAGCGCCACGTCGCGACGATCGCGTCGCCAGCCGAGAAAGGCGACCGCGGCGACAAACGCGATCACCGGCAGCAGCGCGAGCAGCGTGCGGCCGAAGACGCCCTCGAAGGGATAGATGTCCGCGGCACCGATCAGCGGTCCGAACAGCCACGCTAGAATGGCCAGCGCCAGCGCCGCGCCGAGGCCCGCCAGACCGTAGAGTGACTTGACGATATCGACGATCGCGCGCGTCATCGCTGTATCCCCCGCTCGATCACCACCTCGATGCGTCGATTGCGTTCGCGACCCGCGGCTGTCTCATTGTCGGCGACCGGTTCCGCCTCTCCCCTGCCCTCGGCGAAGAAGCGACCGGCGGTGCCACCCTCAGCCCCAGCGATGATGCCGCCCGCCGCCTGGGCACGCGCCGCGGAAAGGTGGAAATTAGACGGGAACCGTGCGCTGCGGATCGGCTGGTTGTCCGAATGCCCGATCACCCAGACCCGCCCCGGTTCGCCCCGCAGGGCCTGGCCGA